>MEED01000027.1 GCA_001724855.1 Lautropia sp. SCN 69-89
AAGCGCAACAAGACGGGCTCGGGCATCGGTTCCGTCAGTCCGTTGAAGTAGCAACGATCCTTGCGGCCGCGCACCCGAAGCTCGGGTCGAGCTGGAGGCTGCGTACACGACGTGTCTTTCCCAGGGGATTTCCGTTCTCGGTCGTGTATCGCGTCGAGCCGACCGAGCTGGTCGTCCTCGCGATCGCGCATTTCAAGCGCAGGCCAACTTATTGGCGAGATCGCAAGTGACGGATAACCTTCACTCGAGCCGACGCGCAACAGCTCGACTCGAACGATCGTCAGCTTGCGCCGGACGCCAGGCCTGACTGTCGACGCATCGACCGGCGCGAGCGCGTCACCAGCAAGCAGTGGCCGCCATCGCGCAGCTCGTCGGCCCGAGTGCGCAGCGTGCCGGAGCGCGAACCCGCCCTCGCCAATCAGCTGCAGCTGCCGCAGCAGTTGCCCGGAGCCTTGCCGATCCGCACGCGCCAGAGATCCGGCCCCTGCTCGAGGTCCGGCTTCGGTGTTGAAGATGTATACGTAGTATAGCTTTTCCCCGTGCGCCCGCCACCCTCGGCAAGCGGCAGCACGACTACGAATCCGAGGGGTCGGCGTTGTACCGGGGCCCGACGCGCCACTGCGTCGTCGTCTGGAAGGTGTTGTCCACGCCGTGCCTCGGCAACCACTTGTCCTTCGACGACGCGACGCTCCCGTGGCGGGCAAGGCGTGCATCCGCGTATCGCTCCCGCAGGCACGAGCGCGCCGACTCCAGTCCGCCGCACGCGGGGAGCGGCGCGCCGCCTCGTACCAGAGCCGGATGTCGTCCTCCTCGCCGACGTGGATGGCCTGCCCGTTGCCGACCGGCGCGACCAGTGCGCACCACTCCGGGATGCGCTCGCAGAACTCGATCAGGTGCGCGGAGAAGTGGCCGGCGCGACGGCCGGAGGCACGCCCTCCTATCCTCCACGGGCAGCATCCCTGATTGCCTGCCAGACGCGTTCCGACGTAGCCGGCATGTCCAACGTCCGAACGCCCAATGGCCGCAACGCATCGAGCACCGCATTCATGATCGCAGGCGGCAAGCCAACGGAGCCGACCTCGGCGCACCCTTTCGCCCCCAGGGGGTTGTGCGTGCACGGCGTCTCGTGGGTCATGACTTCGAGAGCCGGAAGATCCGCCGCACGGGGCATCGCGTAGTCCATGAAGGAGCCGGTCAGGAGTTGGCCCGATCCTTCGTCGTAGACGCAGTTCTCCATCAGCGCTTGCCCCACGGCCTGTGCAAGGCCACCCTGGATCTGCCCTTCGACGATCATCGGGTTGATCACTGTGCCCACGTCGTCGACCGCGACGATTCGATCCAGTGTCACCACGCCGGTCTCGGGGTCGATTTCGAGTTCACAGACATGGCAACCGCCCGGGTAGCTCCAGTTGACCGGATCGTAAAAGGCAATCTCGTCCAGGCCCGGTTCGATCTCGTCGGCCGGGAAGTCGGCCGCCGTGTAGGCCCTTCGCGCGATCTCCGCGAATCCGACCCGGCGATCGGTTCCCAGCACACCGAACGCGCCGTCGCGGAATTCGATATCTCCTGGATGGGCTTCGAGAACATGTGCTGCGATTCGCTTGCCCTTGTCGACGATCTTGTCGAGCGCCTTGATCACTGCAGAACCGCCAACGACCAGGGAGCGCGATGCCGCCGTCCCGCGACCGTATCGAACCTGATCGGTATCACCTTGCACCAGGGTCACGCATTCGTAGTCGACGCCGAGCCTTTCGCTCACGATCTGCGCAAACGTCGTCTCATGGCCTTGCCCCTGGCTGTGCGTGCCACAGTAGACCGTGACCGCTCCCGACGGATGCACCCGGACCTCGGCGGCCTCGAAGCGAGATCCCCGTGCGCCGAGTTCAGCGACCACCCGCGACGGAACTCCGCCGGCGATCTCGACGTATGTGGAGATGCCCAGCCCACGCAGCTTGCCCCGGCGCCCGGATTCGACCCGACGGCTCGCGAAGTGCTCGTGGTCGATTGCGGCGAGCGCAATTTCGAGGGTCGCGTGATGGTCGCCCGAATCGTAGGTCAGGCCCAACGGCGTTTCGTACGGGAACGCATCGGGAGGGATGAAGTTCAGTCGGCGCAGCACTACGCGGTCGATGCCGGTGGCAACCGCGACCTCGTCGACGAGCCTTTCGAGAACGTAGGTGGCCTCCGGTCTACCCGCGCCACGGTATGCGTCCACCGGCGCGGTATTCGTGAAGACGAGTCGAACGCCGCAGTGGATTGCCGGAATCCGGTACACGCCGGACAGAAGCTGCGCGTAGTAGAACGTCGGAATCGCGGCGGCGCCTTGTGACAGGTAAGCGCCGACGTTCGCCAGTGTCTGGACCGACAGCGCCAGGAAGCGGCCCTCGTGGTCGACTCCGAGCTTCGCCCTGGTGACGTGATCCCTTCCTTGTGCATCGGTGAGGAAACCCTCGCCGCGCTCGGCGCTCCAGCGAATCGCCCTGTCCACGCGTCCGGCGGCCCAGGTAATCGCTGCCTCCTCCGGATACAGGAAGATCTTCGTGCCGAAGCCGCCGCCCACGTCCGGGGCGATCACGCGGAGCTGGTCGTCGGGAATGCCCAGGACGCTGCCGCAAAGCATCGACTTGATGGTGTGCGGATTCTGACTGGTTGTGTAGAGGGTATATCGATTGGTTGCGGGGTCGCGGTGGGCGCGCGCGGCGCGCGGCTCCATCGGATTGGCGACCAGGCGGTTGTTGATCAGCTCGATTTCGACGATGTGGGCGGCACCCCCGAGAGCAGCCTCCACGGCCTTTCGGTCTCCGATCTCCCAGTCTGCGCACAGGTTTCCGGGCGCTTCGTCCCACACCTGGGCGGCGTCGGGCCCCGGAGCCTCGCTCGTCGCCACGACAGCGGGTAGCGGTTCGTAGTCGATCTCGACCAGTTCGCCGGCATCCTTCGCCTCGAGCAGCGAATCCGCCACAACGAGCGCGACGGGATCACCGACATGACGGACACGATCGATGCACAGCGGATGATGAGGTGGCTCCGCCATGGGGGTCCCGTCGCGGTTTCGTACCACCCAACCGCAAGGGATGCTCCGTACGCCGGCTGCGAGCAGATCCTTGCCGGTGAACACCGCCCGGACGCCAGGGGCCGCGATTGCGGCCGAAACATCGATCGACACGATGCGTGCATGCGCGTGCATGCTGCGAACGAACCAGGCGCGCAAGTCCTCCGGTTGCCCGAGATCGTCGACATAGCGCCCCTTGCCCTGGATGAAGCGGATGTCCTCGCGCCGGCGAACCGACTGGCCGATGCCGTGGCGCGGTGACTCGAATTCGGGGCTCGTCATTCACTCGACCTCATACAGATGACAGGCAATCCTTCTCTGCGCGTCGTCGCCGTCGCTGAGCGTGCCCAGGCGAGGCGTCTCCTCACGACACCGGGGCATCGCGTACGGACACCGCGTGTGGAATCGACAGCCGCTGGGAGGGTCGATCGGACTCGGAGGCTCACCGACCATTGCGACGCGATGTCGACGCGGCTGGCTCGGCGCAGCGGGAATCGGGATGGCCGAGAACAACACCTGTGAGTACGGGTGCAAGGGCTCACGCCACAAGGCGGATCGTGACGCAATCTCGACGATCTCGCCGAGATACATCACGGCAATCCGGTCGGCCAGATGACCGATGACGGACAGGTCGTGCGAAATGAACACGTACGACAGCCCGCTTTCTCTCTGAAGCCTGCGGAGCAGGTTGATGATCTGGGCCTGGATCGAAACATCGAGCGCAGAAACCGGCTCATCGCAGACGATCAGCTTGGGCTCGAGGGCGATTGCCCGTGCGATGGCGATTCTCTGCCGCTGCCCCCCCGAGAACTCATGCGGATGCCGTCCAGCATGATCCTGGCGAAGACCCACTCGTGCGAGCAGAGCGCGAACCCGTTCGCGTCGATCGAGTCGATCGCCGACCGCGTGAACCTCGAACGGCTCGGCAAGGATCTGCTCGATGCTGCGTCGCGGGTTCAACGACGCATACGGATCCTGAAACACCATCTGGAGGTGGCGCCGTACCGGCCGCAAGGCGCGCCTTCCGAGATGCGTGATGTCCATACCGTCGAAGACGATGGAACCCTCGTCGGGCTCGTGAAGCCTGATCAGCGTCCTACCGAGCGTGGACTTCCCACAACCGGATTCCCCGACCAGGCCGAGCGTTTCTCCGGTTGCGACGCGAAACGAGACCGAATCGACCGCACGGACCTTGCCGCCCGTGCTGTGATGGTGCTTCACCAACCCCGTGACCGACAGCAAGTCGCGATCGCGGCTCATGGCGCGAAGTCCTCTGCGCGTACGCATGCAACCACACGACCGGAGCCCAGTGGGCGAAGCGCAGGCTCTGCCGTTCGACATGCCTCGCGCGTGTATTCACAGCGCGTGGCAAAGGCGCAGCCCGGCCCCATCTTGTCGAGTGGGGGAACGGTACCTGGTATTTCGGCGAGTTCGTGGCTCTGGCCCGATGCCGCAAGTTCAGGGCGGGGAACGCTGGCCATCAGTGCGCGGCTATAAGGGTGTATCGGCGCGCGGAAGAACGACTCGACATCCGCCTCCTCGACCTTTCTGCCGGCGTACATGACCATCACCCGCTGAGCCCACTCCGCGACGACCCCGAGGTCGTGTGTGATCAGAATCACGCCCATTCCGAGTTCGCGCTTCAGGCGATCGATCAAGGCCAGGACCTGGGCTTGAATCGTCACGTCGAGGGCGGTGGTCGGTTCGTCGGCAACGAGCACCTTCGGCTTGCAGGCGAGCGCGATCGCGATCATGACCCGCTGGCGCATTCCGCCCGAGAGATGATGCGGATACTGTTCGTATCGCTTCCCGGCCTCCGGGATGCCCACCAGCTCCAGCAGTTCGACGGCTCGCCGCACGGCTTGCGCCGGAGAGCACCGCTCGTGCTCGACGATGCTCTCGACCACCTGTCGGCCAACGGTCATCAGCGGATTCAGGCTGGTCATGGGCTCCTGGAAGATCATCGACAGGTCCCGACCGCGGATCGCGCGCATTTCCCGCTCGGGCAGTCCCAGCAGCTCCCTCCCTGCAAGCCAGACCTGCCCTCCGCCGATCCTTCCGGCGGGCTGTGGAACGAGCCGCATGATCGAGTAGGCGAGCATGCTCTTCCCGCAACCCGATTCCCCGACGACGGCAAGCGTCTCGCCAGCCATCAGCTCGAGATCCAGGTCGTGGACGACGGAGTACCAGTTCGAAGTACCGGACCGGAATTCGGTCCGCAGCTTCCGCACGCTCAACACGCTGCTCGCCCGCGTCACGTCTTGAGCCTCGGATTGAGAGCCTCGTTGAGCGCGTCGCCGACCAGATTGATGGCCAGCACGGTGAGCAGGATCGCGATGCCCGGAATCGTCACCATCCACCATGCGGTCCGCATGGCCGACCTCCCGGCGCCGATCATGAATCCCCAGGTCATCACGTTGGGGTCGCCCAGCCCGAGAAACGAGAGCCCGGACTCGAACAGAATGGCCGTGGCCACCATCAGCGAGCCCGCCACGACGATCGTCGAGAGCACATTGGGCAGGATCTGGACGACGATGATCCTCGAGTCGCTCATCCCCAGCGCCACGCACGACTGAACGAACTCCCGGTTCTTGACGCCGATCACCTCTCCGCGCACGAGCCGCGCCAGCGGCGCCCACGACACCACCGCAATCGCCCCGATGACGTTCACCAGGCTCGGCTGGAGTACCGCCACGATGACGATTGCGCCGATGAAGGTCGGAATGGTCTGGAAGAACTCGGTGACGCGCATCAGCACGGTGTCGACGCGCCCGCCGTAGTAGCCCGAAATGCCGCCCACCAGAGTGCCGAGGATGACGATCACCAGCGTCGCCACGACTCCGACCAGTAGCGAGATGCGGGCGCCGTGCACAATCCCTGCCGCAATGTCGCGCCCCAGCATGTCGGTGCCGAACAGGAACTCCTCGAACGGCCGGGCGAACGGCCTCCCGACCATCTGAAAAGGGTCGTCGGGATACAGGACGGGCGCAGCGACGGCCAGCATGACGACGCACCCCAGGATCGTCATGCCGACGAGGGCGCCGGGGTTCCGCCAGAACCGACCCCAGGCGGCACCGGCGAGGCCGGTCGACTCAGGCATTGCCGCGACTCCTGGCCAACTCGATCCTCGGATCGATCACGGTGTACGCGAGATCGACGAGCGCATTGGTGATCACCACGAGAATCGAGCTCAGGAAGAAGATGCCGAGAAGCAGGTTGAGATCCCGCGCGAACAGCGCCTCGAATGCAAGCAGCCCCAGGCCGGGCCACCCGAACACCGATTCCACGATCACCGAGCCTCCGAGCATGCCCGAGACCTGTACTCCCGCCATCGTGAACACCGGCAGGATTGCGTTTCGAAGCACGTGCCGGCGGACGATCTTTCGTTCCGATAGCCCCTTGGCATGCGCGGTCCGAACGAAATCCATCCTCAAGGTCTCCAGCATCGACGCCCGCATCAACCGCGTGTACAGCGCCATGTAGAAGAACGACAGGGTGATTGCCGGCAGCACCAGGTGATGGGCCACGTCCGTTGCATAGGCCAGGCCGGTAGCGTCCAGGCCGACGGTCGCCAGCCCGCTCGTCGGAAACCACCCGAGGTTGATCGAGAAGACGATGATCAGCATCAGCCCGACCCAGAACAACGGCGTCGCGTACGAGACGATGGCGATCAGCATGATGGAGGCAGCAGCCAGGCTGCGGTTTCGCCGCGCCGCGATCGTTCCGAGCAGGACCCCCATTCCGATGGACAGAACCATCGACACGGACATCAGCAGGGCGGTCGCCCCCAGACGCTCGAGAATCAGGCTCGCCACGGTTCGGCCATGTCGGAACGAATAGCCGAGATCGAAGACGAGAATGTTCTTCATGTAACTGAAGAACTGCACGGCCAGTGGGCGATCGAGGCCAAACTGGCTGCGGATCTGCTGCATGTATTGCTCGGTCGCAGCACCCGCCTCCCCCGCCAGGACTTGAGCCGCATCGCCGGGAGCAAGCCGAATCAGGAAGAAATTGGCGACGACGATCGCTAGCACGATCGGGACACCGTGGAGCAAGCGCCTGAGAATGTATCCGGCGCGGGCTTTCCACATGAGCGTTCTCCAGCGAGCGGCGCTCACCGGGGCACGGGTATCGGTGCCCCGAGCGCCGGCGAACGGTATTACGGCTTGAGCCAGGTGTCGTACAGCCCGCCCCGGATTCCGAGCGGCGTGGTGATCAGGCTCTGGACCTTGGTGTTCTGGACCGCCACGAGCGCCATTTCGATGAGCCAGATGACGGGGCTGTCGTCCACGATCTGACGCTGGATATCGTGAAAGAGCTTCGCGCGCCGCTGCGGATCGAGTTCGGTTTGGGCGGCCTCCCACAACTTGTCCACCTCGGGATTGCTGTATCGGGTGGTGTTGTTGAACGGCGTCCCCGGCTTGATGTTCTTGGACCAGTACTGGCGCTGAACGCCGAGCGTCGGATCCGCCATGCCGATGAACCATCCGGACGCCATGAAGAAGTCATGATCGGTGAAGACCTGGCGCATGTAGGTAGGCGAGTCGTTACTGCGAATGGTCACGTCGATACCCACGCGGGCCAGCGCCTGCTTGATGTACTCGCCCATCCGCCGCCAGTCCTCCCCGAAGGGGCCGACGTCGTGAACCATCTTGAATCGCATGCCGTCGGCGCCGCGCTTGAGGCCCGCCTCGTCGAGCAGCCGATTGGCGATCTCCAGGCGATCCTTGACATCGTAGCGGCGCACGCCGTCCGCGGTATACAGACCCGAACCCGAATAGACCGACGAAATCGGTCCGATCGCCGGCTTCCCGAATCCGTACCAGATGTTCTCCAGAATGAACTTCCGGTCGATCGCATAGGCAATCGCCTGGCGAACGCGCTTGTCATCGAGCGGCGGGCGAATCGTATTGAGCTCGATCAGCATCACGGGCGCGAGCGCCTCGTAGCCCCCGGCGGCGATCTCGAGGTGGGGCAGCTTCTCCAGACGCCGCATCTCCACGGGGTTGATGGTTCCGAACGTGGCTACGTGCACCTCGCCCTTCTCGATCGCCGCCGCGCGAGTCGAAGCGTCGGCGATGAAGCGGAAGATCAGCCGATCGAGATAGGGGCGCCCTTCGCGCCAGTACTTCTCGTTGCGCTCGAGCTGGATGAAGCTTCCTTTCTCCCACTTGGAAAACTTGAACGGCCCCGTTCCGATCGGGGCGTTCATGGCCGGGTTGTTGCGAAAGTCGGTGCCGTCGTACACGTGTTTCGGCAGGATCGGCACCTCCAGGCTGGACAATCCCTTCATCATCGGCGGATAGGGGTGCGCCAGGCGGACAACCGCGGTGTGCGCATCAGGCGTGTCGATCGCGGCGATCGCGCCCAGGTTGCCGGGGCCGCGCGGATGGTATTCCCGCACGACCTTGAGCAGCGAGAACTGTACGTCCGCGCTGGTGAAAGGTTTGCCGTCGTGCCACGTAACACCTTTGCGCAAGCGGAAGGTCACCGTCTTGCCATCCGGACTCACCGTCCACGATTCCGCAAGCGACGGAATCGGCTTCAGGTCCATGTCGTACTCGAGCAGGCCATCGAAGATCTTCGTGCCCACCTCGTTGGTCACCGGAGCGGAGGAGAACGCGTTCGTAATGACTGCCGGCTCCGGCGTGGTCGTGATGATCAGCGTTCCCCCACGCTGCTGTGCGGTTGCGTTCGACAGCGGCGCCGCAATTGCGACGAACGCTGCAAACCCCAGAAGCCGGGCCAACCGGCCAAATCCTCGCATGTGCCTCATTTGCCACCTCCTCGATAGTTGGCTAGACCGCCGCCTGCAGCGCGATTTCTATCCTGACGCCGTCGCCACCCAACAGGTCCGCAGCAACGGTCGCCCGCGCGGGGGCACAACCCTCCGGAATCCAGTCCTCCCAGATCTCGTTCATTGCGTCGAAGTCACTCAGGTCGCGTAACCAGATGTTCGCGAAGAGCACCCTGGTTCGATCGGTACCGGCCAGACGCAACAGACGGTCGATGCTCCCCAGGACCTGGCGTGTCTGCCCGCGAATGCATTGGCTGGGATCATCCGCGGTCTGGCCGCTGACGAAGGCGCGGCCGTCGTGGACGAGGATTTCGCTGAGGCGCCTGCCTGATTCGAGCCGATGGATGTGCCCCACTGTTCCTCCATTTGTCGATGAATGCACCATCTCGGTCATTTGCTGTCCTCATCGATGCTGCATGGCGTTGCGACTGGGCAGAGCCCCCGGACGGGGTGCAAGACGCAGAAGCGACGGTCTGTTGCCGATTCAGCGGCCGACAAAAATTATCATCTCATTGAAATTCGAGGGTGTAAATAGGCAGCGCAAGCCCTAATATTTCATCTTCAGTGAAATCCCTGAGCCTGATCGGTACAATCGCAAGGCAGTGCAGGCCTGCGCCCGAGCCCTCGGCCAGCCGATCATTTCCCGGAGCGGATCGAACGAATGAAGCCGGATGAAGCGACCGATTCACTCGCACTCGACGACCTGGGGTCGAGGTTGCGGGAGCTCCGGAGCGAGAAGGCGATGACGCTCGCCGAGCTGTCGCTGCTTTCCCAGGTTTCGGTCGCCATGCTCAGCCATATCGAGCGCGGCCAGACCTCACCCTCGCTCAAGACGCTCGAACGACTTCGTATCGCATTGGGCGTACCACTCGCCAGTTTCTTCGTCCGCGGCGAGACGCGAAGCGTCCGGGATGATCTCGTTGTCCGAGGCGACCAGCGGTCCCGGCTTCAATTCGAGAAGCTGGGCTTGGTCAAGGAGTTGCTGTCGCCGCCCGGGCATTCGAGCCTCGAAGTCATCATGCTGGTGATCGAACCGGGTGGCGGCTCGGGCCCGGAGCCATGGACACGCAACGGCGAGAAAGCCGGACTGGTGCTGGAGGGGCGTTTCGAGTTGACCGTCGGAGAGCGGACCTGCACTCTCGAGGAAGGCGACAGCTTCCAGTTCGACAGCAGCCAGCCTCACTGGTTCCGGAATCTTGCCGCAGCACACTCGAAAGTGATCTGGATCATTTCGTCCGACGCGCCGGCCTGAGCTCCAGCAAGCTGCTGCCCGGCAGCTGTTGGAACAGTTCACGCGCCGCCTGCATGATGGTCGGCAAGGGCGCGCAGGCGTCGAGCGCCTGAGGTCTTCCTGAAACGAGAAGGCCACACGATGGGCTGGCAGCGCTCACACCGACTTTGGAAGGCAGCTGAGCTGCAACTGCCGCGGCGGCGTCCTCGAAAGCGAGTGGCAGGCTCACGTCCACGCCCGTTGTCGCCCTTCGCACCGAACAGTGTCTGGGCGTACGACTTCGTCTTCGACGCCTGCGCCAACGGCCAACAGCTCAAGTGCCTGACCGTCGTCGACGAGTTCACGCGCGAGTGTCTGGCGATCGACGTCGCCGGCAGTATCCGCGTTGGACGCGTTATCGAGGTACTGAGCCGCCTCGTGAGCCAGCGCGGTGCGCCGCGCTTCCTGCGCTCGGATAACGGCCCGGAGTTCGTCAGCCACGCGATCCTCCAGTGGATCGTCGAGTCGAACATCGAGGTGGCGCTGATCGATCCCGGCAAGCCTTGGCAGAACGGCACCGATGAGAGCTTCAACGGCAAGCTGCGCGATGAATGCCTGAGCCTGGAGTGGTTCCGCTCGCGCCGTGAAGCGAAGGTCGTCATCGAGGCTTGGCGCCAGCACTACAACCTCGTGCGCCCGCACTCGAGCCTTGAGTACCGCACGCCGATAGAATTCCGACGACATCACGATTCCATCAACCCGGGAGCCATCCTCAAGTAACGAGTGGCTCGAAATTTCACGGGCAGGTCAGGGCTTCTTGTCGCCGATCTCCCGCTTGCGAACGGTGGAGACGCTGGTGTTGAGGACCGCCGCCAGAACGGACTGGCTCAGGTGCAGACTCTCGCGCAGCTCCCGGATCCTTTGCGCGTCGTACTCGGGCACCGGAGCGAGGCACAGCGCGTCGTACGCCCGCATCTTGCGCTTGTCGATGAAACCCCAGGCATCGTCCTGCGCCTGCTGGACGGCAAGTTCGGCTTCAGTCGTCGCATCCAGCTTGCGGCGGTCGATCCTGCCCTTCGGCAGCGTCGCCGGGCGGCTCAGGTCGACCTTTACTCGCACTGCCTTCATATCTTTCGGCCTCGCGGCGGTTCGCCTTCCGAGCCGAGATGATTCGGATTCGCTCGCCCCGAACGGTGAAGGCCAGGCAGTACACCCGCCCTTCGATCTTCCCGAGCAAGCGATGCCGCTCTTCACCGTATTCCCATCGGTCATCCAGCGCGACCAGGCGATGGGGGTCGAGGAACACGTTCAGCGCATAGGCGAAATCGAATCCTCGCCGGTCGAAACAGGCGTCTGTCGAACGAGCGGCCGAAGCAGATGTCGCAAGCCGTCAGGCGGCCTCCCTCTGCCGAAACTCTTGCATGCCCACGGCAAGCACCGCTTGGAGTCCCCGGGGCCGGGCTCGCGCGACCTCGACGCTAGGCGGCGCGCGAAGACCGAGGGCCGCCGAGCGCCGGCCTCTGCGGCCGGTCGGGCTTCGCCTGCGGCGCTCGAACAGTCGCGCTTCGCCGGCTCGCAACGCTCAGCACTTCCTCGGCCCACTTGTTGAGACTGATGCCGCGGCGTGCCGCGGCCTTCAGCGCGGCAGCGTGAACGCCAGGCGCAACGCGCAACATGAGCTTCCCGCTGGCGGGCTTCTCGGGAACGCCACCGAGACTCTCGCAGGCGGCGATGTAGTCGTCGACGACCATGTGGAAGTTCGCTTCGAAGTCGGCCACGGACTCCCCGTGGAAAGTGATGACGTCTTCGACGTCGAGAACCCGGCCGACAATGACCCTGTCTTCAGCGTCGAAAGTCATGCTGGCGACGTAACCCCGGTAGCTCATCGTATTGGTCATTGGCTGACTCCCATTCGGAGCAGGAACTCGCGCACGGCTCTCACTCGGTATCGGAGCGCCTCCTTTCCGGGGTGCGGTCGGTGGAAGGTCGCTCGCGCCCCTTGCCATTCGAACGTGACCGAGGAACCGGGCCCCTCGACGATTCGGCACCCGAGCGAGACGAGTAGCGACTCGATTCGCGCCCACTCGATGTTGCCATTGGCCGGATCCGACCAGATGGCATTCAGCGTACGACGCTGCCTGCTGTTCACGTTCGTATGCTAGCACTACTAAAGGAAAATGCAATCATCCGCGCCAGGCGCACCACCGGCGACGGATCATACGGACCCGGCCCCCCTCGAGACCATTGCACCAACGGACGAGCCATCCGGTGGTCGATGGACCAAGCGACCGATAGGGATCGGTCCGGCGCGTGCAAGGCGGCGTGAATGCCGCGCGAAACGCGCAACGTCAGCTTTCCGCTCGCGGACTTTTCGGGAGCCCCTGAGGTTCTCGAACCCGCGCTCGCCAATCAGCTGCAGCTGCCGCAGCAGTTGCCGGGAGCCTTGCCGATCCGCACGCGCCAGAGATCCGGCCCCTGCTCGAGGTAGTCCCACGTGAAGAGGCCGTGGTAATTCGACTTGAACTGGCGGTACAGCGGCGCCGGCTCGTGATCGCTGACCAGCTCCAGCGCAGCGCCCTGCCGCAGGGCGTTGAAGGAGGAGAAGATCAGGTCGTGACGCTCGTTCGGCGCGATCGTGCGGACGTCGATGGTCGAGGAGACCGGTTCGCCGGTCGTTGCGGACGCCACTGCTCTCGGGCGGATGACTTCTCTCATGATTGCGGGTGCTCTGGTTCCGGGGTTGACGGTGTACGCGCGATATAGCTTTTACCCGTGCCCTCGCCGCTGCGAAGCTCCCGCACCCCCACCGCCAGCAGCCGCCCGTACGTCGCGTCCATCCTCGCCTCGGGCGGCACGAACACCACCGTCCCGTCGCGCCCGCGCGTCAGCAGCACGCGATAGACGTTCTTGCGCACCGTCAGCGGATCCTTCAGTCGCGGCCGGTTCGTGCCGGCGAACTCGATCGACCATCTGCCGTCGGTCCACAGCAGGTCGGACCCCCACGCGAGCAGCGCGCAATCGAGCTCGAGTCCCTGCGACGAGAACTCGGTCGCCACCGTCTGCAAGCGGCAGCACGACTGCGAATCCGAGGGGTCGGCGTTGTACCAGGGCCCGACCCGCAACTGCTTCGTCGTCTGGAAGGTGTTGTCCACGCCGTGCTTCGGCAACCACTTGTCCTTCGACGACGCGACGATCCCGTAGCGGGCGAAGCGCGCATCCGAGTATCGCTCCCGCAGGTACGAGCGCGCCGACTCGAGATCGCGCGTCACCAGGAAGCGATGGCCGCCGTCGTGCAACTCGTCGGCCCAGCTGCGCAGCGTGCCGGGCGCCAGGCCGTCCAGCAGACCTGCGACGAACTGATGCACGCGCGGGGTCAGGTGAAAGCGGATCTCGGTGTCCAGGCTGAGCGTCGAATGCCAGCGGGTCGCGCCCTGCAGGTCGCGAAAGACCTCGGCGAAGGCGGGAGCGCCGTGGATCGTCCAGTGCGCCGCACGCGGGGAGCGGCGCACCGCCTCATGCCAGAGCGGGATGCCGCCCTCCTCGCCGACGTGGATGGCCTGCCCGTTGCCGATCAGCGCGACCAGCACGCACCACTCCGGGATGCGCTCGCAGAACTCGATCAGGTGCTCGGGCTCCGAGAGCCCGACTTCGCTGCCGTGAACGTGCGCGACCCGCTCGGCGTCGTGGGCGCGCTGCGCCTCGTCGAAGACGATCAGGTGCTCGGGCGGCACCGGACGGCCGGGCCGCGAGTGCTGTCGCACGTACTCCTTGATCGCCTGGACGAAGGTCCGGCCTCCGCCGCCCGCATCCTGCAGCGCGTGCTGCAAGACCTGCACCAGCGGGCCGTTCCCGGAGAGGTACACCGCGGGCGGCATCATCCGGCCGTTCGCCCGCGGCACCGAGATCTCGTCCAGCCAATGCGCGTGAACCAGCTGCAGACCGACCAGCGTCTTGCCCGACCCGGGCACGCCGCTCAACAGCACGAGGTGGCGCGTGCGCGTGCGCGCCGCTTCGCGAGCGATCTCGGAGATGTAGCGCAGCGCAGGATCGGTCGCGGCCCGCGCCCGCTTGATCATCGGCAGCTCGCGCCGGTGGAACAGTTCACGCGCCGCCTGCACGATGGTCGGCAACGGCGCGTAGGCGTCGAGCGCCAGGAACTCCTCGGCATCGACGATCGGCGCGCCGTCGGCCGACAGCGACTCGAGCAGCGCATCGAGACCCTCGGGGCCGACCACGTAGACGCCATCGCGCTCGACGGGCGTCGGCCCGCCGCCGCGCACCAACAGGGCGGGCGTCACCGAGCGATCGGCGCAGGCCGCATGGTAGGCGCGCAAGTCTCGGGCGTAGCCCATGGTCTGGTCGATCGCCGCCTGGGAAGCGTGAAGCGCGCCCTTCAGCTCGAGCACCGCGACGCAGCCGCGCTCCAGCACGATGACGTCGGGTCGGCGCGAGTCGCGAGGCAACTCGTACTCGAGGATTGCCGTGTATTCGCGAGCGCCGACGTCGCGCACTTCGAGCTCGCGGCACTCGCGTTGAAGCCACAGGATGGACTGATCCCAGGCGCGGATCTGCTCGGCCGAGGCATCGGTGACGAACTTCTGCAGCCGAAGCCGCACCACCCGCGGCTCGGAGCGCGAGAAAGCCTCGAGGCTCGATTGCCAACCGAAGCGGTCGTAGAGCGGAGCGTCTTCCGTGTCCCGCATGGCTCAGGACGATCGCAGACGCACCGCGAGGCTCTGCGTCGCGCGTCCGATCAGGCCTTGCGCGTCGTAGAGCGCCGATTCTGCGAGGCCGCCGCCGTCCGGCCCCAGCACGGTGCGCGCATCCAGGCAGATCCACTCGCCGACCGGCCGCCGCAGCAGGTTGATGGTGAGGTCCGAGTTCACGAAGCTGTAGCGCTGATAGTCGAGCACGGCGCTGATGCCGTTGCCTGAGTCCGCCGCGGCCGCGACCCGCTGATAGGGGCTCGGCGCCTCGCCCTCCAGCAGCGGATGGCGCAGGCGAAACCAGATCGCGCAGGGGCCCTTCCAGAACGTTCCTTGCGCGACACGCGTCTCGACCAGGTCGGCATAGCCCACCTGCCGGCCAGCGAACGGAAAGGTCGCCGGCGGCGAGGCCTCAGGGGCGAGCGGCGCCATCGGCAACGGATGTCCGGGAAGTTCCGGCGACAACTCGACGGGCGACTCGCGCTGCGCGAGCGCGGTGAAGCGCGCCACGTCCTTGTTGCCGGCCATCAGGTGGGCCGAGAAGTGCCCGGCGTTTCGGCCGACGTAGTCGGTCATGACTTCGACGATGAGCTCGCCGATCGGGACGGGGCGCAGCAGGTTGGCGGTGAGGCGGGCGATGTGGGTGAGGCCGTGCTCGTGGGCGGTATGCTCGACGGCGCGGCAGACCAGGGCGATCGGGGGGCCGGCGTGCTGGTGGTTGGGGTCCCAAGGGCCGCGGGTTAGGGCGCTGGCGCGGAACGTGCGGGCTTCGAGCGCGGTGTAGGCGGCAGCTGGAGCGGGGAGTTCTTGTGAGCGGGTCATGTCGATGCTCCGCCCCCTTCCCTCACGGGAAGTTGGGTGGGGTCGTTCGCAGACGGTGGGACTACTGGCGCACAGGCTGCCACCTCCCACGGGCGGCACCGCGTCGCGGGCGATGTGCCAGCTTGCCTGGCGCAGCGGTTGCAGCGCAGCCGCCGGACGATCACGAGCTGCGGCGCCTCTGCGATTGACGTACCACCAAGTGCAGTGACTGGCGCGGCGTCCGCTGGCCCGGTGGCGCGACGCGCAACTCGACAGCCCGGCCCCGCGTAGCGGAGAGACGCACGGGCGCACCAGGACCCAGCATTTGCACCGGCAGCGGACAACCCACCGAACCCCGCGTCACCCAATCGACATAGCTTCGGGGTAGCGTTCACTATTTAGCAAATTCGTGTACAATTAAGCGTAGAACCTCGCCAGAGAGGACAACGCCCCCGCCGGAATCCCGGCCCATGTCAAGGAGAACCAGGCCATGAAGCTAACCCCTTTCGGAGAGACGGTACGAATGCTTCGCATGCGCCACGACGTGTCGATGAAGGCCATGGCCGAGGCAATGGGCATCAGTTCATCGTACCTGAGCGGCATCGAGTACGGCGACAAGACGCTCGCTGACAAGTACGTGAAAGCCGCGATCGAATTCTTCAGCGCAGTTGCGACCGACGCGGAACTGCAGAGTCTGCGGCACGCCGCCGAGCGATCAAAGGAGGTCGTCAACGTGGCCGACCTTGAGCCTGACGCGCGCCGTCTAGTCGCGGCGTTCGCGCGCCGGCTGCAAGCCGGCGCCCAGCCGAGCAAGGAGATGAACGACTGGCTGGACTCCAAGTACCCGGAGAGGAAACGCAAATGATCCTCGGCAACGAAACCAGGTCCGCGACACCGTCCGGCTACAAGGTAGCCCCAATGAGCTACGCCAAGCTCGAAGACGTCGCCGAGCGGCTGAGGCCACTCCTGCCCACTGTGGCCGGCTCCGGCGGAAATCGCGTCGACGCGTGGCGCACCCTAGAGATCACGCTTCGCAAGGCAGGCTACGAATACCGGTCCGAAGAGACCGCCAGCCTGGAAGACTGCGCCGCGTTTACCATCCCCGAAAGGCGGCTGATCGTGTTGCGTGAAGATGTGTATGACGGCGTCACCAAAGAGAACGTCTTCTCGCGCAGCACAGTGTTCCACGAGCTTTCGCACATTGTGCTGGAACACGCCGTGACATTACAGCGCGGACCGATCGGGCAGCACCGCTTTTTCGAGGACAGCGAGTGGCAGGCGAAGGCGCTGACGGTCGCGATAATGATGCCGCTGGCGGCGTGCCGATCCGTGGCGTCCGCGCTCGACCTCGCGCAGTTGTGTGGTACCAGCGTGCAGGCGGCGACGTACCGCTTGGATCGCCTAACCAAGGACAAAGTCATCCCCGCCAAAGCCGGCGGTGTCGGACTCTTCGACTGAAGGAGGACAGCCATGAGCCCGTAAAGAAAAAGGCAAGCACGAATGCTTGCCTTGGGGTCGACGTGTTGCCACGCCGGTGTGAGAGCCAAAAGTGTGCAGTACGGGGCCCCGAGCGTCAAGCGGAATCCATGGCACTCGCGAGGGTGCCGGTATGACCTCGTTCCATAGGAACCGATATGCACACTGCAATTCATGTGGCGGGCGCCCGCCATAACGTCTCGCGCGGCCTCGTCGCTGGCGCCGCAATCTACAATCTCGCCGGCATCGATCCGGCCCGGCAGCACCTGCTGCTGGAACTCGCGGACGATCGCGATGTTCCTTTGCGCCCTGAGGACTATATCGTCATCAACGGGCGCGAGCGCTTCTCGATCGCCGACGGGCCACAGCCGATCGACGATAACCCGTGCCTGCGAAAGCCGCTCTCGCCCACAATCAACGAGCAGCAACTGCCCGCTGATCGCGCACTGCATCAGGCGAAGCTGACCTTCGAACAGTTGGCCACACTCGATCCGGGCTTCGAGTCTGGGGACGGCGTGTTCGTCGAAATGAAGGATGTCCCCGACGCGCAGATCCTTCCGGGCATGCGCGTCCTCGTGCAGGGCGACGACCGGTTCTACACGAGCCCGTGTGGCAACGTCGGTTTCGGAACGAAGCTGGATGCCGACATCGGTTTCTTGCGAGAGCGCCACGGCGACGTCGAATGCATCGACGAGGGCAGCCGCCACCTCGTCATCGCCCGCGGCCTGGAGCTTCCTGCGCACTGGAACAGGCCCAGCACCGACATCCTGCTGCAGGTGCCCCAAGGCTACCCGCTGGCGGCGCTGGACATGTTCTGGGTGACACCCGGGCTTGCTCTGGCGGACGGTCGCCAGCCGCAGAGCGCCGACCTGCTGGAGACCTATGCGGGCCGCGCGTGGCAGCGCTTCTCTTGGCACTACCCGCCCGGGCATCGCTGGAACCCGGCGACCGATGGCATCTTGAGCCATCTGCGCTTCGCCCGGATGCGACTGGGCCAAGCCCAGTGAGGGGAGGCGGCGATGAACTACGTGCTTCGCATGCGCATTGGTCACCATCGCCGCCTCGCAGCTCTGCTGCGGGCGGCAATGCCGGCCGAAAGTGTCGCGTTTCTCCTGTGCCGCCGAGCACCGTCGGCGCATGGAGTTGTATTTCTGGTGGACGATGTAGTCGGAGTCGAACCGGGCGCCTATGCGGCCCAGGCTCACGACATCGCGTCCGTTGCGCCCTTGGCCATGGCCCGCATCGCGCAGCAGGCGCGCACTGGCAACAAAGTGATCGTCATGGCCCACCTCCACCCGATGACTGCCGACGGCATCGAGTTCTCACCGGCAGATCACTTGGGCAACCGCAGGTCCTTCGACTTCTTCCACCGGCGTGTCGATCAGCCCGAGCACATCGCACTGGTCTGGAACGCAACCGTCGACGAATGCGCAGGACTTGTCTACCTGAAAGACGGCCGTGCCGAGGCGCTGACCTCGGCGGTGGTCGTGGACGACGACCGCTGGCGAGAGTTCATCCCCGGGTGTCTGGCGCCGAAGGAACAGTTCGTGCGCCAAGCCATGCTCCTTGGATCAGCCGGTCAGCAGATGGTGGGCGCCACGAAGTTTGCGGTGATCGGGCTTGGCGGTACAGGCAGCCTGACGTCCGCGGCGCTCGTGCACCACGGTGCGCGCAGGCTTGTCCTGGTCGATGACGAACTCCTCGACGAGTCCAACCTGCCGAGGATTCCGGCCAGCACACCCGACGACGTGAAGGTGCGGAGCAAGGTGGACATTGCTCGCTCCTACGCGCTGGAACATGCACACGATATCGAAGTCGACGCACTCATGCAGCACGTCGAGCACGAGTCCGTGCTGCCGTTCCTGGTCGGCAGTGACGTGATCGTGGTCTGCACCGACAACACCACTTCTCGTGCCTACCTGAATCAGCTGGCCCAGCAGTACCTGATTCCGCTGCTGGATCTCGGCGTGCAGTTTTCGGTCGGAGATGCCGGTGCAGTAGTGAACGAAATCGGGCGGATCAACTTCGTCCGCCCGGGAACACCCTGCCTCTGGTGCAGCGGACACATCAGCTCCGAACGGCTCGCCGCGGAATCGGTGCCGAGAGCGGAACGCGACCGCGAGGGTAGCTACCTGCGGGGCATCGACGATCCACAACCGTCGATGCTGGCCTTCAACATGGAGGTTGTCGGCCGCGGGATGCAAGTCTTGCTCGGGTTCCTGACTGGGTTGTTCAAACAAGCGCCCGATGCCTACGAGCAGCGCACCTTCCTCAAGCCGCGGGCCGGAGCGATGGTGCGTCAGATATCGAAGGTGCACCGGACAGGCTGCCCGATCTGTTCGGCAGTCGGCTGCGGCGCAGACCGCGAAATGACCGTACGGCAGCGCGCGGCCTGAAACGGACATTACACGTCCTCAATGCAACTCTGGCCCCGTCGACTCGTCCGGAGCCACAAGCACACAGGAGTCCATCATGTACGAAATGTTGATCGCTTTCTTCGTTGCCCGGCCCGGCCGCCTGAGCGCGCTGGGACGTACCCTGTTCCAGCTGAGTACCATGATCTTGCTGGTCGGGCTCTGTGGTCGTATCGCCACCACCGGCGTGTCCGCAATCCAAGGGATGGCCGGAGTCATGCCACGCCACCCCTCGCTCGCAGCGCTCTACCCCTCGCTGCCGACCTGGTGGGTGCCCGAAAGCAGCCTCGGCTTCGTCGCGTGCGCGCTGACGGCGGTGCTGGGCCTGACGCTCGTGCAGATGGGCAAGGCCATTGACGGGGCGATCGGGTAGTCATCGACGTCACGCGCGCTCAAGACGGCACGGCCAGCCTGACCGTGCTGCGTGAGGGATGGCAGCTTGCCAGAGCGTGGAATGGCAGATCAGTACGCTGGCACGAGCTACCATCAGAGCCTACCGATCTACCCAAGCCACTGAATGCCTCGTTGTCGTCCACCCCGCCAAGATCCGGAATTCAGAGAACTCGTGCCCGAGGAGTGCCTCCACCATCGAGACCGCTTCCGTGAAGCACGCTATGCCGCCTTGGCTGATGCAGAGGGCTTCGGTGCCATCTGCTTTGCACTCGAGTCTCTCGGTCTTCGCTTGCTGGGCGAACAGGCGGCGCTGGACCGGTACAAGCGTCGCATCGCTGATCGCGCGCAGAAGTCGCCCGTCTTGACGGAACTGGCGACGAGCCATCCATCGAGATTCAAGCCATTCGAGGCGCTCTACCGTACTGTTCAGACTGCCCGCAACGATGCAATGCACATCGGCGCCTACGCACGCCATGCGACCGAAGCCGCCATAGAGCTCTGCATCGGATTAGAGGAAGCGCTGATGGCTGATGTCGAACGCACCGTGGGCAACGTAATGGTCACGTCGCCCATGACCGTCAAGGGGTGGCAACCCGTGGCCCACGCCCGCCAGCTCATGCTCATGCACTCGTTCTCCTTCCTGCCCGTGCGAATCGGAGAGTCGTGGTGGCTGGTCTCCGAACTCGGTCTGGCCAAGTTCCTAGGCGTGAACGGTGAGACGAAGAGGGCCCGCTTGGGTCAGACCGTCGAGAGCGCCAAGGCCGCCGGCATGGAGATGGTGAAGGTCGACAACGACAACCTGCTACGGGCGAACATGACGATCGACACGGTGCTGCAGCGAGCCCAAGTACAACGCGGCCCGATGCTCTGGCTCGTGGTGGACGATGCCCACCCAGAACATCTAGCGGGCGTCCTGTCGCCGTTCGAGCTGATGTAGGTCCAGCCGGGGCCGCGCCCTGCACACCGCGCGGGGGCGGTCTATGGTGCGCCGCCTCCGGCCCCCCCCCGCGAATTCGAACAGCGGGTGCATGGCTTCACTCCCGGCGCTGATCCCACGGGTGCCGGCAAGAACCAGCTTTCCGAGAGCCACCTCGTCTGCGACGGGGACGCAATAACAGCATCGCTGCCAAGCGCCTCCACAGCGATCGGAATGACCGTCACCTTGCCTAGCGAAGCCACGCCACCCTTCGCCCCTCTGCTGCCTTGCGCATCGCTCGCCACGACGGTGGGTACTCGCTTTAGATGGGCTGCGCATCGCGGACTTGCCATCGGACGCAAAGAAGGCATAATGTCCGCAATTCCTCCAGTGGGTGTGTATGCATACAGCCTTCACGATCGCGACGCCCACTCGGGCAGTGGACTACCTAGCAGCGGCTCGAATCCACCATACGCAAGGGTCGATTGCCCGCCAGCTCGGCGTAACCGTTCGCACAGTGCGCCGATGGGAGGCACGCGAGACGGAGCCCCCACCGTACTTGGTGCATGCCCTACAGCAACTTCTTCCCTTCCAAATGCCGCTGCAGCAGGCAGGCGACTTCACATTCATCGACCTATTTGCCGGCATCGGCGGGCTGCGCCTGCCGTTCGACGAGATCGGCGGACGATGCGTCTTCACAAGCGAGTGGGACGTCTACGCCAACAGGACCTACGTCGAAAACTTCGGCGCTGCTCATTCGATTCACGGCGACATCACCCAGGTCGAGGCCGACGACGTTCCTGACCACGATGTCCTTCTGGCCGGATTCCCATGCCAGCCTTTTTCGATCGCCGGAGTCTCAAAGAAGAACGCATTGGGCCGAAAACACGGTTTTGCGGACGAGACGCAGGGCACACTCTTCTTCGACGTCGCCCGCATCATCCAGCGAAAGCGGCCCCGCGCGTTCGTGCTCGAGAACGTGAAGAATCTTTTAGCGCACGACCGAGGGCGAACGTTCGACGTCATCAGCAGAACGCTTAAGGATCAGCTCGGCTATCACGTCAGCTATCGGGTCATAAGCGGTGCCCACTTCGTCCCGCAGCATCGCGAGCGGATCATCATCGTTGGATTCCGTGAGCCCGTCGGATTCGACTGGAACATCCTTCGGCTGCAAGAGTCCCGGCGCCACACGATGCGGGACGTCCTGCACAGGACGGACGGCACCGAACCGGATCTGCCGTGGGACGCCGGCCGCTACTTCGACCATGGGAAGAAGCGGCCGCTCGAACGCTATACGCTGACGCAGCATCTTTGGCGATATCTTCAGGCATACAAGAAGAAGCACCAGGACAAGGGTAACGGCTTCGGCTTCGGACTCGTCGGACCAGATGACGTCGCCCGTACGCTATCCGCGCGCTACTACAAGGACGGCTCTGAGATTCTCGTCAACCAGGGCCGCCGCCGCCCGCCGCGGCGACTTACCCCGCGCGAGTGCGCACGACTTATGGGGTTCCCCGACACGTTCCGCATTCCCGCCAGCGTTTCCGACACACGCGCCTACCAGCAGTTCGGGAACTCGGTCGTGGTGCCGGTGATTCGCGAAGTGGCGCGAGCGATAAAGCCGTTCCTCGCAGAACAAGCACTGCTGCAACCGGAACTGCTCGTTCAGGTCGCATAGTGGCCGACGTCGTCGACAGGGCGACGCGGAGCCGCATGATGAGCGGCATTCGCGGTCGTGATACCGGGCCCGAGCGATTGATCTGCAGCGCCCTTCACCGTCTCGGGTTTAGGTTCCGCCTGCACCCGACAGACGTCCCCGGTCGGCCGGATCTTATCCTGCCTCGCTACAGCGCGGCGCTTTTCGTGCACGGATGCTTTTGGCACGGACACGACTGCTCGCTGTTTCGCCTGCCGGGCACACACCGCCGGTTCTGGCGTGCCAAGATTAGGCGCAACATCGAACGTGACGCGGAGGTCACACGGCTGCTCTCGCAACTCGGATGGCGACAACTGACAATCTGGGAGTGCGCCTTTCGCGGTCCCGACAGCAATGGCGTTGAGGAGACAGTGCGACGAGCCGCCAAGTGGATTACGTCGCGCCGTCCGCACGGCGAAATCCGTGGGAGAACGTGATGGCACTTGGCTGGACGTGTTCAGCTGCGAGGAAGCGGTCTGGCGCATCAAGCGCCCTGCCGCCAACACTTCACGCGTTACGCCGCTACGATCGACGCTTCGCGCGGGGGCGTCACAGAGTGACCTCTTCGAAGGTGTGATAAAGGCCCCGAAGCGCATTCTTAGTGACCCGGAACTGACTCCTCGCCTTAACCCTTGTTCGAGTCGTTCCGATTCCCGTTAGCTTCGACCCCGGATCATAGACAACCGCCCCAGCCTGCAAGGCCGCCAGACACAACGCAAAATCAGTGCCCTCGCCGAGGAGAGCAGGGCTCTCGTACCTGTACTCGCGGCCACCTGTGTCCCGTGTCGTGAAGGGGACGTAGGCAGCGAACGCGTGCTTTCGACCCCAATGGGAAATCAAAGCCCTAAACGACCACGTCGCCGCCACAAATCCCGTGCCGTCGACAAGCTCGATCCCGCCGGAGACGTCAGTGATCGTCTGGCTGTTTGCGTTGTAGCCCCGAAGAATGAGCGTCAATTTCGACGCATTGCATGGCGCATCAATACGGTGAAGACCGGTGAAATATAAGGTATCTGCGCTCGTCAGGCGACCGTACCGTCTCACGAACGCCTCGACACCATGAGCACCGTAGTACCCTCCATCGGGCTCCGGGGTCATCAATGTGATCCTGCTGCCGCTGAACGCCTTGATCTCCCAGCCCCGGTAGTCGGGCAATGCCTGCCCGTTCGGAACGATCCCGAACTGCGCCTCAAGCGTGTAGCCACCGCCGTTTCGGGAGTCATAGGGAATCGGCACTCCATCCCTCCGCAGCCGGACACCCTTGTGCCAACCAGCCCGATGGATGTCTCGGAGTCGGGCGATCAGATCATCCTTCGGCGATTGCGCAGGACGGACTTGGAGTTCAAGAAATACGCCCGTCCGGCGGTACACACCTCTCGCATTCTCCAAGCCAAACCCTATCGCAACCGGAGAACGGGGCAAGGCCAGATGCGCGAGGACAGACTTGTCCGGGCGAATGCCGAGAAACAGCAGTCGACCATCCGGTCCGTTGTTGAACTGCCTTTGACTTGAAGGAACGTGTCGCATTGCCTCATTTGGGGCAATGCGACATCCACGAAGGAAACCTGAAAGTCTAACCTCTGGGTACTGAGGATAGAGAATGAGCTGTGAGCCCTTGGCCTGTTCGCCGCTACCGTCGGGATTGATCCAGATGAGGTTGACTGGTGCTTTGAACGTGCCCGATCGCTCATCAGCTCCCACATCGCCGAATGGGAGCACGTTGAGTGCCGCGAAGCTGTTTCCGAGGTATACCTGCTGCTTGCTATTGTCGTTCTCCGCCAGAGGCTTGCACACTACGCGCTCCGCTCCGAGGGCTTCGAAGCATTTCAGCAGCGCATCGAGGCTCAGAAACGTCATCAGCAGAAATCCCCCTTAGTTGGTCTTCCTGATTGTCGAACCTGACCCACTCATCCAGTGAGACCGCCAATGAACTGGAGCTTGGACTCTCGGATCTAAGTCACCGATCGTGATGCGCCTTATTCTCACTTTGGTACCCACTCGTTCTTTGCGCGCCTCATGCGGAGCAGAATCTGCGCCGCCGAAGCATCGGCGCAGGCGCTCTGCGCCAATCCGGCAAAAAGCCTGAGCATGGGCTGCCTGCATTCAACGAAGGCCTCTCGGGCTGCAAGCTCGAGCGGCGATGCGCAAGATCTTTGTCATCTGGCCAGTCCCAGAAACCCCGCCAACGCCACCATCGCCTCAATATCCATCCCGCAATACCTCCTCAACCCCTCCTCCAACTCCTTCTTCCTCTCCTCCCCCGTCCCCTCGCTCACCGCCTCCAGGTAAGCCTTTTGCGCCCCCGTCCCGTCCTGCACCTCCCCCAGCTCCGCGTGATCCAGCCCCGCGCCGATCGTCGGCAGCACCGCCTTGATCGAGCGCGAGCCGCGCATGTCCGGGTGGTAGTAGTGCGCGCGCACCACCGGCAGCAGGTCGAACAGCCGCGCCGCGAGGCTGCGTAGCGGCTTCGCGAGATCGGGATACTGGCTCGCCAGCCGCTCCATCACCCCGCGCTCGAACTGCGCGTTGTAGGCGATCACCGCGCCCTCGCGCGGCAGCTCGCACACCAGCGCCTCGGCGCAGCGCCGGCTCGGGTCGGCGCCCGACAGGTCGAGGAACTCGCGCTGCTCCGAGCGGCCGCTCGTTGCATCCCCGCTTTCGTGCTCGCGCTTATGCTCGATTACGCAGGCCCACTGAAACGGCACCTGCTGGTACGGCCGCGTGCCCGCCCAGCGCGGCACCGCGAAGCCGATCGTCTCGAAGTCCAGGTAGATGCGCGGCCAGGCGAGCGCGCGGATCGCGGTCGCGGCTTCGAGGTCCAGGCGCGGGCGGCCCTCGCGGGTCACGCGCGCGATCATCGCGAGTTCGGCGTCCTCGATGCGTTCGGGCGGCACCTCGCGCAGGTCGGCATAGCCCTCGGCGATCAGCTCGGCGGCGAGCTTCTTGCCCTTGTTGTTCGGCAGCAGCGTCACTGGGTACTCGGGCTGCGGGCCGGCCTGGGCGGCGCACCAGCGCTGGAACGGGCAGTCGAACGGCGTCGTGCACTGCTCGCCCATCGCGATCGCGGGCTCGGGGCCGGCCAGCACCTCGTTGGCCCCGCGCACCCAGTCGGGCACCTGCGCGATGCGCGCCTCGACCGCTTGGCCCAGGTCTTCGCGCGCGAACAGGCCTTCGTAGCGGCCGTCGCCCGCGTAGGTCCAGCCGGTGTCGATGCGCCAGAGCTCGGTGCGCGCCAGTGCCAGACCGGCGCACGTTTCGATGACCCAGCGCTGGATCGCGACGTCGGTCGGGTGGTAGTCCTTCACCGCGCCCGACGACTTCACCTCGGCCAGCGTCCAGCCGTCCGGGCCGGGCAGCAGGATGTCGGCGCGCACCAGCAGGCCGTCGCGCTCGAAGGTGGCCTCGAAGAGCGGCCGGTGCGGGCGCGCGGCGAGCAGTTCGCGGGTGAGCCGCAGCGCTTCTGCGAGGTCGTTGTTCGGGGGCTCGATCGGCACGCCGCCGGGGACGAGCGCGCGCGCCGCTTCGCCCACCTCGTGGCCGTTGGCGAAGGCGAGGTGCATCGCGGCCGATTCCTCGCGGGCCTCGGGGCGGTACGCCTGCAACCACAGGCGCTTCGGGCACTGCAGGTAGTCGAGCAGGCGCGACTTGGACAGGCGGGGCGGGCGGCGGGGACGGTCGTTCCGTGCGCCGCGCTGCGGGTCGGCGGGCGGGCGCGCGCTCGCCAGGGTGCCGCTTGCCGGGGTCATCTCCTCCACGGGCTCTTATTCGCGATTTTGTTTGTACCTTATCACTTTTGTCGCAGCTGGAATCAGGCGGAATCGCTCGAGGCATCCGTGACCAGCCCGACCCACACCGCCGGGCGGATCGCTTCCGGCTTGCCGGCGGATCAACGCCCGTTGATTACGTCGTCCGCGTTCCCATGCGGGTGCGGCGAATGAGCACCGCGTTCATGTACAGGGCAGCAACTATCAGAATGCCGAAAATCATCTGCTGGAAATACATCGGCGTCTTCAGCAGGACCAGGCCCGTGCGCAGGGACGACATGAACAACAGGGCAACGAGCACGCCTCGAATCCTGCCGAGCCCGCCCTGGAAACTCACGCCGCCGAGAAGCACGATCGCGAGCGCCTGGAATTCCAGTCCGTTGCCGTCGCTGCCGTGCGCGGCTCCGGACCGAGCGAGCATCAGCACCCCCGCCAGCGATGCACCAAGACCCGTCGCTACATGCGCGACGAATCGCACCCGCTTCACGTCGATGCCTGCCAGGAACGCTGCGCGCTCGTCACCGCCGACGGCATAGAGACGTTCGCCCCAGACGTGCTTGTGCGCAGCAAGCCAGCACGCGAGATAGACCGCCACGAGAATGTAGAAGTGCACCGGGAGATGCAGGATCTGGCGCAGGCCTATGCCGAAGTCGAGCACCGCGTCGGGAATGCTTCCCGCGCCGATCGTGCTCGCATTTGTCGCCTGCAACGCGACACCTTTCCATAGAATCAGCCCGCCGAGCGTGACGACTACCGGATGCAACCCGAGGTAGCTCACCAGCCAGCCGTTCAGTACGCCGATCAGAAGACCCACGAACAGGCCGATCATCACGCCCATGGGAAATCCCACGACGCCCGAGGCTGCAGCGACGACGATGCCCGACAAAGCCGCGACCGAACCGACCGAGAGATCGACCGATCGCGCGATGACCAGAAGCGCAAGCGGAAAGACGATCACCGCCATGTCGGTCGACTGGCGGATGACGCCCTCGATGCTGGCCCATCCAAGCAACTTCGGTTGCACGGCGGCGACGGAAGAAATGAAGACTAGCAACGCCGCCAGCAGGCCGTTCGAGACGAGCAGGTCGCCGATTCGGCTCACGCGGCCGTTGGAAGTGTTCATTGCGACGACAGCCTCTTGCGGCTGCGCGTGCTCATGTAGATCGCCGCGATCAGTACGGCACCCACGATGATCTGCTGCACGAATTCGCCGATTCCGAGGATCAGCAGCCCCGCCTGGAGTACCCCCATGAAGAGCACGCCGGCCACGACTCCGGGAATGGTTCCCATGCCGCCGCCGAAGTCCACACCGCCCAGAAATACGGCCGTGATCACGGGCAGCGTGAGGCTCTCTCCGATGCCGCCGCCGGACAGCCCGAGTTTCGCCACGCTCACGATCGCAACGACACCGCCCGCCAGCCCGGTTGCGCAGTGCATCAGGAATTGCAGGCGCCGCACCTTCACGCCCATGAGAAAGGCCACCCGTTCGTTCTCTCCGGCCGCGTAGAGCGAGCGCCCCGCCCGGCTCACGTGCAGGAGCCACCAGCACAAGGCCAGCACCGCCAGCATGATGTAGATCTCGGGGCGAAACCCCAGGACTTCATAGCGAAACGCGTCGAGAAACGCCGCCGGCGGCACTCCCGCCTTGCCTCCCGAGACGGAAAGAGACAGGCCGCGAAAGACGAAGCTGGTGCCCATCGTGACAATGATCGGATCGAGGCGGGCATAACTCACGAGAAGCCCGTTCACGATTCCGGCGCCCAGGCCGACGCCGAGGAACGCCGCCAGGCCGCCGGTCATTCCGACCGCGTTCATCACTTCGATCCCGATCACGGACGAAAGCCCGACGACGGCGCCGAGTGAAAGATCGATCGAGCGGCCAATCAGCAACAGAGCGACCGGGAAGCTGTAGATGCCGATCGGCGCCAGTTGACGAAGAATCGCGCGCGCGTTTCCCTCGGTGAAGAACAGCGGATTGCACAGCGAAAAGAAGAGCACGAGCAGGCCAAGCCCGACGAGCACCGGGTGGCCTGCGACCCACTGCGCGAATCGGGTCACGGTCGACTTCGACGCGGCAGCTCTCATGGTCAGGCCGCGTGCCGATACGTGCGGTGCAGCAGCGCTTCCATCAGCGCCCGTTCGTAGTCGTCGCTCCTGGGGATCTCGACCCACGGGTCGGATTCGCACATCCACGCGCGGTCGGTCAGCAGCGAAATCTCGTCGACCTCGGACGATGCGACCAGCACGGTCAAGCCGTCGGACGCCGCCCGCCGGAGCGCGCGCGCAATGTCGGCACGGGCACCGATGTCGACGCCCTGGTTCGGCTGGCACAGAACGAGAAGCTGCGCGCCGGCGGTTCCCGTCAGCCAGCGACCGAGCACGTGCTTCTGGCGATTGCCGCCGCTGAACATCGCGATAGAGTGATTCATCGACGGACCGACGATGTCGAGCATTTCGCGTGCGTGCCGATACTCTTCGCGCATGCGCCCCTTCGAAAGAAACCCGGCCCGGCTGAATTTGTCCAGGCCCGGCATGCACAGGTTCGACAGTGCGCTCATCAGGTGAAAGAGCGATTCCCTTTCCCGGTCGGCCGAGACGTAACAGACGCCGCGTTGCATCGCCTCGCGCGGCGATTGCGGCTTCAGGCGCTGCCCCGAAAGCTCCATCAGCGTGCCTTCGGGTGCGCCCAATCCGTACAACGCGCGTGCGACGGCGAACTGCATTCCGCCAGCCATTCCGAACAAGCCGACGATCTCGCCGCGATCCACCTGGTACTCGGCGCCTTTCCAGCAGATCCGCAGCAGTGTCTCGCGCGTGGCCGGTGCGCGTCGTTCGTCGGTGACGATACGCGCAGCATTCGGCGAGACGGCTTCGGACAGATCCGCGGCCGTGAGGGATTCGTTGGGCCGATCCATGACGATGCGCCCTTCGCGCAGCACCACGACCCGGGAGCAGACTTCGACGATGTCGCGCAGTCGATGCGAGACGTAGACGACTGCTCGCCCCTGCGCGGCGAGGTCGGTCAGCAAGCGATGCAGGCGGGCGGCCTCGGCCTGGCCCAGCGCCGCAGTGGGCTCGTCGAGCAGCAACACCTTCACGTCGCCCCGAAGCGCCCGGGCCAGGTCGACGATCTGTCGCTCACCGAAATCGAGCGTCGAAGCCAGTCGCTCGGGATCGAGGGAGCTTCCAACCGCAGCGAGCGCCTCGCGTGCAATCCGTATTCGCTCGGCCCGGGGTCGCCTCTCGCCTTCGGCGTGCAGGGTGACGTTGTCCGCTATGGACAGCACGCCGGCGAGTGACGGCTCCTGGTGGATGATCCGCATCCCCAAGCGCGCCATGGCGTGCGGATCGCCCACCTGGGTACGGTCCAGAACCTGCCCGCCGACGCGGATCTCTCCGGCGGCTGGTCGCGTCGATCCGGTGAGCGCGTTGACGAGAGTCGACTTGCCGGCGCCGTTGTGACCGACCAGGCCCGTGATCTCGCCGGCCCGGATGTCCAGCGAAACGGCATCGAGGGCGACGACCGGCCCGTACCGCACGGTGAGACCGGTGACGCGGATCAACGCCATGCCGGCCGTACCGCTCGTCACTTGCCGAGCTTGGCCCTCCAGGGCTCCGGGACCGCGCTCCACAAGTCCTTCGGAATGTTCGGATCCTGCAGATACGGCCAGTCTTGCCTGGAGTTCGGGTTGACCCACTTGCCGTCCTTGATGTGCGCGACCTTCAGCGTCGATGGCGCTGCACGGCGGGTCTTGTCCTTCGGAAAGCCGCTGCCCAGCCACTGGTCCCAGGCGCCTTCGTGCGGAACCGGGAGCTTGGTGGCGTAATAGGGAATCGCCGGCCCTTTTTCCATCGCGTTGATCGAGAGCGACGCGATCGCAAGCGCCCAGTCCACCGCGTGCAGCGTCGAGGCGTAACGCAGGATGGAATCGGGATTGGCGTAGAGCGGGATGATGCTGTTGTCGATGTTCAGGTGGAAGATGCCGGCGTCCGGATCCGTTGCGCTGATGCCGGCGTCACGCATCGCGGAATACGCGGCAAAGGCCACTTCGGAGGCGTTGAAGAGGATCTTGCAGTCCGGGTTTGCCGTGAGGATGTTCGAGACCTGGTTGTAGGTCGCGGTGTGATCGCCCCAGTTGTACTTGATCACCTTCGCTGCGGGGTAGTACTTCGCCAGGGCATCGATCACTCCCTGCCCCCGGTTCCGGATCATCGGGTTCTCCGACATGCTCACCATCACTTTGCGCGGTGCGCCGGCAAAGCGCTTCTGCATCCATTCGGCCATGGCCTTGCCGGTCTCGAAGCCGAGCATGTGATCGTCCTCGAACATGAAGTTCGACACGCCGGGCATGAGCGTCGCGTTGGTCGACACCAGCTTCACGCCGGCCGCCGCAGCCTTGCGCGCAATGGACTGCCACTGCTGGGGATCAGTGACGATCAGGTAGGCGATCAGGTCGACCTGCCTCGACGAGATCCAGGTATCCCAGTCGTTTCGCTGGACGTTCGCGTCCCAGTGCGGATCGTGCCCGATCACTTCGTAGCCGGCATTCGTGAGCAGTCGTTTCGCGATCTCGAAGGTCTCGCCGATCATCGGCACGTCCAGTCCGGGAAAACTGAGCGCGATCGTGCCCTTGCGGGCCGGCTTCGCCGCGGCGCTATCGGCAGCCGACAGGCCGGGCGAAAAGGCGGTTGCCGCCACACAGACGACAAGGAAGAACAGGACGGACAGCCTGCTCCTGAGTGCGTCGATCGTCTTCATCTCCATCCTCCCTGGAAGTGCTTTGCACCGATCGCGGACCGCGCCGTCCGCGACCCGCTTTTATCAATATTTTCGAAAATCCTGCCATATCGCCGGCAGCATGTCCATCAGTATTCCCATTATTGCTTCCATTATCATCATCTTTTGTTGCAATACGGATATGTTCATGTTAGAAATATTGAAGAAGAGTTCGCGCGACAGCGGATGCTGCACGCGCTCCGATCACGAAAAACAGGAGGAGGCGCTCGATGGAGCCGGATCGCGAAGTGCTGGCGCAGCTTCATCGCAAGATGCTGCTGGTGCGCGCACTCGAAAAGCGGGTCGAGCGACTCGTCACCGAAGCCCGCATACCCTGTTCGGGACATTTCGGCCTGGGCCAGGAAGCGGTAGGCGTCGGCGCAACCGGACCGCTGCTTGCAAGCGATTTCCTCTTCGGAACACACCGGGGATTCGCCGAGTACATCGGCAAGGGCCTGACACCGCGCGAGATCCTCGCCGAGTATTACGGCAAGGCGACGTCGCCCAGCGCCGGGCGCCTGGGCCAGCATCTGCTGAAGGTCGAAATCGGCATCATGCCGTTGCCGAGTAGCCTTGGAAGCGAATTCGGCATGTCCGTCGGCTGCGCCTTGTCCAGTCATCGGCGCGGCACCAATGCGGTGACGCTCAACCTGTTCGGCGAAGGCACCGCGTCGCAGCCGGATTGTCTTGCTGCGCTCGAGATGGCCGCGCTGTGGAAGCTGCCGGTCGTCTTTGCCTGCAACAACAACCAGTTCGTCGAACTGGACCGCTTCAGCAACCTGACCACGAGCACCGATGTCGCGCGCCGTGCCGACGCGTTCGGCGTACCCGCCGAAATCGTCGACGGCAACGACGTCACGGCCGTTTGGGCCGCGACGGCACGCGCCGTCGACAGGGCGCGCAAAGGCGGGGGTCCGACGTTCCTCGAGTTCAAGACGTATCGACGCAGCACCCATTACACCGGAGATCCGGGCGGCTACCAATCCGCCGTGGAACTGAAAGCCTGGGAGGCGAAAGACCCGATCGATCGTTGTCGGTCGCTGTTGATCGACAGGGGCGCGCTCGATGCCGCGACCGAAGAGCGCATGTCGAAAGAGGTGGAGGAAGAGATCGAGGCCGCCGTTCGTTTCGCGGAGGACAGCCCCTTTCCGGATCCCGCCACGCTCGCGCACGAAGCGTGGGCCTAACCCCGAAACACGAACAGGGGGCACACCAATGAGCAGGGAGATCACCTTCATCAAGGCGGTGCGCGAAGCATTCCAGGAGGAGATGCGACGCGACGAGTGGGTGCACGTGATCGGCGAAGACGTGCGCCAGGGAATCTTCGCGACCACGAGCGGACTGGTCGACGAATTCGGCGTCGAGCGCGTCATCAACACGCCGATCTGCGAATCGACCTTCGTCGGCGTCGGCGTCGGCGCGGCGATGACGGGTCTCAGGCCCATCGTCCAGATCATGTTCAGCGACTTCACGTTTCTCGCCATGGAGATGATCGCGAACCAGGCCGGACAGTGGCATCACCTGAGCGGCGGTGCGCTGAAAGTGCCGATGGTCATCGAAGCGCCCTGTGGCACGCGTGGCGGCGCCGGCTACGGTCATTCCCAGAGTATCGAGGCGGCCTTCACCTACCCCCCGGGGCTCAAGGTCGTCGTACCCTCGAACCCGTATGACGCGAAGGGCCTGTTCAAGACCGCCGTGCGCGACGACAACCCGGTCCTGTTCTTCGAGCATCGTCGACTGCTGACGCTCAAGGGCGACGTGCCCGAAGACGAATACCTGATTCCGTTTGGCAAGGCGCGCATCTGCCGCGAAGGCGACCACTGCACCGTGGTCGCGGTCGGACGCATGGTGCACGAAGCGATGACTGCCGCTACCGCCCTGGCGACCGAAGGCATCGAAATCGAAGTCATCGATCCGCGCACGCTCGTTCCCCTGGATCGCCAGACCATCGCCGAATCACTGCATAAGACCCTTCGTCTCGTCATCGCCGAGGAGGGCAGGAAACGGGCCGGATTCGGGGCCGAACTGGCGGCGATCGCGGCAGAGGAATGGTTCGACGATCTCGACGCACCCGTTCATCGCCTGGGGGCCCCGTCGATCCCGTTGCCCTACAGTCCGATTCTCGAGGCCTCCTGCGTTCCGGATGCCCGGCGCATCGCCGCGGCCGTGCGCGCCTGCGTGCGGGGGAGCTAGCGCCATGGCGGTCGCACTGCGGATGCCGCGCTGGGGAATGATCATGGAGGAAGGGGTCGTGCTCGCGTGGAGCAAGCGCGAGGGCGACGCGGTTTCCGAAGGCGACACGCTTGTCGAGATCGAATCCGAGAAGGTGGTGAACGAAGTCGTCGCACCGACCACCGGGGTGCTGGCGCGCATCGTGGCTCCGGAGGGAACAGCCGCCGCGCCTGGAACATTGCTCGCGGTGATTCTCGAGCCTGGCGATTCCGACACTGCAGTGCAGGAGCTCGTCGACCGGGAAAAGGAGCACTCCGAGGCGACGCCGACAGAGTCCGCGACGACCGATGTCGCAGCCGAAGCCCGGCCGAACGTGGAGGCGATGGCGAATGCCACGACCTCGTCGGGCGCCCGACGACTGTCGTCTCCTGCCGCGCGTCGACTTGCCCGTGAGGCAGGCATCGACTGGCGTGGGCTTCCCGGCAGCGGACCGCGCGCTCGCGTGCAGGCGCGAGACGTTCTTCGGCACGCGCATTCCGGCAGCCGTCCCGCAGTCGCGACCCCCTCGCTGCCGCACGGCCTGTCGCCGCTGCGCATGGCGATCGCGCGCGCGACAAGCGTGAGCATCCAGATACCGCAAGCTGCCCTGTGCCGCGAGATCGACATGAGCGCGCTTCTCGCGCGCCGCGCAGGCACGTCGATGCCGGAAACAGGCAATCCGCCATCGTTGACCGCTCTCCTCGTTCAACACGTTGCCGCATCCCTGCGCGAAGTGCCCGTCCTGAATTCCCGGCTCGAGGATCAGGGGCACGTGGTTGTGCCGTCGATTCACATCGGCGTGGTCGTGTCCACAGCGGGCGGAATCATGGTCCCCGTCATTCGTGACGTCACGAACAAGACTCTGGCGGAAATCGACGCCACGCTGGGCGACTTCGTGCAACGCGCTCGCGACAGGGCGATCCAGCCCGAGGAACTCGAAGGCGGAACCTTCACGATCTCGAACGCCGGCCCCCTGGGCATCGAGATTTTCCAGGCGCTGCTGAATCCTCCCGAAGCCGCGATCCTGGGAATCGGTAAGGTGCGCAAGCGAGCGGTGGTGTGCAACGGTAAGGTCGAGGCGCGACCCACGGCGTTTTTCTGCCTGAGCACCGATCACCGGATCGTGGATGCGGAACCGGCCGGGCGCTTCCTGCAGATCCTCGATCGGGCCGTGTCCGGCTCCGAACGCCCGCTCGGGACATAGGCACCGGCGTGCGAAACCCCGGCGACCAGACCGTCGTTGTCGTTGCGGGCTTGCCCTATTCCGGAAAGACCTCGATCATCGAAAGCTTGTTGCGCGAAGTCCCTGGCACGGCCATCTACATCGACGCGGTCTTCCGGGAGTTCGTCGAGGAAAAGGACGTCTGTCTCGAAAACTGGCTCGCACATGGTGATCGACTGGTCGACCGGATCATCGAGCACATCGAATCGACGCAGGCATCCGTCGTCTGCATCGAGATCGGAATCCTGCAGTCGGCTCACCGAAGGAGGCTCGTGAACTGGATACGGAGCAGCGGTCGAAGCGTCTCGCCCATCTTGCTGGAATGCCGTTCACGTGACGCAGTCGCCCAGCGAATCTCGGCCCGCATGGCACTGCTCGCGCGCGAACAGGATAGCCGCCGGATCGCGATCGGCATGGAGGAGCTGGAGGGGCCGATTACTGCGGCATTCCAGGAACCTGACGATGGCGAAAAATTCCTTCGTGTCGACACCTCTGTCCCCATTGCGGAATCGATCGGCATGATTCGCGCAGCTCTTCTGCGATGATCCGTCCGCCGCCATGTCCACGGAACGGGAACAGGCTGCACAGGTCGCAATGCCCGACGCGAGGACTACGATCGATCCCACAATGACGAAGCGGCAGTCCCGGCTGGAAGCAGTCCTTTCGGCCGTTATCGCGGACAACTCGACGACGATCAAGGACCTGACGCAACGGTTCGCGGTTTCGGAGATGACGATCCGCCGCGATATCGGAGCGCTCGAGGAAGCGGGGCTCGTGCGAACCTATCGCGGCGGCGTGATCGTGGCCGCACGGCAGGCACGCTCGGCAGGCGTCGCTTCCTATTCCCTCGCTGTCGCCGAAACGGAGCACCTCGCGGAGAAACGCGCCATCGCCCGGCTCGCGGCAAAGTTCATCGAGCCGGGAGACGTGATCTTTCTGGATTCAGGCTCGACGGTTGGCTGCATCCTGGACTTCGTCGATCCGATGCTCGAGTTGACGGTGTTCTGCTACAGTCTGAACGTCTTCAACATGGCCGCCAGCCGGAAGAACACGCGAATTGTCTTTGCAGGCGGCATCTACCATCCGGATTCGCAGTGCTGCGACAGTCCCGAGGGCCTTGTTCTGCTGAACAGGAGCCGCAGCGCCAAGGCGTTCATTTCGGCAAACGGGCTGCATCTCGAACTCGGTGTCACGACACCGGGTCAGTTCGATATCAGCATCAAGCGCGCGGCGATGGCGAATACCGCGCGCAGCATCCTCGTCGCAGACAGCTCGAAGTGTGGTCTGGTACGCACGGGCCACTTCGCCGATCTCGATGATTTCGACATCGTTGTCTCCGATGCGGGCTTCCCTGAAGACATGCGTCAGTTCCTCAGCGAACGGCACATCGAAGTCGCGCTCGCGCTGCCGGTTGCGCGAACGGATTAGGGCTGTTCTCGAAGATCAGGCGGTGCGTGCGCGCGCGGCGGCCGCGGCCCGGGCGCAGCGACGGTAGGCTGCGGTCGCGGATCACGCGCCGGTAGCGATGGCCGGTGGTGATCACGAAGCCGTCGGGGCCCAGCACCGCGTAAAGCGACGACGCCTCGACCGCCTTGCGCCAGGTCGGGCGCGGCTCGCGGCGGGCAACCTCGTCGAGCGCGGCGTGGTCGAAGGTGACGATCTCGGCGCCGCGGTGGTCGTGGTGGCGGCGGCCGTAGCTGAGCAGGCAGGCGAGCGCTTCGAGGTCGATGCCGCGCTGGCGGGCGCGGACGAGGGCGTGGGGCGTGAGGGGGGCGGGGTCGGCGACGACGCTGGCTGCGAGGGGCATGGGGCGGCTCCGGCGGGTGGGTCAGGCCGGATGATCGGGGGCGTGGGGCTCAGGGGGTGAGCCTGGGGACGCAGGGAGCTACCGCTCCTCGGCCGCGTTCGCTCGGAGTGGCCTTTCGGGTCGGCCGTTTGCCGGCTTATCGAAAGGGGTTTCGCCACCTATCGTGGTCGGAACCGGCCGAGAGGTCGCGGCAGCTTATCCCCGAACTGGTATAATGCGCCTGGACATTCCGACGACCACGGAGAAGCCTCTCGTCTGGCTCGGCAGCAGCTACCGTGACCTGATGGCAATGCCTGGGCCGGTCCGCCAATTCTTCGGTCATGCGCTCGGTCGCGCGCAGCAGGGAGAGCGGCACGAATCGACCAAGGTCCTGCGGGGCTTCGGAGGAGCAGGGATCCTCGAGATCATCAGGGACGATGAGATGCGCCGTATGAAGAAAGAGGTGATCGCCGGCGTCGAGGTGCTGCACGGTTCGGACAACGTCTTTGCGGATCTCGGCTTGCCGAATGCCGGCAAGCTCAAGGTCAAGTCCGACCTGGTCATCGAGATCACTCGCGCGATCCGCCGGCTCGGGCTGACGCAGGAGGCCGCAGCTCAGCGCATGGGGCTGACCCAGCCGAAGGTGTCGAGCATCGTGCGCGGCGACCTCGCCAACGTGTCCGAGCGCAAGCTGATGGAGTGCCTGACTCGTCTCGGCTACGACATCGAGATCGCGGTACGGCCGTCGAAGCGGCGGACTGGGCAGCTGACGGTGGCCGTTGCCTGAGGCGCGTCAGACGGCGCCGGTTCCCGCATGACGCCCGACGCGCGCGCCGCGTGTCGACCGTCCAGATCGTTTCTCGACCTTCACGAATCGCACCTCGACCCGAAAGCCGAGCGCGCTGGCGTAGCGCTGAAGCGTGGCGATCGACGGTGAATGCGCGGCGCTGCCCGATTCGAGCCGGGCGACGGCTGACTGGGTGGTGCCGATCCGCTCGGCGAGTTGCGCCTGCGTGAGGCCGGCGCTCGCGCGCGCCTTCAAGAGCTCGTCGATGAAGGCGAACTCGTCCGCGAGCCCCTCGTAATCCTTCCTCACTTCGGGGCGCTTCAGGGCTCGCGCCTTGAAGCGTTTCAGCGCGCTGCTCACCTTGCGCCTCCCACAACCGACGAACCGCCGTCGACGATTCCGATCATCCATGCTATCGGACATATAGCGTATTTGCTATTTTCTCATGGCATCGGTTTGTCAGAGCCTGCGAGACGCGAGGGGCTCATGGGATGAACGTCGGACTGTCGGATCAATCCGATGACTCGGCAGCCCGGCCGATTGATGCCCGGAGAAACCACACGAGCGCTCGATGAAACGCAATCCCCACGTCGGGTCGACCCTCGACGACTTCCTGCGCGAAGACGGCAGCTACGACGCCGTGCAGGCGATCGCCGTCAAGCGCGTCCTGGCCTTCCAGCTCGAGGAGGGCATGAGGAAGGCGCGCCTCACCAAGTCGGAGATGGCGCGACGCATGCGGACGACCCGCGCGCAACTCGACCGCCTGCTCGACCCGGACAATCCATCGACCGCCTTGCAGACGCTGGTGAAGGCGGTTGGGGCACTCGGGAAGCGGCTGGACATCTCGCTGGTGAAGGGGTGACCGTCGCCCCTTCACCGCTGCGCGGCTGCCGAGTCGCTCGAGGAAGGCATGGCCGAGCCCCTTGACCAGGGCACCGAGGATCTCGACTGGTGAGCTGGAAGGTCGTCTTCGCGAAGCATGCGATGAAGGACGCCAGCAAGCTCGCCGCAGCGGGCCTGAAGCCGAAGGCGCAGGGAGTGAGGCCGGCGCCCGCGAACCCGCCTCAATCGACGATGAACAACGTCGCCCCGCTCGCCGTCGAAGACCGGTGCGCCTCCGCGCCGTCGGCCACCTGGTAGCTCATCCCCGGCTTGAGCACGAAGCGGCGGCCGTCCTGCAGCAGCGTCTCCAGTTCGCCGGCCAGGCACAGCAGCACGTGGCCCTTGCTGCACCAGTGATCGGCGCTGTAGCCGGGCGAGTACTCGACCATCCGCACGCGGATCGGGTTGTCGGCGGGGCCGAAGTGGCGCGTGCGCCAGTGCGCGACGCCGGTTTCGCCCCGGTGCTCAGTGGCTTCGACGGTGGACCAGTCGGTGGTGCCGAACGGGATCTCATGCATCTTCATCGTGCAGGCCTCGTCGACGTTGCGCTACGCGCGGAGCGGATTGAGGGCTCGCAGGTCGTCGTAACGCTGGCCTTCGGCGAGGTCTTCGGACCACAGCAAGGGAGCGCCCGAGCGCTGCGCGGCGGCGACGATGAGGCTGTCCCAATAGCCCAGCTTCCAGCGCGTCTGCACGTCGAATGCCGCCGTGAGCAGGAGCCGGTCGTTGTCGATCACCTTCCAGGCCAGGTAGTCGCTGACCCGCCGCCACGAGGCGGCGGGATCGAGTCCGCCTTTGCGGATCAGGTTGACGTGCAGTTCCTGCAGCACCTGCACGCTGATCGCCGCCCTGCCCGGCTCGCTCCACAGGGGTTCGATGAGCTGGCGCGCGCGGGCGTGGCGCGGGTCCGGCGAATCGGTGTTGGCGTAGTACAGCAGGTTGGTGTCGACGAACACCTCAACGCTCATGAGCCTCCTCGCGACCGAGCGGACCCTCCCGAACCGGCACCGGCTGCTTCATGGCGCGAAGAGCGCGCCGGCGGGCAGGCTCGAAACTGTCCAGTTCGGCGACGGCCCGGGTTACCAGGTTGCCGACCCATGCCGAAACGGAGGTCTGCTGGTCGACGGCGAGATGCCTGATCCGGCGCAGGGTCTTCTCGTCCAGGCGCAGCGTGATGTTGGTCGTCATTTCCCTTGCCTCGATCAGGGGCACACTTTACGTGCTGCACTGTAAACGTGCAAACCGGCGCCGTTCGTCGCCTTCGCGCGGCCCGAGACCGTCCATGCCCTGCAGGAGTCGCCAGGATCGAGGTCAGAACGATCCTGGTTCGCCCCACAGCCGCTGCGCCGAGCCGCGCGCGCGTCCTGGTCGAGTCGCTCCCTGATTTCCGGCTCCAGCCGGATCGTCATCGTCGTGCTCATCTGAAGGCTCCGCGTCGCTGTGCGTGGTTGTGTACACCCCAGCACATGCATCGGGGGACGATCACAACAGTCTCTGCCGAATCCGGGTTCCCCACCATTCGACGAAAGGTATAGTTCCCTGGTTGCCCGGTGAACGCCGGACCCCGTCCCGTCATGTCCTCGATCCCCCAATCCCAGGCAGCCGACGCATCCGCCGCCAGCCGCGCCGACTGGGTGATGCTGCTCGCCCTCACCGGCGGCTTCACGCTGAGCACGGCCTGGCGCACGATCGCGGCGATCATGGCGCCGGCGCTGCAGCGCGACTTCGCGCTGTCGGCGCAGCAGCTGGGGCTGTTCGCCGGCATCTTCCACTTCGCGTTCGGCGCGCTGCAGCTGCTGATGGGCGTGGGCATCGACGTGCACGGCGTGCGCCGCACGGTGCTCGCGGCGTTTCCGCTCACCGTCGCCGGCGCGATCCTGTCGGCGCTCACGCACGACTTCTCGCTGCTGCTGCTCGGGCAGGCGTTGATCGGCATCGGCTGCGCGCCGGCGTTCCTGGTGTGCAGCGTGTTCATCGCGCGGCGCTTTCCGCCCGAGCGCTTCGCATCGGTCTCGGGCATCGTGCTCGCGCTGGGCGGCGTGGGCATGCTGATGACCGGCACGCCGCTGGCGTGGGTGATCGAGGCGAGCTCATGGCGCGGCGGGTTCGTCGTGCTGGGCGTGCTGTCGGTGCTGGCGTGGCTGGCGATCTGGTGGCTGGTGCGCGAGGCGGGCGACGGCGTGCACGCGGCCAGCGGCGCGCCGCCCGCGGTTCGGCGCGAGACGCTCGCCGACGCGCTGCGCGGCTTCGTGGCGCTGTTCGCGATGCCGCACACCTGGGGCATCGTCGCGCTGAGCGCGGTCACCTACGCGGCGTTCGTCACGCTGCGCGGGCTGTGGCTCGGCCCGATGCTGATCGATCGCTACGGCATGTCGCTGGTGCAGGCGGGCAACGTGGCGATCGTGGTGTCGCTCGCGTCGATGGTCGCGCTGCCGCTCTGGGGGCGCTTCGATCCGGGCGCGGGCACGAGGCGGCGTCGCCTCGTGCAGTTCACGCTCGGCTGCGCGCTGCTCTTCGTGCTGCTGGCGCTCGGCGCGGGCCCGGCGGCCGACATCGGGCTGTCGATCGCCTATTCGCTGCTGACCGGATACATCGTCTACCAGTACGCCGACGTGCGCGCGGCCTACCCGGCGGCGATGATCGGGCGCGCGCTCGCGCTGTTCACGATGGCGATGTTCCTCGGCGTGGCGCTGATGCAGTGGGCGACCGGCGCGGTCGCCTCGGCCGCGTCGGGCTGGCACGTGCCGACTTATGCGGTGGTGATGGGCACGATCGCGGCGATGCTGGCCGCGGGGGCGCTGGCGTTCGCGTGGTTGCCGCAGCCGGGGAGCAGGTCGAGCTAGCGCTACTCGTGCCGCAACGCCTCGATCGGATCCATCCGCGCGGCCCGGCGCGCCGGGAAGTACCCGAAGATCACGCCGATTCCGGCCGAGAACACGAACGACATCAGGTTCACGCCGGGGTTGAAGAGGAACGGCACCTCCATCAGCCGCGCCAGGCCGATCGACGCGACCGTGGCCAGCACCACGCCCACCAGTCCGCCGAAGGCGGCGAGCACGACTGCCTCGATCAGGAACTGCAGCAGCACTTCGCGCTCGAGTGCGCCGATGGCGAGCCTCAGGCCGATCTCGCGGGTGCGCTCGGTCACGCTGACCAGCATGATGTTCATGATGCCGATGCCGCCCACCAGCAGGCTCACCGCGGCCACCGCGCCGAGGTGCCCGACAGCGTGTCGGCCAGTTGCTGCGTGTCGAGGATGTTGAAGTTGTCCTCGTCGCCGGCGGCGAGCTTGCGGCGTTCGCGCAGCAGTTCGCGCAGCGCGGCCTTCACGCGCGCCGGGTCGCTGCCGTCGCGCATCGACACGAGCAGCACCGAGACGCGCGTGTTGCCGGTGACGCGCCGCTGCAGCGTGGCGAGCGGCACCAGCACGAGATCGTCCTGGTCGTTGCCCATCACGCCCTGGCCCTTGGAGGCGAGCAGGCCGACGACCTGGCACGAGAAGTCCTTCACGCGCAACTGCTCGCCCAGCGGCACGCGCCCGGCGAAGAGCTCGCGGCGGATCGTCTGGCCGATGATGCACACCGCCGCGCCTGCGCGCAGTTCTTCCGGGGTGAATTCGCGGCCGGCCGCGATGTGCCAGTTGCCGGTCTGCAGCCACAGGTTGGTGCTGCCGGTGACGTTGGTCGTCCAGTTGCTGCCGCCGGCCACCACGGTGGCGCTGGCGCGCGCCTCCGGAGCGACCGCCTGCACGCCGCCGATCTGCGTGGCGATCGCCTCGGCGTCGCTCTCCCTGAACGCGGGCGCCGAGACGCCGCCCATGCCGGGGCCCAGCCGCTGGCCGGGTCGGATCATCAGCAGGTTGGTGCCCAGGCTGGAGATCTGGCTCTGCACCGCGAGCGTGGCGCCGTTGCCGACGGTGACCATCGTGATCACCGCGGCCACGCCGATCACGATGCCGAGGATCGTGAGGAACGAGCGCATCAGGTTGCGCCGGATCGAGCGCAACGCGAGCAGCAGCGTGTTCAGCAGCATCAGGCGGCTCCGCCGGGCGCGGCAACGGGCGCGGCCGCCGCGTGGCCGCTGCGTGGCCGCTGCGAGTCGGCCACGAGCCCCGCCGGATGCTCGTTCGGCGTGTCGCTCGCGACCACGCCGTCGACGAAGCGCACCACGCGTCGTGCCCAGGCCGCCATGTCGGCCTCGTGCGTGACCATCAGGATCGTGATGCCGCGGTCGACGTTCAGCCGCCACAGCAGCTCCATGATCTCGCGGCTGCGCTGCGTGTCGAGGTTGCCGGTGGGCTCGTCGGCCAGCAGCACGGCAGGCTCGGTGACGATCGCGCGCGCGATCGCGACGCGCTGCTGCTGGCCGCCCGACAGCTCGGCCGGCGTGTGGTGCTCCCAGCCCTTCAGGCCGACCGAATCGAGCGCGCGCGCCGCGGCGGCATGGCGCGCGTGGGCCGACTCGCCACGGTAGAGCAGCGGCAGCTCGACGTTCTCCTGCGCCGAGGTGCGCGCGAGCAGGTTGAAGCCCTGGAAGACGAAGCCGAAGTAGCGCCGGCGCAGTTGCGCGCGCTGGTCGCGCGTCAGCGCCTCGACGTGCGCGCCCATGAACAGGTACGCGCCCGCGGTCGGGCGGTCGAGGCAGCCGATCAGGTTCATCGCGGTCGACTTGCCCGAGCCGCTCGGGCCCATGATCGCGACGAATTCGCCGCGGCCCACGTCGAGGTCGACGCCGCGCAGCGCCTGCAGCGCGGTCGGCCCCTGGCCGTAGACCTTGGTGATGCCGCGCAGGCGGATGAGCGGGGCGTCGCCCGCGCCCGAACCCGCGTCCACGGTCGCGCCCGGCCGCGGGCTCGCACTTCCGCTCATCGCGCCGCCCCGCTCGACAGCTGGTCGACGATCACCGCCATGCCGGGCTGCAGCTCGCCGCCGACGATCTCGGTCATGCGGCCGTCGCTGATCCCGGTCTGCACCGTCAGCTCCTGCGCGGCACCGTCGCGCAGCACCCAGAGGTGGCGCGTGCCGGCGGTGGGCACGTCGGGCCGCGCGGTCTTGGCCGCCTGGCGCGGCGGGCGCGGCACGAGCCGCGAGACGATGCCGCCGCCCGAGCTCGGCGTTCCCGCGTTGCTGGCCGCCGCCTGTGCGGGCGTGAAGCGCAACGCGGTGTTGGGCACCAGCAGCACGTTCTTGCGGTCGGCCGCGATGATCGAGGCCGACACCGTCATGCCGGGCCGCAGGCTGAGGTCGCTGTTGTCCACTTCGAGCCGCGTCGCGTAGGTGACCACGTTCTCGGTGAGCGTCGACCCGTAGGCCACGCGCGTGACGGTGGCCGGATAGCGGCGCTGCGGGTAGGCGCTGACGGTGAAGCTCGCCTTCTGGCCGACCTTCACCGCGCCGACGTCGGCTTCGTCGACGCTCACTTCGACCAGCAGGTGCGTGAGGTCTTCGGCCAGGCTGAGCAGCGTGACCGCCTGCAGCGTGGCCGCCACCGCGTTGCCGGGCTCGACCGAGCGCGACAGCACCACGCCGTCGATCGGCGAGCGGATCGAGGCCTTCGACAGGTTCGTCTCGTCGTTCGACAGCGCGGCGCGCGCGTCCTCGACGTTGGCGCGCGCGCTGTTCTCGTCGGCGCGGGCTCGCGCGAGCGCCGCGCCCGCGGCATCGAGCTCGGCGGCCGACGGCACCTTGCCGCCCGAGAGCCGCGACACCTCCTGGTACCGCGCGAGGCTCGCCTGCGCCTCGCTGACCGTGGCGACCGTCTGCGCGAGCTTCGCCTGCGCGGCCGCCAGCGACGCGCGCGAGCGCTCGACCTGCGCGGCGAGCTTGGCCGTGTCGAGTTCCACCAGCACCTGGCCCTTCTTCACCCGGTCGTTGACGTCGACCAGCACGTTGCGCACCGTGCCCGACAGTTCGCTGCCGATGTTCACCGTGCGAGTGGCCTGCAGCTTGCCGTTGGCGGTGACGGTGAGCGTGAGGTCGCCCAGGCGCGCTTCCTCGGTCAGGTAGCGCGGCGCCGCGGCGGCCTCCTGCCGGCCGGCCCAGTACCAGGCGCCGCCGGCCGCGAGCGCCAGTGTCGCGAGCGCGATCCAGGGCGCGGGGCGCTTCCACCAGCGCCGGGCCGCGCCCGTGAGCAGGGTTTCCACTTTCGCGTTCATCTACTCCCATCCTCCGCCGAGCGCCTTGTACAGGCGCACGTGATCGGCGCCGACGTTCGCGCCGGTGATCGCCACGCTCTCCTGCGTGGCAAGCAGCGTGCGCTGGGTATCGAGGACGACCTGGAAATCGATCAGGCCGCTGGCGTAGCGCTGCTGCGCGAGCAGCGCGGCGTTGGCGGCGGCTTCGGCCGCCTCGCGCAGGCGCGCGAGCCGCTCGCGGTCCTTGCCCAGCGCGACCAGCGCATCCTCGACTTCCTGCAGCGCCGCGAGGACTACCGATTCGTAGCCGGCGCGCGCCTGCTCGAGCGCGGCCTCCTGCGCGCGCACCTGCGCGCGCGCGGCCCCGCCGGCCGTGGCTGCGTTGCTGCCCAGCGTCTTCATCGCGCACCTGCGCGCGCGCGGCCCCGCCGTCGAAGAGCGGCACCGAGACGCCGGCCAGCAGCGAGTCGAACACCGCCGCGCCGCTGTTCAGGCCGCCGAGCGTGAGCGCGCTCAGGCCCAGCGTGCCGCCCAGCCGGAAGCCCGGATAGCGCGCCGCATCGGCCTGCGACACCCGCGCGAGCGCCGCCGCGACCTGCTGCTCGGCGCGGCGCACGTCGGGGCGCTGGCGCAGCGTTTCGGCGGGAATCGACAGCGCAAGCGTGGCGGCCGGCTGCGGCACCGGGCGGGCCTCGGCCAGCGGTGAGCGCAGCGCCTGCGGAGCGCGGCCGGTGAGCGCAGCGAGTGCGTGCTGCGCCTGCTCGATCGAGGACTCCAGAGCCGGGATCTGCGACGCCGTCTGCCCCGTGGCCGCGCGCGCCTGCTCGAGGTCGACCGAACTCGCCAGGCCCGCCTGCACGCGCCAGCCCGCGAGCTGCAGTGTCTCGGCCTGCGCGGCGAGGTTGCTGTGCGCGATCGCGAGACGCGATTGCAGGCCGCGCATGTCGATGTAAGTGAGCGCCACCTCGGCCGCCAGCGACACCTGCGTGGCGGCCAGGTTTTCCTGCGCAGCGCGCGTGTCGGCCTCGGCCGCCTGCACCGCGGCGCGCCGGCCGCCGAACACGTCGAGCTCCCAGCCGGCGTCGAGCCCGGCCTGGAAGCGGTTCGCGGTGTCGCCGCCTGCGGGCCGGGCGCGCTGCGCCGAGGCCGACGCGTCGAGGCTGGGCATCAGGCCGGCCGCCTGCACGTCGCGCAGCGCGCGCGCCTGCGCCAGCGCGGCACGCGCGCTGCGCAGGCTGGCGTTGGCTTCGAGCGCCTGCGCCATGAGCGCGGTCAGCTGAGGATCGTCGAAGCGCTCCCACCAGCGGGCGAGCGCGGCGGGCGCCGCGTCGACCGCGGGCTCCGACCACGCGGCCGGCACCGGGACGGCGGGAAGGGCGCCGTCCCGCACCGGCGGCACGGCGCAGCCGGCGAGCGCGGCGAGCAGGCCCGCAAGGGTGACGAGGCGGGCAGCGGGGCGGCCGACCCGTTGGCCGGCGCGGGCAGGGCTGGAACTCATGGCATCCGGATTGTGCCCGCCCCCGGCGTAAAGAATCGTGACCTTCGCGCAAGGATTCGTAAACGAAGGCCGATCCGTTAGCGATCCGTTAGCCGTCGCGCCCCAGGATTCGCGTCACGGCGCCCGGGGCCCATGGTCCGGGCGAAGTGAAACCTCCTCCATACCTGTTCGAGGACCACGTCATGAAACCGATCGCTTTTCCCGTTGCCCTGGCCTGCGCCGGCCTGCTCGCGCTGCGCGCGGCCGCCGCCGCCCCCGATGCCGGCACCGACGGCGCCGAGGCCCGCGCGGCCGTCGTGTCGGCCGCCCCCGAGTCGCCCGCCGCCGCCTTCGAGCGGATGCTTGCGCCGCGCACGCCGGCCGCCGCGCCCGTCGCCGCCGGCGCGTCGACCGACTCGCTGACGCGCGCGTTCAACGTCGCACTGTGGAACGCGCCTGCCCCGGCGATGCGCCAGGCGTCGGCGCGGACCCACCGGATGGGGAGCGCACGATGAGCTACGCATGGCTGGGGGCCGCGCACCTGCTGGGCGCGGTCCTGCTCGGCGCGGCGATCGTCGCGCTGTGGCTCATCGACGAGCGGATCCGTCGAGCGACCGATTGCGGAACGATCGCCCATGCGGGCCGCCGCGCCGATGCGCTGGGCAGGCGCGTGCTGATGCCCGGCGTGCTGCTGCTTGCCGTGTCCGGCGTCTGGCTCGTGGCGAGCTACTACGGCGGCTGGCGCTTCCTGCGGGTTCCGTGGCTCGCCGGCATGGCGGGCCTTTTCGTGTTCCAGTCGGCTTGGGCCAACACGGTGACGCACCCGCACGCGAAGCGGATGCGCCAGCTGCTCGCCGGCACGCGCGATGTCGACCCGATCACGCCGGCGCTCGAACGCGTTCGCAGCGAGCCGCTTGCGAGCTTCGGGCAGCACCTGGAGCCGGCGGTGTTCGTGCTGATCGTCGCGCTCGGCGTGCTGCGGCCGATGGACTGGGCCGTCGTCGTGCTGGGCTGCGTCACGGCGACGTTGCTCGCGGCCGCGATGACGTTCTACGTGGTGCGGCCGCTCGCCCCCAGTTCCCTCAGCAGCGCCTCGGTGGAGGCCGAGGGCGGCAGCTGAAGCGTTGCCCCGAGCACGTCGCGGCAGCGCCGATAGGTGGCCATCACGTCGGCGCTGCGCCCGAGCCGGTGATGGGCGCGCATCAGCTGCTGGTAGAACGGCTCGACGGTGGCGTCGGCCTGCAGCAGGCGCTCGAGGCAGGCGACCGCGCCGTCCCAGTCGGCGCCTTCGACGTGCTGGCGCACGTCGGCACCGCCCAGGCGCACGAAGCGCGCGCGCAGCCGCTCGCGCGGCGCGATCGCCCAGGCCGCGTCTTCGTGCGCGAGGAACGCGCCGCGATACAGCAGCAGCGCGCGCTCGCGGTCTTCGGCGACAGCCGCATCGTCGTCGGGATCGACCGACTCGAAGGCCAGCGTGTCGACCCAGCACAGCTGCGGGTTCAGGCCGAGCCGTCCCTCCTGCAGCAGCAGCGCGTCGCGCTGGCCGAGCAGCTTGCGCAGCCGCTGCAAGGTGGTGACGAACGCGTTGTGCGCGTCGTCGCCTTCGGCGTCGGGCCAGAGCGCCTCGGCGAGCTGCGCCTCGGGCACGCCGACGCAGCCGAACGCCACCAGCGTCTTCAGCAGCGCGAGCGGCCGCTTCTGCACCTTGCCTGCGAAGCGCAGCGGCTCGCCGTCGAGCTCGATCGCGAACTCGCCCAGCGTGCGCACGCGCACCGGCCACGGCCAGTGCTCGAGCCGCGCCGCGGGACCGTCGGGCCGCAGCCCGCGTCGCCGGATCAGCCCGCGCACGAACCCGGTCTCGATCGAGTGCTCGAGCGCGATGCGGCACCAGCGCGCCATCGTGTCGTCGCGCCACCAGGCCGAGTTGGTGAAGCCCTGCTCGCGCATCACCTGGAACATCCGCGCGATCGCGGCGAGCTGCCCGGGGCGGTCGCCGCGCGCCTCGGCGAATTGCGCCTCGAGCTCGTGCATGTAGTAGAACGCGTTGCTGCAGCCGATCGCCGAGGCGACCTGCGTGGCGCGTTCGAGTTCGCGCCGGGCGCCCGCTTCGTCGCCGGCCAGGAACAGCGCCTGCGCGAGCGCCGGGCGTGTGTAGACCTCGCCCCATGCCACCCCTGCCTCCACAGCGCTCGCCACGCCGCCGTAGCCGTGGGCGAGCATCGCGGCGCGATCGTCACGGCGCATCGCCTCCTGGAACGAGAAGAAGTGGTATTGAACGCTGTCGAGCCGGCGCTGGCCGGGCTCGCGCGCCCGCAGGCGCGCGAGGAAACCGCGCGCCTGTTCGGCATCGCCCGAGGTGGCCGCAGCGACGGCGCCCTGCGCCACCAGCATGAAGTCCCAGACATGCGCGCCGGTCTCGTCGGCCAGCGCGAGTCCGCGCCTGACCGCCGCGAGCGCGGCGGCGTGGTCGGCGTTCATCCAGTGCGAGATCGCGAGGATGCCTTCCCAGGCCAGCCGCACGAACGGCCCGACGGTGCGCGCGCTCGCGAACGGTTCGATGCGCCGGACCAGTTCGTCGGCACGCGCCAGGTTGCCCGCCCACCATTCGTAGTACAGCAGCAGGTGCGCGGCTGCGGTCATCCGCAGGCCCGGGTCGACGTCGTCCTGCGCGACCAGCGCGTCGAGGTGCCGGGTCCAGCGCGGCAGCTCCGGATGCTGCGGACGCCGGTACATCAGGATCGCGAAGATCGCGGCGACTGCGCGCACTTCGACCGCGCGTGACGGGAACTCCGGATGCCGCGCGCGCAGCGCGTCGAACTCGTCGATCCACGGATCGGACGGCACGAAGTCGCTCCACGCGTAGATGAAGGTGTCGACGACGCCGGCCCACGACAGGTACTCGCCGGTTGCGTGGCCGGCGGCGCGGAACCCCGCGTAGGCGCTCGACAGCAGTTCGCGCGCCTGCGCCGGGTCGTAGGGCAGCCGGCACAGGCCGAGGAAGTAGTCGAGCCAGGGCGTGCCCGTGCGCTGTGGCTGCGGGATGTCGAGGATCCATTCGGCGAGCGTCTGGAACCGCCCGCTGCGGAGCAGCGCAGGCGCCTGGTCGAGCACCTGCGACACCAGGCCGGGCCAGTCGCCGACGCTGGCCTGCGCGTCGCCCTCGGCGGCCAGCAGGGCAGCTGCCTCGCTGCGCAGCCGGGCAAGCTCGTCTGCATCGAGCTGCCTGCGCCCTCGCTCGAGCAGGAACTCGCGGAACAGCGGGTGGTACTCCCAGGCATCGCCCTGCCCCGAGCCCGCATGGCGCGCGACGAAGAAGTTGCGCCGATCGAGGTCGGCGAGCAGCGCCGCCGCGTCGTCCTGCCGGGTGAGCGCCGCTGCCGAGGCCGCGGTGAAGCGCGGCAGCACTGCGGTGCGCACCAGGAAGCGCTGCAGCCGCGGCTCGGCCTGCGCCAGCAGCTCGCCGGCGAAATAGTCGAACACCAGCGGATCGGCCGGCGATGCGTCGCCCAGCGCCGAGCCCGGACCGCGCTCGAGCATCAGCACCAGTCCCGCGACCCAGCCCTGCGTGCGCTCGTGAAGGCTGCGCAACACCGCATCGCCGGGCGCGTTGGCCGCCAGCCGCTGGCGCGCGACCCCGATGCATTCATCGGCGGACAGCCGCAGCGCCTCGCGGTCGAGCAGCGTGAAGTTCTCCAGCGTGCGCAGCCGCGTGAGCAGCGGCGGCGGCTCGCCGCGGCTGGTCACGATCACCGACACGCCGGGCGGCACCTCGGCCAGGCCCTCGCGCAGCGCCATGTGCACCGGAGAATCGGCGGGGAGCGCGTGGTAGTCGTCGAGCACCAGCAACGGCACGCCGCGCATCCGCGCAAAGAAGCGGCGGAACCAGTTGCGCGCGAACACCGCGAGCCCGGCGAGGTACTCGGCGGTGAACGCGGGCAGCGCGTCGGCCTCGCGGCGCCTGCCCGGGGCAACCGCCTGCGCGAGATCGTGGAAGAACGACGCCGCGTCGGCGTCGGCCGCGTCGATGCGGTACCACACGGCGCGCAGCCGCCGCGCCTGCAGGTAGCTCGCGGCCAGCGTCGTCTTGCCCGACCCGGCCGGGGCGGCGATCCAGACGATGTTCCCGCTGCGCCGTGCGGCATCGACGCGCTCGAACAGGCGCCGTCGCGGCCATGCGCGGTTCGGCTGCGGCGCGGTCAGCTTGGCCAGGCTGAGGGGCCGCGCTGCGCTGTCGGAATCCATGATCCGGACAGGATAGGAGCCTCGGCGGCGACAGGCAATCGCGCGGCGCATCGCGACAATCCGGTCGAACGACCTCGGCCATCAGGAGCATTGCCGCCCCCGCAATCGGCCGCGAGAATTGCGTCGACGCCGGGTCCCGGCGCCTTGTGCTGCCGCAATCGGAGCTTGTGACCCGCAGAATGACGCGCGAGAATGTGTATATCTGTCTCCAGGCGTACACATCATGAGAACGAACATCGTGATCGACGACGACCTCATGAAACGGGTGCTGAAATTGACCGGACTGAAGACGAAGCGCGAGGCCGTCGAACTCGGCCTGCGCACGCTGCTGCGGCTGAGGCGCCAGCAGGAAATCCGGCGGTTCCGCGGCAAGCTCCCCTGGGAGGGCGACCTCGAGACGATGAGGATCGATCGTTGATCCTGGTCGACTCCAGCGTCTGGATCGACTACTTTCGCGGCACTGTCACCGCGCAGACCGACCGGCTCGACGTCCTGCTCGGCAGCGAGCCGCTGGCCACCGGCGACCTGATGCTCGCCGAAGTGCTCCAGGGCTTCGACGACAACCGCGACTTCGACCAGGCGCGCCGGCTGCTGGACACGCTCGACGTCGTCGTCATTGGCGGCCGGGAGATTGCCATCGGCGCAGCGAAGAACTTCCGCGCGCTGCGCCGTCTGGGCATCACTGCGCGCAAGACAATCGACACGCTGATCGCAACCCGCTGCATCGTCGACGGCTACGCGCTGCTCTATAGCGACCGCGACTTCGACGCGTTCGTCGCGCACCTCGGCCTGCGCTCCGCGATGGCCGGGGGGTGAAACCTGCAGCCGCGCCGATTATGATGTCGCGGCCCGCCCACCATCCGCGTCGCGCGCGACGCAAACGGAGCGCAACATGGCCTGGATCGTCGTGCTGGTCGTCCTCGCCGTCGTCGGCTACGGTGTCGCCCTCTACAACCGGCTGGTCCGCGGCCGCCAGATGGCCGAGGAAGGCTGGAGCGGCATCGACGTGCAGCTGAAGCGGCGCGCCGACCTGCTGCCCAACCTGGTCGAGACGGTGCAGGGCTACGCGACGCACGAGCGCGAGCTGTTGCAGCGCGTCACCGAGCTGCGCAACCAGGCGCGGGCGGTGCCGCCCGACGACGTGGCCGGGCGCGCGCAGGTCGAAGGGCTGCTCTCGGGTGCGATCGGCCGGCTGCTGGCGGTGGTGGAGAACTACCCCGACCTGAAGGCGAACCAGAACTTCCTGCAGCTGCAGGAGCAACTGGCGACGATCGAGAACGAGGTCCAGATGGCGCGCCGCTACTACAACGGCGCGACGCGCGACCTGAACGTGCTGGTCGAGTCGTTCCCGAGCAACCTGGTCGCCGGGGCCACGGGCTTCGTGAAGCGCGCGTTCTTCGAGACCGACGAGGAGTCGCGCGCGGTGCCGAAGGTGTCGTTCCCCCGGTAGCGGGCAGGCCGCGGGCCCGCGATGGGATCCACGCTGCGGTGGCTGGGGCGCGCCGCGCTGGCGGCGCTGGCGGCGCTGGCCACGTGCGCGGCCCCGGCACGCGCCGAAGAGGCGATCGAGCGCTTCGACTCGACGATCGAGGTGCGCACCGACGGCGATCTCGCGGTCACCGAGACCATCGTCGTGCACGCCGAAGGCCTGCAGATCCGTCGCGGCATCTATCGCGACTTCCCGCTGCGCTTTCGCGATGCCGAGGGACGACTGCGCGAGGTCGGCTTCGAACTGGTCGAGGTCATGCGCGACGGCCGCCCCGAGCCGCACTTCACGCGGCGCAACGATCGCGGCGTGCGCATCTATGCCGGCAGCGAAGACATGCTGCTGCAGCCCGGCCGCCATACCTACCGAATCAGCTATGTCACGAGCCGGCAGCTGCGCCACTTCCCGGACCACGTCGAGCTCTACTGGAACGTGACCGGCAACGAGTGGGCGTTCCCGATCCGCGAGGCCACCGCAACGATACGGCTGCCCGGCAATGCCCCGCCGGTGCGCTGGACCGCCTACACCGGCCGCTTCGGCGAGCGCGGCGGCGATTTCCGCGCCGGGCTGCAGGCCGACGGCGCCCTCGGCTTCGCGAGCACGCGCACGCTGCAGCCCGGCGAAGGCCTGACCGTGGTGGCCGAGCTTCCGGCCGGCGTGGTGGCCGCCCCCAGCCGGACGCAGCAGGTGGGCTATGCGATGCTCGACTACCGCCGCTACCTGCTCGCGGGGCTGGGCATGCTCGGCGTGTTCGCCTTCTACCTGATCGCGTGGCGCGCGGTGGGCCGCGATCCGCCGAAGGGCACGATCATTCCGCTGTTCCATCCGCCCGCGGGCATCTCGCCGGCACTGGCTGCCTACATCCGCAACTGGGGCTGGAAAGGCGGATGGCGCGAGTTCACCGCCGCCGCGGTGTCGCTCGCGGTGAAGGGGCTGGTGGTGATCGACGATCGCGGAGGCACGCTCACGTTGAAGCGCGTCGTTGCGGGCGCCGACGCGCAGCGCGCGGGCGCCGCAGCTGCAGGCTCCGACGCGACCGTCGAATCCACGGCAGCCCTGCCCGCCGGCGAGCGCGCCCTGCTCGCGTGGGTCGATGCGCGCGCAGGCACGGCCCGCATCGAGCGCGCCAGCGGCGAAAGCCTGGTGTCGGCCCTGGCCCGCTTCAAGACCGCGATCGAGAAGGACAACCGCGGCCGGTTCTTCCGGCGCAACCTCGGCTACTTCGCGGCCGGCATCGCGCTGACCGCGCTGGCAGTGGGCACCATCCTCAGGTTCGGCTACGTCGACGACGACGAGATCGGCCTGCTGGTCGGCGTCGTGGTGGCAGGCGTCTTCGTCGGCGGCTTCCTCGTGGGGACGGTGCGCTCGCTGCTGAAGGCGCGCAGCCTGCGCACGATCATCCCGGCCGCGATCCACGCCGCGGTGATCCTCTTCATCGGCTCGATGCTCACGACCATGCTCCTGCAGTCCGGCGCCTCGCTCGACGGCTTTCGCCGCACCGCGCTCGACGTGCTGGCCGAGCGCGGCTTTCCGCTCGCGCTGGTGGGCGGCTTCGCGCTGCTGAACGGACTCTTCTACTACCTGCTGCGCGCGCCCACTGCGGCGGGCCGTCCGGTGATGGACCAGATCGAGGGGCTCGAGCTGTACCTGCGCACCGCCGAGAGCGCGCGGATGAACATGGCCGGCGCACCCGAACTCACCACCGCGCACTTCGAGCGGCTTCTGCCATATGCGATCGCGCTGGAGGCCGAGAAGCCGTGGTCGGAGGCCTTCGAGGCCGCGTTCGCGCGCGCGCATCCGGGCGAGGACGTGCAGGATGCGTACCGCCCCGCGTGGCACGGCGGCACGCGCTGGTCGGGCCACGGCTTCGGCAGCTCGGTCGCCGGCGCGGTGGCAGCCGCCGAAGCCTCCTTCGCCAGCGCAACGCCGGCGCCGTCGTCGTCCTCGTCGGGCTTCGGCGGGGGCGGCGGATCGGGCGGCGGTGGAGGAGGAGGCGGCGGCGGGGGTTGGTGATCGGCGGTCGGCAACCCGCGGCGACCCGGGCTCAGTGATCCTCGACCAGCCGCGCCAGCAGCGCGCGCACCCGCAGAGGATCGTCGGTCGCCAGCAGCCGTGCGACCCGCGGGGCGAGCCGTGAGGTATCGGCGCGCAGGATCTCCTGCTTCACGCGCAACAGGCTCGCCGGGTGCATCGAGAACTCGGTCAGCCCCATGCCGAGCAGCAGGTGCGTGGCGGCCCAGTCGCCGGCCATCTCGCCGCAGACCGCCACCGGCTTGCCGGCCTTGCGCGCGGTGCGGATCGTCACGCCGACCAGCCTCAGCACCGCCGGGTGGAACGGCTCGTACAGCGACGCGACGTCGTGGTCCGAGCGGTCGATCGCCAGCGTGTACTGGATCAGGTCGTTGGTGCCGATCGACAGGAAGTCGAGCTTGCGCACGAACAGGCCCGCAGTGAGCGCGGCCGCCGGCACTTCGACCATGCCGCCGACCGCTATGTCGGCGTCGAACGACTGGCCGCGCTTGCGCAACTGCTCGCGGGCCACTTCGACCAGCCGCAGCGCCTGGTCGATCTCGTGGCTGTGCGCGAGCATCGGTAGCAGCAGGCGCGCGCGACCGAACGCCGACGCGCGCAGGATCGCGCGCAGCTGTTCCAGGAACACCTCGGGCTCGGCCAGGCAGTAGCGGATCGCGCGCTGGCCGAGCGCCGGGTTCTGCGGCGTCGAGCCGCGCAGCGCGGGCACCGACTTGTCGGCGCCCACGTCGAGCGTACGGATCGTGACCGGCAGGCCGTCCATCGCGGCCACTGCCTCGCGATACGCCTCGAACTGCTCGTCCTCGCCGGGCAGGTCGCGCCGGTTCATGAACAGGAACTCGGTGCGGAACAGCCCCACACCCGATGCGCCGGCCGAGACAACCCGCCCCGCCTCCTCGGGTCGCTCGATGTTCGCCTGCAGCTGCACCGCGACGCCGTCGGCCGTGACCGTCGGCAGGTGGATCAGCCACTTGCGGCGCTCGCGCTCGAGCAGCTCCGCCGCCTGCCGGCGCCGGTAGTCGGCGAGCACCGTCTCGTCGGGGGCGACGATCAGCAGCCCCGCCTCGCCGTCGAGGATCAGCCAGTCGTCGTCGACGACCAGCTGGCCGGCGCAGCCCAGGCCGACCACCGCCGGCACGTTCATGCTGCGCGCGAGGATCGCGGTGTGCGACGTGGCGCCGCCCAGGTCGATGCCGAAGCCGATTGCCGCGCGCAGCGACAGCATGTCGGCGGGCGAGATGTCGGCCGCGACGAAGATCACCGGCTCGGCAGCCGCGGTGGCCCCGGCGGTGGAGCCCGAGAGCACGCGGATCACGCGCTCGGCGACCTGCTGCACGTCGCGGCCGCGCTCGCGCAGGTATTCGTCGTCGATCTCCTCGAACTGCGCGGCCATATGCCCGGCCTGCGCCGAGAACGCCCACTCGGCGTTCCACAGGTGTGCGCGCATCGCGTCGCGCGCGGCCTGCGCGAGCAGCGGATCGTCGAGGATCATCACGTGCACGTCGAGCAGCGCGCGCGCCTCACTGGGTGCGTCCTCCGGCAGGTGTTCGCCCAGCGCGCCCAGCTCGGCCCGGACCACCTCGATCGCGGTTTCCAGCCGCAACAGCTCGGCGTCGAGCTGGTCGGCGCGCAGCCGGTAGCGCGGCACGTCGCGCTGCCGCGATTCGAGCACCCTGGCGCGGCCGATGGCGATGCCGCCGCCGATGCCGGTGCCGTGGATGCTGAACATGCGGCCGGTTTCCGTGAGCGGCGGTCTGGACGGTCCGGGAGTCTGCCGACAGGCTCCTAGAGATCTTCCTCGCGGTACTCGTCGGCGCGGCGCGGGCGCTCGGCCGGCGTGCCTTCGAGCGCGCGCAGCTCGACGCGCCGGATCTTGCCCGAGATCGTCTTCGGCAGGTCGGCGAACTCGATGCGGCGGATCTTCTGGTACGGCGCCACGCGCTGCGCGACGAACGCGAGGATCGAGCGCGCCAGTTCGGGCCCCGCCTTGAAACCCGGGCGCAGGATCACGAACGCCTTGGGCACTGCGAGGCGCCGTGCGTCGGGGCTCGGCACCACCGCTGCCTCGGCGACCGCCTCGTGCTCGATCAGCACGCTCTCCAGCTCGAACGGGCTGATCCGGTAGTCGGAACTCTTGAACACGTCGTCGGCGCGGCCGATGTACCAGAGGTAGCCGTCCTGGTCGCGGCTGGCGACGTCGGAAGTGCGATAGTGGCTGCCGCCCAGCACCTCGCGGTTGCGCGCCTCGTCGCCAGCGTAGCCGGCCATCAGGCCGAGCGGCCGCGGCTGCAGCGCGAGTGCCACCTCGCCGGTCTCGGCGTCGCGGCCCTCGGGGTCGAGCAGCGCGACGCGGTAGCCGGGCATCGGGCGTCCCATCGACCCGGCCTTCACCGGCTGGCCCGGCGAGTTCGCGACGATGCAGGTGGTCTCGGTCTGGCCGTAGCCGTCGCGGATCGTCAGGCCCCAGGCGTGGCGCACACGCTCGATCACCTCGGGGTTCAGCGGCTCGCCGGCGCTCAGCGCCTCTTCGAGCGTCACCGGCCAGGCCTTCAGGTCTTCGAGGATCAGCGCGCGCCAGACGGTCGGGGGCGCGCACAGCGTGGTGACCTTGTGGCGCACCAGCGCATCGAGCGTGCGCCGCGCGTCGAAGCGCGCCTGGTTGAAGACGAACACGGTCGCGCCGGCGTTCCACGGCGCGAACACGCAGCTCCACGCGTGCTTGGCCCAGCCGGCCGAGCTGATGTTCCAGTGCACGCCGCCGGGCTTTAGGCCGATCCAGTACATCGTCGACAGGTGGCCGACCGGATAGCTCTGCTGCGTGTGCAGCACCATCTTCGGCTTGGCGGTGGTGCCCGAGGTGAAGTAGAGCAGCAGCGGGTCTTCGCGGCGCGTCGGACCGTCGGCCGTGAACGCGGCCGGCGACGCATCGGCCTGCGCGTAGGGCGTCCAGCCCTCGCGCCGGCCGCTGACGGCCACGCGAATGCACTGCTGCGCCAGGCCGTCGAACTTCGCGGTGCCGTCGGCGTCGGTGATCACGCAGCGGATGCGGCCGCGGTCGATCCGGTCGGCGAGGTCGGCGGCGGACAGCAGCGTGGTGGTCGGGCAGAGCACGGCGCCCAGCTTGATCGCCGCCAGCGTCACTTCCCAGAGCGGCGCCACGTTGGGCAGCATCACCAGCAGGCGGTCGCCGCGGGCCACGCCGAGGCCGCGCAGGAAATTGGCGACGCGGTCCGAGCGTTCGCGCATCTGCGCATAGGTGACGCGCTGCTCGGAGCCGTCTTCCTGCACGAGCCACAACGCGAGCCGCTCGGGCGCGCGAGCGGCCTGCACGTCGAAGTAGTCGAGCGCCCAGTTGAACTCGGGCATGTCGGGCCAGGCGAACTCGCGGCAGGCCCGCTCGTAGTCGGTGCGCGCGTCGAACAGCAGGTCGCGTGCGGCCAGGAATGCGTCGGTCGATGCCATCGTTCAGTCCTCCCCGAATCCGGTGCCGATCAGTTCCTTCATCGCTTCGAGCGCCTCGACCTCGTCGGGGCCGTCGGTCTCGATGAGCAGTGTGCTTCCCTTCGCCGCCGCGAGCATCATCACCCCCATGATGCTCTTGGCGTTGATCCGGCGCGAGCCCTTCGACAGCCAGACCTCCGACCTGAACTTCGAGGCGGTGGCGGTCAGCCGGGCCGAGGGCCGGGCGTGCAGCCCGAGCCGGTTCACCACGACGGCTTCAGCCTTCAGCATCGGGCTCGCGATCCGCAGGCCGGATCGCCTTGCGGGCGCTGTCGACGAGCAGTTCGCACAACGCGTCGACCGACATGCGCCGGTTCGAGATCGCCTTGAGCAGCATCGGCAGGTTCACGCCCGCCAGCACCCGGACGCGGCCCGGCACCGCCAGCCCGACCGCGACCCGCGACGGCGTCGCGCCGTAGGCGTCGGTGAGCACCAGCGCACCACTGCCGTCGTTGATCCGCGCAAGAAGTTCGCGCGCCGCGCTCAGCGCCGCATCGGGATCCTCGTCGGGGATCACGTCGAGTGCGGCCAGCTGCGGCGGCAGCCGCCCGTAGACGTGGCGCGTGCAGTGCACGAGCGCGGTGCCCAGCGGCTCGTGCGAAACGACCAGGATGCCGATCATTGCGCGCAGGCCGCCTCGAGCGCGTCGACGAACAGCTTCGCCACGTCGTAGCCGGTCTGCTGGCGGATCTCCTGGAAGCAGGTGGGACTGGTGACGTTGATCTCGGTGACGTAGTCGCCGATCAGGTCCAGGCCCACCAGCAGCAGCCCGCGCGTGGCCAGTTGCGGCGCGAGCGCCTCGGCGATCTCGCGGTCGCGCGCCGACAGCGGCCGGGCCACGCCCCGCCCGCCGGCAGCGAGGTTGCCGCGAAACTCGCCGTCCTTCGGGATGCGCGCCAGGCAGTACGGCACCACCTGCCCGCCGATCAGCAGCACGCGCTTGTCGCCTTCGCGGATCTCGGGAAGGAACCGCTGCGCCATCACCGAGCGCGCGCCGAACTGGTTCAGCGTCTCGATGATGACGGAGATGTTGGGGTCGCCCTTCTTGGCGCGGAAGATCGAGGTGCCGCCCATGCCGTCGAGCAGCTTGAACACCGCCTCGTCGTGCTCGTCGACGAACGCGCGCAACTCGTCCGCCGAGCGCGTGACCAGCGTGGGCGGAATGAACTGCGGGAACTCGGCGATCGACAGCTTCTCGTTGTGGCTGCGGATCGCCAGCGGGTCGTTGAACACCCGCGCGCCCTCGCGCACCGCGTGCTCGAGCAGGTAGGTGGAGAACACGTACTCCATGTCGAACGGCGGGTCCTTGCGCATCAGCACCGCGCCGAACGCGGCCACCGGTTCACTGCGCGGCTCGCCGGCCTCGTACCAGGGCGCGCCGCTGCCGGTGGTGTCGGTGATGCGCAGCGGCGTGGCGTGCGCCATCGTGCGGCCGCGCGCGAGCGACAGCGCGTGCTGCTCGCAGACGAACAGCTCGTGGCCGCGCGCAGCGGCCTCGACCATCATCGCGTAGGTGGAGTCCTTGTACGTCTTGATCGACGGCAGCGGATCGAGGATCACCAGCAGGCGCATCGGCGCGGACTCCCGGCAGGGGTTGGGCGAAGGCCGCGCTCAGCCGTAGCGCGACTGGTCGGGGTCGGTCTGCTCGAGCTCGATCGAGGCGGCCAGCAAAGCCAGCCGCGCGACCACGCCGTAGACGTAGAAGCGATTCGGCGCGTGCTCGAGCGAGGCGTTGCAGTCGGGCAGGTTGCAGCTGGCGGCGAACGGCAGCGGCACGAACTGCATGCCCGGCGCATTCAGGTTCTCGTCCTTGCCGCGGCCGGTGTGCACCCGGTAGAAGCCGCCCACCACGTAGCGGTCGATCATGTAGACCACCGGCTCGGCGACGCCGTCGTTCACCGTCTCGAAGCTGTGCACGCCTTCCTGCAGGATCACCTCGTGGACCTCGAGCCCTTCCTTGACCACCGCCATCTTGTTGCGCTGCTTGCGGTTGAGCTCGCGCACCTCGGCGGCGTCGCGCACCGACATCACGCCCATGCCGTAGGTGCCGGCGTCGGCCTTGACCACCACGAAGGGCTTCTCGTCGATGCGGTATTCGCGGTACTTCGCGCGGATCTGCCTGAGCAGCGCGTCGACGTTCGTGGCCAGGCAGTCTTCGCCCGTGCGCTCATGGAAGTCGATCTTGCCGCAGCGCGCGAAGTACGGGTTGATCAGCCACGGATCCATGTCGAACTGCCGGGCGAAGCGCCTGGCCACCTCGGCGTAGGCCGCGAAGTGCTGCGACTTGCGCCGCACCGCCCACCCCGCGTGCAGCGGCGGCAGCAACACCTGCTCGTGCAGCTCTTTCAGCACCTCGGGAATGCCCGAGGACAGGTCGTTGTTCAGCAGGATCGAGCAGGGATCGAAGTCTTCGAGGCCCACGCGCAGGCCGCGCCGCACCAGCGGCTCGACGGTCATCGACTGGCCGTCGGGCAACTCGATCTTCGTGGGCGTGCGGATCTCGGGGTTGAGCGTGCCGTAGCGCACGTTCAGCCCGGTCTGGCGCAGGATCGTGGAGAGCCGCTGGACGTTCTGCAGGTAGTAGGTGTTGCGCGTGTGGCTCTCGGGGATCAGCAGCAGGTTGCGCGCCTCGGGGCAATATTTCTCGATCGCGGCCATCGCCGCCTGCACCGCCAGCGGCATCATCTGCGGCGACAGGTTGTTGAAGCCGCCCGGGAACAGGTTGGTGTCGACCGGGGCGAGCTTGAAGCCGGCGTTGCGCAGGTCGACCGACGCGTAGAACGGCGGCGTGTGGTCCTGCCACTCCATGCGGAACCAGCGCTCGATCCGCGGCGTCGCGTCGAGGATGCGACGCTCGAAGTCCTGCAACGGGCCGGACATCGCGGTAACGAGATGGGGGGTCATGGCGGCGGGGCGGGGGCGATGCCGGAATTGTAGCGCCGCGCCCCGGGAGCCCGGATCATCCCGGCCCGGCGCGCGGCGTCCCGGTGCGCGGCGGTGCCGCGCGGTTCAGGCGTGATAGGCGGTCTCGCCGTGCGCGCTGATGTCCAGCCCCTGGCGCTCCTCTTCCTCGGGCACGCGCAGTCCGACCATCAGGTCGACCAGCCTGAAGGCGAGGAAGGCCACCGTCGCCGACCAGGCGACCGTCAGCAGCACGCCCTGCAGTTGCACCCAGAGCTGCGCGCCGATCGAGTAGTCCGGCGAGACCGCGTTGGCGACATAGTCGAAGATGCCGGTGCCGCCCAGCGACGGCGCGGCGAACACGCCGGTGAGCAGTGCGCCGGCGATGCCCCCCACGCCGTGCACGCCGAACACGTCCAGCGAATCGTCGGCGCCGAGCAGCCGCTTCAGGCCATTGACGCCCCACAGGCAGGCCACGCCCGCCACCAGCCCGATCACCAGCGCTCCCATCGGGCCGACGAAGCCGCAGGCGGGCGTGATCGCGACCAGCCCCGCCACCGCGCCCGAGGCCGCACCCAGCATCGATGGCCGCCCCTTGCCGACCCACTCGCCCAGCGTCCATGAGACGGTGGCCGCCGCGGCCGCGAGCAGCGTGTTCGCGAAGGCGAGCGCGGCGACCCCGTTGGCCTCGAGGCTGGAGCCGGCGTTGAAGCCGAACCAGCCCACCCACAGCAGCGAGGCGCCGATCATCGTCATCACCAGCGAGTGCGGCGCCATCGATTCGCGGCCGTAGCCGATGCGCTTGCCGATGACCCAGGCACCCACCAGCCCCGCCACGCCCGCGTTGACGTGCACGACCGTGCCGCCGGCGAAGTCGAGCGCGCCGCGTGCCCACATGAAACCGGCCCCGGCCACGACCGCTTCGAGCGCTTTTGCGTCGGTGATCGCATCGGGCCCGGCCCAGTACCAGACCGCGTGCGCGATCGGCAGGTAGCCGAAGCTGAACCACAGCACCGAGAACAGCAGCACCGCCGGGAAGCGCACCCGCTCGGCAAACGCACCGACGACGAGCGCACAGGTGATCGCGGCGAACGTAGCCTGGAAGGCCACGAAGGACAGCTCCGGGATCACGACGCCCTTGCTGAAGGTGGCCGCGGTCGATTCGGCAGTGACACCGTGCAGGAAGATCTTCGACAGGTTGCCGAAGAACGCCCCGTCGCCGCCGAAAGCCAGCGAATAGCCGTACACCGCCCACAGCACGACGATCACCGCGAACACGACCAGCACCTGCATCAGGATCGAGAGCATGTTCTTCGCGCGCACCATCCCGCCGTAGAACAGCGCCAGGCCGGGAATCGCCATCATCGTGACGAGCAGCGTGGCGACGCTCATCCAGGCGACGTCGGCCTTGTCGGGAACGGGTGCGGCGGCCTGTGCCGCGAGCGGCGCGAGCATCAGTGCGCAGGCCGGCGCTGCGTGCCGCGCGAAGAACCCGAATCGCGAGGTCATGAACGGTCTCTCCATATCTCGGGGCCGCATGATTACAAGGCCCCGTCGCCGGTCTCGCCGGTGCGGATGCGCAGCACGCGCTCGAGGTCGAAGACGAAGACCTTGCCGTCGCCGATCTTGCCGGTGCGCGCCGAGGTCTCGATCGCCTCGATCGCGCGATCGACCAGCTCGTCGGGCACCGCCACGTCAATCTTGATCTTGGGCATGAAGTCGATCACGTACTCGGCCCCGCGATACAGCTCGGTGTGGCCCTTCTGCCGACCGAAGCCCTTGACCTCGGCCACGGTCATGCCCTGCACGCCGATCGCCGACAAGGCCTCGCGGACCTCGTCGAGCTTGAAGGGCTTGATGACTGCGGTGATCAGTTTCATGCGTGCCTCCCGTTCAGAATGTCTTGCCGACCGACAGCACCAGCGCGGCCTTGCCGAGGTCGCGCCCGAAAGCGTTGCGATAGCACTGGCCTGCGCCGCCCCGGGCGTCGGTGTCGACGTAGGCCAGGGCCCAGTTCAGGCCGACCGCCTGCGTGGAAACGCCCAGTTTCCAGTCGGTGTACGAGCAGTCGCTGGCCGAACGCACCCGCAGGCCCCCCACCGCGCCCGCCGGGATCCGCTGGTGGCCGACATGGGCCAGCAGCGCGATGCCGCCTCCGAGATCGAAGCTGCCGGCGAGATCGAGATAACCCGCACCCTTGCTGTCGACGAAGCCGAACAGGTCGGTGAGCGCATGCGAATACTTCAGCGTCAGCGTCTTCCAGCTGCCGGCCAGGTACAGCTCGAGCGAGTCCGGGGAATTGAAGCCCGGCGGATAGCGGCCCGGATAGGCGTAGTAGAGAAGCCCGGCCTCGTAGGCGAAATCGCCCGCGCTGCGCTTGAAGCCGCCATACAGATCCCACTCGAGGCTGTTGCTGATGCCCCCGCCGGCGTCTGACAGCCAGCTCACGTTGCTGGCCCAGGTGCCGAGGTACAGGCCGCTCGTGTGCGCGTAGTCGAAACCGCCCTGCAGCGCGGGCTTGCCGTCGGTCTGCGCGATGCCGCGATAGCGGTATTCGCTCGCCAGGCCGATGTTGCCGGTGAACGCCTGCTGCGGCTGCGCTGCGTCGGACTGCGCGGCCGCGAAACCGGTGAAGCCGCCGCAGGCGGCGCAGGTGAACGCGGCGGCGAGTAGGGGTCTCTTCGTCATCGAAACGTTCCTCGAAGGGTTCGGCCGCGCCGGACGCGCCGGCTCTCGAGCGGTTCGATGCACGGACCGTGCCAGCCGCCGCATTCGGGCCGGCGGCCGCCCGCAACGCGTGGCCCACCCGGTCTCACTGCCCTTGACTGCGCCAGTGCGGTGCACCGGCGAGGCACGTACAGGTGCACACGCGCGACGCGCAGCCGTGTGCCGGCGCGGCGCGCACAGGCCTGGTGCGCCGCCCGCTCGCCACGGGCGGAGGTGCCCGACCGCTATACTTGGCCGGCGATTCCCTGTACGGCACGGCGACCCGCGCCCACCGCCTCGAGACCGGATTCACGATGAACGCCACGCCCCCTTCGCTGCTCGCCGACCTGCAGGCGCGGATGGCCGAGTTGCTCCGCAACAGCCCGGCCGCCGACATCGAACGCAACATGAAGGCGCTGCTCGCGCAGGCCTTCCAGCGAGCCGATCTGGTCACCCGCGAAGAGTTCGACGCCCAACTCGAGCGGCTGACGCGGCTGCAGCAGCGGGTCGAGCAGCTCGAGAGACTGCTGGCCGAGCGCTCGAGCTAGCCGTCGCGTCGAGCGCCGGCGCCCGGTTCGGCGCCGACCCTCGCAGGCCCCGGGACGCGGGCGCGCCTCCCCGCTCAGTGCAGCAGCGACTCGCCCAATCGGCGCAGCATCGCCGCGCCGTCGCCGGTCCACGCGCTGCCGTGCATGCACGCCAGCGTCTCGGGGCGCAGGCTCGCCAGCTTCTCGATCATCGCCTGCGTGTTGGCCCCGTGCGAGAAGTAGTCCATCTGGCGCCGGAACGCGTCGCACGGGCCGACCAGGTCGTCGCTGACCAGCGGCTTGTCACCGGTGCCCGGCTGCGTGAACAGGTCGCCGTTGAAGAGCGTCCTTGCGGTCTGGTCGAACAGGTAGCCGGCGTCCCAGCCGTGCGGCACGTGTGGCGTGTACTGCCACTGGACGCGGTGGCGCCCGAGGTCGAGCACCTGCCCGTCGGCCATTGCGATCGGTTCCACGTCGACCAGATCGCGGACCGAGACCATCGCCGCCACCTCGCTGCACACCGGGCGCGCGAGCGGGGCCGCCGCGAGGAACTCGGGCAGCGCGCCACACTCGTCGGCCTCGACGTGCGAGAAGGCGATGTAGCGCAGGTCGGCGAGCGGCATCACCTTCCGGATCTGCGCGCTCACCAGGCCGAACAGCTTCTTCGGGCCGGTGTGGAACAGCAGCGGGCGTTCGTCGACGATCAGGTACTGGTTGAAGGAGAAGCCGCCGGGGATGAAATCGGGCGGCATCGCCACGCTGATTCGCCACGTGTCCGGGGCGATCTCGTCGATGGTGGACGCGAGGTTCGGGCTCATGGTTTCGTGCTCCTCGGACGCGAGCGGGATCGTGCTGGGGGCTGCGGTCCGACGACAGCCAGCAGCATCTGGACCAGTTGCCTGCGCACCGCGGGGCGCGGCAGGCCGTGTTCGCGCACCATCCGGTGCCAGGGATCGAACGACAACAGGGTTTCCCAGGCCGCGGCGACTTCGCGGTGATCACCGGCGCCGAGGTGACGTTCGAGCAGTTGCGTGATCAGCGCCGTCTGCTGCGCGCGGGCGGCTTCGTTCATCCGGGCCAGGAACGGGATCACTCGATCCTCCCGCCAGGCCTTCCAGGGCGCAAAGTGCGCGTTGAGCGCGTCGGCCGCATCGACCAGGCACTCGGTCGCGGCGCGCAAGTCGGGCGCGCCAAGGATCCGTTCGACCGACGGTTGCGGCGCCCGGCTCGCCACATGCGCGGTGCAGGCGCCGAGCAGGGCTTCCTGGCTCGGGAAGTGGCTGTAGACGGTGGGTAGCGAAACGCCCGACTGCCGCGCGATGTCGGCGTTGCTGGTGGCGACGGCGCCTTGCCGCGCGTGAAGTTCGGCTGCAGCGGCTGCGATGCGCTCGCGCAGCTCGGCCTGCTTGCGGCGGCGGGTTTCGCTGTTGTACGGGCGGGGCGGCATGGCAGGGGTCTTCAAAGCAGCGGTGTATTTGATTTAAGTTTAGCTTAAATAAATTGGATGTCAAGACCCCCCGTGGCAATCGCTCCGACGTCGGGCGCAATGGCCGCGCTTCGGCAGATCGGCCGAGCCATTGGCTTAGCCGGCGCGCGGCCGGCGACGGTGCGCGCCGCCTAGACTCGGAGGGTCGCCTCAACGCCCCTCCCCGCCCACGCGCCTCCCCGATGTCCGTCGCCGTCGTCCGCTCGCGCGCCCTCCTCGGGCTCGATGCGCCGGAGGTGCGCGTCGAGGTGCACGTCGGCAACGGCCTGCCGGCGTTCCACATCGTCGGGCTGCCCGAGGCCGAGGTTCGCGAGAGTCGCGACCGGGTGCGCGCGGCACTGCTGCACGCGGGCTTCGATTTTCCGAACCGCCGGCTCACCGTGAACCTCGCACCGGCCGACCTTCCGAAAGAGTCCGGCCGCTTCGACCTGCCGATCGCGATCGGCATCCTGGTGGCCAGCGGACAGCTGCCGAACGGGCCGCTGGAAGAGCTGGAACTGGTGGGCGAGCTGTCGCTGACCGGTGCGATCCGGCCGATCCGCGGCGCGCTCGCGATGGCACTGGCGGTCGCGCGTGCCGAGCGGCCGCGCATCCTGCTGCTGCCGGCGGCCAACGGCGCCGAAGCCGCGCTGGTCGATGACGCACGCCTGCTCGGTGCGATCGACCTGACCGGAGTGGCCGCTCACCTTGTCGGAGCCAGCCCGCTGGAGCGGATCGCGCCGGCGCCGCGTGCGCCCGCACCGACCGCCGATGGCGACTTTGCCGACGTGAAGGGACAGGCCGGTGCCAAGCGGGCGCTGGAGATTGCCGCCGCTGGCGGTCACAACCTGCTGATGGTCGGGCCGCCGGGCGCCGGCAAGTCGCTGCTCGCTCAACGGCTGTCCACGATCCAGCCGCCGCTGTCGCGCGACGAGGCGCTCGAAACCGCGGCGCTGGCGAGCCTGGCGGGCCGCTTCGCAGCCGCCGACTGGGGCCGTCGGCCGTTTCGCGCGCCGCACCACGGCGCCTCGGCCGCCGCGATCGTCGGCGGCGGCGCGAACCCGCGGCCCGGCGAAGCCAGCCTCGCGCATCACGGCGTGCTGTTCCTCGACGAGCTTCCCGAGTTCTCGCGCGCGGTGCTCGAAGCGCTGCGCGAGCCGCTCGAAACCGGCCGCATCGGCGTGGCGCGCGCGGCGCGGCAGGTCGAGTTCCCGGCGCGCTTCCAGCTGGTGGCCGCGATGAATCCCTGCCCCTGCGGCTACCTGGGCGACGAAAGGTGCCGCTGCACGCCCGAGCAGGTGCGCCGCTACCAGGCGCGGCTGTCGGGGCCGCTGCTCGACCGCATCGACATGCTGCTCGGCGTGCAGCCAGTCGACGAGTCGACGCTGATGCGACGCGCCGACGGCGAGCCGAGCGCGGCCATCGCCGAGCGCGTGGCCCGCGCGCGCGAACGCCAGCTCGCGCGGCAGGGCAAGCCGAACGCGCACCTCGCACCGCCGGAGATCGACCGCCACTGCCCGTTGCGCGACGAGGCGGCGGCGCTGCTGCGACAGGTGGCGCGCCGCCAGCACTGGTCGTCGCGGGCACTTCACCGCGCACACAAGCTCGCGCGCACGATCGCCGACCTCGATGGCGACGACACGATCGGCGCACAGCAGGCGGCCGAGGCGGTCGCGTACCGGCGCGCACTCGACGCCGGCCACCCCGACCCGGCGCGCGAAATGCGATGATCGGTCACCGGCGGCCGCGCCGCGGCCCACCGCCGGATCACCGCTCCCTTCCCGATGGATTCCCGCCGATGACAGCCTCGCCCCCCCTTAACGGTCTCAAGGTCGTCGAACTGCACGCGATCGGCCCGGTGCCGTTCGCCGGCCAGCTGCTGCGCTCGCTCGGTGCCAGCGTGGTGCGCGTCTCGCCGCCCAGTGATCCCGGCCTCGGCATCGGCGTGAAACCCGAGTACGACCTGCTCAATCTCGGCAAGCACGCGCTGTCGGTCGACCTGAAGCAGCCCGACGGGATCGCCGCGCTGCGCGGCGAACTCGCGAACGCCGATGTGCTGCTCGAAGGCTTTCGCCCCGGCGTGCTCGAGCGGCTCGGGCTCGCGCCCGCCGCGCTGCTCGACGCGCATCCGCGGCTGGTCGTCGGCCGCCTGTCCGGCTGGGGTCGCGACGGAGAGCTGTCGGCGCGCGCCGGCCACGACATCAACTACCTCGCGCTCTCGGGCGTCCTCAACGCGATCGGCACGCGCGAGGCCCCGGTGCCGCCGCTGAACCTGGTGGCCGACTTCGGCGGCGGCGCGATGCACCTCGTGGTCGGCGTGCTCGCGAAGCTGGTGCAGCGCTCGATCACGCAGCGCGGCGGCGTCGTCGAAACCAGCATCCTCGCCGGCACGGTGGGGCTCACGCCGATGGTCTACGGCCTGATGGCGGGCGGCCTCTGGAACCTCGAGCGCGCCAACAACATCCTCGACGGCGCGCTGCCGTTCTACCGCGTCTACCGCTGCGCCGACGACCGTTTCGTCGCGGTCGGGGCGCTCGAGCCGAAGTTCTACGCGCAGCTGCTGGCGGTCACCGGGCTCGAAGGCGACATCGACCCGCGCGACCAGTATCGGCCGTCGAGCTGGCCGGCGACGATCGATCGGTTCGCCGCGCGCTTCGCGACGCGCAGCCGCGACGACTGGGCGCAGGCGGCAACGGCGTACGACGCCTGCCTGTCTCCGGTGCTCGATTTCACCGAGGCCGCGCGCCATCCGCACAACCTCGCCAACGGCCTGTACCGCGGCGAGCCATTCGCGCAGCCCGCCGAAGTGATCCGCTTCGACCGCGACCTGAACAGGCCCTGAGCGCTCTACAACGGCAGCGTAAGCCGCCGCAGGCTCGGTTCGCCCTCCTCGGGCCCGACCTCGAAGCCGTGCGAGCGCGCCAGTTCGATCATGTCGTGGTTGACCGCATAGGTGGTGCCGACCAGCTCGCGGTAGCCGGCAACGCGCGCGGCGCGCACCAGCCGGTCGAACAGCGCGTAGCCCACGCCGCGCCGCTGCCAGCGGTCGGTGACGACGATCGCGAACTCGGCCGCGCCGGGCCGATCGGAAACATCGAAGCGCGCGACGCCGACGATCCCGTCGCCAGTGGCCGCGTCGCAGCCGAACGCCGCCAGAGCGAGGCGGCGCGGCCAGTCCGGTCGCACGAGTTCCGCGACCTGCTCGTCGGTGACTTCGCCGAGCGTGCCGAGAACCCGCTGGCCGAGCGATGCCGGCGACAGTCCGTCGATGAATGCGCGCTCATGCGCCGCATCGTCGGCGCGCAGCGGCCGGACGTGGATGTGCACGCCGCCGCGGCTCTTGCAGCGCACGTTGAGCCACCGCGGCATGCGCACGGCCGTCGGCGCGGCCGGAACCGGCGGCTGCCGATCCGGCGGCTGCGGCGGGTCCGGCTGCTGCGGGGAATCGGCGTCGCTCATGCCACCACTGCCCTGGGCGGGCGCACCCGCCAGAAGACCAGCACCAAGAGCGCCACGCCCTGAATCGCGACCCACGCCAGCATTGCGCTGCGGAAGCCCTGCTCGCTGTGCTCGACGCCGCCGCTGAGCAGGTCGACCGTGACGCCGAAGAGCCACTGCGCGAGGAACATCCCGGTCATCGTCACGAGGTTGTACGCGGTGAACGCGCGCCCGGTGAGCTTCTCGGGAAACGACAGGCTCACGTGCGTCTGCGACAGCGTGTTCACCGTGGCGGCGAGCGCCAGCGGCAGCCACAGCAACCAGGCGGCGGTGCCGTGCGCCACGGCGATCGCAAGCTCGAGCACGAGCATCACCGCGACGCCGCTGGCGACCAGCCGCAGGGTCGTCCAGCCGCGGCGCACCAGCGACGGCATCGCCCAGCCCAGCGCCAGGTAGCCCAGCATCAGCACGAGGTTGAACACGAACAGCGCCTGCGCGGCGCTGTCGGCGTCCATGTCGAGCACCTTGCGCAGCCACGGGCCGATCCACAGCCCCTGGAACGCGATGAAGCTCGACTGCACGGTGAGCGAGGTCAGGCCGAAGCGCCAGAAGTACGGCTCGCCGAACACCTGCCGATAGGCCGCCCACGGCGCCTCGTCGTGGTGCGCGGCACCCGCAGGCTCGCCGGGCAGTTGCAGCGCGATCGCCGCGCTGGCCACGCACAGCAGCACCGCCGCCACCCAGAACACGCCGCGCCATCCGATCAGCGGCAGCGCCAGCTGCACCGGCACCGTCGTGACCAGCGCGCCCAGCGTGCCGGCCACCAGCATCCATGCGGCCAGCTGCTGCTGGCGTGCGTCGACGTACCAGAAGCGGAAGGCGCGCAGCGAAGCCATCAGCGCGCCCGACACGCCGATGCCGATCAGCGCGCGCCCGAGCCACAGCAGCGTCACGCTGTGCGCCAGCGCGAACACCGCGCAGCCGGCAGCGGCCACCAGCAGCAGGGTCGCGTCGACGCGCCGCGAGCCGAAGCGATCGAGCCAGATGCCCAGCGGCATCTGCATCGCCGCGAACGCGAAGAAATAGGCCGACGACAGCGAGCCGAGCTGGGCGTTCGACAAGCCGAACTCGGCGATCAGGTCGGGGGCGATCACCGCGTTCACCGAGCGCAACGCGTACGACATGAAGTATCCGCTCGCGAACGCGGCGAACACGCGGATCGCCAGCGCGGCCGGAAGCACGGGACTGGCGACGGTGCTCATCGCCTCACTCCTGGATCCGGAACGAATCGAGGAAGACCCTGGCGTGCTCCGCGTCGGCTGCGGGCCCGATCATCACCGCCTGCCAGGCACGGTTGCCGCGCGCGACGAACAATGCGGACAGGTGCATCGGGCGATCGCCGAGCCGCCCCGACGCTTCGACGCGCACGCCGGCCTGCGTTGTCGTCGCGCGCCCGGCCAGGTCGACGACCGGCACCGCCGCCTCGATGACCTCGGTCTCGCGACCCCCGATGTTGCGCACCATCGCCGTGCGCATCGCCGCGCCGGCCCTCTCGCGCGTGAATGCCTGCGAATCGGGCAGTTCGACCGTGCCGACGGTAAACGACTGCTCGCCCACCCGCGCCCCGCTCATCGCCATCGTCACCGCAAGATCGTCCAGATGGATCGGGCGCGACATCGACGCCGGTTTGCCGGGTAGCATGACGAGATAGCCGGTACCGGGCAGCCGGATCTCGCGCCAGTTGTAGTCGGGAGCGCAGGCGGCCAGCACGAGCGCGCAAGCGGCAGCGACCAGCGGCGCGCACCGCCGGCGCAACCTGGATCGGGGGTTCATCCGATAATGGTATCAATCGGGCGGAGCCCGCAGCGGAGGCAGGGCATGATCTACGAATTCAAGTCGCGCGCCACGGGCTCGGTCATCATGACGAAGCCGGTGGCCGAGTGGATCCTCAAGATCGTCGGCAAGGAGCCGGGCGCCACCGGCATCGTCACCGTCGAGCAGATGCCGGCGGCGGTCGCGGCGCTGCGCAAGGCGATCGACGAGGAGCGCGCGACGCTCGCCGAAGAAGCGAGTGGCACAGCCGCTGGCGCGCCCGAGGAGTCCACCGGCGAAGATGCCTACCCGGTGTCGCTCGCGCAGCGCGCCTTCCCGTTCATCGAGATGCTCGAAGCCGCGCACAAGGCGGGCAAGGACGTCACCTGGGGGGTGTAGCGGCCGCCCCGATGTGCTGCTTCGACGTGATCCCCATCGACACGTAGATGCTCGTCAGGCCGTCGATGCCCACGTCGGCCGGCTGCACCCAGGCGCTGGGCACGTAGATCAGGCCGCCGCCCACCGGCACCGGCGCCGTAGGCACCAGCACCGCGAGGTAGTCGAGCTCGCCCACGCGCACCGGTTCGGGGGTCGACAGCAGCCCGAGCACCGCGGCGCCGCCGACGCCGCCGAAATGCAGCCAGACCGGACTCATCGAGCGCATGCCCTGCGGATCGCGCTGGGCGAACAGCCCGACGAACCTGTTGGCCATTTCGTAGACGTTGCGCACCACCGGGATGCGCATCATCACCGCATCGGTCGCGGCGGCGAGCACGCGCCGCAAGCGCGTCTGCACCAGCGCCCCCAGCAGGAAGAGCGCCGCGACGACGGTGCCGACCCCGACCAGGTAGCTGGCCACCTCTGAACCGGCAATGCCCAGGCCCAGCGCCTCGAGCATGCGCCCGATCAAGCTTCCCGGCCCGAGGTAGTCGACCAGCAGGCGCACCGCCCAGAGGAAGACCAGCAGCGTCGCGGCCAGCGGCAGCGCGGCCAGAAGGCCGGTGACGAAGGTCTTCAGGAAACGCCTGGACATCGAATGCATGGCGATCACCGGGGGTCGACGAGCCTGCCCGCAGTCTCGCACGCAACCGGAGTGCCGCGTGCCGTCGCGGCATGCTCGCCGCATTGCCGCGTGGAGCTTGCACATTTGTGCATCATCGCTGAAAATCCGTTCATGTCAGCGAACGAGCAGGACGCGCTGTCGATTCGCGTCGCGCGCCTCTACTACTACGAGCACCTCACCACCGCGCAGATCGCCGACGAACTCGGCACCTCGCGCTCGACGGTGTCGCGGCTGCTCACGCGCGCGCACGAGCGCGGGCTGGTCGAGATCCGCATCCACGACCCGGCGCAGCATCCACAGGGCATCGAGTCGCGACTGCGCGAGCGCTTCGGCCTGCGCGTGGCCCGCGTCGTGTCGGTGCCCGAGACGGCCGACGAGCACGACTGGCTCGAGCGCGTGGCCGCCTTCGCTGCCGGCTACCTGAACACGGTGATCGACGCCGACACGATCGTGGGCATCGCCTGGGGCACGACGCTGCGCAAGCTGGCGTCGAAGCTCTCCCCGAAGCTGGTCGCGAACGTGGGCGTCGTCGCGCTGAACGGATCGGGCACCGCGCAGGAGATCGACAGCACCTTCAGCAGCGACATCGTCACGCGCATTGCCGCCAACTACGGCGCGCGCCCGCACGCATTCCCGGTTCCCGCGTTCTTCGACTACGCCGAGACGCGCACCGCGCTGTGGCGCGAGCGCAGCGTGCGCCGCCTGCTCGAGCTGCAAAAGCGCGCGCGCGTGCTCGTCTACAGCGTCGGCGCGTTCTCCGGCCAGGTGCCCAGCCACGTGCACAGCGGCGGCTTCCTCGAGCCGGCCGACCTGCGAAGCCTGCGCCGCGACCGCGTGGCCGGCGACATCGCCACCATGTTCTTCCGCGCCGACGGCAGCTACGCCGACATCGCGCTGAACGCGCGCGCCAGCGGCCCCGATCTCGCGCTGTTCCGGCGCGTGCCGCACTCGATCTGCGTGGCCAGCGGCACCGGCAAGGTCGAAGGTCTTCGCGCGGCGCTCGCCGGCCGCTTCGTCAACACGCTGATCGTCGACGAACCGACCGCGCGCCTGCTGCTCGCCAGCGGGGCCCGCGCCGGGAGAAGTGCGTGAACCCGCCGGCAGACGACTTCGACCTGCTGGTCGTCGGCGGCGGCATCAACGGCGCGGGCATCGCGCGCGACGCGGCCGGCCGCGGGCTGCGCGTGGCGCTGGTCGAGCAGGCCGACTTCGCCGGCGCGACCTCGTCGGCCAGCACCAAGCTGATCCACGGTGGGCTGCGCTACCTCGAGCACTACGAGTTCCGCCTGGTGGCCGAGGCGCTGGCCGAGCGCGAAGTGCTGCTGCGGATCGCCTCGCACATCGCGCGTCCGCTGCGCTTCGTGATGCCGCAGGTCGCGGAGTTGCGCCCGGCCTGGATGATCCGCGCGGGGCTGTGGCTCTACGACCATCTCGGCGGGCGCATCAGCCTGCCGAAGTCGTGCGCCGTACGGCTCGCGCCCGATCGCTACGGCGCCGGGCTCGACTCGCGCCTGGCGAAGGGTTTCGCGTATTCCGACGCCTGGGTCGACGACGCGCGCCTGGTGATCCTGAACCTGCGCTCGGCGCAGGCGCACGGCGCGGTGCTGATGCCACGCACCCGATTCATCGGCGCGCAGCGCCGCGACGGTGCGTGGCGAGCCACGATCGAGCCTGCCAGGGCCGGCGCACGTCGCGAACTGCGCGCGCGCGTGCTGGTCAATGCCGCAGGTCCATGGGTGACGACGGTGCTCGAGGCCGCCGGCGGCAGCCAGGAGCCGGCACGCGTGCAACTGGTCAAGGGCAGCCACATCGTGGTGCCGCGCGTGCATGCCGGCGAGCATGCGCTGATCCTGCAGAACCCCGACCGGCGCATCGTGTTCATGATTCCCTACGAGCAGCGCTTCACGCTGATCGGCACCACCGACGTCGCAGTGGCGAATCTCGACGAAGCCCGCGCGATCGGCGCCGCGGAGACCCGCTACCTGCTCAATGCAGTCAATCGCTACCTGGCACGCCCGCTCTCCAGGCACGACATCGTGTGGAGCTACACCGGCGTGCGTCCGCTCTACGACGACGGCTCGAACAATCCGTCGGAGACCACGCGCGACTACACGCTGAAGGTCGACGATCGCGACGGTGTCGCGCAACTGTCGGTGTTCGGCGGCAAGATCACCACCTATCGCCGGCTGGCGGAAGCCGCGCTCGAGAAGCTGCAACCATGGCTGCGCCACCGGCGCGGCAACTGGACCCACGACGAGCCGCTGCCGGGCGCCGCGTCCGATCCTGCGATCGCCGCAGACCTGTTGCGCGCGCGCCGCCCCACGCTGCCGCAGCCGCTGCTCGAAACGCTGTTCCGACGCCATGGCGCGCTCGCCGACGAACTGCTCGACGACGCGCGCTCGCCGGCCGACCTCGGCCGCGACTTCGGCGGCGGGCTCACCGAGCGCGAAGTCGCCTGGTTCGTCGAGCACGAATGGGCCGCGTGCGCCGACGACGTGCTGTGGCGCCGCACCAAGGCCGGGCTGCACATGAACGTCGCGCAGCGTGCCGAATTCTCGCGCTGGTTCGAGAAGCAGCGCCATCGTCCTGCAACGATCGCATGATCGACTACCCGGCGTCCCGATGAGCGCGATCGCACTCGAACACGTGAGCAAGCACTGGGCCTCGGCCGTCGCGGTCGACGACGCGAGCTTCGAGGCGCCTTCCGGCAGCTTCGTCGTGCTGCTCGGACCGTCGGGCTGCGGCAAGTCGACCACGCTGCGAATGATCGCCGGGCTCGACACGCCGGCGTCCGGACGCATTCTCATCGATGGCCGCGACGTGACGCAGCTGCCGCCGGCACGGCGGCGCATCGCGATGGTGTTCCAGTCGTACGCGCTGTTTCCGCACCTGAACGTTCGCGAGAACATCCTGTTCGGCCTGAAGGTGCGCCGCGAGCCGGCGCGCGACCACGAACGCCGGCTCTCGCGCGTCGCCGACCTGCTCGGCCTCGGCAAGCTGCTCGAGCGCAAGCCGGCGCAGCTCTCGGGCGGGCAGCAGCAGCGGGTCGCACTGGGCCGCGCAATCATCGCCGAGACCTCGGTCTGCCTCATGGACGAACCGCTGTCGAACCTCGACGCGCAATTGCGCCAAGAGATGCGCCGGGAGCTGCGGGCGCTGCAGCAGAAGCTCGGCATCACGATGATCTACGTGACGCACGACCAGACCGAAGCGATGAGCATGGCCGACCAGGTCGTGCTGCTCAACGCCGGCCGCATCGAGCAGGACTCCACCCCCGCCGAGCTCTACGCGCGGCCGGCGACGCTGTTTGCCGCGCGCTTCGTCGGCACGCCGCCGATGAACATCGTCGCCGCCCCCGGGCGCGACGACCTCAGGCTCGGCATCCGTCCCGAGCACGTGCGCATCGCCAGCGACGGCCGGCTCGCAGCGGTCGTGCAGAGCGCCGAGTACTTCGGCGCGGACACGATCGTCACCTGCACGGCCGGCGCCGATTCGATCGCCGCGCGGGTGCCGGGCCGCCACGAGCTCGCGCCGGGCACCCGGGTCCGGCTCGACTGGGACGCGAACGCCGAACACTTCTTCGACGTTGCGACCGGCCGCCGTCGCGACGACCTTTCTTCGTGGCGCGCAGGCGCGCCCTTCAACGCTGGCCAACCCGAGAGGAACGACACGCCATGAGACGCACTCTTCTGAAGGCGCTCGCTGCATCCACGATTGCTGCCGCGCTGCCCGCGTACGCGCAGAAGCCGGTGGAACTCACCTTCTACTATCCGGTTGCCGTCGGCGGCCCGGTCACGAAGACGATCGACCAGATGGCTGCGGACTTCGAGAAGGAGAACCCTGGCATCAAGGTCAAGCCGGTCTACTCGGGCACCTACCAGGAGAGCATCGTCAAGGCGTTGACGGCGTTCAAGAGCGGCCAGCCGCCGCACATTGCCGTGCTGCTGTCCACCGACATGTTCACGCTGATCGACGAGGATGCCATCGTGCCGATCGACGGGCTGGCCACCAGCGCGGACGACAGGAAGTGGCTCGGCGGCTTCTTCGACAGCTTCATGATGAACAGCCGCACCGGCGGCAAGACCTGGGGCGTGCCGTTCCAGCGCTCGACCATCGTCATGTACTGGAACAAGGATCTGTTCAAGGAGGCCGGGCTCGATCCCGACAAGGCGCCCGCGAACTGGGACGAGATGGTCCAGTACGCGAAGAAGCTCACGAAGACCGACGCGAGCGGCAACGTCGTGCAATGGGGCGTGAAGATTCCGTCTTCGGGCTTCCCGTACTGGCTGTTCCAGGGGTTGACGACGCCCAACGGGGCGCTTCTGATGAACGAGGCCGGCACCGAGACCTACTTCGACAAGCCCGAGGTAATCGAGGCGCTTCAGTACTGGGTCGACCTGTCCGCGAAGCACAAGGTGATGCCGGGCGGCGTGATCGAGTGGGGCACGACGCCCAAGGACTTCTTCGAGAAGAAGGCCGCGATCATCTGGACGACCACGGGCAACCTGACGAACATCCGCACGAACGCGGGCTTCCCGTTCGGCGTCGCGATGCTGCCGGAGAAGAAGCGGCGCGGCAGCCCCACCGGCGGCGGCAACTTCTACATCTTCAAGAAGACCTCGCCCGAGGAGCAGGCGGCGGCGCTGAAATTCGCGAAGTGGGCCACCGCGCCGCAACGCGCCGCGCAGTGGAGCATCGCCACCGGCTACGTCGCGGTCACGCCCGCAGCGTGGGAGACGCCCGAGATGAAGAAATACGCGCAGGAGGTGCCGCAGGCCACCGTGGCCCGCGACCAGCTGCAGTTCTCGGTCGCCGAGCTTTCCACGCACGACAACCAGCGGGTGACCAAGGCGCTGAACGACGGGCTGCAGGCCGCGCTCACCGGATCGAAGTCGCCCGCCGAGGCGATGAAGGACTCGCAGCGCGAGGCCACGCGGATCCTGAGAGCCTACCGTCGCTGAGACCGGAACGGCGTCGTGGCGATGAAGGCGACGAGCGCTGGCAGCCAGTCGCAGGTCACCGGCTGGCTGCTGCTGCTGCCGGCGACGGTGCTGCTCGTCGCCTTCACGCACTACCCCGCGGTGGCGACCGCCTGGCACAGCCTCTTCTCGACACCGAAGGGGGCGCGCCCGGCGGTCTTCGTCGGCCTCGAGAACTACGAGCTGATGCTCGATGACGACGTCTTCTGGCAGGCGCTGTGGAACAACCTGTGGTTCGCGCTCGGCACGATCCCGGCCTCGATCGCGCTGGCGATCGCGATGGCAATGTGGGTCAACGGCCGCATCGCCGGGCGCGGCTTCCTGCGCCTGGCCTACTTCACGCCGACGGTCCTGCCGATGATCGCGGTGGCCAACATCTGGCTGTTCTTCTACACCCCGCAGTACGGGCTGCTCGAGCAGGTCACCGGCGCGCTCGGCCTGCCGAGCCACAACTGGCTCGGTGACCGCAGCACCGTGCTCGGCGCGACGATGGTGGTGGCGATCTGGAAGGAGGCGGGGTTCTTCATGATCTTCTACCTGGCCGCGCTTCAGCAGATTTCGCCGACGCTGGCCGAGGCCGCTGCGCTCGAAGGCGCGTCACGGGCGCAGTACTTCGTGCGCGTGCTCTTTCCGCTGCTGATGCCGACGACGCTGTTCGTGCTGATCAACGCGCTGATCAACTCGGTGCGCATGGTCGACCACATCTTCGTGATGACGCGTGGCGGTCCCGACAACGCCAGCGCCTTGCTGCTCTACTACATCTACCAGGTCGGCTTCAGCTTCTGGGACTCGGCCTACGCCGCGGCCCTCACCGTCGTGGTGCTCGCGATTCTCGGCGTGACCGCGTTCGTGAAGTTCCGCATTCTCGACCGGCACACCCACTATCAATGAACGAGCCGTTCCAGACCAGTCGCCGGGCGCACGCGATCGAGTCGATCGCGGCGTGGATGCTGGGCCTGCTCTGGGTGCTGCCGCTCGCGTACGCGGTCTGGACCGCATTCCACCCTGCCGAGTATTCGACGCGCTTCGATCCGGGCGCGCCGCTGACGCTGGGCAACTTCGTCGACGCCTGGAACGCGGCGCCGTTCGCGCGCTACTTCCTCAACACGATCGCGCTCGTGACGATGATCCTCGCGGCCCAGATGGTGCTGGGAACGCTGGCGGCCTATGCCTTCGCGCGCTACGAATTCCGCGGCCGCGACCTGATGTTCTTCCTGGTGCTCCTGCAGCTGATGGTGATGCCCGACGTGCTGATCGTCGAAAACTATTCGACGATGAACGCGCTCGGCCTGCGCGACACGATCCTCGCGATCGGCCTGCCGTACTTTGCGTCGGCATTCGGCATCTTCCTGCTGCGACAGACGTTCAAGACGGTGCCAAGAGAGCTCGACGAGGCGGCGCGCGTCGAGGGTGCCAGCGCGCTGCAGGTGCTTCTGAAGGTCTACGTGCCGCTGGCGCGACCGGTCTACCTCGCCTATGCGCTGGTGTCGGTGAGCCATCACTGGAACAACTTCCTGTGGCCGTTGATCATCACCAACTCGGTGGAGACGCGCCCCCTCACGGTGGGTCTCCAGGTGTTCTCGTCGACCGACCAGGGCGTCGACTGGTCGATCATCACCGCGGCCACGCTGATGACCTCCGCACCGCTGCTGCTGGGTTTCCTGCTGTTCCAGCGCCAGTTCGTGCAGTCGTTCATGCGCGCCGGCATCCGCTGAGCGGACATCGAAGATGAAGCTGATCACCTGGAACATCCAGTGGTGCCGCGGCTGCGACGGCCGCGTCGATCCGGCGCGCATCGTCGCGCATGTGCGCGCGCTGGCGGACTTCGACGTCCTGTGCCTGCAGGAGGTCGCCGCCAATTTCCCGGGGCTCGCCGGCAGCCGCGGCGAGAACCAGTTCGAGCTGCTCGCGCGGCTGCTGCCCGACTACACGCCGATCCCGGCCGCCGCGGTCGACACGCTCGCGCCGGGCGGGGCGCGGCGCGCGTTCGGCAACCTGATCCTGAGCCGCTACCCGGTGCTGCAGGCGCTGCGCATCCAGCTGCCGTGGCCGAGCGACCCGAACGCCGCCAGCATGCCGCGCGTGCTGCTCGAGGCTACGGTCGAGACGCCGCTCGGCACGGTCCGGGTGATGACCACGCACCTCGAGTACTACTCGGGCCTGCAGCGCATCGCGCAGGTCGAGGCGATTCGCGCGCGCCACGCCGAGGCCTGCGGGCACGCGCGCGTCGATCGCGAGCCCGACCGCTCCGAGAGCCTCTCCGAGGGCCCATTTCGCAGCGTGCCGCAGACCCGCGCGGCGATCCTGACCGGCGACTTCAACTTCCGGCCCGAGGATCCGCTTCACGGCCGGCTGCAGGCTCCGCTCGGCGAAGGATCGAGCTCGCTGGTCGACGCATGGCAGGCGCTGCACCCGCACGCCGCGCATCCGCACACCAACGGCGTGCACGACCGCGTGCAATGGCCGGCGCCCTACACCTGCGACTTCGTCTTCGTCAGCGACGACCTCGCGCCGCGGCTGCGCGCGGTGAAGGTCGACGGCGACACGCAGGCTTCCGACCACCAGCCGGTGCTGGTGGAACTGGCCTGAGGCGCGGAACGGTGGGCGCGGATCCGCGACCGATCGCCGCGTTTTCGCGCGCAGCCGCCGCGGCGGTGCACACGGTGTTCGCCGACATCGACGACACGCTCACCACCGGCGGCCGCCTCACCGCCGAGGCCTATTCGGCGCTCGAGGCGCTGCGCGAGGCCGGACTGCGAGTCGTGCCGGTCACCGGGCGACCGGCCGGCTGGTGCGATCACATCGCGCGGATGTGGCCGGTCGATGCGGTGGTCGGCGAGAACGGCGCGTTCTGGATGTGGCACGACGCGAGCGCCGGCAAGCTGCGCGCACGCCACCTGCTCGACGAAGCGCGCCGCGCCGAACTCGCGGACCGTCTGGCTGCGGTGCGCGAACGCATCCTGCGCGAGGTGCCCGGCTGCGCGCCGGCCACCGACCAGTTCTGCCGGCTCTACGACCTGGCGATCGACTTCCGCGAGGACGTCGCCCCGCTTGCCTCTGCGCAGATCGACCGGATCGTGGCCCTGATGCGCGAGGCCGGCATGAACGCGAAGGTCAGCTCGATCCACGTCAACGGCTGGTTCGGAAGCTGGGACAAGCTGGCCACCACGCGACTGATGATGCGCGAGCGCTTCGGGCTCGATCTCGACGCCGAGCGCGTGCGCTGCGTGTTCGTCGGCGACTCGCCGAACGATGCGCCGATGTTCGCGTTCTTCCCGAACGCAGTCGGCGTGGCCAACGTGCTCGACTTCCGCGACCGGCTCGACGCGCTGCCGGCCTGGATCACGCACTCGCGCTGCGGCGCGGGCTTTGCCGAGCTGGCGCGGATGCTGATCGAGGCGCGCGATGCGTCCGCGCCTGCACCGCGTTGAGCCCGCTCACCCGCCCCGGCCGACGATCTCGCGCGCCGCTTCTACCAGCGTCGCGCACTGCTGCGGCGTGCCCACCGTGATGCGCAGCCACTGGTCGATGCGCGGTCTGGCGAAGTGGCGCACCACGATGCCGCGCTCGCGCAGCGCGCGCGCCAGCGCCGCGCCGTCATGCGCCGGATGGCGCGCGAACACGAAGTTCGCCAGCGACGGCAGCACTTCGAAGCCGAGCGCCGCGAGCTCGCCGCTCAACTGCTCGCGGCTCGCGATTACCGCATCGCGCGAACGCGCGAACCATGGCTCGTCGCGCAGCGCCGCCGCCGCGCCCGCCTGTGCCAGCCGGTCGAGCGGATACGAGTTGAAGCTGTCCTTCAGCCGCACCAGCGCCTCGACGAGCGGCGCCTGCCCGAGCGCGTAGCCCACGCGCAGGCCCGCCAGCGCGTGCGACTTCGACAGCGTGCGCACCACCAGCAGGTTCGGATGCGAAGCCACCAGCGGCGCTGCGGTCTCGGCGCCGAACTCGACGTAGGCCTCGTCGATCACCACCGGCCAGTCGGCATTGGCGGAGGCCAGCCGCGCCACTTCCGCGCGCGTGATCGCGCGGCCGGTCGGGGCGTTCGGGTTCGGCAGGATCACCGGGCCGCCGCCGGCGTAGTCGTCCACGCGCAATGCGAAACCGTCGGCGAGCGGCACTGCCTCGAAGCCGATGCCGTACAGGCGGCACCAGGTCGGATAGAAGCTGTAGGTCACGTCGGGAAAGCGCAGCGGCCGCGGCTGCGCGAGCAGGCCCTGGAACGCGAAGGCGAGCACTTCGTCCGAACCGTTGCCGACAAACACCTGTTCAGGCGCGAGCCCCTCGCGCTGCGCGATCGCGGCGCACAGCGCGGCCGACTGCGGATCCGGGTACAGGCGCAGCGCATCGCCATCCGCGCCGAGCTCGCTGCGGATGGCCTGCGCGGCCGCCGGCGACGGCGGATACGGGTTCTCGTTGGTGTTGAGCTTGACCAGCCCGGCGATCTTCGGCTGCTCGCCGGGTACGTAGGGGCTCAGGTCCGCGACGATCGCGCTCCAGAAACGGGACATGGACAGGTCTCTAGTAATGCAATTCGGCGATCACCGCATGGTTCTGTGTCGCCGGCCAGCTGCGCGCCGCGATGCGCTCGCCGTTGCAGTCGGCGATCACGGTGCGAACCGGACCCGGCGGCAGGACCAGCTTCGACTCCGAGACTCCGATCTCGCCGGGGACCACTCCGGGCAAGGCCGCGCCATCGAGGCTCGCGTGATCGCGGCGCAGGTCGAAGAAGCCGCGCGGGCGACTCATCGCCACCACGCTGCCGGCCTTTCGCTCGGCATCTGCCAGGTGCACCGGCTGCATGTCCACGATGTCCGACGAGCGCGGAAACGCCGAACGATAGATGTGCGTGATCGCGAAGCCGGGCGCCGCGATCACGAATTCGTACGGCGCGTCCGAGCGCGCCGTCATCGGACCCCAGCGCCCGTCGGCGCCGGTATTGCTCACGTGCACCGCCGGGCCGAGCCGCTCGCCGGTGCGCGGTGCGACCTCGTAGACCTCCACCTTCACGCCGGCCACCGGCCGATGGCTGCCGGGCTGTTCGATGCGCCCGCCGAGCACCGGCGCCGACTCGGCGACGATCGCCAGCCGCCGCGGCGGCTCGCCCGCGGCGAATTGCCAGGTGCGCTCGAAGACGCGCGGATCGTTGAACGGACTGCGCGGCACGAAGCCGTGGTGCACGCCGTCGACGAGCGCCGCGCGCAAGGCCGTCTTCGCCGCCGCACCGTCCTTCACCGAACTGCGCACCACGTAGCCGTCGCTCGAGCTGCCCACCACCACCGCCTTGCCCGCACGGGTGCGCGCGAGCACGCGATCGACCTCGTCGGACACGGACTGCATCGGATCGGCGCCCGAAGCGCGACCCGTCTGCGGCGTCGTGTCGCCGATGCCCGCGGGCGGATACGGCACGTCGATCGCGAACAGGCGCTGGCGCGGCCAGCCATTCGACTCGAATCGCCAGATCATCGTCTGCCACGATGCCGCCGAGTCGCCCCTGTCGTGCACGAAGATCACCGGCGGGTAGGGATCGCTCGCGAGCCCCAGCTGCGCGCAACCGGCGAGCGCCGCGAGCGCGAGCATCGCCAGCCAGCGCTGCGGCCACGCGAGCGTTGCGAGTCGTCGATCAGCGCGCATGCAGTTCCTCGTCGAAGCGCCAAGCGTAGCGCACATTCGCCTGCGTGGCGCAGCGTGCGGCGCGCGAAGCGTAGACTCGCGGACGGTGAATCCCGTCACTCGCCCGCTCCTCGCCCTTGCCGCCACGCTGTCCGTGCAGACGCTCGGCAGCATGGTGCTGACCATCCCCTCGGTGATCGCTCCGGCCGTCGCACCCTCGCTCGGCCTGGGCGCCGAGCGCGTGGGGGTGTTCGTCGGCATCGCCTATTTCGCGGCGATGCTGTCGGGCCTGGCGAGCGGTGGCTGGGTGGCGCGCGTGGGCGCGGTGGCGGTGAGCCAGGCGGCGATGGCCGCCTGCGCCTTCGGCGCGTTCGTCGCGATCGCGGGCGGTTCGATGCCACTGGCGCTCGCCGCGGTGCTGGTCGGCACCGGCTACGGGATGATCAACCCGTCGTCGACCAGCCTGCTGGGGCAGCACGCGCCGCTGTCGAATCGCGGGCTGTTCTTCTCGCTCAAGCAGACCGGCGTGCCGCTCGGCGTGGCCCTGTCAGGGCTGGCGATGCCCTGGGGATTGCACGCGTTCGGCTGGCAGGTCTCGACCGTCGTCGCGGGCGCGGCCTGCGTGCTGCTCGCGCTGCTGCTGTGGCCGGCCGTCGCGCGCCTCGAGCCGCGGCACGCGCAGCGGCGGACGGGACAAGATGCGACGGCGACGCCGCGCCCCGGCCTGAAGGCGGTGATCCGCAACCGGTCGCTGCTGCGCCTGAGCATGATGTCGTTCGCGTTCGCGTTCACGCAGTTGTGCTTCGTGACCTTCCTCGTCTCGTACCTGAAGCTGTCGCTCGGACGCTCGCTGGCGCTGGCGGCCGGCATCCTCGCCGGCGCCCAGGTGATCAGCACCGCTGCGCGGATCGCGTGGGGAATCGTTGCCGACCGCTGGGTCGATCCGGCCGTGCTGCTCGGCGGCATCGGCCTCGCGATGGGCGCCTCGTGCGTCGGGCTCTCGCTGCTGCCCGAGTCGGCCGGCGATACGGCGATCGTGCTGGCGGCAATCGCCTGCGCGGCCACCGTGATGGGCTGGAACGGCGTCTACTTCGCCGAGCTCGCGCGGCTGTCGAATCCCGGCGAGTTCGCCGCGATGGCCGGCGCGTCGCAGTTCTTCACCTTCAGCGGCAGCATGGCCGGCCCGGTGGTGTTCGCCGAGATCATCCGGCACGGCGGCAGCTATTCGGGGGCCTATGCCGCACTCGCACTGCTGCCGGCTGCGGCCGGAGTGATGATGCTGCGGCAACGCGGCCGCGCGACAGCTCCTGCTCAGTAAGTCTCCAGGTGCAGCCGGCCCTCGCGCTTGAGCCTCCCGGCAAGCTCCTCCCACTGCACGCCGGCCTGCGTGGCCACCTCGCGCAGCGCGGCGAGCACGCCTTCTTCCATGCTCTTGAGGCCGCAGACGTAGACGAAGGTGTCACCGTCCTTCAGCAGCGCGGCCAGGTCGGCGGCACGCTCGCGCATCACGTCCTGCACGTAGCGCTTCGGTGAATCGGGCGCGCGCGAGAACGCGAAGTTCACGTCGATGAAGTCGCGCGGCAGGTTCATCAGCGGGCCGAAGTACGGCAGCTCCTTCTGCGTGCGCGCGCCGAAGAACAGCATCAGCTTGCCGCCCTCGAACTTGCCGCGCAGGCGGCGCCGGTACTCGGTCATCGCGCGCATCGGCGCGCTGCCGGTACCGGTGCAGATCATCACGATGTTCGAGCGCGGATGGTTCGGCATCAGGAACGACGCGCCGAACGGGCCGATCACCTTCACGGTGTCGCCCTTCTTCAGGTCGCACAGGTAGTTCGAACAGACCCCGCGCACCGGCTGGCCGTCGTGGTCGACGGTGACACGCTTCACCGTGAGCGACAGGTTGTTGTAGCCGGGCCGCTCGCCGTTGCGCGGGCTGGCGATCGAGTACTGGCGCGCCACGTGCGGCTTGCCGCGCTCGTCGACGCCCGGCGGCAGGATGCCGATCGACTGGCCCTCGAGCACCGGAAACGGCATCGGCCCGAAATCGAGCACGATGTGGTGCGTGTCGCTCTCGGTGCCGGCGTCCGTGACGCGGTAGTTGCCGACCACCGTCGCGGTGGTCGGGTTCTTCGGCCCATACAGGTTCGTGTACGCGTGCGCGGCCGACCACGGCGGCACCGTCGCGCCGAACGACGTGGCGGTGACCGCGGTCTCGAAGCCCTGGGCGTCGGGCGCCGCGACCGCCGGCGCGGCGGCCTCCTCGATCACCGCCGCCGCCTCCGCCGCGACCCCCTCGGGCAGCGGTACTTCGGGCGGCAGCTCGTCCCACTCGAACTGCGCCGACAGCGGGTAGGCGGCGCTCTTCAACATCATCCGCCAGTTGTCGATCGCACCGGTCGGGCAGGGCGGCACGCAGGCCATGCACTGCTTGCAGATCGCCGGATCGACCACGTAGTTGCGCGAGTCGTGCGTGATCGCATTGACCGGGCACGCCTCCTCGCAAGTGTTGCAGCGGATGCAGATTTCGGGATCGATCAGGTGCTGCTCGAGCACTTCCGGCGCGGCGCCCACGGTGGCCTCTGCGGTCAGTTGAAGCGGACGTACTCGAAGTCGACCGGCTGGCGATTGATGCCCATCGCCGGCGGCGCGATCCAGTGGGCGAACTTGCCCGGCTCGACCACGCGCCCCATCAGCGACGCGACGAACGCGCGGTCGGCCTCGCTGGGCAGCCACTCGTCCTTGCGCGCGTTCCATTCGGCTTCGGAGACCACGTTGCCCTCGGGCGAAACCTTCACGCCGGCCAGCGTGCCGATCTGCCGGTGGAAAGCCTTGTGCGGCACCTTCAGCCGGAACGGGATGCCCGCCTTCTCGATCACCTTGTTCCAGCGCTGCACGCCGGCCACGGAGTCCTTGATGTAGTCGTCGCGCAGCACTTCGTTCAGCGCGTTGAGCATCGGCACTTCCTTCTCGACCAGCGCGCCGCCCGAGACGTCGAGCAGCCTGTAGGTGGCGCCCTTGAGCAGGTGGTCGTCGGTGCGCTTGCCCTCCTCGAAGCGGCCCTTCAGGCCCGAGCTGTAGAAGATGGCTGCGTTCGACGACTGGTCGGCGCCGAACAGGTCGATCGTGACGCTGAAGTGGAAGTTCAGGTAGCGCTGGATCGTCGGCAGGTCGATCGCGCCGGCCGCGCGCAGCTTGTCGGGCGCGTCGGTTTTCAGCTGGTTCATCACCTCGCAGGTGCGCTGGACGATCCGCGAGATGCCCGACTCGCCGACGAACATGTGGTGCGCTTCCTCGGTGAGCATGAACTTCGTGGTGCGCGCCAGCGGATCGAAGCCCGACTCGGCGAGCGCGCACAGCTGGAACTTGCCGTCGCGGTCGGTGAAGTAGGTGAACATGAAGAACGACAGCCAGTCGGGCGTCTTCTCGTTGAACGCACCGAGGATGCGCGGGTTGTTCGAGTCGCCCGAGCGGCGCTCGAGCAGCGCCTCGGCCTCCTCGCGGCCGTCGCGGCCGAAGTAGCGGTGCAGCAGGTAGACCATCGCCCACAGGTGGCGGCCTTCCTCGACGTTCACCTGGAACAGGTTGCGCATGTCGTACAGGCTGGGCGCGGTGAGGCCGAGGTGGCGCTGCTGTTCGACCGAGGCCGGCTCGGTGTCGCCCTGCGTGACGATGATGCGGCGCAGGTTCGCGCGATGCTCGCCGGGCACGTCCTGCCAGGCGGCCTCGCCGAGGTGGTCGCCGAAGTGGATCTTGCGGTCCTTGTCGGCCGGGTTCAGGAAGATGCCCCAGCGGTAGTCGGGCATCTTCACGTAGCCGAACTGCGCCCAGCCGCTCGGGTCGACACTCACCGCGGTGCGCAGGTAGACGTCGTAGTTGATCGAGCCGTCGGGGCCCATGTCCTGCCACCAGTTCAGGAAGCCGGGCTGCCAGTGCTCGAGCGCGCGCTGCAGCGTGCGGTCTTCGGACAGGTTGACGTTGTTGGGGATCTTCTCGCTGTAGTTCACCGTGCTCATCGGATGCTCCGGGTGTTCGTTCGTTGATCGGGGGTCGATGTAATCGATTCGTTCGCTTCGTGCAGGCGCGGTGCCTTGCCTACACGCGGTTCCAGTCGAAGGCGGCCTTCTCGCCCTTGCCGTAGACCTTCAGCGCGCCCTTGTCGCCGACGGCGTTCGGGCGGATGAAGATCCAGTTCTGCCAGGCGGTGAGACGGCCGAAGATGCGCGTCTCCATCGTTTCCTTGCCGGCAAAGCGCAGGTTCGCTTCGAGGCCGGTGAGCGCGTCGGGCGACATCGACGAGCGCTCTTCCACCGCGATGCGGATCTCGTCGGCCCAGTCGATGTCGTCGGGCGCGGCGGTGACCAGGCCGAGCGCCTCGGCGCGCTCGCCGTCGATCGCCTCGCCGATCGCCGCGCGCGCGTCCGCCAGCGGCGCCTCTTCCTCGTAGAAGCGGCGCGCCAGCCGCGACTGGCCGTTCACCATCGGGTAGGGGCCGAAGTTCATGTCGGTGAGCGCGATGCGCGGGGCCTTCTGCGGCTCGTCGGGCAGCGTGAGCATGTAGCTGCGGTCGGCGGCGAACGCGATTTCGGCCAGCGTGCCGGCGAAGCACGAACCCGGCTCGATCAGCGCGAACATCGTGCGCGCGCTCACGTCGAGCCGCGCCAGCGTGCGCCTCAACATGCCGATCGTCTCGCGCACGAACCAGTGGTCGCGATGCGCGAGCAGCGTGGCGTCGGCGGCCTGCACCGCGGCCAGGTCGCCTTCGGTCTTCATCAGCCAGACGCCGAGGTCGAGCTCGTTCGTGCGCAGCGACAGGATCGCGTCGTCGAGCTCGCGCGCCATCTGCAGCGGCCACCAGTTCGCGCCGGCGGCGACGATCGCGTCGATGCCCGAAGGCTGCGCGCCGGCCGGGCCCTTGACGACGAAAGTGGCGGTGCGCCTGGCGCGGTCGATCTGCACGTCGACATGGCGGTAGTGGTAGCCGGCGTCGTCGATCGTGCGCTCGAGCGGCACCAGCGCGACGCCCTTCGCGTCGGCGGGTCGGTCGCTTTGCGCGGCCAGCGCCAGCGCGCGCTCCTTCACCACGCGCGCGAAGTCCTGTGGCCTGACCACTTCGTCGACCAGCCGCCACGCCTTCGCGCGCTGGCCGCGCACCCCTTCGGTGGTGGTGCAGAAGATGTCGGCGCGGTCGTGGCGCACCTTGCGCTTGTCGGTGACGCGGGTGAGACCGCCGGTGCCCGGCAGCACGCCGAGCAGCGGCACCTCGGGCAGCGACACCGACGACGAGCGGTCGTCGACCAGCACGATGTCGTCACAGGCGAGCGCCAGTTCGTAGCCGCCTCCGGCACAGGCGCCATTGAGCGCAGCCACGAACTTCAGCCCCGAGTGCCTGCTGGAATCCTCGATGCCGTTGCGGGTTTCGTTGGTGAACTTGCAGAAGTTCACTTTCCACGCGTGGCTCGACAGCCCCAGCATGAAGATGTTGGCTCCGGAGCAGAAGATGCGATCCTTGCCGCTGGTGACGACCACGGTGCGCACCTCGGGGTGCTCGAAGCGGATGCGCTGCAGCGCATCGTGCAACTCGATGTCGACGCCGAGGTCGTAGGAGTTCAGCTTCAGCTTGTACCCGGGCCGGATGCCGGCGTCTTCGTCGATGTTCAGCGACAGCGTCGCGATCGGCCCGTCGAAGCCGAGCTTCACGTGGTGGTACCTGGACGGGTCGGTCTGGTAGTCGACCCGGGGGGATGCGCTCATGCGGTGCTCCTCGCAGTGAGAAGATGAACTATATTGCCGAATTGATATGCATCAATGCATAATGATGCATGTTGCAGCCGGCGTCAACCCCCGTGCTGCGCTTCGCAGGGACATTCAATCGTGAGGATCCGGACATGACTCGACTGCTCGACAACCATCTGGCCGGCCGCTGGCAGGCAGGAAGCGGCGCCGGCGTGCCGCTGTTCGACCCGGTGCTGGGCACGGAGCTCGTGCGCGTCTCGGGCGCGGGGCTCGACCTGGCCCAAGGCTATGCATTCGCGCGCACCCAGGGCGGCGCCGCGCTGCGTGCGCTCAGCTACGCAGAGCGCTCGGCACAGCTTGCGCGCATCGCCGAGGTGCTGCAAGGCAGGCGCGATGCGTACTACGACATTGCGCTGCAAAACTCCGGCACCACCCGCAACGATTCGGCCGTGGACATCGACGGCGCGATCTACACGCTCGCGCAGTACGCGCGCTGGGGCGCGAAGCTCGGCGCAGCGCGCTGCCTTGCCGACGGCGAGCCGGTGAAGCTCGGCAAGGACGGCAGCTTCCAGAGCGGCCATTTCCTCGTGCCGCAGCGCGGCATCGCGCTGTTCGTCAACGCATTCAACTTCCCGGCGTGGGGTCTTTGGGAGAAGGCCGCGCCGGCACTGCTGTCGGGCGTGCCGGTGGTGGTGAAGCCGGCGACCGCGACCGCGTGGCTCACGCAGCAGATGGTGGCCGACGTGATCGAGGCCGGCGTGCTGCCGCCCGGCGCGCTGTCGATCGTCTGCGGCCGCTCGGACGGGCTGATCGACGCGCTCGAGCCGTTCGACCTGGTCTCGTTCACCGGCTCGGCCGACACCGCGCGCGCGATCTGCGCGCACGAGAACGTGCTGCGCCATTCGATCCGCGTGAACGCCGAGACCGACAGCCTGAACAGCGCGTTGCTCGGCCCCGACGCGCCCCCCGGCAGCGACGCGTTCGCGCTGATGGTGAAGGAAGTCGTTCGCGAGATGACGGTCAAGTCTGGGCAGAAGTGCACCGCGATCCGCCGCGTGCTGGTGCCGCAGGCGCACGCCGCGGCCGCCACCGAAGCGATCGCGGCCGCGCTGGCGGCGGTGAAGGTCGGCAATCCGCGCAACGAATCGGTGCGCATGGGCGCGCTCGCCAGCCGCGCGCAACTCGCAGCGGTGCGCGAAGGGCTCGCCGCGCTGGGTCGCGAGGCGCAGCTCGCCTGGGCCGGCAACGAGGCCGACCTGGTCGACGCCGACCCGAAGGTCGCTGCCTGCGTGATGCCGCACCTGCTGAAGGTCGACGACGGCGACGCATCGAAACTCGTGCACGACATCGAAGTCTTCGGGCCGGTGGCCACCGTCGTGCCCTATCGCGACGCCGACCACGCGTTCGCGCTCGCGCGTCGCGGCTTCGGTTCGCTGGTCGCATCGGTGTTCAGCGACGACGTCGACTTCATCGCGGGCGCCGCGACCGAGATGGCGCACGCGCACGGTCGCCTGCACGTGATCACCCCCGCGGTCGGCAAGACCCACACCGGCCACGGCAACGTGATGCCGATGTCGCTGCACGGCGGTCCAGGCCGCGCCGGCGGCGGAGAGGAACTCGGCGGGCTGCGCGCGCTCGGGTTCTATCACCAGCGCAGCGCGGTGCAGGCGCCGCCCGAGGTGCTGGCGAAGCTGACCGAGGGGGCGGCGCCGTGGCAGGGCGGAGGCGCTTGACACGAAATTCGTGTTACACTGACTTCGTGTTTTGAAGCCTGATTCTGCGCGGAGACGCCCGGTCATGAAAAACGTCACCATCACGCTCGACGAGAAGACCGCTGCCTGGGTGCGCGTGTCGGCGGCGCGCGAAGACAAGAGCGTCTCTCGCTACATCGCCGAGATGCTCGAAAAGCGAATGCGCGAGTCGCGCGACTATGCGAACGCGATGCGCCGCTTCCTCGATCGCCAACCGACGCACATCAACACGACCGGATCGAAGCTGCCGACGCGCGAGGAGCTTCATGAGCGCCCTGGTCTTCGTTGACGCGAACGTACTGGTGTACGCCCGCGACGCAGGCGACATCCGGCGCCAGCCGCTCGCCCAGGCGTGGCTCGAATGGCTATGGGCCGAGCAGCTCGGCCGCACCGGCACGCAGGTGCTCTCCGAGTACTACGTCACCGTCACCCGCAAGCTGAAGCCAGGCCTGCCCGAAGAGCAGGCCTGGGACGACGTCGAGGCGTTGATGCATTGGCAGCCGCAGCCGGTCGACCTCGCAACGATGCAACGCGCGCGTACCATCCAGGCACGGCACCGGCTGTCGTGGGGGGACGCACTCGTCGTCGCCGCGGCGCGCGAACAGGGTTGCTCGGTGCTGCTCACGGAAGACCTGCAAGACGGCGCCCTGATCGACGGCGTGCGCGTGCGCAATCCGTTCTCGTACTCCATCCAGGAAGCGAGCACCGAAACGTACGGGCACAATGAGGGGCTCCGACGCAAACCCCGAGGAGATCGATCATGACCGACCACGTCTACAAGCACATCGAACTCACCGGATCATCGAAGTCGGGAAGCGACGACGCGATCCGCAACGCGCTCGCCAAGGCGCACGAAACGGTGCGCAACATCCAGTGGTTCCGTGTCGTCGAGACGCGCGGCCACGTGGTCGAGGGCAAGGTCGCGCACTGGCAGGTGACGATCAATGTCGGGTTCACGCTCGAATGAGGCGCGCATCGCGGCAGCACGAATCGCTGCATCGGCCATCGCGCTGATCGCCGCGGGCGTGCTGCCGCTCGCAGCCGCGGCGCAAGCCGGCGCCGCGAACGGCCCCGACGCGCGCTACCGTCAGGAGCGCGAACGCTGCGAGCAGATGCAGTCACCCGATGAGCGCGCCAGCTGCCTGCGCGAGGCGGCGGCGGCCCGCGCCGAGGCCCGGGGCGGCCGGCTGGGGAGCGGGCCGGATGACCCCATCCGCTACCTCGAGAACGCGTTGCGCCGCTGCGAGCCGCTGCCGCCCGATGAGCGCGCCGACTGCGAGTACCGCGTGCGCGGCGGCGGCACCACCCGCGGCAGCGTCGAAGCGGGCGGCATCTACCGCGAGACGGTCACGCGCGAGATCCCCGCGCAGGGCGAGGTCTCGGTACCGGCGCAGGCACCCGCGCCGAACGGGGAGCAACCGGAAACGTCGCCGCCGCGTCGGCCCGAGTGAATCGTCAGCCTACGGCCAGCTCGAGCTTGCCCACGCGTTCCAGCTCGATGCGCTGACGGACCCCCCACGGATCGTGGGCATCCTGCATCGCGGGCCCACGCTCGGGGGGTGCGGCTGCGCGGGCGCGACCTGTTACCCTCGGGGCAGGGAGGAGGCCCCTGTTTTTCGGTTTTCTTTCAAGGAGTTGCGTCATGCCATCACTGGTTGAAGACTACGCCCGCCTGCTCTCGGAGCAGCATGAGCCGCCGTGCCTGTCGCTGTACCAGCCGACGCACCGCATGCACCCCGACAATCAGCAGGACCCGATTCGCTTTCGCAACCTGCTGAAGGCGCTGTCCGAGTCGCTGCATCGCAAGTACCCGGCGCGCGACACCGCGCCGCTGCTGGCCCCGTTCGAGGCGCTGGCTGCCGACCGCGACTTCTGGAACCACACGCTCGACGGCCTGGCCGTGCTCGCGGCGCCGGGCTTCTTCCGCGCCTGGCGCCTGCAACGCCCGGTCGCCGAGCTGACCGTGGTGGCCGACAGCTTCCACACGAAGCCGCTGATGCGGATCGTGCAGTCGGCCGACCGCTACCACGTCCTCGGGCTGAATCGGCACGAAGCCAGGCTCTTCGAAGGCAATCGGGACGCACTCGACGAGATCGACCTGGCGATCGACGCCGAGGCGGCGCCGCCGGCTGCACGCGAGCGCGCCACGCGGGTCTACGGCTCGGGCGCGCTGGGCGCCACCACGCGGCACGGCACCGACCTGAAGCAGTCGATGCGCGACAAGCAGGCCGAGCAGTTCTTCCGGTCGATCGACGCCGACGTGCTCGAGCACTATTCGCGGCCCAGCGGCATGCCGCTGCTGCTTGCGGCGCTGCCCGAGCACCATCACCTGTTCCGCAGCATCAGTCGCAATCCGATGCTGGCCGCCGGGGCGATCGACGTGCATCCGGACGACCTGTCGATCGAGCAGTTGCGCGCGCGCGCCTGGGCTCTCGTCGAGCCCTGGTACCTGGCGCGACTCGCGAAGCTGACGGAGGCCTTCGAGGAGGCCAGGGCGAAGAAGACAGGCAGCGACGACCTGCGCGAGGTGGCGAAGGCGGCCGCGGCCGGACAGGTGGCCACGCTGCTGATCGAGGCCGACCGCATCATTCCGGGCCGCTTCGATCCCTCCGATGGCAGCGTGGTCGAGGGCAAGCTCTCCGACCCCGAGGTCGACGACCTGCTCGACGACATCGGCGAGCAGGTGATCGCGACGGGCGGCGAAGTGGTGCTCGTACCGGCGGCGCGCATGCCGGCGATCACCGGACTGGCGGCGATTTACCGCTTCGCCGGCTGAGGCGCAAGACCGGCGCGGCAGCCCGACGCACCGCGGCACCGGTGCCGGCGGCACCGCCGGCGCACGCCGGTGCCGCCTGTGCACGATCAGGCGCGCATCAGCCGCATCGCGTTCAGGATCACCACCAGCACCGACCCCTGGTGCACCAGCATGCCGCCGGCCATGTCCACGTGGCCGGCGAGCACGCCGGCGAGCAGCGCGGCGACGGTGAGCAGCGCGATCACCAGGTTCTGGCGGATCACCCGCACCGTCGCGCGCGAGATGCGCAGCGCCTCGGGGATGCGCTCGAGCTGGTCGGCCATCAGCGCGACGTCGGCGGTTTCGAGCGCGATGTCGCTGCCGGCGGCACCCATCGCGATGCCGACGTCGGCCGCAGCCAGCGCCGGCGCATCGTTGATGCCGTCGCCCACCATCGCGACCACCTCGCCTTCGGCCTGGCGCGCGCGGATCCATTCGAGCTTGCCCTCGGGCAGGATGCCGGCGCGTACTTCGTCGATGCCCACCGATTGCGCGACCTTCGCGGCGGTGCGCGGGTTGTCGCCGCTGAGCATCGCCAGCCGGCGCACGCCGATGCGGCGCAGTTCGGCCGTCACTTCGGCGGCGTTCGCGCGCGGCACGTCGGTGACGCCGAGCAGGCCGATCGCTTCGCCGTCCACCGCCACCAGCATCGCCGTCTTTCCGGCATCCTGCAGGCGCGCCAGGTGCGCGCGCGTGCCGGCATCGAGCGCGATGCCCAGGTCGTCGAGCAGCGCCGGCGTGCCCACGTCGATCGCGTGCCCCTGCCAGCGCGCGCGGATGCCCTTGCCGGGCACCGCCTCGCCGTGCTCGGGATGCGGAATCGGCTCGTCGAGTACCGCGCGCGCCGCCTCGACGATCGGAGGCGCAAGCGGGTGCGCCGAACCGGTCTCCGCGATCGCCGCCCAGCGCAGCACCGCGTCTTCGTCCGCGCCGGCCGACGCGAAAGCGGTGCCCGCCCCGGCGATCGCGGCACGGCCCGCCCCGGCGAGCGCGGCACGACCCGCGTCGGCGAGCGCAGCGCGGTCCGCACCGGCGAGCGCAGCGCCGCCCGAATCCGCGGCCGCGCCCAGCGAAGACCGCAGCGCGACCACGTCGGTCAGCACAGGCTTGCCGCGCGTGAGCGTGCCGGTCTTGTCGAACGCGACCGTGCCGACACGTCCGATGGTTTCGAGGTATTCGCCGCCCTTGATCAGGATGCCGCGCCCGGCGGCGCGGCCGATGCCGGCAACGATCGCCACCGGCGTGGCGATCACCATCGCGCCGGGGCAGCCGATCACCAGCAGCGTCAGCGCGAGCTCGACCTCGCCGGTGAGCGCGCCGGCCAGCGCCGCGAGGACGATGATCGACGGCGTATACCAGCCGGCGAAGCGCTCGATCGTGCGCTGTACCGGCGCCCTGGCGTCCTGGGCCTCCTCGACGCGGTGCACGATGCGCGCCAGCGTGGTGTCGGCGCCGACCCCGGTGGCTTCGAGCATCAACATGCCGTCGCGACTCACCGTGCCCGCGTAGACCGCGTCGCCGCCGCCCTTCTCCACGGGCATCGGCTCGCCGGTGATCGCGCTCTCGTCGACCGCCGCGCGGCCCTCGCGCACGATGCCGTCCACCGGAATGCGCGCGCCGGGGCGCACCATCACCGTCTCGCCGACCCGCACTTCGGTCGGGTCGACCTCGACCGCCTCGCCGCCGCGCATCACCAGCGCGGTCACCGGCGCGAGCTCGAGCAGGTTCGACAGTGCCTGGCGCGTGCGCCCGAGCGTGCGCGCCTCCAGCCACGCGCCGAAGACGAACAGGAAAGTGACCGCCGCCGCCTCCCAGGCCTCGCCGATCACCAGCGCGCCGACCGCGGCGATCGTGACCAGCAGGTCGATGGTGAACTGGCGTCGGCGCAGGCCGTCGAAGGCGCGCCGCGCGATGTCGGCGCCCGCCACCACCGCGGCGGCCGCCAGCAGCGGGTCGCGCAGCGCCGCGGTGGCGACGAAGGCGCCCGCGCCGAGGCCGAGCAGCAGCAGCGCGCCGGAGACCAGCATCACCAGCCGGCGGCGCGACGCGTGGTCGCGCCACTGCCGCTTCAGCAGCCCGGTCACAGCGGCGACACCTTCGCCGCGTAGCCCGCCTTCGCCACCACCTCGACCAGGCGCGCCGGCGCGACCTTGTCGGGGTCGTGCTCGACCTCGATGCGGCCGGTGTTGAAGTACACCTGCGCGCGGCTCACGCCGTCGAGCGCGCACAGCGCGCCCTCGATCTTCTTCACGCAGGACGGGCAGCTCATGTCCTCGCTGCGCAGGATGGTCTTCTTCGATGTCTCGGTCATGATCGCCAACTCCCTGTTGCGATGCGGCCCGGCGGGCCGATGCAGCCAAGATAGCGAAGCGGGTCGGTACGATGAATGACCTGGCGCAATTTGCCGCGCCCCTCGCGCGCGGCGGCGCGCGAGCCCCTCAGGCGCCGCGGCGGGCCAGCTCCGACAGCCGGGCGCGATCGCGCACCGCGATCCAGCGCCGGCCGCTGTCGACGAGGCCGGCGCGGCGAAAGTCGCTGAGGACGCGGCTCACCGTCTCGACCGTGGCCCCGGTCATGTCGGCGAGGTCCTGGCGCGAAAGCACGGTGTCGATCAGGATCGCGCCGTCTTCCTCGCGCCCCATGCGATCGGCCAGCGCGAGCAGCGTCGCCGCCACGCGGCGATCGACCGGATACGCGCTGAGCTGCTCGATCGTCTCCTGGGCGGCGCGCAGCCGTGCCGCAACCAGCGCGAGCGTGGCCATCGCAGCGGCCGGGTAGCGCAGCAGCAGCGCGTGGAACGCCTCCGCGCTGGTCCACAGCACGCAGCAGTCGGTGTGCGCGCTGGCATCGTCGCGATAGGTCGCATCGCCCAGCTCGAGCAGGCTGCCGAAGTGCTCGTCGGGGCCGATGATCGCCAGCAGCACGTCCTGCCCGCCCGAAGTCGGGCGCGCGATCTTCACCTGCCCGGCGACCACGATCGACAGCCGCGCCGCCGGATCGCCCGCGCGATGGATGACCTCGCCGGCCCGGTAGTTGGCCTGGCGGAACGACGCGGCCGCCTGCGCCAGCTCGGCGTCGGACAAGCCTGCGAAGAACGGCGACGCACCGAGCAGACGCCGCTGCTCGGTGGGCGTGCAGCGATGCGGTTCGACCGCCACCGGCTCGACCGGCGTGCGCCGCCGCGCGGCCGGCCTGCGTTGCGACGGCGGCTCGTTCATCGCAGCGCCCGCGTCGCGCGCGTCAATCGACGAACATCGTCGCCGGACACTCGAGATAGCCGCGCAGCGCCTGCACGAACTCGGCGCCGTGCATGCCGTCGACCACGCGATGGTCGAACGACGACGACAGGTTCATCATCTTGCGCGCCACGACCGCGCCGCCGAGGATGACCGGGCGCTCGGCGATGCGGTTGACGCCGACGATCGCGACCTCCGGGTGGTTGATCACCGGCGTCGACGCGATGCCGCCGAGCGCGCCCAGGCTGGTCACGGTGATCGTCGAGCCCGACAACTCGTCGCGCAGCGCCTTGCCGCTGCGCGCCGCCTGCGCGAGCCGCGAGATTTCGGCCGCCGTCGCCCACAGGTCGAGCGCCTCGGCGTGGCGCAGCACCGGCACCATCAGCCCGGCGTCGGACTGCGTGGCGATGCCGACGTGCACCGCGCCGTAGCGCGTGACCACGTTGGCCTCGTCGTCGTAGCGCGCGTTGATCTGCGGGAACTCGCGCACCGCCAGCACGATCGCTCGCAGCACGAACGGCAGCAGCGTGAGCCGCCCGCGCTCGGCGCCGCGCTTCGCGTTCAGCTGCGCACGCAGCGCCTCCAGCTCGGTGACGTCGACCTCTTCGACGTAGCTGAAGTGCGGGATGCGACGCTTCGCCTCCTGCATCTTCTCGGCGATGCGGCGCCGCAGGCCGATCACCGGCACCGCCTGCTCGTCGTGGCGCTCGGCGTAGCGCGGGCCGGCGGGCGCGCGCCCGACTGCAGCGGCGGGTGCAGCCATCGCCGGGCCGCCGCGCACCTGCGCGCCGGCAGCCGCCCCCGCGGGCGCGGGCGCCGCCACACCGGCGGCCGCCGCCATCGCCCGCGCGGCGAAACGTTCGACGTCTTCGTGCCGGATGCGGCCCGCCGGCCCGCTGCCGGACACCTGCCGCAAATCGATGCCGCGATCGCGCGCATGACGGCGCACCGACGGCGACGCCAGCGGCTTGTCGAAGCCGACGTGCGCCGCCACGGCTGCAACAACGGGCGCACCGCCGACCGAAGTGCCGACGGCGCCGCCGACCGAAACGCCCGCCGCACCCATGGCGGCACGCACTTCGGCATGCGCCGCGGCCTCGCCGACCGCCGCTCCTGGGCCGCCTGGTGCCGCGGTGCCGCCCGCCGCGGCTCCAGCGCCGCCGCGCGCCGCCGTCGCCTCCCCCGCCCCTGCGGGCTCGATCCGGATCAGCTCCGCGCCCACCGCAAGCATCTGTCCCGCGTCGCCGGCCAGTGCGACCACCGTCCCGGCCACCGGTGACGGGATCTCCACGCTCGCCTTGTCGGTCATCACCACCGCGAGCGACTGGTCTTCGGCGACCGTGTCGCCGACCTTCACCAGCCACTCGACCAACTCGACTTCCGCGATGCCCTCGCCGATGTCGGGCACCTTGATCACGCGAGCGGCCATTTCAGGACTCCATCGCGCGGCGCATCGCCGCCCCGACGCGCTTCGGGCCGGGGAAATACGCCCACTCCTGCGCGTGCGGATACGGCGTGTCCCAGCCAGTGACTCGCTCGATCGGCGCCTCGAGGTGGTAGAAGCAGTGCTCCTGCACCAGCGCGACCAGCTCGGCGCCGAAGCCGCTGGTGCGCGTGGCCTCGTGCACCACGACGCAGCGGCCGGTCTTCTTCACCGACTCGACGATGGTGTCGAGGTCGAGGGGCCAGAGGCTGCGCAGGTCGATGATCTCGGCGTCGATGCCGGTGTCGGCGGCGGCCGCCTCGGCGACGTAGACCATGGTGCCGTAGGCGAGCACGGTGAGATCGCTGCCGGGGCGCTGCACCGCCGCCGATTCGAGCGGCACGGTGTAATAGCCCTCGGGCACTTCGCCGCGCGGATGCTTCGACCACGGCACCACCGGCCGGTCGTGGTGACCGTCGAACGGCCCGTTGTACAGCCGCTTGGGCTCGAGGAAGATCACCGGATCCTCGCACTCGATCGCGGAGATCAGCAGCCCCTTGGCGTCGTACGGGTTCGACGGCATCACGGTGCGCAGCCCGCAGACGTGCGTGTACAGCACCTCCGGACTCTGGCTGTGGGTCTGGCCGCCGTAGATGCCGCCGCCACAGGGCATGCGGATCGTGATCGGCGCGGTGAAGTCGCCGGCCGAGCGGTGACGCAGCCGCGCCGCCTCCGACACGATCTGGTCGTAGGCCGGATACGAGTAGTCGGCGAACTGGATCTCGACCACTGGACGCAGCCCGTAGGCCGCCATGCCGATCGCGGTGCCGACGATGCCGCCTTCGGAGATCGGCGCATCGAACACGCGCGTGCGCCCGTGCTTCGCCTGCAGCCCCTCTGTCACGCGGAACACGCCGCCGAAGTAGCCGACGTCTTCGCCGTAGACGACCACGTTGGGGTCGCGCTCGAGCATCAGGTCCATCGCCGAGCGCAGCGCCTGGATCATCGTCATCCGGGTGCGCGTCCCGGCCGCGGGCACGACTGCCGCTGGCGTGCTCATGACTCGCTCCTCGATTGTTCGCGCTGCCGGCGCAGGTGCGCGGGCATCTGCGCGTAGACGTCCTCGAACATCGAGTCGGCCGGAGGCACGCGACCGTCGAGCAGCGTGCCGTGGCGCTCGGCCTCCTTCTGCGCAGCGATCACCTCGGCTTCGATCTCCTTGCGCAGCTGCTCGCCCTGCCCGGCCGACCATTCGCCGAGCCCTTCCAGGTGGCGCTCGAGCCGCGCGACCGGGTCGCCGAGCGGAAAGCGCTGCCAGTCGTCGGCGGGCCGGTACTTCGACGGATCGTCGGAGGTGGAATGCGCGCCGGCGCGATAGGTGACCCATTCGATCAGCGTGGGCCCCAGGTTGTGGCGCGCGCGCTCGGCGGCCCACTGCGAAGCGGCGAACACCGCGAGGAAGTCGTTGCCGTCGACGCGCAGCGACGCGATGCCCGCGCCCACGCCGCGCGATGCGAAGGTGGCGCGCTCGCCGCCGGCGATCGCCTGGAACGTGGAGATCGCCCACTGGTTGTTGACCACGTTCAGGATCACCGGCGCGCGGTAGACGTGCGCGAAGGTGAGCGCATTGTGGAAGTCGGGCTCGGCGGTCGAGCCGTCGCCGATCCAGCCCGAGGCAATCTTCGTGTCGCCCTTGATCGCCGAAGCCATCGCCCAGCCGACCGCCTGGACGAACTGCGTGGCCAGGTTGCCCGAGATCGAGAAGAAGCCGCTTCGCTTGCGCGAGTACATCACCGGCAGCTGGCGGCCCTTCAGCGGATCGGCTTCGTTCGACAGCAGCTGGCAGATCATCTCGACCAGCGGCACGCCGTGCGCGATCAGCAGCCCCTGCTGGCGGTAGCTGGGAAAGCACATGTCGCCGTCGCGCAGCGCCATCGAGTGCGCGACCGCGATCGCCTCCTCGCCCAGGCACTGCATGTAGAACGACAGCTTCTTCTGGCGCTGCGCGATCAGCATCCGCGCATCGAAGATCCGCGTGACGAGCATCGCGCGCAGCCCGGCGCGCAACCGCTCGGGGTCGAGCTGCGGCGCCCACGGCCCCACCGCGCGATGCTCGTCGTCGAGCACGCGCACCAGCGAGGCAGCGAGATCGGCGGTGTCCGAAGCGCGCGCCTGGATCGGCGGCCGTGGCGCGGCGCCTGCGGGTGCAAGGTGCAGGTAGCTGAAATCGGTGGGATAGCCGGGCCGCCCGGTGGGTTCGGGCACGTGCAGGCGCAACGGCTTGAAGTCGTGCTGGGTCATCGGCGTCGCTCCGCGTCCGATCGTGTCGGAGGCAAGTTCGATACGCACCGACCGGCCACCAGCGGTAGCCGGCGCCATCGGCATCGGCGCATTATAGCCGCGGGATCGCGCGGCGGCGCCGCTCGCCCCCGCGGCATTCGCGGGTCTGGCGGTCGCTACAACACGGGCGCCAGCACGCGCCGCAGCATTTCCTCGTCGCGCCCCGAGCGCGCCGCGTAGTCCTTCAGCTGGTCTTCTCCGATGCGGCCCACCGCGAAATAGTCGGCCAGCGGATGCGAGAAATAGAACCCGCTCACGCTGGAGGCCGGCATCATCGCGAAGTGCTCGGTGAGCCCCATGCCGATCTCCTCGGCGCGCAGCGTGTCGAACAATGCGCGCTTGACCGTATGCTCAGGGCAGGCCGGATAGCCGGGCGCCGGCCGGATGCCGCGGTACTTCTCGGCGATCAGCTCGTCGTTGGACAGCGCTTCGTCGTGCGCATAGCCCCAGAGGTCGCGGCGCACGCGCGCGTGCAGGCATTCGGCGAACGCCTCGGCCATGCGGTCGGCGATCGCCTTCAGCATGATCGCCGAGTAGTCGTCGAGCAGCTTCGTGAACTCGACGAGTTTCTTCTCGATGCCCAGGCCCGCCGTGACCGCGAACATGCCGATGTAGTCGGCAATGCCCGAAGGCTTGCCGTCGATGAACTTCGGCGCGATGAAGTCGGCCAGGCACTTGTTGCCCACGCCGTCGCGCTTGGCGGTCTGCTGGCGCAGGTTGCGCCAGGTGAAGGCCACCTCGGTGCGCGTCTCGTCGGTGTAGATCTCGATGTCGTCGTCGTTCACCGTGTTGGCCGGCAGGAAGCCCACCACGCCGTTGGCGGTGAGCCAGCGGCCCTCGATGACGCGCTTGAGCATCGACCTTCCGTCGGAGAACACGCGGCGCGCCGACTCGCCGACCACGTCGTCGTTGAGCAGCGCCGGGTACGCGCCGTGCAGGTCCCAGGTCTGGAAGAACGGGCCCCAGTCGATGAACGCGGCGATTTCGGCGAGGTCGAAGTTGCGGAACTCGCGCCGGCCGATGAACTTCGGCTTCGGCGGCCGGTACGGGCCGCCGTCGGGGCCGGCGTGCAGCCAGTCGAAGGGCGGGCGGTTGGCGCGCGCTTGCGCAATGGGCACCAGGTTCGGCGCTTTCTTGGAGGCGTGCTGCGCGCGCACCCGCTCGTAGTCGGCGGCGAGCCCGGCGAGGAATTCGCCGCGCTGCTCGGCGGACATCAGGCTCTGCACGACCGGCACCGAGCGCGATGCGTCGGGCACGTAGACCACCGGGCCCGAGTAGTTCGGCGCCACCTTCACCGCGGTGTGCACGCGCGAGGTCGTCGCGCCGCCGATCAGCAGCGGGACCTTCCGGTCGCGGAAATACGCGTCGCGCTCCATCTCCTTCGCGACGTAGGCCATTTCTTCCAGCGACGGCGTGATCAGCCCCGACAGGCCGACCATGTCGGCGTTCTCTTCCTTCGCGCGCGCGAGGATGTCGGAACAGGGCACCATCACGCCCATGTTCACCACCTCGAAGTTGTTGCACTGGAGCACGACGGTGACGATGTTCTTGCCGATGTCGTGCACGTCGCCCTTCACGGTGGCGACGACGACGCGCCCGCGCGAGGAGACATCGGCACCGGAAGCCTGGAGCTGGCGCTTCTCCTCCTCGATGAAGGGCACCAGGTGCGCGACCGCCTGCTTCATCACGCGCGCCGACTTCACCACCTGAGGCAGGAACATCCTGCCCGCGCCGAACAGGTCGCCGACGATGTTCATGCCGTCCATCAGCGGGCCGCGCGCGGCGATCGTGGCGCGCACTTCCTCGGTGTCCTCGACTACCCAGTTGGTGATGCCATTGACCAGCGCGTGCGCGAGCCGCTGCTCCACCGGCTGGTTGCGCCACTCGAGGTTCTCTTCCTTCTTCGCGCCGCCGGCCTTCAGCGTCGCGGCGAACTCGATCATCCGCTCGGTGGCGCTCTTGACTTCGTCGGGGTGGCCTGCAGGCAGGTCCGGCTTGCGGTCGAGCACCACGTCTTCGACGCGCTCGCGCAGCGCGGGGTCGAGCTCGTCGTAGACGCCCACCATGCCGGCGTTGACGATGCCCATCGTGAGCCCCGCGCGGATCGCGTGGTACAGGAACACCGTGTGGATCGCCTCGCGCGCCGGGTCGTTGCCGCGGAAGCTGAACGAGACGTTCGAGACGCCGCCCGAGACCTTCGCGTACGGAAGGTTCGCGCGGATCCAGCGCGTGGCCTCGATGAAGTCGACCGCGTAGTGGTCGTGCTCGTCGATGCCGGTGGCGATCGCGAAGATGTTCGGGTCGAAGACGATGTCCTCGGGCGGAAAGCCCACGCGATCGACCAGCAGCCGGTAGGCGCGCTCGCAGATCCGCGTCTTGCGCTCGAAGGTGTCGGCCTGCCCCTGCTCGTCGAAGGCCATCACGACCACCGCCGCACCGTAGCGGCGACACAGCGTGGCCTGGCGCAGGAACTCCTGCTCGCCTTCCTTCAGCGAGATCGAGTTGACGATGGGCTTGCCCTGCACGCACTTCAGGCCCGCCTCGATCACCGCCCACTTCGAGCTGTCGATCATCACCGGCACGCGCGCGATGTCGGGCTCGGAAGCGAGCAGGTTCAGGAAGCGGGTCATCGCCGCCGCCGAATCGAGCATCGCCTCGTCCATGTTCACGTCGATGACCTGCGCGCCGTTCTCCACCTGCTGGCGCGCCACCGCGAGCGCCTCGTCGAACTGCCCGCCGAGGATCAGCCGCGCGAAGGCCTTCGAGCCGGTGACGTTGGTGCGCTCGCCCACGTTCACGAAGAGCGAGTCGTCGTCGACGGTGAACGCCTCGAGCCCCGAGAGCCGCATGGCGCGCGGACGCTCCGGAATGCGCCGCGGCGCGATGTCCTGCACCGCCTGCGCGATCGCGGCGATGTGTTCGGGCGTGGTGCCGCAACAGCCGCCCGCCACGTTGACGAAGCCGGCCTGCGCGAATTCCTGCAGCAGCCGGGCGGTGACCTCGGGCGTCTCGTCGAAACCGGTGTCGGACATCGGGTTCGGCAGCCCGGCATTCGGGTAGACGCAGATGAAGGTACCGGCCTTGTTCGACAGCTCCTCGACGTACGGGCGCATCAGGGCCGCGCCCAGCGCGCAGTTCAGGCCCACGGTGAGCGGGCGCGCGTGGCGCAGCGAGTTCCAGAACGCCTCGACCGTCTGCCCCGACAGGATGCGGCCCGACGCATCGGTGACCGTGCCCGAGATCATGATCGGCAGCCGCGGCAGGCCGGCGGCCTCGCGCTCGGCCATGATCGCGTCGATCGCGAACACCGCGGCCTTGGCGTTGAGCGTGTCGAAGATCGTCTCGACCAGCAGCAGGTCGGCACCGCCTTCGACCAGCGCGCGCACCTGCTCGTCGTAGGCCACGCGCAACTCGTCGAAGGTGACGTTGCGCGCGCCCGGGTCGTTCACCTCGGGCGAGATCGACGCGGTGCGCGGCTGCGGGCCGACCGCGCCGGCCACGAAGCGCGGCCGATCGGGCGTGCTGAACTTGTCGCAGGCCTCGCGCGCCAGCCGCGCCGACGCGAGGTTCATCTCGCGCGCCAGGTGCGACAGCCGGTAGTCGGCCTGCGCGATCGCGCTCGCGCCGAAGGTGTTGGTCTCGACGATGTCGGCGCCGGCCGCGAGGAACTGCTCGTGGATCTCGCGCACGATCTCCGGTCGCGACAGCGACAGCAGTTCGTTGTTGCCCTTCACGTCGCGTGCCAGGTCGGCGAAACGCTCGCCGCGATAGCCCGCCTCGTCGAGCCGGTGGCGCTGGATCATCGTGCCCATCGCGCCGTCCAGGATCAGGATGCGGCGTTCGAGCAGATCGCGCAGGCGGGCTTCGGTCGGGCTCATCGGAAGTGGGATCCAGTGGGATCCGTGGGACGTGAGTGGGACGGCCAGTATAGCCGCGGGCGGACGGCGGTGCGCGGATAAATCCCTGCCGGCGCATGCAGCGGCGCCCCGGGCGGCGGCGGACGCACCGCGCCGATCTTTCGCAACAGATGGGCGAAATCGCCCTAACAAGCTGAATTCAAAAGGAAATGTGGCTCAGACAGATCATTGTGTATCTGGCCGACTTCCGGCTCGCAGGTCGCGTCGGCGCCACGCTACGACGATCAGCGCGGCAAGCCCCGCGCCGGCGGCATCGGCGACGAAATCGAACCAGTCGGCCTGCCGGTAGCCCGTGAACCCCTGCAGCACCTCGATCAGCGCGCCATGGAAGAGCAGACCGACCAGCACGCGCGCGCGCTGGCTTGGCCAGGACGGCAGGCCGAGCAACCCCAGTGCGAGGAAGCTGGCCAGATGGTCGGTCTTGTCCCAGCCGGTGTGCAGGGGCGGCGGCTCGGGCATTGGCCATAACGACACGGCCAGCACCATTGCGAGTGCGAGGGCGAAGCAAACGCGCAGTGCGCGCGGGGAAGGGGGACGCATCGATGCCTCAGCGATCGGCGATACTCGGCACGAGAGCACGACGACCGCCATGCCGATAGCCGAAGAAGACCTGCAAGCGATCGCCGAAGCCCGGGCGCTGCTCGAGAACCCGGGACTGGCGGTCAAGCTGACCAACGTGGCCGGCAAGCCGATCGAGAAGGGTTTCGAACTGCTGCCGCCGCGCTGGCGTGACAAGGTGAGCGCGATCACCCGCGACGCGTTGAGCGCGGCGCTCGGCGTGGCGATCGCCTCGATGGGCAAGAGCGCAATCGCGGCACGCCCGCGGCTGCACAAGCTCGCTGCCGCCGCGAGCGGCGCGGCCGGCGGCGCCTTCGGCCTCGCCTCGCTGGCCATCGAGCTTCCGGTGTCGACCACGATCATCTGCCGCTCGATCGCCGACATTGCACGCTCGCACGGCGAAGATCTGGCCCTTCCGGAAGCGCGGCTGGCCTGCATCGAGGTGTTCGCGTTCGGCGGAGAAACGCCGGCGGACGACGCATCGGAAACCGCCTACTTTGCGATGCGGGCAGCGCTTTCGCGGGCAGTGTCCGAAGCCGCCGAATATCTCGCCACTCGGCAAGCCGCCGACGCCAGCGCTCCGGCGCTGGTGCGTCTGGTTTCCTTGATTGCCACCCGATTCAAGGTCCAGGTGTCGCAGAAGGCCGCCGCGATGGCGATCCCGATCGTGGGGGCCGCAGGCGGCGCCGCGATCAACTACTTGTTCATCGATCACTTCCAGTCGATGAGCCGGGGGCATTTCGCGATCAGGCGCCTGGAGCGCAAGTACGGGGAAGAGATAGTGAAGCGAGCGTACGAAGACCTCGCGCCGTCGAGCAGCACGACCGGGATCAAACCCGCCTGACCCCCGAGAATCTTTCCGCCCAATAACGCGCCCGCACCCCATCGAGCCGCACCGTTCCTCCGCTGGACGGCGCATGCACGAACCGCCCGCCCCCCACGTAGATGCCCGCATGCGAATACCGCCCGCGGGTATCGAAGAGCACCAGGTCCCCGCTGCGAACCGCCGAAGGCGGCACCGCCAGCCCCACCTGCGCCAGTTGCGCCACGGTGCGCGGGAGCGCGAGCCCCGCGGCGCGCCGGTAGACGTAGACGATCAGCCCGCTGCAGTCGAAGCCGCCTTGCGGCGTGTTGCCGCCATAGCGGTACGGGGTATCCACGAGGCTCAGCGCGAGGAAGCTCGCTTCGCGCGCGAGCTCGTCGGGCACGCGGCCCTGCGGGCCGTCGTCGGCGTCGGGCGCGGATCCGGCCTCGGGCCAGCCGGCCGATGGCGGCGGCAGCGTCGAGCAGGCCGCGAGGATCGAGGTGCCCAGCAGCCCGAGGAGCGCGCGGCGCGCGGCGCGGGCTTGTCCGGAGTTCTTCATGGCGGGGTCGCGATGCCGCGAAGCTGCGAACACGGGGGCAGTGTACCCAGCCCTCCGCCTCGCGTGAACCCGCGGGCCGACGAGCGCGCTCACGAGAACATCGAGCGCGCAACCGGAAACAGGATCGCGGCCCAGGTCAGACCGGCCAGCACCAGCGCGAGCAGCACCGCCGCGCTACCCATGTCCTTGGCGCGGCCCGAGAGTTCGTGATGGTCGAGCGAGACGCGGTCGACCACCGCCTCGATCGCCGAGTTCAGCAGCTCCACGATCAGCACCAGCAGCAGCGTGGCCGCCATCGCGGCGCGCTCGACGAGGCTCACCGGCACGAGGACGATCACCGGGGCGAGGCACAGCACCATGATCAGCTCCTGGCGAAACGCGTGCTCGTGCCGCCAGGCGTCGCGCAGGCCGCGGCGCGAATAGAGCAGCGCGCGCCAGATGCGGGCCATGCCGGCCTTGCTCTTGTGCGGATTCATCTCTCCTCCCGAACCTGCTCATGATGCAGCGGCCCGGCGCCGACGTGCAGTCGCGACGACAGGACCCACGTGGCAACGAGCAGCGCCGCGGCGCCGAACGGCAGCGCGCCGATGCCGATGGCGCCGATCAGCGCACCGCCCAACGCGGCGCCGCTGGCCTGGCCGGCGTACATCGCCGAGGTGTTCAGCGCGATCGACGCCGAAGCCAGGGTCGGCGCGATCGCGGCCAGCCGCGCCTGCTGGGCCGAGTTCATCGCGAAGCAGCCAAGCCCCCACGACAGGCAGGCGGCGAGCAGCAGCGGCCAGCGCAGCCATTCGGGCGGCGCGGCCGACGGCGCGAAGGCGGCCGCGGCCAGCGCCAGCGCGAGCAGCATCGCGAAGCCCGTGCCGGCCATGATCGCCGCCAGGCTCGTCGACACCGCGCGGTCGGGGCCGAGGCGGCCGATGCTGCGCGCCATCAGCGTGTTGCCGATCACCCCGAACAGGCCGAAGAGTGCGAGCAGCGCCGACACGGTGGAGGCCGGCGACCGCGTGGCCACGCCGAGTGCGGGCGCGACGTAGGCAATCACGGTGAACTGGCCGGCCGCCGACAACAGCGTCACCGCCAGCACCCCCACGAGCAGGCGGCTGCCGGCCACCGCGCGCCAAGCCGCGGCCGACAGCGCGGGCACCGTGAGGCCGCCGGGAATCGTGCGCGCGACCCACGCGGCCGCGACCGAGGCCAGCACGCCCGCAGCGAGGAAGCCCCAGCGCCAGCCCGCATACGCGGCGATCAGCTTGCCCATCGGCATGCCCAGCACCGACGCGAGCGACCAGCCGACGAAGATCGCCGCCACTGCGGCCGAGCGCTGCGCAGGCGGCACCAGCAGCGCGATGGTGGCCGCGGCCTGCGGCGTGAACACCGCCGCCGGAATCACCGTGATCGCGCGCAGCGCCGCCAGCCAGCCGTAGCCGGGCACGAGCGCGCAGGTGGTGTGGCCCACGGCGTAGAAGACCAGCGCGGCGAGCAGCAGCGCGCGGCGATCCACGCGCGAGGTGAACGCCGCCGCGAGTGGCGCGCCCACGCAGGTGACGAAGGCTGCGAGCGTGATCAGCTGGCCGGCGGTGGGCACCGACACGTCGAGGTCGCGCGCGAGCTCGTCGAGCATGCCGGCCACGATCATCATGCCGGTGCCGATCGCGAAGTTGCCGAACAGCAGCGCGCGCACCGCGGCGCGCGGCTCGTTCACGCACCGCCCCCGGCCAGCGCCAGGCAGGCCACGCCCGCGGCGATGAGCGCGGCGCCGGCCACGCGGCGCCACAGCTCGCCCTCGCCCAGCATGCGCACGCCGAGGAACGCGGCGATCAGCATCGAGAGCTCGCGCGCCGGCGCCACGTGGCTCACCGGCGCGTACTTCATCGCCTGCAGCGCGAGCATGTAGCCGAGCGGCGAGAGCACGCCCACCGCGAGCAGCGTGCGGGCGTGTCGCGTGACGATGCCGCGCGCCTCGCCGGCGCGCCGCGCGATCCACGGCGCGAGCGCCACCGCCTGCGCCACGTTCACCAGCCAGTAGAAGACCACCGGATCGGCGCCCAGCAGCCGCACCGCGCGTCCATCGTTCACCGTGTAGACGGCGATCGTGACGCCGATCGCGGCGCCCCAGGCGATGCCGGGGCCGATGCCTGCGCCGGCGCGCAGCATCGCCCAGCCGCCGGCGATCGTGAAGGTGCCCGCGACGATCAGCGCGAGGCCCGCGATCGAGGCCGGGGTCACCGCCTCGCCGAGCCAGGCGATCGCACCCACCCAGGCGAGCGCGGGCCCCACGCCGCGCGCCACCGGATAGACCACCGACAGGTCGCCGGCCGCGTAGCCGCGCTGCAGCACCCACAGGTACAGCGTGTGCACCGCGGCGCTCACCAGCACCGCCAGCGCGATCTGCACGCCGACCGCGGCCAGGTCGTCGCGCAGCAGCGCGAGCACCGGCACTGCGTAGACGAGCGACGTGGCGGCGGTGATGCCCCAGACGAAGACGAGCCCGCCCGCGCCGGCGCGCTTCATCAGCAGGTTCCACCACGCGTGGATGAACGCGGCGACGGCGATCAGAAGGAGGGCGGAGAGGGGCATGGCGGGGGGACCGTGCGAAGTCTAATCGACGAGACCTCACCGTTGCCGGAGGCTGCCGTAGCGGCCAGGTGTCACCAGGGGCCCGTCACGAACACCGCCTCGTCCGCCCCGGGCCAGGGCGGCATCGTGACCGCCACTGCCGCCAGGGCCCCGGAGCCGCGGGCGCGAAACTGGAAGTGCATGCCCGCGGGGACGGACAGGCACAGGCCGGGTTCGAGCTCGATCACCTCCTCGCGCTCGCCTTGCCTGCGCCACATCTCGCCCTGCCCTGCGAGGACGAACCACAGCTCGTCGACGCTTCGATGACAGACCGCCTTCGAGGCGGCACCGGCGGCAAGCCGGAAGTGCGCCATGCTGCCGCCGGCGAGCGACAGCAGGGCCCGCACCTCGGAGCCGTCCGGCGCGTGCTCGGTGGGTTCCTCCGGGAGCTTTGCGGTCGAGAATTTCGCCATCCGGTCAGCCGGCGGAAAGCGCAACTGCCTGCTTCGGAAAGGCCTTCAGAAGCCCGGCGTCCATCGTCACGAGCTTCACGCCGAGAGTCATCGCCAGTGCTACGAACTCGCAGTCGTAGGCTGAGCAGTCGCTGTCACGTACGAGTTCCAGAACAAGCCGCGAGTCGATCTCGTACTCCGCTCCTGCCAGCAGGCTCTCCGCCTCCAGCTGAAGAGTGCGTGCGGCCTCGAGCGTAAGTATCTCCCGGCGCATGTAGCCTGCCAGGATGTTGCGAAACTCGCTTCGCCAGAGCAACGGCGCAGCCCAGTCGGCGTCACGCTCGAGCAGGGCTTCGGCCTTTCCGGTGTGGTCGCCCGGCAGGTAGAGGTACGCAACAACGTTGCTGTCCACAACGATCACTTCCTGCCCTCGCGCTTGTAGGCGTCGATATCCTTCGCCCGAAACTTCGCCCTCGGCAACGCGGCGCGCAATGCGCGAGCCCTCGCGAGTCGCTCGCTCACCGCAATGCGTCCCGGTATCAGCACCGACTCCAGGCATACGATGGCCTCGCTGTTCAGACTTCGCCGATGGATCTGTGCGGAAGCCTTGAGCCGTTCGTACAACTCGTCGGGAATATTCTTCAAAGTCAGACTGATCGACATCGCCGCACCTCGTTGAGGGTTCCATTGTGGTTGCAAAACGGTTGTCGATCAACCTGACAGCTATCCTTTGAGCAGACTCCGAGGAGGCGCCATGCCGTTCGTCCATCGTGAAGGCGCGCGCCTGTACTGGCGCATCGACGGGCACCCCGATCGCCCGCCGCTTCTGCTGCTGAACTCGCTCGGCACCGATCACTCCCTGTGGGAGCCGCTGATGCCGGGGCTGCTCGAGCGCTTTCGCGTGCTGCGCACCGACAAGCCTGGGCACGGCGCGTCCGACGCGCGCGACGGCGAGTACTCGATCGCGCAGCTCGGCCGCGACGTGCTGGCGGTGATGGATGCCGCGGGCGTGCGGCGCGCGCACCTGTGCGGCGTGTCGATCGGCGGCATGATCGGCATCTGGGTGGCCGCGCATGCGCCCGAGCGCATCGACCGGCTGGTGCTGTCGAACACCTCGGCGAAGCTCGCACCCGAGGGCTTCGCCGAGCGCATCCGGCTGATCCGCGCAGGCGGCATCGCGGCGATCGCCGACACGGTGCTCGGACGATTCTTCACGCCGGGCTTCGTCGCGCAAGCCGACGCGCGCTACCACAGCGTGCGCACCACGCTGCTGCAGGTCGACCCGGCGGGCTACATCGGCTGCTGCGCGGCGCTGCGCGACATGGACCTGCGACCGCTGCTGCCTCGGATAACGGCGCCGACGCTGGTGATCACCTGCCGCGACGACGCCTCGACGCCGCCGGCGATGGGAGAGGCGATCGCGGCGGCGATTCCCGGCGCGCGGCACGTGCAGTGGGAGCTGGCGCACATCCCGTTCGTCGAGGCGCCGCAGCGGTACGTGGAGATGCTGGCGGAATTTCTGCAGGGGTGATTCGTTTGACCAACGGAGACGGGGCTGCGTCGCGTAACGCAGGTACCCCGTGTCTGCGCATCACGAGGCCCTGACTTCGTTGAGCAATTCGGGGTGGCGATCCAGCACCTTGAGCAATTTGACGAGCGCCAGCGGGGGCCTGGTCTTGCCGTTCTCGTAGCGCGAGAACGCATTGATGCCACCGCCGAATATCTCGGCGGCCTCGCGCTGGCCAAGCGCCAGCTTCTTGCGAACGCTGGCGATAAAGGCGGGATCGACGGTGCTGGCATTCACCTGGCGGCTGAATGCCAGCATGGCCGCGCTCACGCGTGCCGATTCGGAGGCGTCGAGCACGCTCTCGCCGCAGGATGGGCAGTAGTCGCCCGACACCGCCGGAATGGCGATCGTTTCGCCCTTGTAGGCATACGGCAGATCCCGGGTGTCATGCACCAGATCGGCACCGCCACAGACGGGGCATTTCATGGTCAAAGTTCCTTGAAGGACACGATCAGCACGTCGTCGATGACCGTCAGTTTCAGGTAGACCTCGCCGACCTGCGTCATCGGACGGTACACGTCCTGCCAGACGCGGTAATCGGCGCGCGTGGTCATGCTCTTGTAGAAGTCCTGAGTCGTCAGCGCCATAACGACGCCGACCATCCCCTGGAAATCCAAGCCCAAGGCTGCACCACCGGTCAGCGCTGTGAAGGTGGTCCTGACCTTGCCGGCCGCAACCAGCGCCTTGACGACCGAGAGCTTGCAGTGGGGTGTCCGCTTTTCCATCGGATACTAACCTAGTTGGTTATTCTTGGCAAACTTCTCAGCCTCTCGAGCCAGCTGCAGTTTGCCCTCGATCCGTCAGAAAAGGCGGGGTACCGACATGCACCCCCGGCATGTGCATGCTGCCCGCGCGCATAAGCGCGGCGGCGGCGCCGCACGGCGTTAGGATTCGCGCATGGAACACCTGTTACCGAAGCAGGCGCATGAGTTCGTGCAGAACGAACCCGATGTGCTGTTCATCGACTGCCGCAGCGACGCCGAATATTTCTTCGTGGGCCACGCGCTGGGCTCGATGCACGTGCCGTGGGTCGACGCCCCCGACTGGGAAGTGAACCCCGAGTTCGTCGCCGACGTGAAGAAGCTGGCCGGCCATTCGATGCAGCGGCCGATCGTGCTGATCTGCCGCAGCGGGAAGCGCTCGGTGGAGGCCGGCCTGGAGCTCGAGAAGGCCGGTTTTCAGAGGGTGTTCAACGTGCTGCACGGCTTCGAGGGCGACCTGAACCCCGAGCGCCAGCGCGGCAAGCTGAACGGCTGGCGCTACGACGGGCTACCCTGGGAGCAGTTCTGACCCGGCGCGGCGCCGTCAGTGCATCACCATCGGCTGGTGCATCAGGCCTTCGAAGCGGCGCAGGTAATCGTCGACCTGCTCCTCGGTGGGCTCGGAGCGGATCAGTTCCTGCACCCCGCTGCGGAAGTGGTTCGCGAGGTCGCCGCCGATGTAGATCTCGCGGCGGCTGAGCTTGTCCATGATCTCGAAGCCGCCAACCTGGCCTTCGGGATCCTTGAACTCGACCACGCAGTAGCTCGGGCTGTTGTAGATCATGTCCATCGGGGCACCTCTCTCGTGCTTCCGAGTTTGTGCCGGCCGGGCCGGGTTTCAAGTCGGGGCCTGCGGCACGGCTGACGAGGCCGACGGGCGGATGCCCGTGTCTCCTTTACGCTTCATCGTCTTCATGGTTGACCGCCTGCCCGAGGTCGGTGTTGATCGACGTCACCGATGCGGCGGCGGCTTGCGCGGAAACGCCGGTCGCGAAGGTCCATTGGAGGCGGTTTTCGAGTCGGTAAGCACATGCTTCCCAGCTGGCGATGGAGCCGTCGAAGCGCCACAGGTACCAGTCGCGCAGGGTGCGGAAGACGCCAGTGGCTTGCGCCAGGCCGTGGCGGGACGGCCAGCCGGCGGCGAGGGCTTGAAGGCGGGCGCGGTCGAAGACCTGGTCGGCGGGGCTGCACCAGTGGCCGAGCGGGGCGTCGGCGCGTGGTGGTGGCCCGGCACTCGACGCTTCATGACCCGCTGCGCCGGACAGTTCGACGAGCCGGCCGAACGGCGGGGCGGCGGCCAGCCTGCGGACGAGCGCCGCGCGGCGAGACTCGGCGGGACGGTCGGCTCGGCTCAATACGATGCGAGTAGCCACTTCCACCTGCGCCCTCGCCAGCGGGTGCATCGGCTCCGCCTCGAACGGCGCGGGACGGGTCGCATCGATCACGGCAACGATGCGGTCGACTTCGAGCAGCGCGTCGAACGGTGGGCGGCGCAGCAGGTCGACCAGCGCCTCGGGGTGGGCGGCGCCGTCCAGTTCCACGATCAGCCGGTGCCAGGGGCCGGCGCGCAGCAGCGCCACCAGTGCGGAGCGGGCACTCGCTTGCGCGGTGCAGCAAGCGCAGCCGCCGGCGACCCGATAGTGGCCGACCGAGGTCGAGGCGTGCGCCGCGCCTGGCGCGGCGCCCACGACCGGGACGCCGCGCGCGGCTGGCTCGCCGGCATCCGGCGAGGCGTCGGCCGTCGATGCGTTCCCGAGCAGCGCCCAACGCTCGCCCGCCGGGCGCGCGCGCAGCCAGCGCTCGATCAGCGCGCTCTTGCCGGCGCCGGCGAACCCCGCGACGACGGTGACCGGCAGCCGCGGCGGCTTTGCCGGCGCCTCGCTGACCTGCCGCGCCATCGGGGCCCCGCCGCGCCGGTGCCTCACCGGCGCCAGAACGCCGGCATCAGCACGACGAAGAAGGTGAGCAGTTCCAGCCGACCGGCCACCATTGCGATCGCGAGCAGCCAGGTCTGGAAGTCGGACAGCGGCGCATAGTTGCCGGCCGGGCCGAACTGCCCGAGCGCGGGTCCGAGGTTGTTCACCGAAGCCACCACGACCGAGAACGCCGACATGAAGTCGAGGCCCGTGGCGAGCATCACGAAGGTGAGCACGATGTGGGTGACGCCCCACAGCAGCATGTAGCCGAGCACCCCGAAGATGACCCGGTTCTCGACCACGTGGCCGTTGATCGTGAGCGGCGCGATCGCGCGCGGGTGCACCAGGCGATTGAGCTCACGGCGCGTCTGCTTGAACAGCACCAGCGCACGGATCATCTTGATGCCGCCACCGGTGGAGCCGGCCGACGAGCCGACGCAGGCGAGGAAGAGCATCCACAGCGGCGCGAACACCGGCCAGGCCGCGTAGTCCTGCGTCGCGAACCCGGTGGAGGTGCTCACCGAGATGGTGTTGAAGGCGGCGTGGCGCAGCGCCTCGGCGAAGGTGGGGTACTGGCCGTTGTAGTACAGGTAGGTGCCCAGCACCAGCGAGCTGCCGAGAATCAGCATCAGCACCGAGCGCGCCTCGACGTCGCGCAGGTACACGCGCAGCGAGCGCTCGCGCAGCGCAAGGAAGTGCGTGGAGAAGTTCAGCACCGCCAGCAGCATGAAGCCGGAGAGCACCGCCTCGACCTTCGGCGACTCGAAGCCCATGATGCTGGCGTCGCGCGTGGAGAAGCCGCCCAGCGCCAGCGCCGAGAACGCGTGGCAGACCGATTCGAACCAGTCGAGCCCGCACCAGCGCAGCGCGAAGATGCACGCTGCGGTGAGCCCGATGTAGATGAGCCACAGCGCCTTGGCGGTCTGCGTGATGCGCGGCGTGAGCTTGCGCTCCTTCATCGGGCCCGGCATCTCGGCCTTGAACAGCTGCATGCCGCCGACGCCCAGCATCGGCAGGATCGCCACGGCCATCACGATGATGCCCATCCCGCCGTACCACTGCAGCGCGTGGCGCCAGATGTTGACCGACTGCGGCAGGTGCTCGATGCCGCTCAGCACGGTGGCGCCGGTAGTGGTGAGGCCGGCGATCGCCTCGAAACAGGCGTCGGTGACGCTGATGCCCGGGATCTCCAGCAGCAGCGGTCCGCTGGAGACCAGCGACATCAGCAGCCAGCCGAGCACCACCAGCAGCGCGCCGTCGCGCGGTTCGAGCTCGCGCCGGTAGCGGCGCGTGACGGCCCACATCAGCGCGCCGGCGGCCAGGCAGCCCAGGCCCGAGACGAAGAAGCCCGCGTGCGCGCCGTCGTCCACCGCGAGCGACCAGGCCAGCGGCAGCGAAAAGGTGGCCGAGAAGACCATCAAGAGCCCGCCCAGCACGTGGGCGATCACCAGCAGACGGTTCAAGCGCTCGTCCGCGCGGGCCGGTCAGCCGAGGTCCCAGCGCTCGGGCAGCGGCTCGATGAAGCCCATCTTGCGCAGCATGTCGAGCGCATCGTCGAGCCCCCGATAGCTGTGGATGGCCGCGCGCAGCTCGCCGACGCTGCGGCGCCCGTCGACCAGCGCAAGCACCGTGCGCAGGCGGCGGGGAATCGAGGAATCGGTGCGGCGCGCTTCGTCGCGGCCGATGCGCGTCTTGATGAAGACGGTGTCCTCGCGAAGCACGGGCGGGTCTCCGCCCATCGCGAGTCGGCGCACGATCGCATGCATCGACGACATGAGGCGCAATGGTACGCCGTTCAGGATCGTCCGGGTGCGGGAATATGCCGCATCAGCCAGCGCGCGGTGCGCAGCAGCCGCGCGTCGTCGCCGCGTGCGGCCACCAGCTGCACGCCCAGCGGAAGGCCATTGGCGCCGACGAGCAGCGGCAGGCTGATCGTGGGCATGCCGCAGAAGGTCCACAACGTGCAGGCGATCGGGTCGCCGGTGCCGTCGGCGGCCAGCGGCGCGGTGCCCAGCGTGGCCGGCGCGAGGATGGCGTCGAAGCGCTCGAACAGCGGGGCAAAGGCTTCGTTGAGCGGCGCGACCCGCGCCAGCGCCTTGCGGTAGTCGACCGCGGTGATGCGGCGGCCGCGCTCGACCTGGCCGATGAGCGAATCGGAGAGCTGCGCGCGCCCGCGCTCGTACTCGGCCTCGAACGAGCCGGCGATGTCGGCCTCCATCACGGTGCGGTGCCAGGCGATCGCATCGGCTGCGGCGTGGGGAAGTTCGATCGCGCCTTGCAGGTCGCCGAGCCTGTCGAGCAGTGCGCCGAAGGCGGCCTGCGCATCGGGCGCGACGCGGTCCCACCACGGCATGCGCGCCCAGCCGAGGCGCGGCGGGCGCGCCGGGTCGCTCGCGGCCACGCGCGAGAGCGGCGGAGCCGGCAGCGGTCGCGTGGCCGCGTCGCGCGGGTCGTGGCCCCAGAGCGCCTCGGCCAGCAATGCCGCGTCTTCCACGGTGCGCGCGAAGACGCCCACCTGGTCGAGCGGCGGCGACTGCGACAGCACGCCGCTGCGGCCGATCGCGCCGAAGCTCGGCTTGTAGCCCACCACGCCGCAAAACGACGCGGGCCGGATCACCGAGCCATTGGTCTGCGTGCCGATCGCCAGCGGCACCATGCCGGCGGCGACCGCCGCGGCCGAGCCGCTCGACGAGCCGCCGGGCGTGTGGCGCGCATCGTGCGGGTTGCGCGTCTTGCCGGGTGCATAGGTGGCCAGTTCGGTGGTCACCGTCTTGCCGATCGGCCAGCCGCCGGCGGCGCGCAGCCGCGCGACGAGCGCTGCATCGGCCTGCGCGATGCGGCCGGCGTGCAGGACGGTGCCGTCCTCGGTCGGCATGCCCTGCACGTCGATGATGTCCTTCACGCCCACCGGCACGCCGGCGAGCGGTCCCACCCGCAGCCCGTCTTCGCGCCATGCGTCGGACTGGCGCGCCTCGCGCAGCGCGTGCGCGGCGTCGAGCCAGGCCCAGGCCTGCACCTCGGGCTCGCGCTCGTCGATGCGCGCAAGCAGCGCGCGCACGTAGTCTTCGGCCGCGAGGCGGCCCGCGGCGATGTCGCGGGCCGCCTCGGCCGCGCTCAACTCAGCGATACAGCACCTCCGGCAGCCACAGGCCCACCGCGGGGAACATGTAGAGGATGAAGATCGCGAGGATCTGGATCGCCATGAACGGCATCATCCCCATGAAGATCTGTCCCAGCGTGACGTGGGGTGGCGCCACGCCCTTCAGGTAGAACGCGGCCATTGCCACCGGCGGCGACAGGAACGCGGTCTGCAGGTTCAGCGCCACCAGCAGCCCGAAGAACAGCGGGTTCACGTCGAAGTGCCCGATCAGCGGAATGAAGATCGGCATGAAGATCACGATGATCTCGGTCCATTCCAGCGGCCAGCCGAGCAGGAAGATGATCACCTGCGACAGCAGCAGGAACTGGATCTTGCTCAGGCCGAGCGACAGCACCCAGTGCTCGATGATCTCCTGCCCCCCCAGCAGCGCGAACGCCGCGGAGAAGATCGACGAGCCGACGAACAGCCAGCACACCATCGCGCTGGTCTTCGCGGTGAGGAACACCGACTCCTTCATCACGTCGCGATTCAGCGCCCGGTAGGCGATCGCCAGCACGAAGCCGCCGAACGAGCCGACCGCCGCGGCCTCGCTGGGCGTGGCCAGACCGAACACGATCGCGCCGAGCACCGCGAGAATCAGGATCGCCAGCGGGAAGAACGACGACAGCAGCATGCGGAAGACCTGCAGCCGCGCGAAGTTCAGGATCGCGTAGTACGCGGCCAGCAGCGCGACCCCGCCGCCGAGCACGTACCAGAACCAGGCCGGCACCGGGGTCGCGGCCGCGGCGGACCCGGCCGCGGCGGCAGCGCCGGCGTCGGCCGCGGGCGGCGCTGCCGCCGTTGGCTGCGCTGCGGAGTCGGCCGCCGCCGCGCCGGCCGCGCCGTCGGCCTGCGCCTTCGCGGCCGGCGTCCCGGCGGCCGCCTCGGGCTCGGCCGCGGGCTCCGCGAGCTGGTCTCCACCGGGCTCGCCTTCCGTGGCCTGCTCGTCAGTGGCCTCCGGTTCGGCCAGCCCCTCGGGCTCGGCCAGCCCGCCCTCGTCGGCCGATGCGCCGCTGCCCGACTCGCTGCCCAGTTGCTCGAGCCCGCCGATGTCGACCGCCACCTTCGGCGCGGTCGCCGAGTTCCAGGCAAGGCCGATCACCACGGCCACCGCGAGCGCGGGCAGCGCGGTGACGAACAGTTCGCGCAGCAGGCGCGACTGGGGCACGCCGACGCTCGAGGCCCCCTTCACCGCCCGCATGAGCGCGGGCAGCGCGCGGTCGCCGAAGCGCTCGCGCACGCGCTCGATCTCGGCCGGCAGCGGCACCCGCCGCTCGGACTCGGGCAGCGGCGGCATCAGCTTCGGCTTGAGCTTGGCCAGCACGATCACGTAGAGGATGTACAGGCCGGCCAGCATCAGGCCGGGGAAGAACGCGCCCGCGTACAGCTGCACCACCGAGACGCCGGCGGTCGCGCCGTAGACGATCAGCAGCACCGAAGGCGGAATCAGGATGCCCAGACAGCCGCCGGCGGTGATCGAGCCGGCCGAGATCCGGGTGTCGTAGCCGGCCTTGAGCATCGACGGCAGCGCGAGCAGGCCCATCAGCGTGACCACCGCGCCGACGATGCCGGTGGCGGTGGCGAACACCGCGCAGGTGAAGATGGTGGCCACCGCGAGCGAGCCCGGCAGCCGCGCCATCGCCAGGTGCAGCGACTTGAACAGGCGTTCGATCAGGTTGGCCCGCTCGACCAGGTAGCCCATGAAGACGAACAGCGGCACCGCGATCAGTACGTCGTTGGCCATCACCGCGTAGGCGCGCTGCACCATCAGGTCGAGCGTCTGCTGGATTGCCTGCTCGGTGCTTCCGGTTCGCTCCATGTAGGCGAAGAACGCGAACATCACGCCCATGCCCATCAGCGTGAACGCGGTCGGGAAGCCGAGCATGATCGCCGCGACGATCAGCGCCAGCATCAGCAGGCCGAGGTGACCGCTGGTGAGCGCACCCCACGGCATGAGGATCACCACCGCGGCGACGATGAGTCCGAGGATCGAGACTCCGAAGACAAGTTCCTTGCGCATCGCTCGTTTCCTTCAGCGCGAGTGCGCTTCGATGTCTTCTTCGTGGTGCCTGACCATCGCCTTGAGCTTGTCGACGTCGACCTCCTCGACGTCCTCCTGGCGCTTGGGCCACTCGCCGTTCTTCAGGCAGACGATGCAGCGCAGGATCTCCACCACGCCCTGCACCAGCAGCAGCGCGCCGGCCACCGGGATCACCGCCTTGAACGGATAGATCGGCGGTCCCTCGGCGGTGATCGACGAATGCTCGCGGATCGCGAACGACTCGCCCGCGTACTGGTAGCCGGCCCAGACCAGCGCGACGATGCCCGGGATGAAGAACACGATGTACAGCGTCAGGTCGAAGAACGCCTGCGTGCGCGGCGAGAAGAAGCCGTACAGGATGTCGCCGCGCACGTGCCCGTTGGCCGACAGCGTGTAGGCGCCGGCCATCATGAACAGCGTGCCGTAGAGCATGATCTGCGCGTCGAAGGCCCACGGGTGCGGCGCGTTCAGCACGTAACGCGAGAACACTTCCCAGGTGATCAGGGCCGTGAGCGCGACGATCAGCCACGCGAAGAAGTGGCCGATCCGGGTGTTGAACCGGTCGACCGTCAGGAATAGCTTCTGCATGTCGGGCCTGCGTCTTTCGGTGCGCGGCTGCACGCGGGCCATTTGCGACGCCGCGCGGAAGGCGGCGGCCGGCCCCGAGCCGGGAGGAAGCGGCGCGGGAGCCGCTGGCCCCGCGCCGGTGCTGCGCTAGATCAGGACTTCTTCGCCTTCTTCGGGCCGAAGTAGTGGTTGTAGGCCATCCGGCGGTTGGTGTTGGTGTCCATGTCCCACTTCACCGTGCGCGCCGCGAACGCGCGCTGCGAGTCGAGGATCTCCTTGAACAGCGCGTTCGACTTGCCCATCTTCTCGACCACGCCGTCGTAGATTTCCAGCTGCTGCTGCAGGATCGCGTCGGGCGTCTTGTAGAACTTGACGCCGTCCTTCTTCTGCATCTCCTCGTAGTCTTTCGAGTAGCGGTCGATCGCCTTCCACGACATGTCGGCCGACGCCGCCTCGACCGCGTTGTCGATGATCGCGCGCAGCTTCTCGGGCAGCGCGTCGAACTTGGTCTTGTTGAACAGCACCTCGAACTGCTCGGCGTTCTGGTGGTAGCTCTGCAGCATGCACACCTTCGAGACGTCGGGGAAGCCGAGCAGCCGGTCGGAGCTGGCGTTGTTGAACTCGGCGCCGTCGAGCAGGCCGCGGTCCATCGCAGGAACGATCTCGCCGCCGGGCAGCGCGTTCACGGCCACGCCCATCGCGGTGAACACGTCGATCGACAGGCCGACGGTGCGGAACTTCAGGCCCTTCATGTCCGAAGCCTTGGTGATCGGCTTCTTGAACCAGCCCAGCGGCTGCGAGGCCATCGGGCCGTAGACGTAGGACTTCACGTTCGCGCCGATCGACTGGTAGAGCTTCTCGAGGAACGCCTTGCCGCCGCCGTACTTGTGCCACGCGAGCAGCATGTTGGCGTCCATGCCGAAGCCCGGGCCCGAACCCCACAGCGCCAGCGCGTTGTTCTTGCCGTAGTGGTAGACGACCACGCCGTGGCCGCCGTCGAGCGTGCCTTTGGAGACCGCGTCGAGCAGGTTGAACGCCGGCACCACCGCACCGGCTGGCAGCACCTCGATCTTCATGTCGCCGCCGGTCATGTCGTTGACCTTCTTGGCGAAGTCGAGCGCGTACTCGTGGAAGATGTCTTTCGACGGCCACGTGCTCTGCCAGCGCATCGAGATCGGTCCCTGGGCCTTGGCGATCATCGGGAACGCGAGCGTGCCGGCACCGGCGGCGGCGGCGCCGCCGAGGAACTTGCGGCGGGAGCGGGTCTGTTCGGTCATGCGAAGCCTCCTTGTGGGAAATCGTTCGGTAAGACAGGGGGAGCCGGGATCGCCCGGGCGGTGCTGCGGCAAGACGAAGCACGCATCGTAGCGGCCGACGCCGGCCTTGTCACCGGGGCCGCAATACCCACGCGGGTTTACCCGCACCGGATTCATACCGCATGGCGAAAGGCAGCGCTCAGAAGAAGCCGACGCCGACCTGGAACAGCTTCTCGACCTTGGGGATGATCCGCTTGTTCTCGACGAAGACGATGACGTGGTCTTCGGACTGGATCACGGTGTCGTGGTGCGCCATGATCACGTCGGCGCGCGATGTGTCGCGGCGCGCGCCGAGCGCGCCGATCTCGGTCGAGCGCACGATCGCGCCGATGGTCGCGCCACGCGGCAGGTCGATCTGCTCGATGCGCCGGCCCACCACCCGCGAAGACTTGGGGTCGCCGTGCGCGATCGCCTCGAGCGCCTCGGCCGCGCCGCGGCGCAGCGAGTGCACCGCCACCACGTCGCCGCGGCGCACGTGCGCGAGCAGCTTGCCGATCGTGGTCTGCGACGGAACGATGGCGATGTCGATGCGGTTGCCCTCGACGAGGTCGGCGTAGGCCTGGCGGTTGATCAGCGCGATCGTGCGCCGCGCGCCCATCCGCTTGGCGAGCATGCACGACATGATGTTGTTCTCGTCGTCGGAGGTGAGCGCGACGAACAGGTCCATGTCGGCCACCGCCTCGTCGGCGAGCAGGTCCTCGTCGGTGGTGTCGCCGTTGAGCACCAGCGTCGACGACGGCAGTTGCGTCGACAGGTAGTTGCAGCGGGTGCGGTTCATCTCGATCAGCTTCACCTGGTACTGCGAGCCCAGCGCGCGCGCCAGCCGCAGGCCGATGTTGCCGCCGCCGGCGATCATCACGCGGCGCACCGGCTTGTCCATGCGGCGCAGGTCGGAGAGCGCAGTGCGGATGTGCTCGGAGGCCGCCAGCAGGAACACCTCGTCGCCGGGCTCGATCATCGTGTCGCCGTCGGGCCGGATCGAGCGGTCGTTGCGGAAGATCGCCACGATTCGCATGTCGACGTTCGGGTGCTCGGCGCGCAGGTCGCGGATCTGGCGCCCGACCAGCGGTCCGCCGGCATACGAGCGCACCGCGACCAGCCCGGCGCGGCCATCGGCGAACTCGAGCACCTGCAGCGCCTCGGGGAAGTGGATCAGCTTGAGCACGTAGTCGGTGACCGTCTGCTCGGGGCAGATCAGCCGGTCGACGTAGAAGCCGCCGTCGCCGGTGATCTCGGGGTGGTCCTGGAACTCGGGGGCACGGATGCGCGCGATGCGCGTGGGCACGTTGAACAGGCGGGCCGCGAGTTGGCAGGCGACCAGGTTGGTCTCGTCGCGCGCGGCGGTGGCGATCAGCATGTCGGCATCGGCGGCACCGGCCTGCTCGAGCACCGGCGGATGCGTGCCGTTGCCGGCGACGGTGCGCAGGTCGAGCTTGTCCTGCAGCTGCGCGAGCTGCGTCACGTCGGTGTCGACGACGGTGATGTCGTTGCGCTCGGAAACGAGGCTTTCGGCGACCGACGCCCCGACCCGGCCGGCGCCGAGGATGATGATCTTCAAGAGCCCTGCTTGCGATACGCGCCGCGCGACAGGTCGATGCCGAGCTGCTTGAGCTTGCGGTACAGGTGGGTGCGCTCGAGGCCGGTCTTCTCGGCCACGCGGGTCATGCTGCCGTGCTCGCGCGACAGGTGGTGCTCGAAGTAGGCGCGCTCGAAGGCGTCGCGCGCCTCGCGCAGCGGCAGGTCGAGCGGCAGGTCGCGCAGCGCCACGCTGGCGGCTGCCGCGGCCGGGTGCAGCGCGACCGGAGCCGCGCCGCTGCCGGCGAGCGCCGCCCCGAACGCCGCCACTTCGGCGCTGCCGGCAGCCTCGCCGGCCGCCATCGGCGGATGCGCGCGCGCGCCGATGACGGGAATCGAGCCGACCTGCGTGGTGGCCTGGAAGCCGCCGGCGCTGCTGCGCAGGCTCGCCGCCGCGGCCGGCGCGCCCGGCGCCTGCTCGGCGCCGCCCGGGCGGCCGCGCTGCAGGCCGGTTTCGACGGCCTTGAGCAGCTTCTGCAGCGTGATCGGCTTTTCGAGGAAGTCGAGCGCGCCGATGCGCGTGGCCTCGACCGCGGTGTCGATCGTCGCGTGGCCCGACATCATGATGACCGGCATCGTCAGCTTGCCGCCGCTGGCCCACTCCTTGAGCAGCGTGATGCCGTCGGTGTCGGGCATCCAGATGTCGAGCAGCACCAGGTCGAGCCGGTTGGCCTCGCGCACCTGGCGCGCCTGCTGCGCGCTCTCGGCGAGCATCACCGTGTGGCCTTCGTCTCCGAGGATTTCGGAGAGCAGTTCGCGGATGCCGATTTCGTCATCCACTACGAGGATTTCCGCCATGCGTCCCTGCTGAAGTCTGTGAATCCGTGGCGATCAGGCGAGGATTGTCCCCGCTTTTCGCCAGTTTGGTAAATAGCACCGAAATCTGCGCGCCGGCGGGCTTGCCCGAGGCGTCGGCCCAGTTGGCCACGTCGATGCGCGCGCCGTGCTCGTCGACGATCTTCTTCACGATCGCCAGGCCCAGCCCGGTGCCGCGCGGCTTGTTCGTCACGTAGGGCTCGAAGGCGCGCGCGAGCACCGACGGCGCGAAGCCGCCGCCATTGTCGCGCACCAGCACGCGCACCGCGCCCGCGCCGTCGGGCAGTGCCAGCGACTCGGTCAGCACTTCGATCTCGGGGTGCTCGACCTTCTCGGTGGCCTCGACCGCGTTCTTCACCAGGTTGTGGATCAGCTGGCGCAGCTGCGTGCGATCGCCCATCACCGCCGGCAGGCCCGGCTCGAGCAGCGCGCGGATCGCGAAGCGCCCGCCGGCGGCGGCATACAGGCGCAGCACGTCGTCGGCGAGCGCATTGAGGTCGAGCGGCGCGAGCTGTGCGGCCGGCAGCCGCGCGTAGTCGCGGAACTCGTCGACCATCAGCTTGAGCGCCGAGACCTGGTTGACGATGGTCTGCGAATTCTTCGCCAGCAGTTCGGCGTCGGCCGTCGGCAGCTTGTCGGCGAGCTTGCGCTGCATCCGCTCGGCCGCCAGCTGGATCGGCGTGAGCGGGTTCTTGATCTCGTGCGCGAGGCGCCGCGCGACTTCGGCCCATGCCACCGCGCGCTGCGCCGAGATCACCTCGGTGATGTCGTCGAAGACGATCACGTAGCCCACGCGCCGCTCGGGAAGGATCGAGCCGCGCGCGAGGATCGTCTGCTCGGCGCCCGAGCCGGGGGCGCCGGCCGGTGCGCGTCCGGCTTCGGACTCCGGCCCGGCGCCTGCCTCGCCGGCCGCCGCCGGACGCGGCAGCACGAACTGGCGCTGCCAGCTGGCCGCGCCGGCGGCCGCCTGTTCGTTGAACGCGGTGCGGATCTGCGCGGCCACCGGTTCCAGCCGCGGCACGTCGGCAATCGGCTTGTCGAGGTGCTCGATCAGCGACAGCCCGAGGATGCGCTCGGCGCCGGCGTTGGCCAGCGTCAGCCGGAAGTCGGAATCGAGCACGAGCACGCCGGCGGTGAGGTTGGCCAGCACGCTTTCGAGCCGCGCGTTGACGCGCTCGAGCTCACGCTGGTTGCGCTCGACCTGCATCCGCGCGTCTTCGAGCTGGCGCGTCATCACGTTGAACGACTGGGTGAGCAGGCCGAGCTCGTCACGGCCCGAGTAGTCCTTCACCGGACGGTAGTCGCCCTCGGCCACCGCGCGCGTGCCGGCCGCCAGCATCGACAGCGGGCCGGTGAGCCAGCCCGACAGCAGGAACGAGGCGGCCACCGCCGAGAACACGGTGAGCAGGAAGATCAGCGTGAGCGTGATGCTGAAGATGCGCTTGAGCCCGCTGCGCGACAGCGACAGCTGCTGGAAGTCGCGCCGGCCGCGCTCGACCGCCTCGGCGTTCTCGGTCATCGCCGACGGCACGGCCTGCGTGAGCTGCAGGTAGCGGTTGTCGTCGGCGCGCTGCGCGCTGGCGCTGATCGTGACGATGACGCGCAGCTTCAGTGCGTTGGCCTCGCCTTCCACCGGCTCGACGGCCGCGTACTGCCGCGTGATGCGCGCCTGGCGCAGCGCGGTGGACGATGGCAGGTCGGGCACGAGCATGCCGTAGCGGCTGCCGCTGGTGGTGATGATGCGCCCGGTGCCCGAGGCGATCAGCGCGTCCTGCGCGCCGACCTGGTCGCGAAGCCGGTTCAACGCCGAGGGCCACTCGTAGTCCGGCGTGTCGGCGAGTTCGCCGGCCACGCCGCGCGCCTTCTGCGTGAGATCGACCAGCAGCGAATCGAGCGCGGTGCGCCCGAGGTTGAGCCCGGAGTCGAGCGCGCGTTCCACCGGCACCGCGAACCACGACTCGATCGAGCGGCCGATGAACTGCACCGAGACGAGGTAGATCAGCGCCACCGGAATCACGGTCATCAGCGTGAACGACAGCGCCATGCGCGCCATCAGCCGCGTGCCGAACAGCCCGCGCCGGTAGCGCAGCACCAGCCGGCGCAGCAGCTCGAGCACCAGCACGAACAGCGCCACCGCCAGGCCGACGGTGAGCCATAGCAGCATCGGGTACTGGCTCTCGAACAGCTGCGTGTTGGCGCTCGCCACCGCCAGCAGCAGCAGCAGGATCACCGCCAGCACGACCGACCCGATCAGCGCGAAGCGCAGCAGGTCGCCGGCGTGAACGTAAAACGCGTCCATTCAGACTGCGGGTTCCAGTCGCGATTGGTGATCGCGTTGACCTGGAACGGCTTGGGCAACTGCGAGGTGTCGAGCCGCAAGCGTACCCGAGCTTCGTACTCGGTTCCGGGACTGAGGCGCGAGGCGTCGACCACGCGCCAGTTGCGGATGGCGGCCATCGTGCGGGTGGCCTCGTCCAGCGAATCGAACGTCTGCGTCAGCCCGTCGAAGCCGAGCCGGAACTGGCGCGTCAGCGCGTGATACGCGAGCCGGTAGACGATCGAGCGCTCGGCCACGCGTTCGTCGGTCCACCACCAGCGCGGGCGAATCAGCTCGAACTCGAGCACGAAGTACAGCGGCACGCCGCGCCGCACGGCGTCTTCGAGCGATCGGGTGAGCGGCACATCGAACTCGGCCGACAGCATCCAGCTGTCGCCGCCGGCATCGAGTTCGAGCCGGGGCTGCGCGGACGATTCAGCCGGCCCGGCGGCCCTCGCTGCCGGCATCTGCCCCCACAGCGTGGCCGCCAGCGCCAGCGCCAGGGCGAAGCGGGCGATCAAGGGCGTCTTTCCAGCAGCGCGTAGAAGAATCCGTCGTGGTTGCGTGTGGCCGTCGCGACCGGCAGCAATTGCGAGACCGGCTCGGCGGCGCCCGCATCGAAGCGCCAGGACAATTCCAGCCGCCTTGCATCGCGCCGTGAAGCGAGAAAGTGATCGACCACTGACTCGCCCTCTGCCCGAAACACCGAGCAGGTGGCAAAAAGCAATTTACCACCCGGTCGGAGCAGGGGCCAAAGTGCCGCGAGGATTTCCGACTGCTGCGCGGAAAGTGTCGCGGGATCGCTACGGCGGCGCAGCCAGCGGATGTCGGGGTGGCGGCGAACGATGCCCGAGGCGGTGCAGGGCGCGTCGACGAGGATGCGGTCGAACGGTTCGCCGTCCCACCAGTCGGCCGGGCGGCGCGCGTCGCCGGCGAGAACCCGGGGCGGCTGGACGGTGCGATCGGGGCGGTCGAGGGCGGGCTGGTCGGGTCCGGGGCGGTCGAACCCGAGCCGGGCGAGATTCTCGCGCACCAGGCGCAGGCGCGGCTCGCCGACATCGAGCGCGGTGACGCTGCAGTCGGCCAGTTCGAGCAGGTGGGTGGTCTTGCCGCCCGGCGCGGCGCAGGCGTCGAGCACCCGTTCGCCGGGCCGCGGATCGAGCAGCGGCGCGGCCAGTTGTGCGCCGGCGTCCTGCACGGTGACAAGACCCGCGGCCCAGCCGGGCAGCGCCTCGACCGGGCAGGGTTCGTCGAGCAGCACCGCCTGCGGGCCGATACGGCGCGCGCCATGCCCGGCGGCAGCCAGCTGCGCGAGGTAGTCGTCGACGCCCGCGCGGCGCCGGTTCACCCGCAGCGTCATCGGCGGCGGGGCGTTGCCCGCTTCGAGGATCGCGCGCCAGGCCTGCGGCTGCTCGGCGCGCAGCTGCGCGATCCACCAGTGCGGGAAGTTCCAGTGCGCCTCGTCCTTGCGACGCGCGGCGGCGAGCAGCGGCTCGCGCTCGCGCAGGAAGCGGCGCAGCGTGGCGTTCAGAAAGCCGGCCACCGCGGCGCCGCCCGGCATGAGCCGCGCGGCCGCGACCGCCTGGTCGACGATCACTGCCTCGGCGCGCAGCGGCTCGAGCAACTGCGCCAGCGCCACCCACTGCAGCGCGGCCAGCGGCGGCGGCGGCGGCCGGCTGACGAGCAGCCGCGCGAGTTCGCGCGCCAGGCCGAGCCGGCGGCAGGTGTCGTAGGCGATGTCGCGGATCGCGGCGCGCGAGGCCGGGTCGAGCGGCTCGGTGGAGGCGTCGGCGGCATGGCGGCCCGAAGCTTCGGCGGAGGCACCACCGGCGCGGCGCCCGGAGGATGCGGCGGTGGCTTTGCCTGCGCCGCCGCCGCAGCCGCCCGCGATCGCGGCCTCGATCGCCGGCTGCAGCGAGCGTCCGGCTGCAAGGGCGGCGATCGCCTGCGCGGCGCAGGCGATCTCGACGGACAGCGGCGCGCGTGCGCCCAAGACCTCAGCCGCGGGCGCCGGCCATCGCCAGCAGCCGCTGCACGCGCTCCTCGGTGGACGGGTGCGTGGAGAACAGCCCGCGCAGCCCGCCGCCGGACAGCGGGTTCATGATCATCATCTGCGCGGTCTCGGGGTGCCGCTCGGTGGTCTCGAGCGGAATGCCCTGCGCATAGCGGTGGATCTTGTCGAGCGCCGAGGCGAGGGCGCGCGGATCGCCGGAGATCTCGGCGCCGCCGCGGTCGGCCTCGAACTCGCGAGCCCGGGAGATCGCCATCTGGATCAGCATCGCGGCCAGCGGCGCGAGCAGCGCGACCGCGATGGTCGCGACCGGGTTGGCCGGGCGGCCGTTCTCGTCGCGGCCGCCGAAGAACATCGCGAAGTTGGCCAGCGCCGAGATCGCGCCGGCCATCGTGGCCGAGATCGTCGAGATCAGGATGTCGCGGTGCTTCACGTGCGTGAGCTCGTGCGCCATCACGCCGCGCAGCTCGCGCTCGCTCAACACGCGCAGGATGCCGGTGGTGGCGGCCACCGCCGCGTGCTCGGGGTTGCGGCCGGTGGCGAAGGCATTGGGAGCGTCTTCCTCGATCAGGTAGACGCGCGGCATCGGCAGCTCGGCGCGCGCGGCCAGTTCCTTGACCATGTTGTAGAACTGCGGCGCGCTGGTTTCGTCGACTTCCTGCGCGTTGTACATGCGCAGGACCATCTTGTCGGAGAACCAGTAGGCGAAGAAGTTGCCGACTGCGCCGAACGCAAGCGCCATCAGCATGCCCTGGCGCCCGCCGATCACCGAGCCCACGACGCCGAACAGCGCCATGATCCCCGCCATCAGGATCGCAGTCTTCATCCAGTTGAACATTCGTTCGTGCTCCACGTGCGTGTCCGCAGGACACAAGTTTGCAGGATATCGGGGCGAACGCCCCGCGCTGCAAGGGCACCGGGGCAGGCGCTACGTCGCGGCCGGCATCACGAACCTTTCGCCGGGCTCGACCGGGCAGCCGCGCAGGAAGTCGGCTGCCGGCAGCCGGCGGCCGCCGGGGCGCTGAAGTTCGAGCAGTTCGACCGCTCCGTCGCCGCAGGCGACCAGCAGCCGTCCGGACGCGGCGAGCAGCACGGTGCCCGGGCGGGGGGCGGCGACGTGTGCGGCGGGCGCAGCAGGCGCGTCGTGCGCAGCGGCCGGCGCGACCTCGCCCACGGCATCGGCCGGCGCGGGCTGCGCCGACCAGACCTTGATCGGCGCCTCGGGCATGTGCTCGAGCAGCGCAACGGCGCCCGGCACCGGGTCGAACGCACGCACCCGGTCGACGATGCGGCGCGCCGACTCCGACCAGTCGATCAGCGCATCGGCGCGAGTGAGCTTGTGCGCGTAGGTGGCGCCTTCGGCGGGCTGCGGCTGCGGCCGCAGCGTGCCCTCGCCCAGCCGCGCGAGCGCGGCGACGATCGTGCGCGCCCCGAGCGCGGCGAGCCGGTCGTGCAGGCTGCCGCCGGTGTCGCCGGCGAGGATCGGCTCGGGCGCGGCCAGCAGCATCGGCCCGGTATCGAGCCCCTCGTCCATCTGCATGATCGTGATGCCGGTCTGCTCGTCGCCGGCCTCGATCGCGCGCTGGATCGGCGCCGCGCCGCGCCAGCGCGGCAGCAGCGACGCATGGATGTTCAGGCAGCCGTGGCGCGGAATCGCCAGCACCTCGGCGGGCAGGATCAGCCCGTAGGCAGCCACCACCATCGCGTCGGCGTCGAGTGCGCGCAGCTTCGCCTGCACGTCCGGGTCGCGCAGGCTGCGCGGCTGCTCGATGGCGAAGCCGCGCTCGAGGGCGAGGCGCTTGACCGGGCTCTCGTGCAGCGCGCGCCCGCGTCCCGCGGGCTTGTCGACGCGGGTGAGCACCAGCACGATTTCGTGGCCGGCCGCGGCGATCGCCGCCAGCGCCGCGGCTGCAAACTCCGGCGTGCCGGCGAAGACGACGCGCAGCCCGCGTGGCCGGTTCATGTGCGACAGCCCAGGGGCGCCGCCCGCTGCGTGCCCGCCGTCAGGCGACGGCGCGCTCGGCCTTCTGCAGGCGGGTCTTGATGCGCGACTGCTTCAGCCGCGACAGGTATTGCACGAAGACGCGACCGTTCAGGTGGTCGATCTCGTGCTGCACGCACACCGCGAGCAGGCCATCGGCCTGCAGCGTGAACGGCTGGCCGTTTTCGTCGAGCGCGCGCACCGTGACGCGATCGGGCCGCTCGACTTCGTCGTAGATGCCGGGCACCGACAGGCAGCCCTCTTCGTAGACCTTCGTGTCGTCGCTGCGCTCGACGATTTCGGGGTTGATGAACACGCGCAACTGGTCGCGCGCCTCGGAGACGTCGATCACGATCACGCGCAGGTGCACGTCGACCTGCGTGGCCGCCAGCCCGATGCCGGGCGCCACGTACATGGTCTCGGCCATGTCGCGCACCAGTTGCCGGATGCCGTCGTCGACCTCGCGCACGGGCTCGGCGACGCGGTGCAGGCGCGGATCGGGATAGCGAAGAATGTTCAGTACGGCCATCGGGGGATATCTACCGTCCGTAGGGTCGCGCGGGCAAGCTTGCTTGCGGCCACCATGCATCAGCGGCAGAATCCGGAGCGACTTTGGAGGCTTATATGCGGGCGTGGTTCGCCCGAATCAAGCCACCGGATAACCACACGGCTGAACGGCGCGTCACTTCATGAAAAAGTTTAGCACGCAGATACTCGCGCTTGCCGTGTCCCTGGCCGCAACGCTGGGCGCGGTCGCGATGGCGCAACCTACGCCTCCGCTCGAGATCGCCAAGGACGCGCCGGACAGCTACATCGTGGTCAAGGGCGACACGCTCTGGGACATCTCCGGGCGCTTCCTGCAGAAGCCCTGGCGCTGGCCCGAGATCTGGCAGCTCAATCGCGACGCGATCAAGGATCCGCACTGGATCTATCCGGGCGACGTGGTCTGGCTCGATCGCAGTGGCGCGTCGCCGCGGCTGCGGCTGGGCCGCAAGGTCGGCGGCGGCAGCAGCGCCGATGCCGCAGGCGGCGCCGGCCTGCCCGTCGAGCGGCTGGGGCCGCGGGTGCGCGCGCAGCCGCTCGAGCGCGAAGCGATCCCGACGATCAGCTCGACCGACATCGAGGCATTCCTGAATCGCCCCCTGATCGTCGACGAAGAAGGCCTGAAAACGCACCCGCGCATCGTGGGCACCCAGGAAGGCCGGGTGAACCTTAGCCGCGGCGAACTTGCCTACGTGCGCGGCATCGGCGACTCCACGGTCACCGACTGGCACATCTACCGCTCGGCCAAGCCGCTGCTCGACCCGGACACGCGCAAGCCGATCGCCTGGGAGGCGATGTTCGTCGGCTCGGCGAAGCTCGAGCGCAGCGGCGATCCGGCCACGCTGCGCATCACGGCCAACAACGAGGAAATCGGCGTGGGCGACCGGCTGATGCCGGCCGAGCGCGCCATGCCGATCAACTACGCGCCGCGCGCACCCGATGGGCAGGTCAACGGGCGCATCGTGTCGGTGTACCGGGGCGTCACCCAGGTGGGCCGCAACAACGTGGTCGCGCTCAACGTCGGCAAGAGCGCCGGCCTCGAGGTCGGCAACGTGCTCGCGATCCAGCAGCGCGGCCGCGTGGTCAGCGACCGCGAGGCGGGCCGCTCCGAGCAGGTCAGACTTCCGGATGAGTCGGTCGGCCATCTTCTGGTTTTCCGTGTCTTCGATAAGATCGCATACGGTCTGGTGATGGATGCGTCGCAACCCATTGCGGTGGGCGACGCAGTCTCGAACCCGTAGCAGCGATCCCGCATGCCCCTTTCCGCCGAGGCGCGCGAAGAGCGCGCCGTCTGGCTTCGTCTCGTCCTCACGCCGGGCATCGGCCCGGTTGCGGTGCGCCGCCTGCTCGAAGCGCTCGGCCTGCCCGAAGACATCTTCGCGGCCGGCCGCGCGAAGCTGGCAGCGGTGCTCGATGCCGCGCGCGCGCAGGCGCTGCTGGCGCACGACGACGCGCGCGAGGCGCAGATCGAGGCCTCGCTGCGCTGGGCCGAAGACGAGCGCCACAACCTGCTCACGCTCACCGACCCACGCTATCCGCCGCGGCTGCTGGCCATCGGCGATCCGCCGCCGGTGCTCTTCGTGCGCGGCGATGCCGAGGCGCTGTCGCTGCCGACGATCGCGATCGTCGGCAGCCGCCATGCCACGCGTGCCGGGCTGGGCCACGCACAGGCATTCGCGCGCGCGCTCGCCGACAGCGGGCTGCAGGTCTGCAGCGGGCTGGCACAGGGCATCGACGCGGCCGCCCATCGCGGCGCGCTGGCCGGTCGCGCGGGCACCGTCGCGGTGATCGGCACCGGGATCGACGTGGTCTATCCGGCTGCCCATGTGGCGCTGGCCGACGCGATCGCCGGGCGCGGCGCGCTGGTTTCCGAACTGCCGCTGGGCACGCAGGTGCAGCGGGCCAACTTTCCGCGGCGCAACCGGCTGATCGCCGGCCTGTCGCTCGGGGTGCTGGTCGTCGAGGCGGCGCGCCACTCGGGCTCGCTGATCACCGCACGGCAGGCCGCGGAGTTCGGGCGCGAGGTCATGGCGATCCCGGGCTCGATCCATTCCCCGGTGTCCAAGGGCTGCCACCAGCTGATCCGCGACGGCGCGAAGCTGGTCGAATCGGCCGAAGACGTGCTGGTGGAGCTGAGGGCGCAGATGGGAAGCGCAACGAGCCGGACGGCTCGGGGCGCGCCGCCGGAGCTGGGGACGGGCACAGTGGGAGCCAGCCCGACCGGAGGCGACTCGGCGGCAAGCGACTCGGCGGCAAGCGACTCGGCGGGCGGCGGCCCGGCGGGGGGCGGCTCGCGGCAGGCGGGCGCACCCGGCGCCGCCGCCGCTTCGCTGCTGGCCGCGCTGGGGTGGGATCCGGCCGACCCCGATACGCTCGCCGAACGCACCGGCCAGCCGATCGGCACGGTCGCGGCCGGCCTGCTCGAACTGGAGCTGGCCGGCCTGGCCGAGCGCTGGGTCGACGGCCGATACGTGCGCGCAGGTCGTTGAGCCTGCGCACCGGTCGCTGAAACTGCGCGCGGGCCACCGAAGCCGCGCGCGGCGGTGCCCAAGAGCCGCGCCGGCCCGGCGTCTCGCAAGGCCTGGGCCGACCGGCCTGGATCATCCGGCCGGGACCGCCTGTCCGACCCCGGCTTGCTTCCGGTCGCGGCCGCCACTTATGATTGGCGCCCTTTCGAGCGGCGCCGTCCCCCCTGCGCCGCCTGCGAGGCCCCCGCCCGGGAGACCTATGAGCAAAGCCCTGATCATTGCCGAGAAACCGTCCGTTGCGGCCGACATCGCGCGCGCGCTGGGCGGCTTCACCCGGCAGGGCGATCATTTCGAGAGCGACGACTATGTGCTGTCGTCGGCGATCGGCCACCTGGTCGAGATCGCCGCGCCCGAGCAATACGAGGTCAAGCGCGGCAAGTGGTCGTTCGCTCACCTGCCGGTGATCCCGCCGCATTTCGACCTGAATCCCATCGAGCGCACCGAAGATCGCCTGAAGCTGCTCACCCGGCTGATCAAGCGCAAGGACGTCACCCGGCTGATCAACGCCTGCGACGCCGGCCGCGAAGGCGAGCTCATCTTCCGGCTGATCGTCCAGTACGCGAAAGCCCGCCAGCCGGTGCAGAGGCTGTGGCTGCAGTCGATGACCCCGGCTGCGATCCGCGAGGGATTTGCCAGGCTGCGCGACGACGCGCAGATGCTGCCGCTGGCCGATGCGGCGCGCAGCCGCTCGGAGGCCGACTGGCTGGTCGGCATCAACGGTACGCGCGCGATGACCGCGTTCAACTCGCGCGACGGAGGCTTCTACAAGACCACCGTCGGCCGCGTACAGACACCGACGCTGACGATCGTGGTCGAGCGCGAGGAGCGCATCAAGCGCTTCGTGCCGCGCGAGTACTTCGAAGTCAAGGCGACGTTTTCCGCCGAAGCGGGCACTTACGAAGCACGCTGGTTCGACCCGGCCTTCAAGCGCTCCGACGCCGAGCCCGATGGCCGCGCCGAGCGGCTGTGGCAGCGCGAACGAGGCCAGGCGATCGTCGATCGCTGCCGCGACAAGCCGGGCCAGGTCAGCGAGGAATCGCGGCCCAGCTCCCAGCTCTCGCCGGCGCTGTTCGACCTCACCAGCCTGCAGCGCGAGGCCAACTCGCGCTTCGGCTTCTCGGCGCGCACCACGCTGTCGATCGCGCAGGCGCTGTACGAACGGCACAAGCTGCTCACCTATCCGCGAACCGACTCACGCGCGCTGCCCGAAGACTACCTGCCTACCGTCAGGCAGACGCTGGGCGCGCTGACAGACGCCCGCCCCTACGGCGCCTTCGCGCAGCAGATCCTCGGCGGCGGCTGGGTGCGGCCGAACAAGCGGGTGTTCGACAACTCCAAGGTGTCGGATCACTTCGCGATCATCCCGACGCAGGAGACGCCGAAGCCGAACGGCCTGTCGGAAGCCGAGCAGAAGATCTACGACATGGTCGTGCGCCGCTTCCTGTCGGTCTTCTTCCCGGCGGCCGAATACCTCGTCACCACCCGCATCACGACGGTCGAGGGCGAGTCGTTCAAGACCGAAGGCAAGGTGCTGGTCAATCCGGGCTGGCTGGCCATCTACGGCCGCGAAGGCGCGGCCGACGCCACGCTGGTGCCCCTGAAACCCGATGAGCGGGTGCTCACTCGCGAAATCGAGCTGCAGGCGCTGGCCACCAAACCGCCGGCGCGCTACACCGAGGCGACGCTGCTGGCGGCGATGGAAGGCGCGGGCAAGCTGATCGACGACGACGAGCTGCGCGAGGCGATGGCCGAAAAGGGGCTGGGCACGCCGGCCACGCGCGCCGCGATCATCGAAGGCCTGATCACCGAGAACTACCTGGTGCGCGAGGGCCGCGAGCTGGCGCCCACCACCAAGGCGTTCCAGCTTCTCACGCTGCTGCGCGGGCTGGGCGTGGCCGAGCTCACCGCCCCCGAGCTCACCGGCGAATGGGAATACAAGCTGGCGCAGATCGAGCGCGGCCGGCTCGAACGCGACGAGTTCATGCGCGAGATCGCCGCGATGACCCGGCAGATCGTCGAACGCGCGAAGAACTACCAGCTCGACAGCGTCCCCGGTGACTACGCGACGCTGAGCGCGCCGTGCCCGAAGTGCGGCGGCGTGGTCCAGGAGAACTACAAGCGCTTCGCCTGCACGAAGTGCGACTTCTCGATCACCAAGATTCCCGGCGCGCGCCAGTTGGAAGTGGCCGAGGCCGAGCAGCTGCTGCGCGAGGGCACCATCGGGCCGTTGCAGGGCTTTCGCAGCCGGCTCGGGCGGCCGTTCGCGGCCATCCTGAAGCTCACGGCCGAGCACAAGCTCGAGTTCGATTTCGGCCAGGAGGGCGGCGAAGGCGCCGCCGAGCCAGTCGACTTCGGCGACCAGCCGCCGGTGGGCCGGTGCCCGAAATGCGGCGCCGGCGTCTACGAGCACGGCATGAGCTACGTCTGCGAGAAGTCGGTCGGGCCGGCGCGCAGTTGCGACTTCCGCAGCGGAAAGATCATCCTGCAGCAGGAAGTGACGCGCGAGCAGATGGGCAAGCTGCTGGCCGAAGGCCGCACCGACCTGCTGCCGGGATTCGTTTCCTCGCGCACCCGGCGAGGCTTCAAGGCGTTCCTGGTGCGCGGCGCCGACGGCAAGATCGGCTTCGAGTTCGAGCCGCGCCCGGTGCGGGCGCCCAAGCGCGCAGCGGCCGCAGCGTCGGCAGTGCAGGCCGCGGCGGACGGTTCGGCGGCGCAGGTGGCCGAGCCGGCACGCGCTCCGGCGAAGAAGGCCGGGGCGGGGAAGGCCCCGGCGACGAAGGCCTCAGCGACGAAGGCCCCGGCGAGGAAGACCTCAGCGACGAAGGCCCCGGCGACGAAGGCCGCGACGGCGAAAGGTGCCGCACCGACGAAGGCTGCGGCGCCGGCCCCGGCGGGCGCCCGGGCGGCTGCGGCGCGCACGGCGACGAAGAAGGCCGCCGCGAGGAAGACGGCGGCGGCGAAGAGCACGGTCGCAAAGACCGCTGCGACCAAGGCCACAGCCCCCGGCAAGCGCACGCCCGGCAAGGCCGCAGCAGCGGCCAAATCCGCGCCGGCGCGCGGGGCCAGGACCTCCAAGAGCTGAGACCCACCGGGGGCGGACGGCGCGGGCGGAGCTGGCGCGGGTCGGCGGGCAGCCGGCGTGGGCGCCCTGCACAGACCAAGCGCATTGAAACCGAGCGTTTTCTCGCGTGGAACGCGTTCCGCGACGAAAAGCGCTCGGTTTTGAAGCGGCCGCAACGAGCGGGTTGCAGGGGCTGTCGTTTACAGTCGGTAAATTCGACCGTACACTGAGCTTTTCGTCCGCTAGCCGATTGCGGCCGCGCGCGGTGGCGGGCCGGAGCCCGCACCCCTTCTCCCCGTCGACGCCGTGCCCCTCGAACAGCTCGAGCAGAAACCTGGCCACCTGATTCGCCGCGCGCAGCAGATCGCGGTGGCGGTGTTCATGGAAGAGTGCGCCGAGCTCGACCTCACGCCGGTGCAATACGCGGCGCTCACCGCAATCGGCGTGCAGCCCGGCATCGACGCGACGCGGCTCTCGCAGCTCATCGCGCTCGACCGCTCGACCACCGGAAGCGTGCTCGAGCGACTGGAGGCGAAGGCACTCGTCGTGCGGGAAGAAAGCCGCGAAGACCGGCGCATCAAGCTGCTGCGGCTGAGCGATGCCGGTCGCGCGCTGCTGCGCAAGGCCGAGGCACCGGTGCAGCGCGCCCAGCAGCGCATCGTCGCGCCGCTCAGTGCCGGCGATCGCAAGACCTTCATGCGGCTGCTCGCGCAACTGGTCGAATCGAACAACGCGCTGTCGCGCGCGCCGGCAAGCGGGCATCCCACCGACAACACAACCTGGAGGCGGCGAATCCCATGAAAGAACAAACCGTCCTGATCTGCGGCGGCGGCATCGGCGGGCTGGCCGCCGCACTCGTGCTCGCGCGCCAGGGCTACCGCGTCGAGGTGTTCGAGCAATCCGACGTCTTCAGGGAGATCGGCGCCGGGATCCAGATCGGTCCGAACGCGTTCCGCATGTTCGAGCACCTCGGCCTCACGCGTGCGATCGACCATGTCGCCTACTACCCCGGCAACCTGTGCATGCGCGACGTGCGCACCGGCGAGGTCGTCACGCGGGTACCGGTTTCGGCCACCGCGCAGGGCACCTACGGCTATCCGTACGGGGTGATCTACCGCGTCGACCTGCACTCGGTGCTGCTCGAGGCCTGCGCGGCGCAGCCCTCGGTAGGGCTGTACACGCGCGCAAAGCTCGAGCGCTTCGCGCAGGACGCCGACGGCGTCGCCGTCACGCTGACCGACGGCCGCAAGTTCCAGGGCGCGGCGCTGATCGGCGCCGACGGCCTGTGGAGCGCGGTGCGCCAGGACATCGTCGGCGACGGGGCGCCGCGCGTCAGCGGCCACGTCGCCTACCGCGCAGTGCTGCCGGCAAGCGAGGTGCCGAAGCACCTGTTCAGTCCCGACGTGGTGCTCTGGGGCGGCGAGAAGACTCACCTGGTGCACTACCCGCTGCGCCGCGGCGAACTGTTCAACCTGGTGGCGGTGTTCCACAGCAGCCTCTACGAAGAGGGCTGGAACGTCTTCGGCGACCCGCACGAACTGCACGAGCGCTTCGCCGACGCCGTCGGCCCGGTGCGCGAACTGCTCGGCAAGATCGAGACCTGGAAGATGTGGGTGCTGTGCGACCGCGAGCCGGTGAAGAACTGGTCCCGGGGACGCGTCACGCTGCTGGGCGACGCCGCGCATCCGATGCTGCAGTACCTCGCGCAGGGCGCCTGCATGGCGATCGAGGACGCGGTGGTGCTGGGCGCCGCGCTCGAGCGCGCCCACGGCGACTTCGCGAGCGCATTCCTCGAATACCAGCGCGTGCGCTACCTGCGCACGGCGCGCGTGCAGTTGACCGCGCGCTTCTATGGCGACATCTATCACGCCTCGGGGGTCACGCGCGAGCTGCGCAACCAGTTGTTCCAGTCGGGCACCGAGAGCGCCGGCTTCGCGGGACTGAAGTGGCTCTACGAAGGGGTCGACCCGAACTCGGTGTTTGCCTGAGTCTCGACCGGGGAAGACGACCGTGACCCGCAACGAGACGATGACCCGCGTTGCCGACGAACGCGCGCGCCTGTACGCGGAGATGGATCCGGCGAACCTCGCGCCGCTGTGGGAGTCGCTGCACGCGCTGGTGCCCGCGCGGCCGCGCTCGCCATGCCGGCCGGCGCTGTGGCGCTACGACGAGGTGCGCCCGTTCCTGATGCGCGCAGGCGAGGTGATCACCGCCGAGGAAGCGGTGCGCCGCGTGCTGATCCTCGAGAACCCGGGCCTGCGCGGGCAGGCGGCGGTCACGCAATCGCTGTACGCCGGCCTGCAGCTGATCCTGCCCGGCGAGGTCGCGCCGAGCCATCGCCACGTGCAGACCGCGCTGCGCTTCGTCGTCGAGGGCTCGGGCGCGTTCACCGCGGTGAACGGCGAGCGCACGACGATGCACCCGGGCGACTTCATCATCACGCCGAGCTGGACCTGGCACGACCACGGCAACGAGTCCGGCAACGCCGTCATCTGGCTCGACGGACTCGACATTCCCACCGTGCGCATGCTCGACACCGGCTTCGCCGAGAACTACCCGGCCGCCCAGCAGCCGGTGCTGCGCAGCGAAGGCAGCAACTTCGCCCGCTTCGGCGCGAACATGGCGCCGATGGCGCACGACCGCGAAGCCGATCCGCACGGGCCGACGTCGCCGCTGTTCGCCTGGCCGTACGAGCGCTCGCGCGACGCGCTCGCGCGGCTGCGGCGCGACGCACCGATCGATCCCTGGGAAGGCGTGAAGCTGCGCTACCTGAACCCGGCCACCGGCGGCTGGCCGATGCCGACGATCGCAGCGTTCCTGCAGATGCTGCCCGCCGGTTTCGACGGCAAGGCCTGGCGGCAGACCGGCGGCGCGGTGTTCAGCGTGGTCGAGGGCCGGGGCCGCGCGATCATCGAGCGCGAAGTCGACGGAAAGGGCGACGGAAAGGGCGACGGAAAGGGCGACGGAAAGGGCGACGGAAAGGGCGAAGGCAGGGGCGGCGGCGAAGTCGAGCGCACGGTCTTCGAGTTCGGGCCGCGCGACCACTTCGTCGTGCCTTCGTGGCACCGCTGCCGACTGTCGGCCAGCGAGGATGCGATACTGTTCAGCTTCTCGGACCGCCCGATCCACGCCGCGCTCGGCATGCTGCGCGAGGAGCGGCTCGACTGATCGTCGCCGCCTCGGGCGCGCCTGCCGAACCCCATCCAGGAGAACTTCGTTGGCCTACGTCATCGCCGCCCCCGAAATCGTATCGCTGCCGGTCGCCGGCAGCGCCGACCGCTTCCCGGTGCGCCGCGTGTTCTGCGTCGGCCGCAACTACGAGGCGCACGCGAAGGAGATGGGCTTCACCGGGCGCGAGCCGCCGTTCTTCTTCCTGAAGCCGGCCGAGTCGGTCGTTCCGGTGCCCGCAGGCACCGTCGGCGAGATGGCGTATCCGTCGCTCACGAAAGACCTGCACCACGAGATCGAACTGGTGGTGGCGATCGGCAAGGGCGGGCGCGACATCGCGGCGGCGAATGCGGCGAGTCACATCTACGGCTACGCGATCGGCCTCGACATGACGCGGCGCGACCTGCAGGGCGAGATGAAGAAGCAGGGTCGGCCGTGGTGCATCGGCAAGGCCTTCGAGCAGGCTGCGCCGATCGGCCCGGTGACGCCGATCGCGCAATGCGGCGAAATCACGAAGGGCGCGATCTCGCTCACGGTCAACGGCGCGCCGCGCCAGGCGAGCGACGTGTCGATGCTGATCTGGAGCGTCAACGAGGTGATCGCGCACCTGTCGGCGGCCTGGGTGCTCGCGCCCGGCGACCTGATCATGACCGGCACGCCCGAGGGCGTCGCCGCGGTCGTGCGCGGCGACCGCATGCACGGCGAGATCGCCGGGCTGGGTGCGCTCGACGTGCTGGTGCGCTGAGCGCCCGCCGAATCGCTGCCGCGCAACGCCGCACGGCGGCGCGGGCCACCCTTTTCGCGCAGCGACGGTATTCTTTCGGCCATGGTGTGCATGCATCCCGCATCCGTGGCGGTCGACTGGGTGTTCGGCTACGGCTCGCTCATCTGGAATCCCGAGATCGACTACGAGCGCGCCGAAGTCGCGCGCGTACATGGCTATCACCGCGCGTTCTGCATCCGCTCGACCCGCTACCGGGGCACTCCGGAGCAACCGGGACTGGTGCTCGGGCTCGATCGCGGCGGCAGTTGCGTCGGGGTCGCCTACCGGCTCGACGCGGCCCGGCGCGCCGATGCAATCCGCCACCTGTACGAGCGCGAGATCCCCGACTGGAACGAGCGGGTCTACCTGCCGATGGTGGTCGAGGCGCGCCTGCCCTGCGGCACGCGCGTCGATGCCCTGACCTTCGCCGCCGACCGAGACCGGCCCTCCTACCAGCGGCTCGACGACGACGAGATCCTCGACCGCATCGGATGCTGCGCCGGCCAGCGCGGCGCCAATCGCGACTACGCGATCAACACCTGGCACGCCCTCGAAGCGTGCGGGGTGCGAGACGCGCGCCTCGAGCGCATCGCCCGGCGACTGCTGGCCGCCGAGTGCCGCCGGCGCGAGAGCGTGGCCGCCTGAGCGCGGCGATGGAGTCGCCGGACCCCGGGCGACTCACGGCGAAACCGGTCAGGCCGATCAGGCAGGCAACGTGCTGTCCGCTGCGTGCAGCCGCGAGTTCGCCGGCACGCCGGCCATCAGGAATTCCATCTGGTCGGCGAGGATGCGCCGATTACGCAGGATGAAGGCCTCGTGCAGGCTGGGCACGTACGGCACGTAGAGGAGCGGCATGCGCGCCTGCTCGGGCGTGCGATCGCCCTTGCGCAGGTTGCAGGGCTTGCAGGCACTGACGAGGTTGGTCCAGGTGTCGCGTCCGCCGCGGCTTTGCGGTTGCACGTGCTCGGCAGTGAGTTCCGAGGCGCGATGCCGCGTGCCGCAATAGGCGCAGATGAAGCGGTCGCGAGCGAACAGCATCTCGCGGGTGAGCGCCGGCGTGTGCTCGAAACGCGCGCGCCGCGATGAATCGCCGCGCACCGCGACGATCGATCGCAGCGTGAGCGACGAGCGCTCGCCCGTGGCGCGGCAGATCCCGCCATGCAACGTGAAGGCATGGTCGCCGAGATCCCAGGCCACCTGCCGCTTGTAGTAGTAGCCGACGGCCTCCTCGAAGCCGATCCAGCGGCGTGGCGTGCCGCTCGCATCGAGCGCGAGGATGCTCACCGACATAGGCTCCGACCACACACCGGTCTCCTGGAGGCACCTGTCTTGTGGTATGATTGCAACATCATCGCACAAGCGGTGATACCCACTCAACAAAGGTGTCCCCATGTCAATCCGCGCTCACTTGCGCGGAGGCAACGCAAGGCGCCTGGTCGATTCGATCCTCCTTGCGTTCCCCCGCACCCGCGAAAAGCGGGACCAACTCCTGTTCGCGCTGCTGAAGGTCGCCGCCCCGATCGGGCTGGTCGTGGCGATGCTGCTCGTCGCCGCCCCCGAACCCGGCAACGTACTGGCGGCGGCCTCAGTCCCCTGAGCGACGCACCTGCGATAATGGCCGGTTGGGGCGCGGTTGCGCCCACTGCAGGAGTGCCGTACATGGTTCGCAGCAAGACGACCCTCTCGTTATTGGCCCTTTGCGCCGCCGCCTCGCTGGCCGGTTGCGCAGCGCCGTCGACGTCGGGCCACACCTACACGACCAGCGAAACGCGCCGGCCGATGCAGGTGCAGACCGGCGTCATCCAGGCGATTCGCGAAGTCCGGCTGGAGCGCAACCAGCCGACGGGCGTGGGTACGGCTGCCGGCGCGGTGGTCGGCGGCGTGGCCGGATCGAACGTCGGCGGCGGCAAGGGCTCGATCATCGGCTCGGTGCTCGGCGCAGTAGCCGGCGGCGTGGTCGGCAGTCACGCCGAGCAGTCGCTCAGCGATCGCCCGGCGCTCGAGATCACGGTGCGCACCGATGCCGGCCGCACCTTCGCGGTCGTCCAGGAAGCCGGCGGCGAATCGTTCGCTCCCGGCCAGCGCGTGCGCATCCTCACCGACCCGGCGAGGGGCACGACCCGCGTCTCGCAGTGACGCAGTAAGCCCGGCCAGGCGGCGCCCGGCGCGCCGCTGGCGGCAGCGGTCGGGGCGTCAGTCCGCGGCGCCGCGCAGGTCGATCCACGCGTCGACGAGCCTCGCGTCGCCGGCGCGCGTGCGGATGCAGGCGCCAGAGCGGCGCAGCAGGTCCAGCATCGGCGTGTTCGTCGACAGCACTTCGCCGTGCAGCCGCACGAGCCCGCGTGCGCGCGCCGCGCGCGCCACTCGCCGCATCAGCTCCGATCCGAGGCCCACGCCCTGCCAGTCGTCCGCAACGACCAGCGCGAACTCGGCGTCACCGTCGCCACCGGGCCAGGGCGCAGCGTCGGCATCGACGACGTAGCGCGCGTCCGCGACCTGGATCTCGTCGCCCGACTCGTCGACCACGCCGGCCAGCAGCGCCAGGTGGGCGGCGTAGTCGATCTCGGTCAGCTGCCGCAACAGGCGCGGTGGCAGCGTGCCGACACCCATCTGGAAGCGCCGGTAACGGGTCTGGAGCGACAGGCCTGCGACGAAGCGCTGCGCGAGTTCCGCGTCCTGCGGCAGCACCGGGCGGATGGTCACGACCCGACCGTCGGCCAGCGGCAGTCGATCGATCAGCGCCGTCGGGTAGCGCGCGATCGAGTAGCGAGGCGGCGCGCCGGCTGCGTTCGCGACCGCGTCCATCAGGCGACCTCGGCGGCGACGGGCGCGAACGCGAGCCCGGTCGCGGCAGGCGTGCACCGGACCTCCGACACAGCCGGCGCGAACGGCGACACGACCGGGGTCGCCCGCTCGACGATGCGCACGCAGGCTTCTTCGAGCGCATAGATCAGCACCCTGGCGCGGCGGTCGACCAGGAACGACTGCCCCGGGGCGAGCACGATGTCGCGGGAGTCGTTGTCGATCGTGATCCAGACCGTGCCGGCCTCGCAGACGATCCGTGCCGAGTCCGCGTCGGCCAGGCTCGCGAGTCCCTGGGCGGCCAGCGGGATCCGCGGCGATTCGAGTTCGAGCAACATGGCGATCTCCTGTCGTGCCGGAATGTCATGCATCCAGGGAATGGATTGCGGGTTGACGCCGGCTTCGATGCGATCGATCATGACTCGGTGATCCTTGCGGTTCAAACGATCTTTCCGAACACCGAGCATTCCTCCAGCGCATGCGAAAAGATCCCGGGCGGCTGCCGGCACCGGAGCTGCTGATCACCTTCGAGGCGGCCGCACGCCTGCTGAGCTTCACGCGCGCCGCGCAGGAGCGCTTCGTCACCCAGTCGGCGGTCAGCCGGCAGATCCGCGCACTCGAGGACGACCTCGGCGTGGCCCTGTTTCGCCGGCGGCACCGGGGGCTGGCGCTGACCGAGGAGGGAGGCGCGCTGCACGACGCCTGCCGCGAGGCGTTCGAGCGGCTGCGCAGCACGGTCACGCAGTTGCGCGCGCCGGGCGAGCGACAGGTGCTCACCCTGACCTCGACGCCGGGACTCGCCTCGCTGTGGCTGATCCCCCGGCTGTCGCGTTTCACGCGCGAGCACCCGGGTATCGACGTGCGCATCGACGCCAGCCTCGACCTTCGCGATCTCGACGCCGAGGGCATCGACGTGGCGATCCGGTATGGGCGCCTCGACAGCATGCACGGTTCGCGACTCTTCGAGGAGGCGGTGATGCCGGTCTGCAGCCCGTCGCTGCTCGAAAGCGGGCCGCCGCTCGCGGGGCCGGCCGACCTGCGGCTGCACACGCTGCTGCGGGTGGTCGACCCGATGATGGGCGTGCTCCCCGAATGGGAACCCTGGCTCGCGGCGATGGGCCTGTCGGACCTGCAGCCGGCCGGGCGCCTGAGCTTCTCGCGCTACGACGACGTGGTGAGCGCCGCGGTGCTGGGACAGGGCGTGGCGATCGGGCGCCGGCCGCTGATCGATACGCTGCTCGCAGACGGCCGGCTCGTCGCGCCCTGGTCGGGCGCGCTGGCGTCTCCGCGCGGGTATTCGGTCGTGCTCAGCGACACCGCGAGCCGCCGGCCGGCGGCCCACGCGCTGCGGGCCTGGCTGCTCGAGACCGCGGCGCGCGACGGATACGCGAGCACGTCGCGCGCCTGAGCCGCGGGCCGCGGTACCCTTGGGCTAACATCGCCTTCCCGCTTCACCGACCCGCGCCACGCCATGATCGACACCACCCTCGAACGCTTCAAGACCGACGTCATCGATGCGTCGATGCAGACCCCGGTGGTGCTCGACTTCTGGGCGCCATGGTGCGGGCCGTGCAAGACGCTCGGCCCGATGCTCGAGAAGCTCGAACAGCAATACGGCGGCCGCTTCCGGCTGGTGAAGGTCGATACCGATGCGCAGCCCGAGCTTGCGCAGCATTTCCGCATCCGTTCGATCCCCACCGTCTTCGGCATCGTCAACGGCCAGCCGGTCGACCAGTTCCAGGGCGCGCTGCCCGAGAGCCAGTTGCGCGAGTTCATCGACCGCCTGCTGCCCAACCCGGGCGACGTCGAGCTCGAACAGGCGATGCAGGCGATCGAGCGCGGCGATCACCCCGCCGCGGTCGAACACCTGCAGAAGGCGCTCGCCACCGATCCGGCCAACGACCACGCGCGGCTGATCTACGCGCAGCTGCTGCTGCAGGACAACGACGCCGGGGCGGCGCAGGCGCAACTCGAGCGCCTGTCGTCCGAGTCGCTGCAGGATCCGCAGGTGCAGGAACTGGTCGAGCGCGTGCGCCGGCAACTGGCCGAGGGCGTCGTGCCGCCGCCGCCCGGGCTGCTCGAGCGCGTGGCCGACAAGCCCGACGACCTGCAGGCACGGCTCGACCTCGCCAGGCACTACATCGACCACAAGACCTGGGCGCCCGCGCTCGAGCAGCTGCTCGAGATCGTGCGGCGCGACCGCGCCTTCGGCGACGACGTGGGCCGCAAGACGATGATCGAGGTGTTCGGGCTCGCCTCGGCGCAACCCGAACTGGTCTCCGAGTGGCGGCGCCGGCTCAGTTCGGTGCTGTTCTAGCGTCCTGTTCCGCACCGGGAGGGCAACCGTCATGGGCAGCTTCATCGAGCTCGCAGCGGCCGACGGGCATCGCTTCGCCGCGTGGCAGGCGGCGCCGCAGGGCAAGGCACGCGGCGCGGTGGTCATCGCACCGGAGATCTTCGGCGTCAACAGCCACATCCGCGCGGTGACCGACGGCTACGCCGCCGACGGCTACCTCGCGATCGCGCCGGCACTCTTCGACCGCGTACAGCGCAACTACGAGACCGGCTACGCGCCCGACGAGATCCAGGCCGGCGTCGCGATCATGCAGCGCATCGACTTCGACGACGCGCTGAAGGACGTGGCGGCGGCGATCGCGCACGCGGCATCGGCCGGGCGCGTGGCGGTCATCGGCTATTGCTGGGGCGGCACCGTCGCCTGGCTCGCGGCGTCGCGCCTGACGGGTCTGGCCGCCGCGGTGCCGTACTACGGCGGCGGCATGCCGAACCACATGGACGAATCGCCGAAGTGCCCGGTGCTGTGCCACTTCGGCGAGCGCGACAAGTCGCCGTCGCCGGCGCAGGCGCGCGCGCTGCTGGCCCGGCACCCGGAGGTCGCCGCGCACTTCTACGACGCCGGGCACGGCTTCAACTGCGACCAGCGCGGCTCCTACGACGCGGAGTCGTCCAGGCACGCACGCACGCGCACGCTGGAGTTCCTCGCGAAGCACGTCGGATGACGCGCACGCGAGGCGCGTCCCCGAAGACTTGCAGGCGCTCTCTCAGTTGACCCCGAACGTGCGCTCCTTGTCGCGCAGCTCGGTCTTCAGCACCTTGCCGTAGCTGTTCTTCGGCAGCGCCTCGACGAAGCGATAACGCCGCGGCCGCTTGAAGCGCGCGATGTGCTCGAGGCAGTGCGCGTCGAGTTCGTTCTCGCCGACCGGCCCGTGCGTCACCACATAGGCGACGACGATCTCGCCCCACTCGGCGTCGGGCGCGCCGATCACGCTGACCTCGGACACCGCCGGGTGCCGCAGCAGCACCTCCTCGACTTCGCGCGGATAGACGTTGCTGCCGCCGCTGATGATCAGGTCGCGCTCGCGATCGAGCAGCGTGAGGAAGCCGTCGGCGTCGAACCGGCCGATGTCGCCGGTGTGCAGCCAGCCGTCGCGCAGCACCTGCTCGGTCGCGTGCGGCTGGTTCCAGTAGCCCTTCATCACGACTTCGCCGCGCACGCAGACCTCGCCCGCCTCGCCCACCGGCAACGGCGTGTCGTCGGGGGCACGGATCGACACCTCGACCATCGGCTGCGGATAGCCGACCGAGGCCAGTCGCTCGCGATGGCGCGGATGCGCGCGGTCCTCGATCACGTGCCGGGGCAGCACCGTGATCGTCATCGGGCTTTCGCCCTGCCCGTAGATCTGCGCCAGGTGCGGTCCGAGCACCGCGCAGGCATCCTGGACGTCGGCCACGTACATCGGCCCGCCGCCGTAGACGACGGTCGCCAGCCCCGGCAGCGGCCGCGACTGCGCGCGCGCCCAGTCGACCAGCCGCCGCACCATCGTCGGGGCGGCGAACAGCGACGCGTTGCCCCAGTGCGCGGCCAGCCCCGCGATCTCGGCGCCGTCGAACCCTCCGGACTCGGGCAGCACGTTGACGCCGCCATTGAGCACGTACGGAAAGTGGTACATCCCGCTGCCGTGCGACAGCGGCGCCGGATGCAGCATCGTGTCGCCGGGCGCCACCGGCTGCACCTCGGCCAGGTAGGCGAGCGTCATCCAGCGCAGGTTGCGCGCGCTCAGCCGCACGCCCTTGGGCTTGCCGGTGGTACCGCTGGTGTAGAAGAGCCAGGTGTCGTCGTCTTCGTCGCGCGCCGCGATCGGCGCGGCGGGCCCGCCACCGGCATCGAGGAACGGATGCCGATCGATGATCCGGCAGGCGCCGGGCACGTGGCCGGCCAGCTTGTCGGCGTGGCTGGCGTCGGTGAAGCACATCGTCGCGGCGCAATCGGACAGGATGAACGCGGCCTCGCGGCCGTGCAGCCGTGCGTTGATCGGCACTGCGACCATCCCGCCCCACCAGGCGCCCCAGAGCAGCCGCAGGTAGTCGGGCTGGTTGCCGAGGAAGAAGCCGACGCGATCGCCCGGCACGAGCCCCTGTTCGTGCAGCCAGGCGGCGGCGCGCGCGGCGCTCGCGGCGAACTCGCGGTAGCTGCAGACGGCGGTGCGACCGCGCGCGATCGCGGGCCGCTCGCCGAAGACCGCCGCACTGCGCTCCAGCCAATGCGCAAGGTTCATCGTCATCTCCCGTGCGAGCCGGTACCATTGATTCTGCCATGCACGAATCGCCCGACGACGCCGAGCACAAGAATCTCACGGCCCCCAAACGACCCATGCTGCGGCGCCCCTGGTTCTGGCTGGTGCTGATCGCGCTGGCCGCGGGCGGCGGATACTGGGCGTTCGACTTTGCCAAGCGGCGGGCGGCCGAGGCCGACGGGCAGCCGGCCGGCGCGCAGGCACCGAGGGCGGCCGCCGCGGGAGCCAGCGGCAGCGCGTCGGCGACCGGCCCGGGTGCCGCTCCGGGTGCCGCTCCGGGTGCCGCTCCGGGTGCCGGCCGCGCCGGCGGGCGCGGCGCCGCGGGCGGCGAGCGCGCGATCCCGGTCACCGTCGCTGCCGTCGGCCGCGCCGACGTGCCGGTCGTGCTGAACGCACTGGGCACGGTCACGTCGCTGCACACGGTCACCGTGCGCTCGCGCGTCGACGGCCAGTTGCTGCGGGTGAACTTCCGCGAAGGGCAGATGGTCAAGGCCGGCGACCTGCTGGCCGAAATCGACCCGAGGCCCTTCCAGGTACAGCTCGAGCAGGCGCAGGGACAGCTGGCGCGCGACCGTGCGCTGCTGGAGAACGCGCGGCTCGATCTCGAGCGCTACCGCACGCTGGTGGCGCAGGAGGCCGCCAGCGCGCAACAACTCGACACGCAGCAGGCGCTGGTTCGCCAGTACGAGGGCACGGTGAAGTCCGACCAGGGCCAGGTCGACAATGCGCGGCTGCAGCTGGTCTACGCACGGATCACGGCACCGCTCTCCGGCCGGCTCGGCCTGCGCCTGGTCGATCCGGGCAACCTGGTGCGCGCGGGCGACGCGAACGGCCTGGTCACCATCACGCAGGTGCGGCCGATCGGCGTCACCTTCTCGCTGCCCGAGAAGGATCTCGCGCCGGTGCTCGCGCGCTACCGCGAGGGCAAGCCGATGACGGTGCAGGCGCTCGACCGCGACCAGCGCGAAGTGCTGGCCACCGGGCGCCTCACCACGCTCGACAACCAGATCGACGTGGCCACCGGCACGCTGAAGATGAAGGCCGAGTTCGCCAATGCCGACGGGGTGCTGTTCCCGAACCAGTTCGTCAACGCGCGGCTGAGAATCGACGTGCTCGCCGGCGCCACCGTGGTGCCCAATGCCGCGATCCAGCGCGGCGCGCCGGGCACCTACGTCTACCTGGCGCAGCCCGGCGGCACCGCGACGCTGCGCCGGATCGAGACCGGGCCGGTCGACGGCGAGCGCACCGTGGTCAGGCGCGGCCTCGAAGCCGGCGACCGGGTGGTGATCGACGGCGTCGACAACCTGCGCGACGGCGCGCGGGTCGACGCGATCGACAAGGTCGAAGCCGAGCGCGCCGCGTCGGAGCCGGGCGCGCAGCGCCGGCGCCCGCAGTCGCGCCAGCGCTAGGCAGCCCTCCACCCTGCGGTCCTCCGAGCGTGAGCCCGAACACAGCGCGCGGAGCACGCGCCCGATGAACCCGTCGCGCCTGTTCATCCTGCGGCCGGTGGCGACCTCGCTGCTGATGGTGGCGATCCTGCTGGCCGGGCTGCTCGGCTACCGGCTGCTGCCGCTGTCGGCGCTCCCCGAGGTCGACTACCCGACGATCCAGGTCACCACGCTTTATCCGGGCGCGAGCCCCGACGTGATGACCTCGTCGGTCACCGCGCCGCTCGAGCGCCAGTTCGGCCAGATGCCGGGCCTGAAGCAGATGTCGTCGGCGAGTTCGGGCGGCGCCTCGGTGATCACGCTGCAGTTCGAGCTCACGCTGCCGCTGGACGTGGCCGAGCAGCAGGTGCAGGCGGCGATCAATGCGGCCGGCACGACGCTGCCCAACGACCTGCCGGTGCCGCCGATCTACAGCAAGGTCAATCCGGCCGATGCGCCGGTGCTCACGATCGGCGTGGCCTCGCGCACCATTGCGCTGCCGCGGGTTCGCGACCTCGTCGAGACGCGCGTGGCGCAGAAGATCTCGCAGTTGCCCGGCGTCGGACTGGTCTCGATCGCCGGCGGGCAGCGGCCGGCGATGCGCGTGCGCGTCGACCCGAAGGCGCTGGCCTCGGCCGGGCTCGGCATCGAGGACGTGCGCACCGCGATCACCAACGCCAACGCGAACCAGGCCAAGGGCAGCTTCGACGGCCCGAGCCGCGCGGCCACGATCGACGCCAACGACCAGATCCGCGCGGTCTCGGGCTATCGCGACCTGATCGTCGCCTGGCGCGACGGCGCGCCGCTGCGACTGTCCGACGTCGCCGAGATCTCCGAGGGCGCCGAGAACGAGCGGCTCGCCGCCTGGGCCAACGAAGAGCCGGCGATCGTGCTGAACATCCAGCGCCAGCCCGGATCGAACGTGATCGAGGTGGTCGACCGGGTCAAGGCGCTGCTGCCCACGCTGCGCGCGTCGCTGCCGGGCGCGGTGGAGGTCACGGTGCTCACCGACCGCACGACGACGATCCGCGCGTCGGTGCGCGACGTGCAGCGCGAGCTGGTGCTGGCGGTCGCGCTGGTGGTGATGGTGATCTTCCTGTTCCTGCGCAACGTGTCGGCCACGGTGATTCCGAGCGTCGCGGTGCCGCTGTCGCTGGTGGGCACCTTCGGAGTGATGGTGCTGGCGGGCTTCTCGCTGAACAACCTCACGCTGATGGCGCTCACCATCGCCACCGGCTTCGTCGTCGACGACGCGATCGTGATGATCGAGAACATCGCGCGCTATCTCGAACGGGGCGACTCGCCGCTCGAGGCCGCGCTGAAGGGCTCGAAGCAGATCGGCTTCACGATCATCTCGCTCACCGTGTCGCTGATCGCGGTGCTGATCCCGCTGCTGTTCATGGCCGACGTGGTCGGACGGCTGTTTCGCGAGTTCGCGATCACGCTGGCGGTGGCGATCCTGATCTCGGCGGTGGTATCGCTCACGCTCACGCCGATGATGTGCGCGCGGCTGCTGCGGCACGTGCCGCCGGAGCGCGAGGGGCGCCTGCAGCGCGCCAGCGGCGCGGCGTTCGAGCGCCTGATCGCGGTGTACGGGCGCCTGCTGAACAAGGTGCTCGACCACCAGCCGGCGACGCTCGTCGTGGCGGTACTCACGCTCGCGCTCACCGTCGGGCTGTACGTCTTCGTGCCCAAGGGCTTCTTTCCGGTGCAGGACACCGGCGTGATCCAGGGCATCTCCGAGGCCGGGCAGTCGATCTCGTTCGCCGCGATGGCCGAGCGCCAGCAGGCACTGGCGCGCGAGATCCTGAAGGACCCCGCGGTCGAGAGCCTGAGCTCGTTCATCGGCGTCGACGGCGTGAACCCGACGCTGAACACCGGCCGCCTGCTGGTGAACCTGAAGCCGCTGGCCGAGCGCGACACCGATGCGTCGGCCGTGATCCGCCGGCTGCAGCCGCGGCTCGCGCAGCTGCCCGGCGTCACGCTGTACATGCAGCCGGTGCAGGACCTCACGGTCGAAGACCGCGTCAGCCGAACGCAGTACCAGTTCAGCCTGGAGGACGCCGACCCCGAACGGCTGGCGCTGTGGGTGCCGCGGATGGTCGAGCGGATGCGGGCGATTCCCGCACTGGCCGACGTCGCCAGCGACCTGCAGGACCGCGGCCTGCAGGCGTACCTGGAGATCGACCGCGACGCCGCCGGCCGGCTCGGACTGTCGATGAACGCGATCGACAACGCGCTGTACAGCGCCTTCGGCCAGCGGCAGGTGTCGACGATCTTCACGCAGGCGAACCAGTACCGCGTGGTGCTCGAAGTGGCGCCGCAATTCCAGGCGAGCCCGAGCGCGCTCGAGGCGATCCACGTGAGCGGCAGCGCCGGCCAGCTGGTGCCGCTGTCGAGCATCGCGCACGTCGTCGAGCGGCCGACGGCGCTGGTGACCAACCACCTCGGCCAGTTCCCCGCCGCGACGATCTCGTTCAACCTCGCGCCGGGCGCGTCGCTCGGCGAGGCGGTCGACGCGATCCACGCGGCCGAGCGCGAGCTCGGCCTGCCCGCGAGCATCCAGACGCGCTTCCAGGGCGCCGCACTGGCGTTCCAGGCCTCGCTCGACAGCACGCTGTGGCTGATCCTCGCCGCGCTGGTCACGATGTACATCGTGCTCGGCGTGCTCTACGAGAGCTACATCCATCCGGTCACGATCCTGTCGACGCTGCCCTCGGCCGGCGTCGGGGCGCTGCTCGCGCTGATGCTGGCCGGCAGCGACCTGGGCATCGTCGCGGTGATCGGCATCGTGCTGCTGATCGGCATCGTGAAGAAGAACGCGATCATGATGATCGACTTCGCGCTCGACGCCGAGCGCAACGAGGGCAAGTCGCCGCGCGAGGCGATCTACCAGGCCTGCCTGCTGCGCTTCAGGCCGATCCTGATGACGACCATGGCGGCACTGCTGAGCGCGCTGCCGCTGATGCTGGGCAGCGGCGTGGGCTCGGAGCTGCGCCACCCGCTCGGCCTGACGATGGTGGGCGGCCTGCTGGTGAGCCAGGTGCTGACGCTGTTCACCACGCCGGTCGTCTACCTGGCCTTCGACCGCCTGGCGCAGCGGCAGGCGCGGGCCGGCGGGGACCCGCCGGCGGGGGCGCCGCGATGAACTTCTCCGAGGTGTTCATCCGGCGGCCGGTGGCGACCACGCTGATCACGCTGGGCATCGTGCTCTCCGGGCTGGCCGCGTTCCGGCTGCTGCCGGTGGCACCGCTGCCGCAGATCGAGTACCCGACGATCTCGGTGTCGGCGTCGCTGCCGGGTGCGAGTCCCGAGATCATGGCGGCCACCGTGGCCACGCCGCTCGAACGCGCGCTCGGGCGCATCGCCGGCGTCACCGAGATGAGCTCGAACAGCTCGCTCGGGCAAACGCGCGTGGTGCTGCAGTTCGACCTCGACCGCTCGATCGAGAGCGCCGCCAACGACGTGCAGGCGGCGATCAACGCCGCGCGCAGCTCGCTGCCCAGCGGCCTGGTGCGCAACCCCACCTACCGCAAGGTGAACCCGGCCGACACGCCGGTGTTCATCATTGCGCTCACCTCAGGGTCGTTGACGCGCGGGCAGATGTACGACGTCGCGGCGACGGTGCTCGCGCAGAAACTCTCGCAGGTCCGCGGCGTGGGCCAGGTCACGATCGGCGGCAGCTCGCTGCCGGCGGTGCGCGTGCAGGTCAACCCGCTGCAGCTCGATCGCTACGGCATCGGCCTGGAGCAGGTGCGGCTGGCGATCGCCGGCGCCAACGCGAACCGACCCAAGGGCTCGGTGTCCGACGACGCGCGCCACTGGCAGGTGGGCGCCAACGACCAGTCGCGCGACGTCGCCGACTACGTGCCGCTGGTGGTGAGTTACCGCAACGGCGCGGCGGTGCGGCTGTCCGACGTGGCCGAGGTGCGCGAATCGGTCGAGGACGAGCGCAACGCCGGCTCGTCCAACGGCAAGCCTTCGGTGCTGCTGGTGGTCTACCGGCAGCCGGGGGCGAACATCATCGAGACGGTCGATCGCATCTACGAGCTGATGCCGGGGCTGCGCGCGCTGGCGCCGGCGGCGATCGACATGCAGGTGGTGCTCGACCGCACGCCGACGATCCGCGCGTCGCTGCGCGAGATCGAGCGCACGCTGGTGATCTCGGTCGCGCTCGTCGTGATGGTCGTGTTCCTGTTCCTGCGCAACGCGGCGGCCACGCTGGTGCCGGCCGTGGCGGTGCCGGCCTCGCTGGTGGGCACCTTCGGCGTGATGTACCTCGCCGGCTACAGCCTGGACAACCTGTCGCTGATGGCGCTCACCATCGCCACCGGCTTCGTGGTCGACGATGCGATCGTGGTGCTGGAGAACATCGCGCGCCGCCGCGAGGCGGGCGAGGCGCCGCTGGCCGCGGCGATCGCCGGCGCGCGCGAAGTGGGTTTCACGGTGGTCGCGATCAGCCTGTCGCTGATCGCGGTGTTCATCCCGATCCTCGCGATGGGCGGCGTGGTCGGACGGCTGTTCCGCGAGTTCGCGGTCGTGCTGTCGGTGGCGATCCTGATCTCGCTGCTGGTGTCCGCGGGGGCGGGCAGCGCGGCGGCGCACCCGGCGAAACCGCGAGCGCCGGCCACGCGAGCACCGACGACGCGATCGCCGCCGAAGGACGACTGGCCCGCTTCGGGCGCCGCGCGCTAGAGCGTGTCGTCGACGGCTATTCGCGCAGCGTCGGCTGGGCGCTCGACCACGGCTGGCTGATGCTGGGGCTGCTCGCGGCGACGATCGCGCTCAACGTCTGGCTCTACACCATCGTGCCCAAGGGCTTCTTCCCGGCACAGGACACCGGGCGCCTGTTCATGTCGATCCGCGGCGACCAGGGCATCTCGTTCCAGGCGATGCAGAGCAAGCTCGCCGACTTCATCGAGATCGTCCGCGCCGATCCCGCGGTCACGATCGTCACCGGCTTCACCGGCGGCTCGCGCGTGAACAGCGGCTGGGGCTTCGTCACGCTCGCGCCGCTCGGCGAGCGCAAGGAGAGCGCCGAACAGGTGGTCGCGCGGCTGCGGGTCGCCACGTCGCGCGTGCCGGGCGCACGCGTCTTCATGGTGCCGGTGCGCGAGATCCGCATCGGCGGGCGCCAGAGCAGTTCGGAGTTCCAGTACACGCTGCTCACCGACGAACTCGAGGTGCTGCGCACCTGGGAGCCGCGCATCCGCAACGCGCTCAGCCGGCTGCCGCAGGTCACCGACGTCGACACCGACCAGGAGGACAAGGGCCGGCAGGTGTCGCTGACGATCGACCGCGACGCGGCCGCGCGGCTCGGCATCCCGACCCGGCTCGTCACCAGCCTGCTCAACGACGCCTACGGACAGCGGCAGGTGTCGACGATCTACCAGCCGCTGAACCAGTACCACGTGGTGCTCGAAGTCGGCCCGGAGTTCCGCGACAGCCCCGAAGACCTGCGCAGCTTCAGCGTGCCCAATGCGGCGGGCGTCGCGGTGCCGCTGTCGCAGTTCGCCAGCTGGACGACGACACCTGCGCCACTGGGCGTGAGTCACCAGGGCCAGTTCGCCGCCTCGACGATCTCGTTCAGCCTGCCCGAAGGCGTGTCGCTGTCGGAGGCGACCGCCGCGATCGAGGAGACGGTCGCGCGCCTGGGCGTGCCCACGAGCCTGTACGGCAGCTTCGAGGGCACCGCCGGCGCGTTCCAGCGCTCGCTCGAGAGCCAGCCGCTGCTGATCCTGGCCGCGCTGATCGCCGTCTACCTGGTGCTCGGCATCCTCTACGAGAGCCTGGTGCACCCGATCACGATCCTGTCGACGCTGCCCTCGGCCGGCGTCGGCGCGCTGCTCGCGCTGATGGCCACCGGCACCGAATTCAGCATCATCGCGATGATCGGCGTGCTGCTGCTGATCGGCATCGTGAAGAAGAACGCGATCATCATGATCGACTTCGCCATCGCCGCCGAGCGCGAACTGGGCCTCGCGCCGCGCGAGGCGATCCACCGCGCCTGCCGGCTGCGCGTGCGCCCGATCCTGATGACGACGACGGCGGCGATGCTGGGCGCGGTGCCGCTCGCGATCGGCACCGGCAACGGCGCCGAGCTGCGCCAGCCGCTCGGCATCACGATCGTCGGCGGACTGGCGCTGAGCCAGCTGCTCACGCTGTACACCACGCCGGTCGTCTACCTGTACCTCGACCGGCTCGCCGCGCGCGTGCGCCGCCTGCGGCGCGGGCCGCGCGACGCCGCAATGCGACCCCCGACCCCGGACAACGCATGAACCGGATTCCCCGCCCCAACCGATCGGCGCGTCGGCACGTCCACGCGCCGGGGCCCGCGCGCGCGCCCGCTGCGGCAAGCACCACGCACGCGGGCGCGATGCGCCTGCTGCGCGTGCCGCTGCTGCTTGCGCTGCTCGCCGGCTGCGCGAACCCGCCCGCCTACGTGCGTCCCGAGGTCGCGGTGCCGGCCGCCTACAAGGAGCAGCCCCCCGAAGGCTGGCAGGCGGCCCGCCCCTCCGAGTTGCAGCGCGGCGCCTGGTGGACCGTGTTCGGCGACGCGCAACTCGACGCGCTGGTCGCCGACCTGGACGCCGGCAACCAGGACCTGCGCCGCGCCGAGGCCGTGCTGCGCCAGGCGCGCGCCGCCACCGACGCCGCGCGCTCGAGCCTGTATCCGTCGGTCTCGGGCGGCGCGGCCGCGAGCCGCACCCACCAGGCAGGCACGAGCTTCGATGCCTTCAGCCTCGACGTCGCCGCCGGATGGGAGCTCGACCTCTGGGGCCGGGTACGCAGCGGCGTCTCGGCCGCCGAGGCCGCCGCGAGCGCGAGCGAGGCCGACCTCGCCGCGGCGCGCCTGTCGCTGCAGGCGCAGCTCGCGCAGAGCTACCTTCAACTGCACATCGCCGACGCGCAGCGCAATCTGCTCGGCGAAACCGTCGAGTCGTACCGGCGCTCGCTCGAGCTTACGCGCAACCGGCTGGCCGCCGGCGTGGTCACGCGCGCCGACGTGGCGCAGGCCGAGCTGCAGCTCAGGAGCGCGGAGGCGCAACGGCTCGAGGTCGGCATCGCGCGCGCCCAGCTCGAGCATGCGATCGCGCTGCTCACCGGCCGCGCGCCGGCCGCGCTGGCGCTCGCCGAGATGCCGCTTCCTGCCGAGGTACCGCCGGTGCCGGCCAGCCTGCCCTCGCAGCTGCTCGAGCGGCGCCCCGACGTGGCCGCGGCCGAACGCCGGGTCGCCGCGGCCAATGCGCAGATCGGCGTGGCGCGCGCCGCGTACTTCCCGTCGCTCAGGCTGTCGGCCGACGGCGGCTTCCGCTCGAACCGCCTGGGCGAGCTGCTGTCGCTGCCGAACCGCTTCTGGTCGCTGGGCCCGTCGCTCGCCGCGACGCTGTTCGACGGCGGCGCGCGCGCGGCGGCCAGCGCGCAGGCCGAGGCCGCCTACGACGCGACCGTCGCCGCCTACCGGCGGGCGGTGCTCGGCGCATTCGGCGAGGTCGAGGACAACCTGGTCGCGCTGTCGGTGCTGGCCGACCAGGAACGCGTGCAGCGCGAGGCGCTGGCCGCCGCGCGCACCGCGCTCGAGATCGTGACGCTGCAGTACAAGGCGGGCACCGTCTCCTACCTGAACGTGATCGTCGCGCAAGCGGCCGCGCTGCAGACCGAGCGCGCAGTGCTCGACCTGCGCGGCCGCCGCCTGACCGCGACGGTGGCGCTGATCAAGGCGACCGGCGGCACCTGGTAAGCGCATCGCACCGACGCGGGCGCAGGAGCCGGCGCAGGCACGGCAGTCGCCGCATGAGCACATGCGCCGCGCGCATGTACCGCCCGGCACGCGCGTGCCGGTGTCAGAATGCGCGGTTCGCGCGACGCGTGTCCGGCCTGGCCGCACGTCGCTGATCCACCCCGACCGGAAGCCTCCGATGCGCCTCGAAACCCTCGCCGTCCACGCCGGCTACACGCCCGAACCGACCACGAAGGCGGTGGCGGTGCCGATCTACCAGACCGTCGCCTACGCCTTCGACAGCGCCCAGCACGGCGCCGACCTGTTCGACCTGAAGGTGCCGGGCAACATCTACACGCGGATCATGAACCCCACCGAGGACGTGCTGGAGAAGCGCGTCGCCGCGCTCGAAGGCGGCGTCGGGGCCCTCGCCCTCGCCTCGGGCATGGCCGCGGTCACCTACGCGATCCAGACGATCACGGAAGCCGGCGACAACATCGTCTCGGCGAGCCAGCTGTACGGCGGCACCTACAACCTGTTCGCGCACACGTTCCCGCAGCAGGGCATCGAGGCGCGCTTCGCCGATGCGCGCAAGCCCGAGAGCTTCGCCGCGCTGATCGACGCGCGCACCAAGCTGATCTTCTGCGAATCGATCGGCAACCCGCTGGGCAACGTCGCCGACATCGGCGCGCTGGCCCAGGTCGCGCACGCGCACGGCATTCCGCTGGTCGTCGACAACACCGTGCCCAGCCCGTACCTGTGCCGCCCGTTCGAGCACGGCGCCGACATCGTGGTGCACGCGCTCACCAAGTACCTGAACGGCCACGGCTCGTCGACAGCGGCAAGTTCCCGTGGGCCGAGCACAAGGCACGCTTCAAGCGACTGAACGAGCCCGACGTCAGCTATCACGGCGTGGTCTACACCGAAGCGCTGGGGCCGGCCGCGTACATCGGGCGCGCGCGCGTCGTCCCGCTGCGCAACACTGGCGCGGCGATCTCGCCGTTCAACGCGTTCCTCACCCTTCAGGGCATCGAGACGTTGCCGCTGCGCATGGACCGGATCTGCGAGAACACGCTGGCGATCGCGAAGCACCTGCAGAAGCATCCGAAGGTGGGTTGGGTGCAGTATGCCGGGCTGCCCGAGCACCCCGATCACGCGCTGGTGAAGAAGTACATGAGCGGGCGAGCGTCCGGCATCCTGTCGTTCGGCCTGAAGCAGGGCGGGCGCGAGGCCGGCGCGCGGGTGCTCGACGCGCTGCAGCTGTTCACGCGGCTGGTGAACATCGGCGATGCGAAGTCGCTGGCCACGCATCCGGCCTCGACCACGCACCGGCAGCTTTCGCCGGACGAACTGGCGAAGGCGGGCGTCAGCGAGGAAATGCTGCGGCTGTCCATCGGCATCGAGCACATCGACGACCTGATCGAGGACCTGGACCGGGCGCTGGCGGCAGCCTAGACGCGAGGGCCACCCGCGCTTCGGCGGGCGGCCGCTCTCCCGAGCCGTGGATTGTGCGGCGAACTGCGCCGGGCAGCGCGGCGAACGCCTCGGCCGCCGGGAGGGTTTCGGTTGACTCGGCCCCTCGGGCGGTCGAAGCTGCCGGGATGCCCGCGCCCCGATCGATGCGAATCCTCCGCCTCGTCCTCGTGTTCGCTGCGCTCTTCTTCGGCCTGGCGACGCTGGTTGCAGGCACGCGCGTGCTGGCCGGCTCCGACCCGGGATACGTCGTGTTCGAGCCGCTGCTCGTCTACAACGTCGCGATGGGGTTCGCGTACCTCGCCGCAGGCATCGTCGCGTGGCGCAGCCTCGGCTGGGGCAAGCGCGCCGCGCTCGCGATCTTCGTGCTCAACCTCGTCGTGCTGGCCGCGATCGCGTGGCTGTATTCGAGCGGCGGCGCGGTCGCCGTCGAGAGCGTTCGCGCGATGATCCTGCGCACGGCCGTGTGGCTCGCGCTGTTCGTCGGCTTCGCGTGGGTCGACCGCCGGACCGCCCGGGCGTGAGGACCACGCAACGACCAGGGAGGGCATGCAGATGGCCACCGGCACCGTTCGCCTTCATCGCGTCCTGCGGGCACCCCCGGAGCGCGTCTATCGGGCCTTTCTCGCCGCCGACGCCATGGCCAAGTGGCTGCCGCCGAACGGCTTCACCGGCAGCGTCCACCATCTCGACGCCAGGGTCGGCGGGACGTTCCGGATGTCGTTCACCAACTTCACGACGGGGCAAAATCACGCCTTCGGCGGCGAGTACCTCGAGCTCGTGCCGGACGCGCGGATCCGATACACGGACAGGTTCGACGACCCGAACCTGCCCGGCGTGATGACGACGACCGTGACGCTGCAGGCGGTCTCCTGCGGAACCGAGCTGAACGTGCTCCAGGAGGACATCCCGGAGGTCATCCCCGTCGAGGCATGCTACCTCGGCTGGCAGGAATCGCTGATGCTGCTCGCGAAACTGGTCGAGGCGGAGATCCGCGAATGATTCGGTGAACCGGAGGTCTGGATGATCGTCACAGTCTTTCGCTCGCGGCTCAATCCCGAGGCCCGCGATGAATACATGGCACTGGCCCCGAGGATGGCCGAGCTCGCGAAGTCGATGCCGGGCTACCTGTCGCACAAGACCTTCGTCGCCGAAGATGGCGAGCGCGTGACGATCGTCGAGTTCGAATCCGAAGAGGCGCAGCGCAACTGGTCGATGAACGCCGAGCACGTCGCGGCGAAGAAGAGGGGCCGCGAGGCGTTCTACGCCGAGTACAGCATCCAGGTCTGTACGCTCGCGAGGGAATCGCGCTTCCCGTCGAAGCGCGCATAGCGCAGTCGCGCGGGGCCGGGCCGCACCGGCGCCCAGCGCACAGGAGACACCCCGAATGGCCCAGATCCGCCCCGGCATCGCCGACAAGCGACGCAGCTTCCAGCAGCTGCACGAGTCCGGCTGCTTCGTCATTCCGAACCCCTGGGACATCGGCAGCGCGCTCTACCTGCAGGAGCTCGGCTTCAGCGCGCTCGCGACCACGAGTTCCGGCTTCGCGTGGAGCCAGGGGCGCGCGGACGGATCGATGTCGCGCGACGAGGTCCTCGAACACCTGTCCACGCTGGTCGCCGCGACCGACCTGCCGATCAACGCGGACTTCGAGAGCGGCTTCGCACCGGATGCGGCCGGCGTCGCCGAAAGCGTGCGGCTGGCGGTGCAGACCGGCGTCGCGGGCCTGTCGATCGAGGACTCGACCGGCGATGCGGCTCGGCCGCTGCGCGCGCTCGACGATGCGGTTGCCCGGATCCGCGCGGCGCGCTCCGCGATCGACCGGGCCGGCGGCGACGTGCTGCTGGTCGGGCGGGCGGAATGCTTCATCGTCGGCCATCCGGATCTCGACGAGACGATCGCCCGCCTGAAGGCCTACGCGAATGCCGGCGCCGACTGCCTCTACGCGCCGGGGATCCGCACCCGCGAGCAGATCGCCGCCGTGGTCGCCGCGGTCGCACCGAAGCCGGTCAACCTGCTGGTCGGCACGGCGAGCGAACTCACGATGCGCGACATCGCCGGGCTCGGGGTGCGGCGCGTGAGCGTCGGCGGGGCGCTGGCCCGCGCCGCGTGGGCGGGCATGATGAACGCGGCACGGACGATCGTCGAGCAGGGACGCTTCGACGGTTTCGCCGGCGCCGCTCCGCACGGCGAGCTCAATGCGCTGTTTCGCGCGGAAGGCGGCTAGATTTCGGTGTACTTGCGGCTCGTGCCGCGCGCGCGCTCGACCGGATACTTCTGCGCGTTGAGCTGCATCTTGCGCTTCGCAGCCTGCACCAGGTCGACGTCGAGCTTGTCGGCCAGCCGCACCAGGTAGAGCAACACGTCGGCCATCTCCTCGCCGACTTTCGCGAGCGTCTCGGGCGGCAGCCTGCGCGATTCGTCCTCGCCCAGCCACTGGAAGTGCTCGAGCAGCTCGGCCGCTTCGACCGACAGCGCCATCGCCAGGTTCTTCGGCGCGTGAAACTGGTCCCAATCGCGTTCGTCGGCGAAGCGGCGCAGCGCCAGCGCGAGCTCGCGCAGCGGGTCGGCGGCGTCCGGTCGGTCTTGCATCGTCACGGTGGGGTCGAGGCTGCGGGTCGGCGGGTTGCCAGCATGATACCCGGGGGCCCGATCGCCCCGCACTTGACCGACCGGATCGCGGCAGCCAGCATTGCACTCCATGGACTTCAACCTCTGGATGCTCTACCTGCTCGCGGCGATCGGGCTGTCGCTGTCGCCCGGCCCCAACGGCCTGCTGGCGTTGACGCACGGCGCGCTGCACGGGCGGCGCAGGACGATGTACACCATCTCCGGCGGCGCCCTGGGTTTCGTCGCGGTGATCGCCCTGTCGATGTTCGGGATCGGTGCGCTGCTGAAGGCCTCGCTCGGCTGGCTGACGGTCATGAAGTGGGTGGGCGGGGCCTACCTCGCATGGCTCGGCATCCAGGTCTGGCGATCGCCGCCGATCGGCATCGAAACGCACGGGCCGGCGGCGCCGCGCGCGCGCTGGTCGCTGTTCCGACAGGGGCTGCTCTCGGCCGTGACCAACCCGAAGGGAATCCTGTTCTTCGCTGCGTTCCTGCCGCAGTTCATCGATCCGGCGCGCAGCCTGTTCGTCCAGTTCCTCGTGATGGCCGGAACCTTCGCCGCGACCGAGATCGTGACCGAGACGCTCATCGCGAGCATGGCGCACCGCATCAGCCCCTGGCTTCGCCGCGTCGGCCGGCGCTTCAACCACGCCTGCGGCGGCCTGTTCGTGGCGATCGGAGTGGCGTTGCCGCTTCGAGGCTGAGGAGACACCATCGTGAACGCACAAGACCTGCGGTCCCTCCAGGCTCCGCTGAAGGAGCGTTATCGCGAATCGCCGGATGCCGCGCTGGTCACGCTCCGGGCGCAGGGCCGCATCGGCGAAGGCGTCAGCTGCAAGGTCGAGACCGGCAAGGGGCTGGTCGTGGCGGGCCTTCATCCGGCCACCGGCGGAAGCGGGCTGGCCGCGTGCTCCGGCGACATGCTGCTCGAAGCGCTGGTCGCCTGTGCCGGCGTCACGCTGAACGCGGTGGCCACTGCGCTGGGCATCGAATTGCGCGACGCGACGCTCTCCGCGGAAGGCGACCTCGACTTCCGCGGCACGCTGGGGCTGTCGAAGGAGGTGCCGGTCGGCTTCCGGGCGATCCGACTCCAGGTCGCGCTCGACACCGACGCATCGGACGAGGAGATCGCCACACTGATGCGGCTGACCGAGCGTTATTGCGTCGTCTACCAGACGCTCGCACAGCCGCCGGCGCTCGCAGTCACCCGCCAGCGCGCCGCGGCCTGAGCCGACGGCTGCCGGCCGCGAGGAGATCCGCAGGGCGCACGCGATGGCGCCGAAAGCGAAGCAAGGGACTCCCTCAACGGCGGCAAGCCGCTGGTCGCAGCAGGTCACCGAAACCAGCAGCGCACTGGACCTCGAACCGGGGGTGTTCGCGCTGAGCACCCCGGGCGCGCCGAGGCGCCGCCCGGATGCCGTCAGCCACCGTTCGTCGCGGCCCGCACCCCGGGGCACGATCGCGCAAGGGATAAGGACGGCAGCAAAACTGCCTGGGGCGCCGAGATGAAGACGAACCGGATGACCGCCCTGAAATCGAAGTCGGGCGCAGCATTCAAGGCAGCCTGGCTCGCCGTCCGCGACACGCTCTGCGGCCGGTCGCCGTACACGCCTGCGATCGGCGCCGGCGCGCTGCTCTGGTTGCTTGCCGGCGCCGTCGGCAGCGGCCGCGAAGCCTGGTCTTCGGGCTTCTACTGGGTACTCGCCTATCCGCTGTCGGTCGCGACCGCCGGCTTCCTGGGCTACCTGTATCCCGAGCGGGCCTGGCGCTGGGGGCTCGCGGTGATCCTCGCGCAGGCGGCGATGCATGCGATCGCCGCGTTCGGCCGCGGCTTCCTGCCGACCGGATCGGCCCTGTTCGCGTTGCTCGCCGTGCCGTCGGTCGGCGTCGCGATGATCGCCGCGCGCCTCCGCCTGGCGGCGGAGTCCGACCCGGGGCTGCGCTGAGCCGGCGCCCGGCGCACTAACGGGCGTGTCGCTCGCGCGCGAGCGCGGCGCCCGCTGCGAGCGCCCGCAGCTTCGCCAGCGCCACGTCGCGCCGCATCGGCGCCATCCCGCAGTTGGTGCACGGATAGAGACGGTTCACCGGCACGTAGCGCAGCGCGCGCCCGATCGTGTCGGCCACCTGCTCCGGCGGCTCGACCGCGTCGGTCGCCACGTCGATCACGCCCACCAGCACGTCCTTGCCTTCGAGCAGGCCCATCAGCCGGTCGGGCACCTGCGAATGGACGCATTCGATCGAGACCTGGTCGATGCGACTCGCGGCGAGCGCGGGGAAGATCTCCTCGTACTGGCGCCACTCGCTGCCGAGCGAGGCCTTCCAGTCGATGTTCGCCTGGATGCCGTAGCCGTAGCAGATGTGCACGGCCGTCGTGCACGACAATCCTTCGATCGCGCGGTGCAGCGCATCGATGCCCCATTCCTTCACGTCGTCCATGAAGACGTTGAACGCGGGCTCGTCGAACTGGATCACGTCGACGCCGTCGTCCTGCAGCGCGCGCGCCTCCTGGTTCAGCAACTCGGCGAACGCCATCGCCAGCTTCGCGCGACTGCCGTAGTGCGCGTCGGCGACCGTGTCAACGATCGTCATCGGGCCCGGCAGCGTGAACTTGAGCTTCCTCGTTGTATAGGCTCGCGCGATCCGCGCTTCGCTCGCGTGCACCCGACCCTTCAGCCGCAGCGGGCCAGTGACCTGCGGCACCATCGCCTCGTAGCGATCGTTGCGGATCCCCATCTTCACCTTGTGCTCGAAGTCGATGCCTTCGACTGCCTCGAGGAAGCCGTGTACGAAATGCTGTCGGCTCTGCTCGCCGTCGGTGACGATGTCGACGCCGGCCTGCTCCTGCTCCTTGAGCCAGAGCACGGTGGCGTCGCGCTTGGCTTCGGCGAGCGCGTCGCCCTGCTGCCTCCACGCGGGCCAGAGCCTGGTGGTTTCGGCCAGCCAGCCCGGTTTGGGCAGGCTGCCGGCGACAGTGGTCGGGAACATCGCGAATCTCCTCGGTGATCAGCGGGGCCGCGCCGCGAGCTGCCGGTCGCGGTACGCGACCAGGCGCTCGCGCAGGCCGGGTCGCGCGGCCGAGCGCACCAGCGCGGCGAGCTCGGAATTGGTACCGGCGTCGCCGGTGGCGGCACGCAGAGCAGCGAAGGTGTCGTGATCGACCGCGGGCGTCGGCAGCGCGGCCAGCGCGGCCGCTGCCTCGGCCGCAGCCGTGGCCTCGTCCTGCGGCGGATCGCGCTCGAGCACGGCGGTGGCGAGCCCCGCGGCGAGCGCCGTTCGGGCGTCGATCGTCGTCGCCTCGGACACCCACTGCAGTGCGGTCGCCGAGCCCACGCGCGTCGCCAGCCTGCGACTGCCCAGAACGATGCCGAAGCCCGCGCCGGGAAAGCGCAGGCTGGCGCCCGGTGCCAGCAGCCGGCGATCGCAGGCGGCGAAGAGGTCGGCGCCTGCCCCCATCACGCGCCCCTGTGCGATCGCAACCGTGCGCAGCGGCGCGCGCCACAGCGCATCGAGCAGCGTCTCGATGCGCACGAAGCGATGCAGCAGCGTCGCGTCGGTCTGCGCCTCCAGATCCGACAGGTCGAAGCCGGTGCAGAAATGGCGCCCCTGCGCGCGCAGCGCGAGCGTGTGCACGGAGGCGTCGGCGCACGCCCGTTCGACCGCTTCGAGCACGGCCTCGACGAACCCGGCCGACAGCGCATTGCCGCGCCCGGGGCGGCCGAGCACCACGGTGGCGATGCCGTCGTCGACGGCGAGCGTCGATTCCGCTTCCGGCCGCGCGATTGCGTCGCGGTGCCTCGACTCGGTCGCCATGTCAGGCGCGCCTCAGGCCATCCGACGGGCCACGAGCGCCCACAGGCCGGCACCGCCCAGCAGCGAGCCGCCGACGAGATTGAAGCCGCGCTGCGCGCGACGCGATTCGAGCATGCGCCGAGCGGCGCCGGCGAACACGGCATACAGCGTCGCGTTCAGCGTGGCCAGGACGACGAACGTGATCGCCAGCAACCAGAGCTGCGGAGCGACGGGGGCGCCCGGCGCGAGGAACTGCGGCAGGAAGGCGATGAAGAAGACGATGCCCTTCGGGTTCAGAGCAGTCACGGCGTACGTGTTGAGGAACAGCCGGGCGGGCGAGTCGGGCACCGCGACAGCGGAAGGCCCCGCGTCGACGACTCCGGCGCGCAGCAACTTGAAACCGAGGTAAAGGAGGTACGTGCCGCCGACCCACTTGACGACCGTGAACCAGAACGCCGATGTGGCCAGCAGGCTGCCGAGGCCGAGCAGCGAAAGGACGAGAGCCGTGCTGTCGCCCAGCGCGACCGCTGCGACCAGCGGCACCTTGGCCTTGCGGCCGTGAGCGACCGAATAGCTGATGACCGTGAGGATCGTGGGGCCGGGGATGACGAGAAGCACCGCCGAGGCGGCCACGAATGCGAGCCAGAGCTGAAGGGACATGAGCGGGTCTCGGAGGACAGCCTCGCGGGATCGACATTATCGGGTCGGTTGCCATTCCCTGCGCAACGGAATGCCTTTTCGCGGCGGGTCACTGCCGCAGCATGGAACACGTCGCCGGTCTGCAGGATGAATCAGTACGGCTCGCCGTTCTTGTGCCGGAAGCGCCAGGCCCCGCCTTCGAGGTATGCCTCGAGATCGTCATCCGGGTAGTGGACGCTGTCACCGGCAGTACGGTCACCGACCTCGAGGTAGACGACGACCTCGTTGCTGCGGTTCACGAGTTGGTGGCCCCCGCCTTCACCCGCCTTGAAGCCCGAACACATCTCCGAGTGGTCGCTTCTCCCTGCCCGACACCCGGGAAGCAAATGGCTCCGGGTAAAGCGATGGCCGGGTTCTGGGAGCGACTTCGGTGGCTACGACCGCTGCAGGCCGTCCCCGATCGGCTTGTCTGCGGCTCGAATTCTTGCCATCCGCCCTGAATCCTGCGTGGAACTCGACGGTGCCCTGGGGATAGTGCCCATCGAAAGACAGCGCGAAGAAGGCCTCCGGCGGTACGCCTTCGACGCGCAGTCCGGAAGGGTTGCGGAACCCGAATTTCCCGTAGTAGCCCGGGTGCCCCACCAGACAGCATCCTCGGGCGTTCATGGCCTTCAGCCGCGCGAGCCCTTCCCGAATCAGGCGGGCTCCGACGCCCTGGCGCTGATACGCCGGCAATACCGAAACCGGACCGAGGCCATACCAGCCGGGCGTGCCGTCCGAGAGGGTCACGGGAGAGAACGCGACGTGGCCCGTCACCGCGCCATTCAGTTCGGCCACGAGCGACAGGGTGAGCGCCCCGGCGCTGCGCAGCGTCTCGATGATGAACTGCTCCGTGTGGCTGCTGATCTCCAGCGTCATGAACGCAGCAGCGGTCACTTCGCTTATCGCGCCTGCATCGGCGTCGACCTCGTCCCTGATGATGACATCCGGATCCATGCGTCGTGGCCCTCGAGCGAGGCGTCAGCCGCCCCTGCGTTATCCCTGCTTTAGCGTGCTTCCGGTTGCCGATGCGATTCCAGACGACCTCCCGGAGGTGCTGGTCCGGCTCCTGTGCGGCTACGGGCGCCTGACGCCGAGGAGCTTCGGCAGATTGCCCACCGCGGCGGCCGCGAAGCGCTTGATGCGCTCGCGTGCTTCGACGACGCCCGGAGCATCGCGATGCAGCCCGATTCCGCCGAGCGGATTGAGCCGCGTGTCCTTCGCCCAGTTCGCGAGCGCCGGATAGGCCGCCCGGGCCCGTTCGTTCGCGAGCGTCGCGAGAAATGCCGACAGGTAGTCCGCGTTCACGTCCCAATAGGTGATCGGCGCACAGAGGCGGTTCTTCTCCTCGTCGCTCTCCACGGTGGCCTCGACCACGCCCAGCATCGCGAACTGGTAGCACGCGAAACCCCACATGAACGGCTGGACCGTCACGCGTCCGGGCTCGAAGATCGGGCGCAGTGGCGGCCGCGCCAGCCCCCTGGACGCGCAGTGGACGTGCACCGTCGCCTCGCGCGTCGGCACACGGCCTGAGTCCAGGACGATCTGGTCGCGCTCGATCCTGCGCACGTGCCCCAGGCGGACGACGTCCTCGATCCGGCGCAGAAGCGCCAACTCGGCCTCGCTGATCACCGCGCCGTGCAGCATGGTCGGCGCGACGCCCGGATCGACCCGAAGGAAGAACCCCTCGGCTTCGAGGTGCGCGAAGAGATCGTCGATCGAGGTCGCCTGCGCCATCGCCTCGAGCTGGATCGCCATGCCGCGATAGAAGTCCGGGAGCAGCGTGTGCGGCTGGTGGAACCGGCGGTTCAGCCACCAGGACTCGCGCGGCTTGATCCAGCGGATCGCCGACGCCGGGACGCCCTGCTCCAGCAGCCACACGCAGGCGTCGAGTGCCGTCTTGCCGGCGCCGATGATCACGAAGCGCTCGGCACTCTCCTCGATGCGCGCGATCTCGCCCGCGGGGACGCAGCGAACACCTTCGGCCATCTCGAACGGAGGCGGACTGGTCGCGGGAACGCTGCCTTCGAGATACGTGGTGTCGACGATCCTGCGCCGCACGCGCGCTGTCCGCGACTGCTGCGTGAGCCGGGACACGAAGCGGCCTTCACCCAGGTACTCGCTCGAAGGGAAATACCGAACGCGGCCGCTGGGCAGGAAGCGGCGATCCATCACGTGCGCGAAGTAGGCCCGGATCTCGTCCGGGCCGGCGAGCTCGTAGTAGCCGGCATTCGTCCCCGCCACGTCGATGGCGTCCTGCCCGAGCGGCACCGAGCTGACCCCGTAGAACGCGGAAGGCTGATGCAGGCGGACGTAGGGATAGGCGTCGATCCAGTGCCCGCCGGGCGCGTGGCGGCGATCGACGATGGTGACCGTCGCGTCGGAATGGTCGAGCAGCGCGTCGGTGAATGCCATCGCCGCGGCGCCGGCGCCGACCACCAGATAGTCCGTTTCGAGTTCTTCGCTCATCGGTTGGCCGCCGTGGTCGTCGCAGTGGAAGGTGTACCTGACGTCGGCTCAATGGCCTCGATGGCTCATCCTGCCACTACTTCAATAGCTCAGCCAGTTGCGCTTGCATGTTCAGCCGCGCCTGCCTTGTCGCGTCCGGATTCCAGCCGATCGTCGCCCCCCTGCGAAGGCAGGACGCGGTTTCGCCTGGACCTGGAAATGGGCCGAGGAGGCTCGCCATCCGGATCGAGCACCCGGACGCGTTGACCACGTCCGCGAGGTAGACGACGCTCCGGCCGACGTTGTCGAAGCTGTGATGAGCCCCCGGGTATACGGTGATGCTCGCGTCTTGGCCAGAGGCCCTCAGCCTGTCGACCAGTCGAACACACGGTCCGACGGGAAGCCAGTCATCGAGCTCGCCCATGTGTATGCGCAGCGGCGCGGAGATGCGCTGTCGCTCCGGATACTCGGTGTTGCAGTAAGGATAGAACGAAAAGAAGGCGCGGAAGCCTGGCTGACCGGCGGGCGCGTAGGTCTCCTTGGCCCATAGCGTGGAGGCCTCGAGCGCGAGGATGCCGCCGTGGGAAAAACCCATCAGGGCAACTCGTCGCGCGTCGATTCGCGGATGCGTCGCAAGGATGCGCAGCGCGCCATACGCGTCCGGAATTCGCTGCGTCGCGGTCAGGGCGCGCGGGTTCCTGCAGACCTCGGTCAAGCCGCGCGCTCGAAAGCTGTCGAGCACAAGGGTGGCGTAGCCCCACTCCCGGAGGATAGGCGCCCATCCGGATTCGGCGTTTCCAATTCCGCCACATCCATGCGCAAGGACGACCGCCGGAAATGGTCCCGCACCGGGGGGGAACCGCAACTCGCCGGAAATGACTTCTGGATCCCCGGGCGCGAGGCGTGAACCGTCGGTAGTTCGCGCCAGACTTCCTGCGCTGGCAAACCAGATGCTTCCGGAGTCCGTCGAAGTCAGGCCGGGCTTCAGGTCCTTCAACGCCGGGGCACAGCCGGCGGACATCAGCGCAGCAAGACCGGACGCCAGCCACCGCTTCGCGCTCATCTTCTGCCCCTTTGCAGCGATTCACCCCCGGAGGTCCGAGGCGACACGGTTCCGGGCTCGCCATCGAATGGATCCGAACCCGTCGGCGCGGCACGGGTCCCGATTCGGCGCATTTTGCTCAGTTCCTCGGCGCGTGACCAGCACCCGCAGTGGGGCGGGTTCGATGCCGTCGGCTCTTCCAGGCAGTGCGAGAAGGGTCGCGAAGACGAGTCGGACGCCACGCCGATCACCTCCGCGGGAGTCAGCCCTTCGGCGTGCCCAAGGGCGGACGGTTCTTGCGATAGGAGTTCTTCAGGGCGATCTTCCCGTCCCGAAACGTGAACAGATCACAACCGTGCACTTCGACGCGAGTGCCGTCGGCGCGCGTGCCGGTGAACGTCCACTCCGATACGCCGCGGTCACCCGTCACGAAATGCCGGGCGCCACCCCAGTGGGCATCGGGGAAGGTCGCCCAGACGTCCTCGAAACCGGCTCGTACGGCCTCGCGACCTGCATACCGGGTGCCGCAGACCTCGGGGCCCGCCGAGGCCTCGAAGACACAGTCCTCGGTCATGAACGACATCAGGGCGTCGATGTCGTGGCGATTCCACGCATCGGCGAAGGCCTGCAGAACCTCGGTAGTGACTTGGCGAATCACGTCCACCATGGTCCGGTCCCTCCTTCAGTCTGGCCAGCCTAGGCGGAAGCGTATTGCGCTACCGCGATGACGACGGGAAGCACGAGCTCGGGAATCAGGTAGGCAAGCCAGACCCCGGCAGGCTCGGGGACGTGTCGGGCTGGCCGAGCACCAGCTGGAGCGCCCCGCCGAACAGGGCGATGGCGGCGACGACGAACAGGCAGACCTGGACGACGATCTGGCTCGTGCTCAGTGCGGCTTCAGCCATGGCGGGTGTGCCTCCCGTGCGGCCTGGCGTTCGAGATTCCCTGGTCAGGTCTCCAGGATATCCCGCAGGGCAAGGCATCGGTCGAGAAATCCCGTGGCACCGGCCGCCTGGAACACGTTTTCGGCCGCGCTCAGTTCCATGCGAGCGGCGCCGTGGTCTGCTTGCCGTGCGAGAAGCTCGGCCAGGCGCAGGCGAATCCGCGCGGCCTCGATCACGGCACCCTGCTGCTGCAGCACCGCCCGCGCACCATGCATCTGGCGTTGCGCTTCTTCCGTCTTGCGCTCCAGCCAGTTCAGTTCCGCGCGCGCCTGCAGAACCTGCCCGGCCGTCACTCCCGATTCCGGCACTCGGGATTCCGTGTCGAGATCCTGCAGCAGCGCCCGAGCCTTCTCGCGCTGTCCCAGCATGGCAGCAATCTGCGCCGCGTGGGCCAGGTAGCGGGCCTTGCGTTCTCCGGCGACCCAGGTGCTCATCGTGGCGGCGCGTTCGAGACCACGGATGGCTTCTTCGCCGCAACCTGCAACGCCAGGCCCGCTTCGGTGTCACCGCTCGCCTGCAGGCCAACGCCATGGATCAGGACGCCCATCGATTCGATGTCCGCATTGCTCAACGCGCGGCCGATGTCGCGCGCTTCCTGCGCGAGTTGAATGCCTTTGGAGAATTCGCCCTTGTTGAGGTGGTAACGCGCCGTCATCCAGGCGAGGTTGCCGTGCTGCTCACCCTTCGGCAGGCCGCTGAGCAGGCGCTCTGCGCGGCGCAGGCAACCTTGCGCGACGGCCAACTCCAGCGATTCGATCTGGATGCGTGCGAGGCCGATCAGTACCCGGGCGGCGGCTTCGCGTTCACCGCGACTGGAATAGACCAGCGCGGCCCGCTCCAGAGGACCGGCAGCGGATGCCAGGTCGCCCGCACATTGCGCAGCGGTGCTCCAGCGCTCCAGCGCATCGGCATCCAGTGGACGGAGAGCGTCCGCCCGGGCGAAGCCATTCATCGCGTCGTGCCATCGCGCATCGGCGTAGGCGCGCCGGCTCGGGTTCAGTTCGAAGCCTGCGAAGCAGTGGACGTCGGATGGCATCGGGTTTGGGGGCCACCCTGGGGGGAGGAGCAGTGTCGGAAATGATAAGAAACTGATCAGCGCGCGGAAAGGACTTCGACGGGCGCTTCACGCAATCTCGAGGCGTCGACTCGCTGAAGCATGCTTCGGCGGCAAGACACGAGGCACCGAGGGTGCCGATCCACTCACTTCACTGTCTACAGGAGTCTGATCATGCAAACTTTCTACATCCGTCGCAAGAGCAACTGGAAGGACGCGAACGAGCTCAGCGTCACGGCCGGGGTGTCCGCCCGGGTCGGCAACGAGGAGATGCCCGACCGGGTTCGCTGGATTCGTTCCTACGTGGTCCGCGAGGACGATGGCGGCCTGGGCACCGTCTGCATCTACCAGGGCACGGACGAAGCGGCCATCCGCGAGCATGCCCGCCGGGCGGGCATGAGCGCCGACGAGATCGTTCCGATCGAGGACACCGTCGTGGTGCGCGACGACCCGGCGAAAGAACAGGCGATGGCCGCCTGATCAGCACCGACCCCGCCGTGGCGGCAGTCCGGCCGACTGCCGCCACGTCGCTGTCGGCACGCTGCGCACGATCACTTCGTGGCCGCAGCGACCAGGCACTCGCCCGGCACTTCGAACCCGCCCGGCGATTCGAAGCTGCGCATCGAGCCCTCCACTTCGTTCCAGACCGACTCGCGCTCTTCGGCGGGCAGGTGCGCCATCATGGCGTTGAATCCGCCGAAGGCTTCCCGAGCGACCCGCACGTACTCGGCAGCACTGGTCGCCCTGTGGGGCACCGGCACGGCGCGAATCTCGGCGTCGGCAAATCCGGCCTGGCGGAAGAGGCCTTCGAGCACGCCCGGAGCGCCCAGGCTGAACGGCCCCGGTTGCCCCGGAACGGGAGGCGGAAGTTGCGCGCACCGGCGGATGATGGAAGCCGGTATGGCCCCCCAGCTGTTTCGCTCGGGCGTGGAGAAGACGGCGACGGCGACCCGGCCGCCCGCTCGCAGGACACGACGCCACTCGCTTAGCGCCGTCACCGGTTGCGGCATGTACATCAGGCCCAGCCGGCACAGCACCGCATCGAAGGACGCATCGGGGAGATCGAGCTGCTCGCCGTCCATGGCGCGCGTCTCGACCTGCTCGAGCCCGCGCTCACGGGCGACCTGGCGCGCCAGCTCGACGATGCTTTCCGAGATGTCGGTCGCCAGCACGTGACCGCTCGGGCCGACGCGTTCGGCGGCACTGACCGCCGGCTCGCCTGCGCCGGCGGCCACATCCAGGATGCGCTGGCCGGGCCGGATCCGGGCCAGGTCGAGCATCTGGCGGGTGGCTTCGCCGTACCAGCGATCCAGAACCGGATTCCAGCGTCGCCACGCTGCGCCGTCCTTGTTCCATTGCTCCCGCTGCGCGTTCTTGTACTTCGCTGCGTCGAATGAGGGTTGCAGTTCGGCCATGCATGTCCTCCGTTCGCTTGAACCTCGAAGTGGCGTCGCCGTGCGGGGCCCGGCTTGGCCGCAGCCGGTCACGGCTTGATCGCCACCTTCAGCACGCCGTCGCGCTGGTTCGCGAACAGGTCGTACGCGGCGACGATGTCGTCGAGCTTGAACGGGTGCGTCACCAGCACGCCCAGGTCCAGCCGGTTGGCGGCCAGCACGTTCATCAGCCGGCGCATGCGCTCCTTGCCGCCGGGGCACAGCGCCGTGACGATGCGGTGGTCACCCAGGCCGGCCGCGAAGGCGTCGAGCGGGATCTTCAGGTCGCCTGAATACACGCCCAGGCTCGACAGCGTGCCGCCGGGCTTGATCACGCGCAGCGCGTTCTCGAACGTGCTCTGCAGGCCCAGCGCCTCGATCGCCGAGTCGGCGCCGCGGCCGCCGGTCAGCTTCAGCACCTCGGCCACCACGTCGCAGCGGTTGAAGTTCAGCGTGACGTCGGCGCCCAGCTTCTTCGCGATCTCGAGCCGGTGGTCGTTGCCGTCGACGCCGATGATCGTGGTGGCGCCCAGCAGCCGCGCGCCGGCGGTGGCGCACAGACCGATCGGGCCCTGCGCGAACACGACCACGGTGTCGCCGATGCGGATGTTCGCGTTCTCGGCCCCCTTGAAGCCGGTGGACATGATGTCGGGGCACATCAGCACCTGCTCGTCGGTCAGCCCGTCGGGGATCGGCGCCAGGTTGCCCTCCGCATCGGGCACCAGCACGTACTCGGCCTGCGTGCCGTCGATGAGGTTGCCGAAGCGCCAGCCCGCGGTGGCCTTGTAGCCGTGGCAGCCGCAACGGCCGCTGGCCACCAGGTAGCTGCCGTCCTGGCTCGGCGCGCCGTCCTGTGCCGCATAGCTGTTGAAGTTGGGGCAGATGGCGCCGGCGATCACGCGCTGGCCCTCGGTGTAGCCCTGGACCGCGCTGCCCAGCTTCTCGATCACGCCCACGGGCTCGTGGCCCACGGTCAGGCCCCGGGCCACCGGGTACTCGCCCTTGAGGATGTGCACGTCGGTGCCGCAGATCGTGGTGGTGGTGATGCGCACCAGCGCGTCGTTGGGGCCGACGTCGGGGATCGGCTTGTCGACGAGTTCGATGCGTCCGGGCTCGACGAAGACGGCGGCTCTCATCAGGGCAGGCATGGATCTTCTCCGGGTTGACGATCACGACGCTTGGTCGAGCACGTCCCCGTGTCACTTGCATGTCGGTTCGCCGCGAGGTTGCGGCGCGTCAAACTTGGCCTTCCCCAGGAACCTCGGGCCAGAAGATCGAGGCTGCTCCCGGGTGCCGGCCGGCAGGAACCGCGAGGTTCACAGCGGCTGGAGCATGCTGACCCGGTTGCCCTCCGTGTCGAAGAACGACACGTACTTGCCCACTCCCGGGATGTCCACGGGGTCGCCAAGCACCCTGCCACCCGCATCGGTGACGCGCTTCATCGCGGCGGCAATGTCGGTAACGGCCACGACTACCGAGGGGTGCTGCGCAGGCCACTCGGGATTGCGCGGGTAGAAGCCACCGTCGATGTTGCCAGGACGCCTGGAACCGTTCTGGTCGCACTCGGCCGTGGCGGCGAGGATGTAGTCTCCCGCCTCCCCGCCGAAGGCCTGGGTGGCCCAGCCGAAGGCTGCCTCGTAGAACCTGGTGATTCGAGCCCGATCGTCGTATGGCATCTCGAAGTGCACAACGGGGTCCATTTCGCTATCTCCGTGCCCTTGGCGTCGCAGGACGACATGCGTGGCCTTCTCCGACGCCACGAATTCAACGCATTCGTATCCCAGGGCCCGCAAGTCGACGCCCTCGAACAGTGCCTCTCCGCGGCCGAGCAGGACCGGTGCAATGGCAATGTGCAGTTCATCGATGAGGCCCTCACGAAGATACTGCCGGATCGTGTTCGGCCCACCGCCGATCCGCACGTCCATGCCGGCAGCGGCCTCGCGTGCGCGGTCGAGCGCCTCGCGAATGCCTCCTGTGATGAAGTGGAACGTCGTGCCGCCTTCCATCTCGATGGGAGGGCGAGCATGATGGGTCAATACGAAGACTGGAACGTGATACGGCGGATTGCTTCCCCACCAGCCTTTCCAGTTCGTGTCCGGCCATTCCCCGCGAATGGGTCCAAACATGTTCCTTCCGAGAATCCAGGCCCCGACGTTCCGAAAGCCACGGGCCGCGAAATCGTCGTCAACCCCGGTCGTACCGCCGTCCTTGCCGAACAAGGCCCGCTGAAACGTGCGTGTCGGCAGCAGCCACTGATGCAGCTCCGTCCCGCCAACGCCGAGCGGATGGTCGATGCCCTGATTCGGACCCGCTCCGTATCCGTCGAGCGAGATGGTGAAGCCCTCGACGCGAACCCGTGCCATCGTTTGCCTCCGTCTGGGCGCCCGATCGGCGGGTCAAGTCTGCCGCCTCGTCGGTGATGTTGAAGATCCGGGGAATATCCAATGCGGTAGATCTCCCGTTCATCTCCTGGCGACGACCTGCGCAAGGGCAATCCGTCCCTCTTCCAGATTGCGCCGCTGGTTTTGCGCCATCACCTGAAAATCAGGTCCCAGAAGCAGATGGAACCCGAGTGGCGGCAAGCCCTCCTTGCGGATCTTTTCGGCCACTGCCACGAACCAGTCGCGAGCCTGGTCGGTCGTATCGGACCAGTCGGTCACCGTGAACCCGGCGTCGTCGAGAAGCTTGCGCAATTCGTCAGGCGTCACAAGAAAACTGCTCTCGGGCGTACGCGCCCACGGCACGGGGAAGAGGACCGCGCCGGATGGCCCGGCGAGAACGTCGTGGATCGCGAGCGTGCCTCCCGGTTCGAGCACCCGGTGCATCTCGCGATACAGCCGGAGCTTGTCCAGGATGTTCATCGCGGCATGCTCGGTCCAGACGACGTCGAACGAAGCGTCCGCAAATGGCAAGTTCGTTGCGTCGCCCTGGCGGTAATCGACGAGGTGCTCGAGACCGATGCGCGCAGAAAGCATTGCCGCGGTGCGACAGTACTCCTCGGTCAGGTCGATACCGGTGACACGACATCCGAACTCCCGTGCGAGACAGCGCGAAGTCCCGCCGATGCCGCTCCCTACGTCGAGCACGTGCCTGGACGAGTCCAGCCTGGCAGCTTTCGCAAGCTCCAGGGTAGCGGCGCGACCGCGAATGTGGAATTCGTCGACCGGCGCCAGGTCTTCAGGCGTCAGGCGATCGAGGTCCTTGCCTGACTTTTCGAGCGCCGCCAGGATCGCGCTCCCCAGGTCGGATCGGGTGTAGTGCGCCTGGATCGTGTCATTCACTCGAATCGGTGTCGACATCGGTTAGCCCCGGTGGACGCTGCCGTGAAGGAATCCGGGGTGCATCGTACTGCTGCATTTTCCGTCATGGGAAAGGAATCTTTCCGAGCACGTGTTCGAACCGGCGGCCGCCGGTGATCAGTGGCGCACCGGGCGTTTCAGTCGCTTGCGTCGGTGTTGTAGAACTCCGCCCACTCGAGATCGGTCCACCACTCGGCCTCGAGCCCGTCGCAAGTCTCGCCGTAGGCCCGGCAGGCGAGACAACCGTCACCGCGAGCCAGCGCCTCGTCCTCGACCGGCGGGTAACGGACCAGCAGGGCCGGGGCGACCTCACGCGCGGCCGCCTCGGCCTCGCTCATCGGCCGATCCGGCAACTCGCGAATGCCGCACCGGCGAAGCCGATCCCCGCCCTCCGGGAACAGGACGGAGTTCTCCGCGTCGATATGACGCCAGAGCGCCTGCGAGTAGCGGGTGGCCAGGGTCCGAAGCCGAACACGATCGTCCTCGGAGTTCGGCCTCTGTTCGAGAAGGGGCGTCATCTCGCACATCCACTCCTCCATCTCGGCGTGCTGGTGCGCGAGGGCGTACACGGGTCCGCGGTCGCCCGGCAGTTCCGCCTCCGTCACGAGCGCCTCGAAGAGCACCCGCTCCTCGCGAGCGTGATGGAAGTGGCCCGCGAACTCGGTGAAGAACGCGGCGAACCGTCTGCCGTCGTCCGGGTCCGCAGTGCCGTCGAGAAGGCCGCCGACGTACGTGCGGAGGGATCCGAGCACCCGATCGATCAGCACGTGTTCGTCCTGGAGCGTGTCGATGAGCTTCATCGTCGAGTGATCCTGGTGTGCTGCTCCGATCCCCACGTCACCGCCTCGGGTGGCATCGGGCGCCCTACCTGGCCGGTGGCGGTAGCGGCGAACGCAGAATAGTGGGACCTCGCTGCAACCTCAAGAGGACGGTTCGGGCTTCGCCGAACCCCGGAAATGCCTCCGTCAAGAGCTTGCGCGCCCGCTCTTCGTCGTTCGTCACGCGCATGTCGTCGGTACGGATGGCGTTCATTATCCGTCCGCCGAGAAGCAACTGACTGCTCTCGCCGCCAATTCGCAGCGTCCCCACGTAGACGAGCCTGGCATCTGGGGGAATGTCCATCCGCCAACGAGGAGCGCTCGCGAGACTTCGCTCATAGGTCAGAACGTCCGTGCGCCTGGGCGGGTAGACGGCGAGGTAATGGATGCCAGGCGGGATGACGAAATACGTCCAGCCGTCCTTGCGCGATTCGGGCGACAAGAACCGCAGAAGCGCCAGGCGCTTCGGTTCGCCGCCGGTCTCGAAAGATCCCAAGCCGAAACTGATGTTGTCGTCGACCAGCGAATGACTGAACGCTTCATACGGTTGCTGGTTCTCTACGGTACACACCACCCTCAACAATGCAATGGCCTTCTCGCCGGCGGCGACGGCCGTCGTTTCCTTCCCGGCCGGCAAGCCGCTGGCGGCGCATCCGGCGAGGCTGGCGACAAACACGGAGACGCCCAGGACTCTCAGGAGACCGAGCGCCCTGCTGCGCCTGGCAACCCGTTCGCGGTATCGAGTCCCAGGAGATTGGTTCATCGCGAGTCGATCCTGTCTCTGGTTGCCTCCCCACGATTCGCCTTGTCCGAATTGCGAATCCATTCCTTCAGGAAATCTCCATAGGTCTCGCGTGCGGGCCGCACTGCTCTCTCGAAACGCTGAACCCGGTCCTGGTCGTCGAATTGAATGAGCAGCATGTAATGCCTGGGAATATCCGCCACGCCTGCGGCGCCGGAATAGTAGGCGCCGACCGCCCAGACCAGAATGCCTTGTCGCATCTCCCAGTTGTACGCAAAGAGGCGAGCCTCTTCCCAGATGACGTCGGGGTTGCCCAGCCGGGCCACGACCTCGCTTCGGGTTGTGGTGTTAGGGACAATGAAGGCCAATTGCTCCTCGGCGACCGGCTTCCCCGCCAGCACCTTGCGCTCCGCAGTAGGGATCGGAAGCAATACGCATCCGGCCTGCGAGATCAGTGCACAAACCACGAAGACGACCGTCACCCGCATGCCCATCGACCGGGCTCCTTGGCCAATGCTCCGGTTCAGCGGGGGGCCGCGCAGCCGACCGTCCGCTGCAACCGGTTGTCGGCCGCCTCTCGAGCGTCGGCCATTGCCGGACTCGGCACCAGATCCGCGAAGCAGAATCCGTCGCGCTCCACGACCTCACCCACCGCCGCGCGCAGCGGCTCACTGAACATCGGCCCGGCGAGCACGCATGTGTGGAACTCGCCGTTCTCACCGCACGGGTCGACGCCTTCGGGCAGTTCATCGAGGAATGCATGATCGAACCTGCGGCCGGCGAACGACTGCGAGAGCTTCTTCGGATCGACGCACGTGAGGACCGCCTCGACACCGGCGTCGACCATGCGCCGCGCGAGCGGCTCGGTCGCCTCGTGCCAGATCGGAAAGAGCGGCTCGAGACCGGAGCCTTCGAGCTGCTTGATCCGGTACGCGCGGATGTCCTCCAGGAAGAGGTCTCCGAACGCCACGTGCGTTGCACCGCGCTTCAGCCCGTCTTCGATCGCTGCGCGCATCGCCCGCTCGTACACGTCGTTGGGACAGGGCCACGGGAGGGGGATGACTCGAAGCGGGAGCCCGACCGCGCGCGCCTGTGCCTCGACGATCGCGAGGCGAGTCGAGTGCATCGCGACTCGCCCGTAAGTGGTATTGACGGTCGTCAGGAGGCCGACGACCTCGACGTCCGGATCGTTCCGGAGCATGTGCAAAGCCCAGGCACTGTCCTTGCCGGAACTCCAGGAAAGCAGCACGCGGCGAGCCATCAGGCGACCTCCCGACAAGCGCGGTGAATCACGATCATCTACTCTATCGCGCGCGGCTCACGCCTTGCGGTCCTGGGCTCTATCTGGTTGCCCGACAAGGACAGGCATGATGGCAAAAAGCCCCAGCATCGCCAGGTACACGCTTCCGGAGACCCGGTCGCGGCTGGCGACATAGTCCGCAAGTGATCGTTCCTGCAGGACCACGGCCAGCACGAGTTCGGCAGCGAGCAACAGAACCAGCGCGAGCAACCCCGTGCCGAGGCGCGCGGGCATGGAAGGTGGGACGGCGAAGCGCCTGACCACGAACCGGGCCGCAACCAGGACGACGACGAACATGAGTGGCATCTCGCCCAGTTCCGCAATGCGCTCGCCCAGGCGCGGCACGAGAAGGGTGACGCGAAGCGCCCCCAGCACGAAGCCGGCACCAAACACCAGCGCGAAGTAGGCCAGCCCGGCTCTGATCGCAGGCACTGTCAAGTCAGCACCGCGTCTATCGGCCTGCGTCCGCCAACACCAAGGAAGGTCGCAAACTGCGGCTTCAGCGCGGACACTTCCACCTGCTGATCGAGGATTGCATTGCGGATACCGAGGGCGACCGACTGGCGTGCAAAGCGGCGCCGGGTTGAATGAATCGTTGGGCGACGCAAACCATCTCCGAGTCAGCGCGCGCGCCGGTAGTGCATGGCAACCGCGCCGCAGCGGAGCGGCTTCGCCGAGACCAGATCGAGCCGTCGCGTGCCAGGGAGCCCGCTCTGGTACAGGGTCGGACCGTGGCCGGCGATCCTGGGGTGGACGAGGAACTTGTACTCGTCGATCAGATCCAGCCGGTCCAGCTCGGTCGCGAGCTTGCCGCTGCCGAGGAGCACGCCGGCCGGTGTCGCGTCCTTGAGGATCTGCACGCCCGAGCGCAGGTCGTCGGCGATGTGGTGGCTGTTGGTCCATGGGAAGTCCTTTCGCGTCGAGGACACCACGTACTTCGGCTTGGCCTCCAGCTTGACCGCCCACTCGCGCATCGCCGGCGGTGCTTCCACGTCGCCGCGGGCGACCGCCGGCCAGTAGCTCTCCATCATCTCGTAGGTGACGCGGCCCCACAGCATCGCCCCGCCCTCGTCCATGAGGTGGGTGAAGAAGGCGTGGGTTCCGTCGTCGGCGATTCCTTCCCGGTGGTCGACGCAGCCGTCCAGCGTGACGTTGATGCTGAAGGTCAAGAGTCCCACGGTGTCCTCCGCTCGAGATACGCGACGAGCCGCTCGCCGGGTGGCTCCAGGGGCACGAGCCCGATTCGCGAGGTGGTCACCGTGGGGCGCCTGACGTTTGAGCTGAGGCGCAGGCGCCGGGAAGGCGCTTGCCCCGCGAGGCGGATGATAAGAACGTCCGCTTAGCGGGCCAAGTGCCTAGCCGGTGACTGTCGCCTCGAGCGAAAGGTTAGAAGGCACTAGGCAGTAGCCGGCGCAGAATGGATACAAACTGCTCCCAGCCCGTGACGAGCGTGACGATTGCGCTGGTAAACCCGATAGCGGCGACCAATCCAGCCACGACGCGATAGAAGCGGGAGGCAGCTACACGGGAGGCGATGGACCGCGGGATTTGGCCCGCCGAGGCCAAGAACCATAGCGGGGCTGCCAGCACGGAACGGATTCCAGAGGTTAGCCAGACTACTGGGTTCCAGAGGAAGGAAACAGCGTCACTGTGACGTTGCAGCAGTGACCCTTGGTGGCGTAGCAGCGCTTCGTCAATAAGGGCGTGGTACTCGCCAAGAAGGCTGCGAGAGAGCACATGGTCTGTCAGGCATTTCCTGAGTTCAGGAAGCACGTTGAGTACGACGGGGTAGTTGTGAATCATGTGGTTCGCGAATGGAGGTTTGAACGTCATAAGACCTTGCGAACCCATCTGCAGCTGCATACGGTTGGCGTTCAGCGTAAGCCACTCATAGGCCCCGGCATCAGCTTGCTTGACGAAGGTGTGAACCCGATCGCGATACTCGGCGGCAAATGCTAGCTCTGCAGCGAGGGCTCTCGCGGAACGGATCAGAACCACGATGCCAATCGCGCAAAACGCTGCCAGTGCGAGGAAGAACCAGACGCCTGGCGGGAGTGTCGGCATGTGCCTTCCTACGTTCGAGACAAGCGGGCGAAAGCGGCAGGTCGCCAAGCCCGTGCGGCGGAACATGGACTAGCAGGCTGTTGAATTTCGCCGCGATGCGAGTGCGACGATCGGTTTAGCGAGCTTTCCGGATGAACTTTGACATCCAGATGGATCGATCCGTGCGAG
>MEED01000028.1 GCA_001724855.1 Lautropia sp. SCN 69-89
TCTTCCCGAAGGCGCAGCGTGCCTGCGCCGACCCGCCCGAGCACTTGCCCGCTGTCGTGATCGTAGAGCGCGCGCACCTGGTCGGCGCTGGCCAGCGAGCGCCGGAACGCCCCCGGTCGAATCACCTCCACGAACCCGCCCAGGTCGCGCGAAGGCGAATCGAAGACGGCGGCGTAGCCGGCCAGCTTGCCGCTGCCGGCCGCGCGCAGCTCGCCGAAGGTGCGTCGCTCGATCATCAGATGGTCAGGTCGTCCGCGACGACGAACGCGTCTGCGTGCCGGACGGCGACATCGACCGTGCTCATCGCGCGCACCTGGACGTTGCCCTTGCTGAAGGCGGTCGTCTCGTAGGGATTGGCGAGGATGTCGATTTCGCTCCAGATGCCGAGCAGCACTTGCGACCAGTCGCCTGCGATCAGGCGGCCGGTGTTCGGTGTGCCAGTCTTCTCGGGAACCTGATTCGAGAAGTAGGCCGGCAGGTCCGCGATGCGGCCGTCCTGGTAGATGAAGCCCGCGCCCGCGTCGCCGCTTACCTTCAGCGTGCCAGCGACCTTCGCCTTGACCTTCATCGACGCGACGATGTTGGCGGCCGGCGCGTTCACGATGTCCAGTTTCTGGAGCAGCGCCAGGACGTTGGCCCACGAGAGCGTTGCGAGGCTCGAGGTCTGCGGCGTCGAACTCAGCACGCCGTCGGGTTCGTTCGAGCCGCCGCCGAGGATCGTCGCGCTGTCGATCGCTTGCGCGAGGATCGCGGCCAGGTCGTCACGAACAAGCTGTTCGATGTCGGGACTCGATTGCTGGATCAGTTGCCGCGACAGCTCGGTCAGCCCGCCCGCGTGCTTGGGCGCAAGCGTCACGCTGTCGAACGCCATGTCGGAAGGCGTGAGCGCCGCATTCTCGGCGACCCATCCGGCAGTGAGCGACGTTTGATGCTTCGGGATCGAGAGATTGCCGCTCAGGCCCGAGAGCACCCGCACGCCCAGCCGGCGCGTGAGCAGCGCATTGCGCAGCGGCCCGATGTACTGGTCCGGCCGGTGCTCGGTCGGAACGACTTCCGGCGCGCCGCTCGTCGTGCTCACCCGCTGCTCGATCGCGGCCAGCGGCACGAAGACGCCCTGCGCCTTGCGCCCGGTGCGGCGTTCGGTTTCGGCGTGGTACTCGCGCGCCGCGCCGTCCAGCGATCGGCCTTCCATCTGCGTGCGGATCACGTCGAGCACCGACACCCGCGACTGCAGGTCGCCGAAGGCACGATCGGAACCGCCGGCCGGCGTGCCCATCATGCGCCGCTCGGCTTCGACGAGGAACGATGCTCGCGCCTCGTCGGCCTCGGCCTTTTCGATCGACGCCTTGAGTGCGTCGAATTTCGCCTGCTCGTCGGCCGACAGCGAGCGTTTCTCGCCTTCGGCCTTTGCGAGCATCGCGCGCATCTCGGCGACGTGGCCGGCGCGCTGCTCGCGGATAGCTTGAAGAGCATGGAAGAGGTCTCACGCCGAAAAGTCGGCGACGAACTTGCGCGGACTGACAGTGCGACGCGCACGCGTCACTGACGCGTCACGCCTCCAACAAGCGAGCCATCCGCTCGATATGGTCGCGCGCGGGAAAGCGTGGGCATCGAAGGGGCTTGCAAGGGGCTTGCGAGGGGCATCGAAGCCACGGCCCGCGCGCGGGGGAAAGCGGGTCGGATCAAAGTGCAACGTTGCACTTTGATTCCCACGGGCCCGCGCGCGCGGGAAGCCGTCGGCAATTAGTTCCAAAGAGGAACCAATACGTCACACGGGCCCGCGCGCGCGGGAAGCCGTCATTGCAGCGCCGGCCCTTCATCGAACTCCACTTCCGCGACAGTGTGAAACTCGTTCGTGCGATCGACCAGTAACAGGGTGATCTGCGGACGCCGGTCCGGTCCGCCGGCAATGAACCTCAGCCCCGGCCGGCAGCCCTGTTCGTCGAATGCCGCCGCGAGGTTGCGCCGCTGCTCGGCCGGCAGCTGCGCAATCCAGGCGGCCCAGGTGCGGCCGATTCCGTCGGCCACGTCGCAAAGTGCTTGCTGCGCGGCGTCGATGTTGTCGCTCATGTCGTTCTCCGATGCGCCCGCGCAGCCCTTTCGCTGGCAGGCAGTGATTCATGGAAGTGCGCAGAGATGGCAACCTCTAGAACATCCCCGCAGCACGGACCGATGAAAAAATAGGCAGCGCACTTCGCGCAAAACCGCCGAGACCCGCGCCGGATAAGGCTTTCCGGCCAGTTGCGCGGCAATTTCTGTGGTCCGTGCTGCGGACCGATAGAAGTCATTTCTGCGCCTCCATCGGTCCGTGCTGCGGACCACAAACCGGCCTTTTCGGGGGGGTATCGGTCCGTGCTGCGGACGACAGAAACTGTTTTCCGTTGGCCGGCTTGCGCGCCTTGTTCGGGTCGATGCGAACGTCGGCCAGGTCGAAGAAATCCCCCAGCGGCCAGCCGGTCGCCGAGATGTCCATGCTCTCGTGCCAGTCGAGCCGCCACCAGGTGAAGCCCAGCCATTCGGACGTGCGCGGCGGATGGCCCATGCGCGTCTGGATGCAGAACCGCGTCGAGAGCAGCTCGCGCTTGGCCTTCACCAGTTGGTCTTTCGATGTCCAGCCGGCGCGACGCATCACCTCGAAACTGGGACACAGGCGGCCGTTGTTCTTGCCGCTGTACTGGCCCATCAAGTCAAGTGCCAGCGCCCGCCCCCGGAAGGACAGACGCTGCCACTCGAGCGATGCGATCAGCAGCTTGGGGACCGCGATGAACTGGTAGCTGATCGACCCCTTCGCGTGGCTACGCTTGCCCATCGTGACGGTTCCCCGCCGACGCGGCCAGTGCGTCTTGCGCGGCCTGCAGCGCCTCTACGACGGCCGCAATGGCATCCGACCGCAGCGATACGCCCTTCGTCCCCGGACGCAGCTCGCCGCCACGGTCGAAGTACCAGACGCGAATGTCGGCGTAGGTCGTGCCTTTGAACTCGGACACCGAGACACGAAGCATCTCGCGTCCGCGCGGCAGATCGAGGAAGACGGTCGGTTCACGCATGACGAACCCCCGCGTAGCTGTACCGCTTGACCCGCGCCCGCCTGCCGAAGCGCGTCGGCACTTCCTCCCAGCGGTCGATGATCGCGTAGCCCTCGGCCCGCAAGACGGCGATCGTGCTGTTAAGCGCGTGCTCGCCGATCCGCTCGGCCTCGAAGCGATTCAGGCTGCGGCCGGAACGAAGCATCGCCAGGACGCGGCCGATCTTGGTAGACTCCGAGTGTGCTGTTTCCTGAGCCGTCGCGCGATGCCAGTCGCCGGCGGCTTTTTCTTGGGTGAGGCCCATTACGCGACCTCCATCGCCGATTCGGCTTCACGGTCACGCTGCCACTGGGTGTCCGCTTCGGCCGAGATGTAGCGACGGCGGCCGACCTTGTACGTCCGCAGCCGGCCCGACTGGATTTCCTCGAAGGCGCGCGTCCGTCCGACGCGGCGGACGTGGCACCATTCGGCGATCGTGAGCGACTTTGCCGCAAGCGCGGCTTGAAGGATTTCCGACACCTTTCGACTCCTAGACTCCCCGCGTTCGGCGCGGTCCGCGATGCGTCACGCGAACGCATCAGCGATCAATCTAGGAATCGAGCGGCGTCCGGTCGAAAAATCCGGCGGCAAATTTCTGCCCGCAGTTTTTCGCTATCCCCGGTCGCGCAGGCTTTGCAGCCATCGGCCATGCGAATCCGGGTGATCGGCCGCCTTCTTGAGCCAGTAGGAAACCTTCTCCACGTCCGCGCCGGCCAGGTCGAACAGCGCTCGCAGCACGTCGGCAGCGAACCCGGTTTCGGTCGTCTCGAACGGAATCTGATGTTCGAGAATGAGCCTTTCGACTGCCAGTGCGCGGCGAAGCCGCCAGTCGTTTTCCGCGTGGTCGAACTTCGGCAGGTTGTCCGCCGCCTTCCTGGTTGCCTCGACGGCGACGCCGACCATCTCACGCACCTGTTGCCGCGCCTCGCCGCCTTCGACCGTCGCCCGAAGTGGCTCCCGCAGCATCGACGCAAGCCGGTTGTCGGCTTCGCTGATCTGTACGCCGTGAACGGCGAGCGCATCGACCACGTTCGCGTACCAGAACCCAAGTGCGCCACTATCCAACTCGGATAGCGCCTGGTCGAACTTCATCAGCGCATTGGCGATCGAGTCCATCGCGCGCTTTCGATCCTTCTGCGATTTCGGCGTGATCGCCTCGAAAGAATCGACCGAATCGGCCCAGCTCTCGATGGTCCGGACGAAGATTCTGGCCTCGCTCCGCCAGTCGAATCGACTGTTAGCCGGCGGCGTTCGCGTGGCGAGATACCGCCCAGCGAGCGCGGTCCGCTGCTCGTCCGTGAAGACCAGTTTGTAGTACACGTCGCCATCGCCATCGTCGTACTTGACGACGTTCGGGTCTTTGGCCTCCCATCGCCGCGCGCGCTCGGTTGTGTCCGGCCGTACCGGATAGACGGTTGGTATTCGGCTGGATAGCTCGCGGGCTTCCTCGGCCCGCCGGTGGAACCGCAGCGCGGCAACAATCCGCTCCGGGGTCAGCTCGACGCCGCTCGCCTCGAGGAATTGCAGCGCCTCCCGCTCGCGGTCGTTCAGGTTATTGAATCGGTCGTCGGTCATGCTCGCCTCACACGAAACGCCCATCAGACCATACCAGGCGCAGATGCCCGCCCGCTGTTCGCCCTTCCGGGATGTCGGGTCGCTGTCCGGCCATCGCCATCATCGTCTGGTATGCAAGCAGTCGATCGTTTGCGTCGATCTCGTCTTGCGTGCGTGCGACGCGCACAGTGAATCGGACAGTGGGGCGAGCTCTAACGATGTAGATGCGCCGAATGCGTCGCGGGTCGTCGTCCGGGTATCTGACGTAGGTTCTAAGCTGCCCAGGATCGCCGGGTAGCGGGTCATCGGGACCGATGATCCCCGCCTCGAGTAGCTGCGCCCGACTGCCCGTGTAGTAGATGTTGTCCGTGCGCGCCTTCCGGCGCAGTGGCGGTTCCCCTCGGGTGCTATCTTGCGAATCAGCCATGATCCGATCCTCCATTGATCGGGTTGTGGTCAGGGTCGGCCAGTGTTCGCGCACTGGTCGGCCCGCCTTTGCCGATGAACCGCATCGGCCACGGTCAAACCCTACAGCGCCAGCGCGGCGAGCGCCTTCGCCGCGTGATCCTGCCGAAGATGCCCGTAGTGCGCCTCGATCATGGCGACACTCGTTCCGCTGATCTGCGCAATGGTCAGCAGGTCCAGCCCGCCGGTCACGAGGTCGGTAATGACGCTGTGGCGCAACGTGTACGCGGTCGTGGCCTGCGGCAGCTTCGCCGCCGTCACCGCGTCCCGGATCGGCGTCTTCCACCTATCCTTCGTCCAGTGTTGTCCGCCGGCCGTTCCGATGAGCGGCGCACCCGGAAGCTTGCTCTTCGCCTGCTCGGCGAGGAAGTCGGCCGTCGCCTTCGGGACCGTGATCCAGCGTTCGCCGCCGGTCTTGTCCACGCCGACTCGCAACGTCTTCAGCTTCGGATTGAAGTCGGCGACCGTGAGCGCGGCCAGCGCGCCCGGGCGCAGCGGCAACAGCGCCAGCCCCTTGAGGAAGGCTTTCAGCTCGTCGCTGGCCTTCTCGATCAGGCGCGACCGCTCCTTGCGGTCGAGATAGATTCCGCGCCGCCGGTCGGCATTCTTGATCGGCTTGAGCGCGACGCGCCAGGCGATGTCGGATGCGACCAGCCCGTTTTCGAGCGCCCGATTGAGCGCGGCCCGCAGCGGCACGATGTCGCGGTTTACCGTGGCCGGCGCGCGCGGCGTGGTCTTCACGCGCTCGCCGCGCCCGAGCCGAGCCGGTGCCGACGACATCCGATCGCGCCACGCTTCGAGGTCGCCCCGCTTGAGTTTGCCCAGCTCGATCTTGCCAAGCTTCGCGTCAATCAGGCGGCGAAAGTCGGCCTCGGTGCGCGCGGCCTTCTTCGCGTCGGTGCGGCGTATCGCCTTGACGTGCTGGTCGCAGATGTCGGCGACCGTGAGCGCGTGCGGGACGACTCCGGCGTCAGCGGCATGGAACCATTCGAGCGCGGCCTTGAGCGCGGCGTCATAGCGCCTGGACTGCGGATGCTCCGCGAACTCGCCCAGCGCCTTGTAGTGCTGCTTGCCGGTGCTCGGGTCGCGCAGCCGTGCCCACCATGTCCCGTGCTGCTCGCCGGTCTTCCGGAAACCGACGTACTGGCCGATCGCGTGCTTCGTCCAGACGATCGCGTCGGCGTCGATCGGCAGGTCGGCGCGTCCGCCCTTCGTCTTGATGTCGCTCATAGGGGAGGGTCCGCAAAAATAGTTTTACGCGTGAAGCTTCCGTAAAACTCTATCGCGGACTTCGGCGAACAGTCAAGAACTAATCTCTGTTAAATCAAGTACTTGGCGAACCGCCACGAACGCCAGTTTGCTAGAGGAACTTCCTCCTAAGGGGAGGGTCGCACGTTCGATTCGTGCCGGGGGCGCCAATCCCGGGCCGTCGCTGCCTCGGCGCACGAACCGCGCATCGACCCGCCGGCCATCCTTCCGGCTGATCCATCCTTCTGGCCGATGGCACGTACGTTTGCCATCGTGCATCCTGAGAACAGGAGCGTTGCCTCGCAGTTGACATGTGATGAACATGCAAACACCCTGTTTGCATGAGCACGATGATCCAGATCCGCCACGTCCCCGACGATACGCACCGCAAGCTGAAGGCACGGGCAGCGCGCGAAGGCCTCTCGCTCTCGGATTTCCTGCTGCGCGAAGTGCAGGCGCTGGTCGATCGCCCCAGCCTGTCCGAACGTCAGGCGCGACTGGCCGCCCGCGCACCGGTCAAGACCCGCGTCTCCGCAGCGAAAGGGGTGCGCGCCGAGCGTGATTCGCGGTGATCGTCCGCGACGCTTCCGCCGCAATCGAGTTGCTGCCGCTACCCGCATTCGATGCTGCTGCCCGCCGTCTGGGCCCTGCGCGAAAACGCCACCGCCTACGACGCCGCCTACCTTGTCCCGGCCGAGGCACTCGGCGCCACGCTGGTCACCTGCGACACGGCACTCGGCTCGATCCCGGGCGACCGCGCCCGCGTCGAAGTCATCCGTTGATCGCAGTTCTGGCGTCGGGGCGCGGCTTGCGGTCGCAGCATCGCTAGCTTGACCTACGGGCTATTTTGTGCCCCAATATAGGGGAACAATTTGAGCGAACCACCATGCATGTCTTCACCGTCCGCGAACTGCGCGAACGCTCTGGCGACCTCAGCCGCGAGGCCGAGGAAGGCCGGCTTGCGCTCGTCACCCGCCACGGGCAGCCGCTGTTCGTCAGCGTTCCCTTCACCGACGAGCTACTGGAAGTGGGTGTCCATACGGCATTGGCCGTCAACCTTTTCAAGAGCGGCGAGATCACCTCTGCGCGCGCAGCCAGGCTGGCACGGATGAGCCTGCCGCAGTTTTTGGCGCATCTCAGCGCACAGGGCATTCCGGTGGTCGATCACGAACCGGCTGAACTGGAGCAAGAACTCGCCGCCTTCGATGCGGCGCGATGAGTCGGCCCGTTGTCGTCTCCGATGCCGGGCCGCTGATCGCGCTGGCCGGTTGCGGACATCTGGACCTGCTCGTCGCCGTGTTCGATGCCCTCCATGTGCCGCAGGTTGTGCTGGCTGAAACCACGGCAGATCGTTCGCGCCCAGGTGCGGTCGACATCGCTGTCTTCGTAGAGGCCCACGCGCAGGTGCACCCCGACCGCGATGACCTCGTCTACAACACTGCCGCCAGTCATCTGGACGAAGGCGAAGCGCAGGCCCTGAGCCTGGCGCACGCGCTGGGATGTGGCGTGCTGATGGACGAGCGTCGTGGCCGCCAGACCGCAATCCGTCAAGGCGTGCCCCTGTTCGGCGTGCTGGGCGTACTGCTGCAAGCCAAGCGCATCGGCAAGCTCGAATGCATCGCACCAGCGCTGGATCGGATGCAGGCCAACGGCTATCGCGTCTCGCAGGCTCTCGTCGATGCGGCCTTGAAGCTCGCGGACGAATCATCCTGAGGGGAGGGTCGCACGTTCGAGTCGTGCCGGGGGCGCCAGCGATGCCGTCGTCGCGGCCGATCAGGGCGTCACCACCTGCGTGTGAAACTCGACTCCGAGCGCACGCTTGATCGCAGCGAAGACCGCCGAAATGTTGCTCATGGCCGGGTTGCCCGACTTCGACAGCATCCGGTGCAGGCTCCTGGCAGGCTTGTGAATCTCCTCGGCGAACGCCGTTCCCTGTCCTCACGGTCGGGCGTAGCATCGCACTACGCATCGCCGACTCGCCCGGAGGAAAGCATGAGCACACGCGCCGGAATCCTCTCCTGCATCGGTAACACCCCGCTGGTGCGTCTCGAAGCGGTCGTGCCTGGCGGATGCGCCGAAGTCTGGCTCAAGCTCGAGGGAGGCAATCCCACCGGCTCGTACAAGGACCGGATGGCCCTGTCGATCGTGCGGTCGGCGATGGAGCGAGGCGAGCTTCGCGCGGGCGAGCGGGTCGTCGAATACACCGGCGGCAGCACCGGGATGGCGCTGTCCTTCGTCTGCGCGGTCACGGGACTGAAGTTCGCGGCGGTGTCGTCCGACGCGTTCGCCGCCAGCAAGCTCGCCGGTATCCGGGCTTTCGGCGGCGAACTGCTGATCGAGCGCAGCGAGGGTGGCGCGATCACGCCGGCACTGATGCAGCGCATGAAGGAACGTGCACATGCACTGGCGAAGGAACCCGGCAGCTACTATGCAAACCAGTTCGGCTCGCCCTACGTGCCTGCCGGCTACCAGTCGATGGGCCGCGAGATCGCGCAGGCGCTCGACGGACGCGTGGACGCGCTGTGCGCGGGGGTCGGAACGGGCGGCGCGCTGATGGGCACCTTCGACGGCCTGGCCGCATCGGGCGCCGCGCCGCGGGCCTGGGCGCTCGAACCCCTGCAGTCGCCGTTGCTGACCGAAGGCCGCGGCGGCGCTCACAAGGTGGAAGGCATCGGCGTCGGTTTCGAGCCGCCGTTTCTCGATCGCAGCCGCCTCGCCGGCATCCGCGCCATCGACCAGGAAGAGGCCTTTGTCATGTGCAGGCGGCTCGCCCGCGAAGAAGGGATCTTCTCGGGGGCGTCGACCGGCCTGAACGTCGTGGGGGCCATCGAACTCGCGCGCGAACTGGGGCCGGGCAAGCGCGTGGTCACACTGGCCTGCGACAGCGGACTGAAATATCTTGGCGGACACCTGTTTCCCTGACGGATTACGACGCATGAAACTGAACATCCTGTCCGACCTGCACCTGGGCGTCGGCGGGCTCGAACGTCCGCGCAACGACGCCGACGTGGTCATCCTGGCCGGCGACATCACGCGTCCGCGCGAGGCCGCGGCCTGGGCGCTGGGCTTCGACAAGCCGGTGCTCTACGTGCCCGGCAACCACGAGTTCTACGGCGGCAGCATCGAGGGCACGATCGGGGAGCTGAAGCGGCTGTGCGCCGGCACGCACGTGCAGGTGCTCGACGACGCCGAGATCGTCATCGACGGCGTGCGCTTCCTGGGCAGCACGCTGTGGACCGATTTCCGCCTGTTCGACGACGACGAGCGCAGGGCCGCGTCGAAGGCCGAGGCGCAGCGCCTGATGCGCGACTTCAGCCGCATCACGCTCGAAGGCGAGGCCGGCCGCGTCTTCACCCCCGACGACTCGACGGCGCTGTTCGATCGCCACGCCGCGTGGCTCCACGCCAGGTTGTCCGCGGCGCACGACGGGCCGACGGTGGTCGTCACGCACCACGCACCGTCGCCCAGGAGCATCCACCCCCGCTTCGCCGATTCCCTGCTCAACGCGGGCTTCGTCTCCGACGCCGAGCGGCTGATCGGCGCCGATCGCGCGCAGCTGTGGATCCACGGCCACACGCATGACAGCTTCGACTACCCGGTGAACGGCACACGGGTGGTCTGCAATCCGCGCGGCTACTCGAAGAACGGGGTCAACGAGAACCCGCTCTTCGACCCCGACCTCGTCATCGAGGTCGGCTGAATCCCTTCACGCGCGGAACGTCGCCGAGGCGCGCGAACCGGGTCGCTGCAGCGGAGGGGGAATCGACACAATGGCCGGCGCCGTCGGGTCGCTGGCCGGGAAGGTCTCCATCAGCGCCTCGTCGAGCAGCCACTCGTCGTGAGCCTGCGATCCGGTGTCTTCGGCACCGGCTGCGGCGCGCAGCGCCCTGTCGGCGCTCGTCGATCGGTTGCGCAAATTCATGCTCGCCTCCGGTGATGTCACTCGAGATCGGATAACGGTATCACGATACCAATTACCATCCTCGGCGAATGGTGCCGCGGCGACCCGCTCCGCGCCATCACATCGACAGTGAACCCTCGCGGAATTCGGTGCGGTCGAGCCACACGTTGACCAGCACCGGCCTGCCCTGTCGCGCCAGCTCGCGCGCCCGCTTCAGTGCGCCGTCGACCTCGTCGGCGCGCTTCACCAGCAGTCCCTCGGCGCCGAAGCCGCGCGCCACTTCGTGATACGCGGTGCGCGCGAGCACCGTGCCCACGTCGTCCTTCAGCATCTTCACCTGCTCGCGCGCGATCTGCGTCCAGCCGGCGTCGTTGCCGACCACCGCGATCACCGGAATGCCGTGGCGCACGAAGGTGTCGAACTCCGACAGCCCGAAGCCGCAGGCGCCGTCGCCGAAGACGATCCAGACTTCGCGCTCGGGCCGCACCGTGGCCGCCCCGATCGCGAAGCCGGCGCCGACGCCGAGCGTGCCGAAGGCGCCGGGGTCGAGCCAGGTGAGCGGTCCGCGCGGGTGCAGCACGTAGCTGGCGGTGGCGACGAAGTCGCCGCCGTCGGCGACGAAGAGCGCGTTCTCGCCCGCGTCGCGCTCGATCGCGCGAAACAGCGCCAACGGATTCACCAGCTCGCCGTGGACCTGCGCCTGCCGGTCGATCTCGGCTTCGCGGGCCGCGTCGCGCACGCGCAGCGCGGCGAGCCACTCCTCGCGTCCAGGCTGTCCGCCCTGCGGTGCCCGCTCGGCCAGTGCCTGCATGAAGCGGCCCGCATCGCCGAGCGCCAGCACGTCCGGGCGCCGGTTCAGCTTCGCGTCGCGCGTGCTGCGGTTCGCCGCGATCAGCGTGGCGCTGCGCCGCACGTGGCGCCCGTAGTCGAGACGGAAATCGCAGGGCACGCCAGCGAGCAGAACGCAATCGGCTTCGCGCAACGCCTGCCTGCGCTGGTGCCGCATCTGCAGCGGGTGATCGCGTCCGAGCAGCCCGCGCGCCATCCCCGACAGGTACACCGGTACGCCGAGCCGCGCGACGGCAGTCGCGATCCGCTCGGCCTCGGCCGCGTTCACCACCGCCTGGCTGCCGATCACCGCCAGCGGCTGGCGAGCACGGGCGAGCGCAGCCAGCGCCGCGCCGATCGATGCATCGCCGGCCAGGGGCGTAGCGACTTCGCGCACCCGGGCGGGCGATCCGGCTCCGCTGCCCTCGAACATGCGGCGCACGTGCCGATCGAGGTACCAGCGCAACGCCCGGTCGGCCGGTGACCTGCCCTTTCCGCCGGCCTCGGCATACCACTGGCGGATCGACGCCTCGTCGTAGAGCAAATCCACCGGACACTCGACGAACACCGGCCCGGGCACGCCCGAGCGCGCCAGCGCGAACGCCTCCTCGACGGCCGGCCCGAGTTCGCGCACGCGCCGCAGCTTGAAGAAGCGTTTCACGTGCGGCTCGACCAGCGGGCGCTGGTCGATGTCCTGCAGCGCGCCGCGCCCCTGCAGCGCGGTGGGCGCCGCGCCGCCCAGCAGCAGCAGCGGCGACTGCGCCAGCTGCGCGTTCTTCAGCGCGGTGATCGTGTTCGTGATGCCCGGCCCCGCGGTGACGGCCGCAACACCGGGCAGCCCGGACAGCCGTGCCGCGGCGTCGGCGGCGAACACCGCGGCCGCCTCGTCGCGCACGTCGACCACGCGGATGGCGCGCGCCCGTGCCGCGCTCAGGATCGGCGAGATGTGGCCGCCGCACAGCGTGTAGACGCAGCGCACGCCATGGGCCTGCAGCACGTCGGCGACGCGGTCGCCGCCGTGGCGCGCCGGAATCGCGATGGTGCTCATCGGCTCAGGCCCATACCACCCTGCGCGCCTGCCCGAGCCAGCGCTCGACCTGCGGCTGCACGGCGGCCTCGATGCGGTTGCGACGCACCTTCATCGTCGGCGTGAGGAAACCGTTCTCGATCGACCAGGGCTCGCCCGTCACCACGATCGTGCGCAACTGCTCGTAGTCGGGCAGCGCGCGGTTGACGTCTTCGAGCAGGCGTTCGAGTTCGGCCTGCACCTGCGCGCGCACCGCCGGGTCGCCGAGGCGCGGACGCAGGTCTTCGGCGAGCTGCACGATCGCGTAGGCGGCCGGTTGGCCCACCCCCGAGACCAGCGACAACTCCACCATCGGATGCGCATTCAGCCGGTTCTCGATCGGCGCGGGCGCCACGTACTTGCCCTTGGCGGTCTTGAACAGCTCCTTCGCGCGGCCGGTGATCTTCAGCATTCCGTCCGAGCGCAGCTCGCCGAGGTCTCCGGTGCGAAAGAACCCGTCCTCGGTGAACGACTCGGCGGTGAGTTCCGGCTGACGGTAGTAGCCGACCAGCCGCGCCGGCGACTTGATCAGGATCTCGCCTTCGGGGCTGATGCGCACCTGCACGCCCGGCAACGGGACGCCGACGTAACCCGGCGCGTTGAACTGCGCGTTCGAGGTGTGCGAATACGAGTTGTCCTCGGTCATCCCGTACCCCTCGTACAGCGGCAGGCCGATGCGGCGATACCACTGGATCAGCTCGGCCGGAATCGGCGCCGAGCCGCTGCCGGCGACGATCACCTTGTCGAGTCCCAGGCCCTTGCGCACCTTGCGCGCGACCAGCCGGCCGACGAGGGGAATCGACAGCAGCCGGTCGAGCCTGGCCGGAGGCATCTTCGCGAACACGCCCTGCTGGAACTTCAGCCACAGCCGCGGCACCGAGATGAACAGCGTCGGGCGCGCGCGCCGCAGGTCGTCCAGGAAGGTGTCGAGCGACTCGGCGAAGAACAGGTGCGTGCCGCCATCCACCAGCGACGACGCCTCCACCCACGAGCGCTCGAAGCTGTGCGCCAGCGGCAGGTACGACAGCATGCGGTTGTCGGCACCCTCGCCCACCCGCGAACGCGTGTCGCGGGAGATGCCCTCGCCGGCACGTGTGAATCCGTCGAAGCTGGTCATCACGCCCTTGGGCGTGCCGGTGGAACCCGAGGTGTACAGGATCATCGCGAGGTCGTCGGGGCGGCGCTCGAGTCGGCCCGCGATTGGCGCCGTACGGCCGACGATCGCATCCCAGGTGTCGAACCCGGTTTGCGGTGCCAGCGGAAAGGCGATGCACGGCAGCCCCTGCGGCACGCCGGGCTGCTGCTGCGGCCAGGTGTCGAGCTTGCCGACGAACAGCAGGCTCGAGCCGCTGTGCTCCAGAACGTAGCGGATCGTCTCGGCGGTTTCGGTGGGAAAGACCGCCACCGTGGTGTAGCCGGCCATCCAGATCGCCAGCTCGGCCATGATGAAGTGCGCGCAGTTCTTCGACAGGATCGCGATGCGCGCGCCCGGCTCGAAGCCGCGGCTTTTCAGGTGCGCGGCCATGCGGCGCGACTGGTCGACGACCTGCGCCCAGGTGTAGTCGACGACCTGGCCGTTGCCGACCGGCTGCGTGAGGTAGACGCGCGCGGGAGACTTTTCCGCATGCTCGAGGACGTAGTCGAGGATCAGCTTGCCCTGGGCTGCCATGAGACCTCCGCGTGCATTGGACAGTCGCAGCCTACCGGGCGCAGCCCCGCCCCGTCTACCGGGTCGCCGCCGCCCCCACCGTAGAACCTCGGCGAAACAGCCGCAACACCCGCTCCCTCAGCCAGACCTGCGCCGAATCCCCATCCGTCGCCGCATGCCACACCATGCCGACGTCGTACAGCGGCATGGCAAGCGGCACGGGCCACATCGCCAGCTTCAGCCGCGTACAGGCCATCTGCGCGAACATCTCCGGCACGATGGCCAGCAACTGCCCGCCGGCGACCAGGTCCGGAATCGCCGCGAAGTGCCGCGCGCGCACCACGATGCGGTGCCCGAGCCGGTGGCGCTCCAGGCTCTCGGCGATGCCCTGGTGATAGGTGGCGGTCGGTGCCGCCACCACGAGCGCCGCATCGATGAAACCCGCGCGGGTGCGCCAGCTGCCCGGACAGTCGCGGCGGCTGAGCGCCATGTAGCGCTCGCGAAACAGCAGCGTCGAGCGAATGCCGCGCTGCTTCGGATCCATGATGCCGATGGCCAGGTCGATCTCGCGGCGCCCGAGCGCATCGGCGACCCGCTCGGCCGGTGCCGCCACGTTCGTCAGCCGGGTGCGCGGCGCCTCGCGCAGCACCGCGTCGGCGATCGCGGGCAGGAAGACCATCTCGCCGAGGTCCGACAGCGACAGGCGCCACTCGGTGACGCTGCGCTGCGGATCGAAGGCCGCCGGCTCGGTCAGCGCGGCCTCCAGTGACTCGAGGTGCTGCGCGGCGATCGGCACGATCCGCTCGGCGAGCGGCGTGGGCATCAGCCCGCCGGCTGCACGGACGAACAGGGGGTCGTCGAACGCCTCGCGCAGCCGGGCCAGCGCATTGCTGGTCGCCGGCTGGCTCAGCGCGAGCCGACGCCCGGCCTCGGTGACCGAGCGGCAGCGGTCGATCGCCACCAGCACGCGCAGCAGGTTCAGGTCGAGTCGGTGGAACTGGGTCAACATTGATCAGATCGATTCCGTCAATTCGGAGAATCCATTTGACGAATGAATAGCCTACGTTTAACTTCGGCCGGAATCAATATGGCAAGCAGCCGGCGGCGGCATCGCCGGCCTGCCGCGCTTTCCCGGAGTCCGAACGGTGGAACGTTCCTTCAGTGCGGAAATCCGCTCGCTTTCGCTGGGCGCCGGCGAGACCTTCCACGGCGAAGGCATCCTCGCGGTCACCAAGGCCCTGCTTCAGTCGGGAGTGAGCTATGTCGGCGGCTACCAGGGCGCGCCGGTCTCGCACCTGCTCGACGTGATGGTGCAGGCGCGCGACTACATGGACGAACTCGGCGTGCACGTCGAGGCCTGTACGAACGAGGCGTCGGCCGCCGCGATGCTCGGCGCCTCGATCATGTACCCGGCGCGTGGCGCGGTCACCTGGAAGTCGGTGGTCGGCACCAACGTGGCCTCCGACGCGCTGTCGAACCTCGCCTCACCCGGCGTGATGGGTGGCGCGCTGATCGTGGTCGGCGAAGACTACGGCGAGGGCGCCAGCGTCATCCAGGAGCGCACGCACGCGTTCGCGATGAAGTCGGGCCTCTGGCTGCTCGACCCGCGGCCCAACCTGCCCACGATCGTGCGCATGGTCGAGCACGGCTTCGAGCTGTCCGAGGCGTCGAACACGCCGGTCATCCTCGAATTGCGCATCCGTGCGTGTCACGTGCGCGGCAGCTTCGTGGCGCGCGACAACGTCAAGCCGAAGATCTCCACCCGCGAGTTGCAGATGGAGCCGGCCGCGTTCGACTACAGCCGGCTGTCGCATCCGCCGGTCACCTTCCAGCACGAGAAGCTGAAATACGAAGTACGGATGCCGGCGGCGCGCCGCTACATCGTGCAGGCCGGCCTGAACGAACTCTTCGACGGCGATCGCGGCGAGCTCGGCATCATCGTGCAGGGCGGCCTCTACAACAACCTGATCCGGGCGCTGCAGGCGCTCGACCTGGCCGACGCCTACGGACGCTCGCGCATCCCGATCCTGAACCTGAACGTCGTCTACCCGCTGGTGCCCGAACAGATCGGCGCCTTCTGTGCGGGCAAGCGCGCGGTGCTGGTCGTCGAGGAAGGCCAGCCCGACTTCATCGAGCAGGAGATCAACACCATCCTGCGCCGCGCCGACCTGCAGACGAAGCTTCACGGCAAGGACCTGCTCGCGATGAGCGGCGAGTACACGGCCGAACTGATTCTCTCGGGGCTGGCACGCTACCTCGCGGCGCACGCGCCCGAGCTGCCCCTCGCCGCCGCCGAAGGCCTGCTCGCCGACATCGTCGACCTGAAGAGGCAGGCGACCGAGGCGTTCAGCGGCCCGGTACCGGCGCGCCCGCCCAACTTCTGTACCGGCTGTCCCGAGCGGCCGGTGTTCGCCGCGCTCAAGCTCGTCGAACAGGACATCGGCAAGCTGCACGTGTCGGCCGACATCGGCTGCCACTCGTTCGCCACCTTCGCGCCGTTCTCGTTCGGCAACTCGATCCTCGGCTACGGGATGAGCCTGGCCAGCAGTGCCGGCGTGCGCAACTTCTCGGCGAAGCGGCCGGTCGCGATCATGGGCGACGGCGGGTTCTGGCACAACGGCCTGCTCTCGGGTGTCTCCTCGGCGCTGCTGAACAAGGGCGACGGCGTGCTGGTCATCATGAAGAACGGCTACACCTCGGCCACCGGCACCCAGGAGACGATCTCGACGCCGACCTCCGAATCGCGCCGGGTCGCCGAAGGCACCAGCGCCACCTCCACCGAGGTGACGATCGAGAACACGCTGAAGGGCCTGGGCGTGAAGTGGCTGCGCACCGTCGACAACTACAAGGTCGCCGAGGTGCGCAAGACGCTGGAGGAGGCGCTCACCACCCCGTTCGAGGGCCTGAAGGTCGTCATCGCCGACGGCGAATGCCAACTCGAGCGCCAGCGCCGCATCAAGCCGCTGCGCGCGAAGATGCTGAAGGAAGGCAAGCGCGTGGTGCGCACCCGCTTCGGCGTCGACGAGGAAACCTGCACCGGCGACCACTCGTGCATCCGGCTCTCGGGCTGCCCCACCCTCACCGTGAAGACGCCGACCGACCCGCTGAAGGTCGACCCGGTGGCCTACGTCACCAACGACTGCGTCGGCTGCGGGCTGTGCGGCGAGGTGGCGCACGCGGCCGTGCTGTGCCCGTCGTTCTGGCGGGCCGAGATCACCAGCAACCCGAACCGCTGGGATCGTTTCAAGGCCCGCATCCGCGAGGCCTTCATCAACGCGATCCAGCCTGCCTGAGATGAACGACGCGAAACCCTTCACCTTGCTGATCGCCGCGCTGGGCGGCGAAGGCGGCGGCGTGCACGCCGACTGGATCGTCGAGTGCGCGATCGCCCACGACCTGCCGGTGCAGGCCACCTCGGTGCCGGGCGTGGCGCAACGCACCGGTTCCACCAGCTACTACATCGAGATGATGCGCGCGCCCGCACCCGAGGGGGCGCAGCCGGTGTTCGCGCTCAACCCGATGCCGGGCGGCGTCGACGTGGTGCTGTGCAGCGAACTGGTCGAAGCCGGCCGCATGATCGAGCGCGGCTTCGTTCATCCGAAGCGCACCACGCTCGTGTCGGCATCGCACCGCGTCTACACGACGCAGGAAAAGATGCAGATGGGTGACGGCCGCTTCGACGACGAGCGCATCCACGCGGGCGCGCGCGCGCTGGCGGCGCGCTACCTGAGCGTCGACATGACCTCGATCGCCGCGGCGCACGGCACCGTGATCAGCGCCGTGATGTTCGGCGCGCTGGCCGGCGCCGACGTGCTGCCGTGGCCGCGCGAAACCTGCGAGCGCGTGATCCGCGAAGGCGGCGTGGGCGTGCAGGCAAGCCTGGCCGGCTTCGGTGCCGCCTTCGACATGGTGGCCACCGGCGCGGCGCGCCAGGCACTGGCCGGCGCCGGCGCCGGGCTTGCGCCGAAGACCAGTCCCGAAGTCTGGGCGCCGCTGCTGGCCACGCTGCCCGCCCCGATGCGCGAGAACGCCGCGCATGGCGTGGTGCGCCTGCTCGACTACCAGGACGCCGCCTACGGCCGGCTCTACGTCGAGCGGTTGCAGCGCATCGCCGCCGCGGCCGGCGACGCCGCGGCTCAGCCGGCGACCGCCCACGCGTTGTCCGAGGCTGCGCGCCTGCTCGCACTGTGGATGAGCTACGAAGACGTGATCCGGGTCGCCGACCTGAAGTCGCGACGCAGTCGCGTCGCGCAGATCCGCAGCGAGTCGCGCGCGCGCGACGGCGAAATCCTCGAGGTGTTCGAGTACCTCAAGCCCGGCGTCGACGAGGTGGCCGCGATCCTGCCGCGCGGAATCGGCGCCCGCCTGCGCGACTGGGCCACGCGCCGCGGCAAGCTCGACACGCTCAACCGCGGCATGCACCTGCCGAGCACACGCATTCACGGCTACCTCATGCTGCGGATGCTCGCGCGGCTGCGCCCGATGCGGCGCGGCTCGCTGCGCTTTCACGAAGAACAGCAGGCGGTCGAGCGCTGGCTCGTCGCGCTCGAACGGATGTTTCCGGTGTCGCCGGCCTTCGCCACCGCGCTGGCCGAACTGCCGCGCGTGCTCAAGGGCTATGGCGACACGCATCGCCGCGGCCGTGCAAGCTTCGAGCGCATCTTCGACACGCTGGTCGCGCGCGCGCTGGGTTCCGATACCGGACCGGCCGCCGGCGCCGCGCAGGAGCTTCGCGCGGCAATCGAGGCGGCAATGGCCGAGCCCGAAGGCCGCGAACTGGACCGCTCGCTCGAGAAGGCCGGAATCACGCCGCGCCCGCCCGTGGCCAAGCCGATCGTCTGGATGAAAAAACCGCGCACGACCGGCTCGGGTGTAGTAACTTCGCGCTGACCCGGGCGCCGGCCCGGACAATTACAACACTGACCACAATTCCGAGGAGACGATTGATGAAGATTGCGGGAATCCCGCTCGCGGCCGCCGCGGCTGCGACGGCGCTGGTACTGGCCACGGCGCCCGTGGCCGCACAGACCAGGCCGGTCGAGCTGCGCTTCGCTCACTGGTTGCCGCCGACGCATCCGCTGTCGAAACTGGGTTTCGAACCCTGGGCGAAATCGGTCGAAGCCGCCTCCGGCGGGGCGATCAAGGTCGTGCTGTTCCCGGCCCAGCAGCTCGGCAAGGCCCCCGACCACTACGACATGGCGCGCGACGGCATCGCCGACATCACCTAGGTCAACCCGGGCTACCAGGCAGGCCGCTTCCCGATGTTCGCGGCCGGCGAACTGCCGATGCTGATCGGCAACGCGGGCCGTGGCTCGGCCGCAATCGACGCCTGGTATCGCAAGTACGCCGCCAGCGAGATGAAGGACGTGATGCTGTGCTTCGCGCACGTGCACACCGGCACGCTGCATTCCAAGCAGGCGATCGCCGACCCGGCGCAGATCAAGGGCATGAAGATCCGCCCGTCCAACGGCACGATGGCCGCCTTCATGAGCCTGCTGGGCGCCACCAACGTGCAGGTCTCGGCGCCGGAGTCGCGCGACGCGCTCGAAAAGGGCGTGGCCGACGCGATCGTGTTCCCGTGGCACTCGATCATCACCTTCGGCATCGACAAGGTGGTCAAGTTCCACAACGACCAGAAGCTGTACGCTTCCACCTTCGCCTGGACGATGAACCGGCGCTGGTACGAGTCGCTGTCGCCGGCCAACAGGAAGGTCATCGACAACCACTGCAACAACGAGTGGGCGGCGAAGGTCGGCGTGGCCTGGGGCGACGACGAAGACTCCGGCCAGGGCAAGCTCGAGAAAATGCCGGGCCACACGATCGTCAAGCTCACGCCCGAGCAGAAGAAGGCCTGGCGCGACGCCGCCGAGCCGCTTTACGTGAAGTGGATCGAGTCGGCGAACAAGGCCGGCCAGGATGGCAAGGCGGCGCTCGACGCGCTGCGCGACGAACTGAAGAAGCGCGACGCGCTGAACTGAGCCGCCACATCCGCGGCCACCTGAGCAGCGCCGGGCCCCCCGCCCGGCGCTGCGTCGTTGCAGCCCCCGCACGCGCCGCACGCTTCGCCGGATGAATCGATGAAACGCCTGCTCGCGACCACCGAGAACGTCGCCGCCCTGTTCCTTCTGGCCATCGCACTGCTCACCGCAGGCAACGTGGCCTTGCGCGACCTCTTCAGCATGCAGATCCCCGACTGGTTCGACGGCTCGAGGCAGTTGCAGGCGATTGCGCTGTTCTGGGGCATCGCGATCGCCACCTGGCGCGGCGGGCACATCTGTGTCGACATCGTCTGGGAGCACCTGGGTCCGCGCGGGCGGCGCTGGCTCGACCTGTTCGCAACGCTGGTCACGTTCGGCTTTCTCGCACCGCTCGCCTGGATGGTCTGGGTCAAGGTCGGGGGCACCGGTACCCAGGCCACCAGCGACCTGCGCCTCCCGCTCGTCTGGTTCTATGCGCTCGGCGCGCTGGGCGCCACCGTCGCCGCGTTGCTCGGGGCGCTGCGAGCGATCGAGCTCGCGCGCGGCAAGGCCGCCGACGAGAACGCCGCCAACGCCGCCGCGGAGTCCGCCGATGGATCGTGATCTCGTCGCGCTGCTGGGCTTCGTCGGCATGTTCGTGCTGATGGCACTTCGCGTGCCGATCGGGCTGGCGATGGGCATCGCCGGCGTCGCGGGCTTCGCCGTGCTCACCAGCGCGCAGACCGGCCTGAACCTGCTGGCCAACGTCCCGCTGTCGGTGCTCACCGACTACAACCTGAGCGTGATCCCGATGTTCATCCTGATGGGCGCCTTCGCCTCGCACTCGGGAATGAGCCGGGAGTTGTTCGGCGCCGGCCGCGCATGGCTCGGCCACCGTCGCGGCGGGCTGGCGCTCGCCACCGTCGCCGCCTGTGGCGGCTTCTCGGCGATCAACGGTTCGTCGGTGGCCACGGCGGCAACGATGACCCAGGTGGCGCTGCCCGAGATGCGCCGCGCCGGCTACGCACCGGGCTTCTCGGCCGGCGTGATCGCGGCCGGCGGCACGCTGGGCATCATGATCCCGCCGTCGGTGATCTTCGTGCTGTACGGGATCATGACCGAGACCGACATCACGAAGCTCTTCGCTGCCGGCGTGTTGCCCGGAATGCTCGCGATCGGCTTCTACTTCCTGGTGATCCAGTTCATCGGCTGGCGCTCGCCGCAAAGCATGCCGCGCGGCGAGGTCTACGGTTGGCTCGATCGCTTCGCGAGCCTCGAGGACCTCTGGGCGGTGATGCTGCTGTTCATATTCGTGCTCGGCGGCATCTACGGCGGCATCTTCATCGTGCAGGAAGCCGCCGGCATCGGCGCGGCCGGAACGCTCGCGATCGGGGTGCTTCGGGGCCGCCTGAAGGCGCCGCAGATCCGCGCCGCGCTCGTCGACGCACTCAGGGTGTCGTCGGCGATCATGATGATCGTGCTCGGCGCCTACCTGTTCGGATACTTCCTGACGATCACGCAGTTCACGCAGAAGGCGGTGGAGTTCCTGGTGCAGCTGCCGGTCGGGCCCTACGGAGTGCTGGCGCTGGTGATGGTCGGCTACTTCATCCTCGGCGCGGTGATGGACGAACTGGCGATGATCCTGCTCACCGTGCCGATCGTCTTCCCCGCGATGATGCAGCTCGGTTTCGACCCGGTCTGGTTCGGCGTGATCATCGTGATGGCGGTCACCTTCGGGATGATCTGCCCGCCGGTGGGCATCAACGTGTTCGTGATCAATTCGATCGCGCGCGACGTGCCGCTGGGCACGATCTACCGCGGCACGATGCCGTTCATCGCGATCGACGTGGTGCGTCTGGTGATCCTCTGCGCGTTCCCGTCGATCTCGCTATGGCTGCCCTCCACGATGGGATGAGCGCCAGCGCTCAGCCCGGCAGGTCGAGCCCCGCGGCCACGCCGAACAGCACCAGCAGCACGCCGACGGTCCAGCGACTGCCGGGATCGCGCAGCGTGTAGACCAGCGGATCGTCGTGCATGCGGCCGCGCGCGGTGTCGAGCCACAGGCGGCCGAGCCAGACCAGCAATCCGAACAGCATCAGCCACAGCACCTGCGGCGACGCATAGCGGCGCGCCACGTCGGGATCCTGCACGTACAGCGCCAGCACCACCAGCGCCGCGCACGAGGTCGCGATGCCGAGCGACTGCAGCACCGGCAGGTCGCCCACCCCGTAGCCGCGCCCCTTGCCGGTTTCCTCGTCGCGCTCGCGCTGCGCGACCAGTTCGCCGCAGCGCTTGAGCAGCGCCAGGCTGAAGAACAGGAACACCGAGAACGCGAGCAGCCAGACCGACACCGGGATACCGGTGGCCGCGCCGCCGGCGAACACGCGCACCGTGTACAGCCCGGCCAGCATCGCGACGTCGAGCAGCGCGACCCGCTTGACGAACGCCGAGTACGACGCGGTCATCGCGAGATAGAGGAGCACCGTCACCACGAAGCGTTCGCCGACCACCCAGGCGATCGCCAGCGACGCGAGCAGCAGCGCCGCCGAGCCGACGAAACCGCTGCGCACCGAGAGCCTACCCGCAGCGAACGCGCGCTCGCGCTTGCGCGGATGACGGCGATCGGCAGCGAGGTCGAGAAGGTCGTTGAGCAGGTAGCCGCTGGAGGCCGCGAGGCTGAACGACACGAACGCGAGGAACGCGTCGCGCTCGAGCATGGGCTCCTCGATGCGAAACGAGGTGAGCACCGGCACGAGCACCAGCAGGTTCTTCAGCCACTGGTGCGGACGCAGCGCCCCCACCCACCCTTGCATCCGCTGCGGGCGCGCCGGCCGGGGCTCGAGCACCGCCGCCACGTCGGCGCGCCTTCGCGCCGCGCGCACCACGCGCGGCGAGGCCCCCACGACGATGGCGCGCCGCGCCGCGGCGAAGATCGCGACGTCCTCCGGTCCGTTGCCGCAATAGTCGAACGCAGCGCCTCTTGCATCCTCGCGGATGGCCGCCAGCTTGTGGCGTCCCTTCAGGTTGTGGTGGCCGTCGCTGGCGAGCACGTGGTCGAACACTCCCACCCTCGCAGCGACCGCCTCGGCCAGTGCGCGATCGGCGGCGGTCGCGAGCACGATGCGCCTTCCGGCGCCGCGCTGTTCGCGCAGCCAGGCGACGAAGCCTTCGTGCAGCGGCAGGGTGTCGAGGTCGGGCGTGCCCAGTTCCGCGAGCCGCCTCTTCAGCGCCGCCCTGCCCCAGACCAGCGCGGCGAGCGCCGCGACGGTGCGCAGCGGATGACGCCGCAACGCGCTGGCGAACGATTCCCACAGCGTGTCGCCGCGGAGCACGCTGCCATCCAGGTCGACGTACAGCGGCACCTCGCGATCGGCGGACATGCGGTCGATTATAGTGGCGCGATGGAGACGCCGAGCGCATCCCGAACCGCGCAGCCACGACAGCCACCGCTGCCGCAACCCGGCGCCAGCGTGCCGCGGCGCGATTACGGCGCGCTGCGCCGGCTCGGCCTGGCGTGGCTGCGCCTGAGCGGCTGGCGCATCGAGGGCGAGATCCCCGACCTCGACCGCGCGGTCGTGGCGGTGGCGCCGCATTCGTCGAACTGGGATTTCGTCCACGCGGTCGCGGCGGTGTTCTCGCTCGGCCTGCACGTGTCGTTCATCGGCAAGCACACGCTGTTTCGCGGCCCGCTCGGCCGCTTCATGACCTGGCTGGGCGGCATACCGGTCGATCGCGCGCGCCCGGATGGCGTGGTCGAGGCACTGCAGGCGCGCTTCGCCCGCGGACTGCCGCTCTGGTTCGGCGTCGCGCCCGAGGGCACGCGACGCGAAGGCGCGCCCTTCAAGTCGGGCTTCTATCGGGTGGCCCGCGCGGCCGGAGTGCCGATCGTTCCCGTATACCTCGACTATCGGCGGCGCGTCATCGGCATCCTCGCGCCCTGCCCGGCGAGCTTGCCGGTGGACGAAGGCGTCGCGCAGATCCGGGAACGGCTTCTCGCGCACGGCCGCCGACGCTGACGCCCCCGCGCATTGCGTGCCGGCGCGCCGATCGAGCCGGTCGCCGAGGTGCCACCCAGCTCAACCGCCGAGCCGCTGCTCGAGCCGCCTGACGCGAAGCGCCAGGCCGCGCAGTTCGTCGCGGCCCTGCGGCGCTGCCCAGCCCGCGAGGAACAGGTCGACCATCGTCGCGGCCAGCCGGTTCGGATCGATCCTGCGCTGCCGCCCCAGCCCATGCCAGACATGGTGCTCGAGCCCGCCGAACACCAGGTCGCGCGCGAGCGCGAGGTCGAGATCGGCGCGCAGTTCGCCCCGTGCCACCCCGTCGCGCAAGGTGTCCAGCAGGAATCGCGCATAGCGCCGATTGAGCGCGTGCAACTTCGATCCGAAGTACAGGCTCTGTCCGCGCGCCTCGCGCACGATCAGTCGGGCGAATGCCGGATCGTCCACCGCGATCTGCAGGTGACGCGCGATCAGGTAGCTGAGCCGGTCGCGCGTGCCCGAAATGGCTGCGAGGCGAGGCTCGATGTCGGCGATCAGTCGATCGTAGAACTCGGCGAGCACCGCATCGAAGAGGTCGCGCTTGCCGCGGAAATAGGTGTAGATCGTGCCTTCGACGCAGCCGGCGCGCGCGGCGATCTCGCTGATCGCCGCCGCGTCGAACGCGCGCTCGAGAAATACCTGCCGCGCGGCCGCCAGGATCTCGGCGCGCCTCGCCGACTTGCGTCGCCGTGGGACTTGTAGCGTCATGGACGCGCAACCCGCGATGTTGAACGTCGCTCAATATATGGCGAAACCACACTTCGTGGAAAGGCCCCAGGTGTGCCGATCGCGTGCGGGCGATGCCGGATGTTGCATTGCAACTTGACCACTGCTGGTGCAGCGGGCAACTTATTGAACAGCATTCAATATCCCGTCGTCATGAGCACTTCTGCCTACCGATCGGTCTTTCGGCCCGGCCTCTTCGCGGGCCGCGTCGTGCTGGTGACCGGCGCCGGATCCGGCATCGGTCGTTGCACGGCGCACGAACTCGCCGCGCTCGGCGCATCGCTCGCGCTGGCCGGCCGCAGGGCCGACAAGCTCGAGAAGGTGGCTGCCGAAATCGCCGAAGCCGGCGGACGGGCGAGCTGCCATCCGGTGGACATCCGCGAGGAGGACGCGGTCACCGCGGCTGTCGGCGACGTGATCGCCCGCCACGGGCGTCTCGACGCGCTGGTGAACAACGCGGGCGGCCAGTTTCCCGCGCCGATCGAATCGATCTCGTCCAGAGGCTGGGATGCGGTGGTGCGCACCAACCTGGCGGGCGGCTTCCTCGTGGCGCGCGAGGCCTACCAACAGTGGATGAAGGCGCACGGCGGAGCGATCGTCAACATGATCGCCGACATGTGGCACGGCATGCCCGGCATGGCCCACTCCGGCGCGGCACGCGCCGGCATGCTGAACTTCACCGAGTCGGCCGCCTGCGAATGGGCCGCCAGCGGCGTGCGGGTGAACGCCGTGGCTCCCGGCTGGATCGCTTCCAGCGGCCTCGACACCTACGACGAGGCGACGAAGGCGCAACTGCGCCGCCTGCGCGACGTGGTGCCGCTGCGGCGCTTCGGCACCGAGTCCGAAGTCTCGGCGGCGATCGCGTTCCTGCTGTCTGACGCGGCTGCCTTCATCACCGGCACCTGCATCCGCATCGACGGCGGCGTTCCGAACGCACGTCACACCTGGCCTGCGCGCGCGCCAGCCCATGCGAGCGGGGCCACCGCCGCCTTCGACGGGTTTCACCTCGCCAGCTCGCCGCGCATGCTCGACGAACGCTGAACCGGCGCGCCGCCATGCCACGCCTCGAATCGCGCATCGATCCCCACGACGAGCGCTTCGCCGCACAGCGCGCGGCGATGCTCGCGCTGGTCGAGCAGTTGCGTGCGCTCGAGGCGCGCACGCGCGAGGCCTCGGCACGCGCGGCGCCGCTGTTCGAACGCCGTGGCCAGTTGCTGCCGCGCGAGCGCGTGGCACGGTTGCTCGACCCCGGCAGCCCGTGGCTCGAATTGTCGACGATGGCCGGCCATCTGCTCGATGACGCCGACCCCGAACGCAGCGTCCCCGGCGCCGGGCTCGTTTGCGGAATCGGTTTCGTCGCAGGCGCGCGCTGCATGGTGAGCGCGAGCGACTCGGGCATCGACGCCGGTGCGATCCAGAGCATGGGCCGCGAGAAGATGCTGCGTGCCCAGACAATCGCCATCGAGAACCGGCTGCCGTTCGTGCAACTGATCGAATCGGCCGGCGCGAACCTGCTGCGCTACCGCGTCGAAGACTTCATCGAGGGCGGGCGGCTGTTCTTCAACCTTGCGAGGCTGTCGGCCGCCGGCATTCCGGTGGTCGCGGTCGTCCACGGATCGTCCACCGCGGGCGGCGCCTACCTGCCCGGCCTGTCCGACCACGTGATCATGGTGCGCGGGCGCGCGCGCGCATTCCTGGCCGGCCCTCCGCTGCTGCGCGCGGCCACCGGCGAGATCGCCACCGACGAGGAACTGGGCGGCGCCGAGATGCACACGTCGGTCTCCGGGCTCGGCGAGTATCTGGCGCAGGACGACGCGGACGCGATCCGCATCGCGCGCGAGGTGGTCGGTCGGCTCGGGTTCTCGCGCGAGACCGGCTTGTCGCGCGAGCCCGACTGCGGGGGGGCGCCCTCGCCTGCGGGCTCGCCGCAGCCGCGGCTCGCCGCCTTCGAGGAGCCTCGATTCGACCCCGACGAACTCGCCGGCGTCGTGCCGCTCGACTTCCGGCAGCCGTTCGACATGCACGAAGTCGTCGCCCGCATCGTCGATGGCTCCGACTTCCTGGAGTTCCAGCCCGACTACGGACCGCAGACCGTCTGCGGCCACGCCGAGTTGCACGGGCACCGTATCGGCATCGTCACCAACAACGGCCCGCTCGATCCGGCCGGCAGCAACAAGGCGACCCACTTCATCCAGGCCTGCTGCCAGAGCGGCGCGGCGCTCGTCTACCTGCAGAACACCACCGGCTATATCGTCGGGCGCGCGAGCGAACAGTCCGGCATGATCAAGCACGGCTCGAAGATGATCCAGGCGGTGGCCAACGCGAGCGTGCCCTCGATCACGATCCACTGCGGCGCCTCGTTCGGCGCGGGCAACTACGGCATGTGCGGGCGCGCCTTCGGGCCGCGCTTCGTGTTCTCGTGGCCCAACGCGCGAACCGCGGTGATGGGCGGCGAGCAGGCGGCGCTCACGATGCGCATGGTCACCGAAGCGACCGCGCGCCGCCGCGGCGAGCCGGTCGACCAGGCGAAACTCGACGCGCTCGAGCGGCGCATCGTCGAGACCTTCGAGCGCCAATCGGGCGCGCTGTACACCAGTGCCCGGCTGCTCGACGACGGCATCGTCGACCCGCGCGACACCCGCAGGCTGCTCGGCTTCGTGCTCGACACCTGCGCCGAGGCGAGCCGCCGCGAATTGCGCCCGCTCAGTTTCGGCGTGGCCCGCCCGTAGCCGCTCCCCGACCCCATCCCGGCATCGAACCGATCCGCGCAGGAGCAGACCCGATGATCTACACCGAACAGCACCTCCAGCTGCAGGACTCGCTACGCCGCTTCCTCGACGCCGAAGTCAACCCGCACGTCGACGAATGGGAGGCCGCCGGCACCTTCCCGGCGCGCGAGCTGTTCCGCAAGATGGGCCGGCTCGGTTTTCTCGGCGTCACCAAGCCGGTCGAGCACGGCGGCGCCGGGCTCGATTACTCGTACTCGGTCGCGATCGCCGAGGCGCTCGGACACGCGCGCTGCGGCGGCGTGCCGATGGCGATCGGCGTGCAGACCGACATGGCCACTCCGGCGCTGGCGCGCTTCGGCTCCGACGAGCTCAAGCGCGAGTTCCTCGCGCCGTCGATCGCCGGCGACCTGGTCGCCTGCCTGGGCGTATCCGAAGTCGGCGCCGGCTCCGACGTCGCATCGATCCGCACCGTTGCGCGCAAGGACGGCGGCGACTACGTGATCCGCGGCGGCAAGATGTGGACCACCAGCGGCACGCAGGCCGACTGGATGTGCCTGCTCGCGAACACCTCCGAAGGCGCGCCGCACCGGAACAAGACGCTGATCTGCGTGCCGATGGACACGCCGGGCATCGAAGTGACGCGCAAGCTGGTCAAGGCCGGCATGCGCTCGTCGGACACCGCGCAGATCTTCTTCGACGACGTGCGCGTGCCGCAGCGCTACCGGATCGGCGAGGAAGGCATGGGCTTCGCCTACCAGATGATGCAGTTCCAGGAAGAGCGGCTGTGGGCGGCGGCCAATTCGCTGGCCGCCGGCGAGATCCTGGCCGAAACGATCGGCTACCTGCGCGAGCGCGAGGCCTTCGGCCAGCCGCTGCTGGCCAACCAGTTCATCTACTTCAAGCTGGCCGAGCTGAACGCCGAAGTCGAGGCGGTGCGTGCGCTGCTCTACCGTGCGGTCGAGCTTTACGTCGGCGGCACCGACGTGACGCAACTCGCGTCGATGGCCAAGCTGAAGGCCGCGCGGATGTCGCGCGAGGTGGCCGACTGGTGCGTGCAGTTCTGGGGAGGCATGGGTTACGTCGAAGATACGCGCGTGAACCGCTACTGGCGCGATTCCCGCCTGGCCTCGATCGGCGGCGGCGCCGACGAGGTGATGCTGGGCATCATCGCGAAGACGATGGGCATCCTGCCGCGACAGTGAGGGAGCGCGTGAGCTTCGATACGCTGCTGGTCGCCAATCGCGGCGAGATCGCCTGCCGCATCCTGCGCAGCGCACGCGCGATGGGCCTGCGCACCGTGGCCGTCTACTCCGAGGCCGACCGCGGGGCACGCCACGTCGCGCTGGCCGACACCGCGGTGGCGATCGGTCCGGCGCCTGCGCAGGAGAGCTACCTCTGCATCGAACGCCTGCTCGCGGCCTGCACGACGAGCGGCGCGCAGGCGGTGCACCCGGGCTATGGATTCCTGTCCGAGAATCCCGCGTTCGCGCGCGCCTGCGACGAAGCCGGGCTGGTCTTCGTCGGCCCGCCTGTCGACGCCATCGAACGGCTGGGCAACAAGCGCGCCGCCAAGCGCCTCGCCGAGCGCATCGGCGTGCCCTGCCTCGCCGGCTACGACGGCGACGACCAGTCGCCGGCAGCACTGTCGCGCGAGGCCGCCCGGCTCGGCGCACCGCTGATGATCAAGGCAGCCGCTGGCGGCGGCGGCCGCGGCATGCGCCGCGTGGACGACCTGTCGCAGTTCGACGCTGCCTGCGAAGCGGCGCGCAGCGAGGCCGCGACAGCCTTCGGCAGCGGCGAGCTGCTGCTCGAGCGGCTCGCTCATCGTGCCCGGCACATCGAAGTGCAGGTGCTGGCCGACCGCTTCGGCCATTGCATCCACCTGGGCGAACGCGACTGTTCGACGCAGCGCCGCCACCAGAAGATCGTCGAAGAGGCGCCGGCGCCCGGCGTGACGCCGAGCCTTCGCGCGGCCCTCGGCGACGCGGCGGTGAAGCTGGCGCTCGCGGCCGGCTACGTCGGCGCGGGCACGGTCGAATTCCTGCTCGACCCCGAAGGCCGCTTCCATTTCCTGGAGGTCAACACGCGGCTGCAGGTCGAGCATCCGGTCACCGAGGCGATCACCGGGCTCGACCTGGTCGAGCTTCAGCTGCGCATCGCGCGCGGCGAACCCCTGCCGTTGCGGCAGGACGACGTGCGACTGCAGGGGCACGCGATCGAGGCGCGGCTGTGTGCCGAGGACGCCTTCGAGGGTTTCAGGCCGCAGGCCGGACCGATCCTCGCCTGGCGCCTGCCCGAGGACTCGCCCGGCATTCGCGTCGACCACGGGCTGGCCGCCCGCGCCGAAGTGTCTCGCCACTACGACTCGATGATCGCCAAGCTGATCGCCGTCGGCCGCGATCGCGACGAAGCGCGCCGCCGGCTCGTCGGCGCCCTCGCCCGCACGTCGATCCTCGGGCTCGCGACCAATCGGCAGTTCCTGCTCGCGTGCCTGGACGCGCCGCAGTACGCGCAGGCCGGGCTGTCGACCAGCTGGGTCGATGCGGCATCAGCGCATTGGCCTGCGCCGCGACCCGACTCGCGCTGGCAGGCGGTGGCCACCGCGCTGTGGGCTCGCGCGCACGTGCGACTGCATGGTGCGCTGGCCAACTGGTCGTCGACCGGCCCGCGCACGCAGTTCGCCTCGCTGGCCTGCGGAGACGCGCACTGGCAGGCGCGCGTGGTCTCCGACGCTGGCGGCCACCGGATCACGGTCGGCGAGCACCAGCATCGGGTCGCGATCGACGCCGACGATCGCATCGAGGCCGACGGCCGGGCCGTGCGCGCGCACGCGCGCTGGCGCCGCGACGGCGGCGTACTCGCCGGCTGGCTCGACTTCGACGGCGTCTGCGCCGGGTTTGCCGACGTGTCGGCGCTGCCCCCGCGGCGCGCCGCCGTCGGTGCCAGCGGCGAAGTGCGCGCAACGATGCACGGCCAGGTCGCCGCCGTGTCGGTCGCCGCCGGCGACCGGGTCCGCGCCGGAAAGCCGCTGCTCGCGATCGAGGCGATGAAGATGCAGCACCGCGTCGATGCCCCGATCGACGGGCGCATCGTGGAACTCGGCGCGCGCGTGGGCGCGCAGGTCGCTCCCGGGGCACTGCTTGCACGGATCGAACCGGAAAGGACACTTCGATGACTGCGCCCCCCGTGATGTACGAATCCGGCGAGGGAATCGCGACGATCACGCTGAACCGCCCGGAGGTTCTCAACGCGCTGAACGACGCACTGATCGGCGCGCTGCGCGAGGCGCTCGAGCGCGCGGCCGCCGAGGAGGCGGTGCGCGCGGTGCTCGTCACCGGCGCCGGGCGCGGCTTCTCGTCGGGCGCCGACCTCGCGTCGGTGCCACCCAGCCCCTCGCTCGATCTCGGCGAGCTGCTGCGCAAGCGCTACCACCCGGTGATCCTCGCGATGCGTTCGATGCCGAAGGCGGTGATCTGCGCGGTCAATGGGCCGGCGGCCGGCGCCGGCATGAGCATCGCGCTGGCCGGTGACATCGTCCTCGCAGCGCGCTCGGCGTCCTTCGTGCAGGCGTTCGCGCGCATCGGCCTGGTGCCGGACGCCGGCAGCACCTGGTTTCTGCCCCGCTATGCGGGCGACGCGCGCGCGCGGGCGTTGGCGCTGCTGGCCGAGCCGATCGACGCGGCCGCCGCCGAGCGCTTCGGCCTGGTCTGGAAGGTGTTCGACGACGGAGAGCTGATGCCGCAGGCTCGCCAGCTCGCCGCGCGGCTTGCCGGGCAGCCCCCGCGCGCGATCGCGCTGATCAAGCGGGCCCTGAACGAAAGCCCGGCGCACGAACTGCCCGCGCAACTCGAGCTCGAGGCGGCGCTGCAGAGCGAGGCCGGCCGCACCGAGGATTTCGCCGAGGGCGTCGCGGCTTTCCTGCAGCGGCGCGCCCCGGTCTTCAGGGGACGATGATGCCAACGACCAGCCAGCCCCTGCCGCCGCGTCCACCCGAGGACCAGCGGCGCTTCGAGGACGCCCTGCGCGACGTGTTCGAGGAGCGGATCGCTTTCAACCGCATCCTCGGATTCACCATCGAGTCGTTCGATCCGGTCGAGCCGCGCGTGCGCTTCGACATGCGACCCGAACTCGTCGGCCATTTCCTGTTCGGGCGGCTGCACGGAGGCGTGACCTCCGCGGTGCTCGATGCCACCGCCGGTTTCGCGCTGATGTGCGCGATCGCCGACAAGCATCGCGACGAACCCGCCGAGCAGGTCATGCATCGCTTCGCCCGCATGGGAACCATCGACCTGCGCATCGACTTCCTGCGCCAGGGCATCGGCGAGCACTTCCACGCGGCCGCCCGGATCACCCGCCTGGGCGGGCGGATCGGCTCGACGCAGATGACGCTGGAGAACGACGCCGGGCTGCTGATCGCGACCGGCTCTGCCTCGTACGTGCTCAGTTGATTGAGGGTTTCCCCGGTGCCTCAGAGGCCACCGGTTTCGTACTACCATCTCTCCCGATCATCGACAAGAGCAGCGCCCCGGGCGCCGGCGCGGCGCAGCGGAGGCGCGCCCCCTTCTGGAGACATCGCCTTTGCAGGTCCTGCAGGTTCTGGTCAGCGGCATCGCGCAAGGCTGCATCTACGGACTGATCGCGCTCGGCTTCGTCCTGATCTACAAGGCCACCGAAACCGTCAGCTTCGCGCAGGGCGAGCTGATGATGCTCGGCGCCTTCCTCGGCCTTGCGCTGATGACGGTGCTCGGCTTCCCGTTCTGGCTGGCGGTGCTCGCGTCGACCGCGGCGATGGGCGCATTCGGCATCGTCGTCGAGCGCGCCGTGATCCGGCCGATCCTCGGCCAGCCCGCGTTCTCCATCGTGATGCTCACCATCGGCATCGGCTACGTCGCGCGCGGCGCGATCACGATGATTCCGAACGTGGGCACCGACACGCACACGCTGAAGGTGCCCTACCGGAACCAGACCCTCGAATTCGCAGGCGTGGTGTTCGCCGTCGAGCAGCTCGTGGTGATCGCGGCCACCGCAGCGCTGTGCGCGCTGCTCTACCTGATCTTCCGCTTCAGCAAGGTCGGCATCGCGATGCAGGCGTCCTCGCAGAACCAGCTCGCCGCCTGGTACATGGGCATCCCGGTCAAGCGGCTGAACGGCCTGGTCTGGGGCCTGGCGGCCGCGGTCGCCGCGGTGGCCGGCCTGCTGCTCGCGCCGATCACCTTCATCCACGCCAACATGGGCTTCATCGGCCTGAAGGCTTTTCCGGCCGCCGTGGTCGGCGGCTTCGGCAGCCTGCCGGGCGCGATCGTCGGGGGCCTGATCATCGGCGCGGTCGAGTCGCTGTCGGGCTTTTTCCTGCCGGAGGGCTTCAAGGACGTGGCCGCCTACGTGGTGGTGCTCGTGATGCTGATGATCAAGCCGAACGGGCTGTTCGGCGAGAACCTGCGCAAGAAGGTGTAAGCCCGTGCGCTTCGTCTTCAAGACCAGCTACGACCAGGACATCGACCTGGCCCGGCACGGCGGCCACCGCTTCTGGTATTCGGCACTGGCGCTCGCCCTGGTGCTGGCGCCCTGGGGTCTGCCCGAATACTGGCTGGCGCAGCTCACCTTCATCCTGATCTACGGCATCGTCGGCGTGGGGCTGATGCTGCTCGCCGGCTACACCGGCCTGTTCTCGCTCGGCCACGCGGCCTTCCTCGGCGTGGGCGCATACACGCATACGGTGCTCGCCGCGATGGGCTGGCCGTTTCCGCTGTCGCTCGCCGCGGCCGCGGCCCTGTCCGCTGCGGTAGGCGCGGTGGTCGGCCTGCCCGCGCTGCGCGTCAAGGGCATCTACCTCGGCATCGCAACGCTGGCCTTCGGCTTCATCGTCGAGGAGGGGCTCGCACGCTGGGAGAGCGTCACTGGCGGCAACGCCGGCAAGATCGTGCCGGGGGTCGACGTCTTCGGGTGGAAAGCCGACACCGGCGAGTCGTTCTACTACGTCTGCCTCGTCTGCGCGGTGGCCTGCACGCTCGCGGTGCTGAACCTGTTGCGCTCACCCACGGGCCGCGCATTCGTCGCGATCCGCGATTCCGAGATCTCCGCGCAAAGCATGGGCATCCACCTGGCGCGCTACAAGACGATGTCGTTCATGATCTCGGCCGCGCTGGCCGGCATCGGCGGCGCGCTGTACGCGCACCAGATCCGCTTCCTGTCGCCCGACCAGTTCGGAATCATCCAGTCGATCGACCTGCTGCTGATGGTGGTGATCGGCGGCCTGGGCTCGATCCACGGTGCGTTCCTGGGCGCCGCGTTCCTGATCTCGATGCCGCAGGTCATCGCGCTCGGCAAGGATTTCCTTCCACCGGCGATCGGGCAGGCACCTGGCCTGCAGGGCGTGGTCTACGGCGTGGTGCTGATCGCGTTCGTACTGTTCGAGCCGATGGGTCTATACGGGCGATGGCTGAAGATCCGCACCTGGTTCCAGCTGTTCCCCTTCTATCGCCGCGGCCTGTTCCGGCGCCAGAAGGCGTTCCAGAAATCGGATCGCCTGCGATGAGCGAGCCGCTGCTCAGCGCCCGCAACCTGTCCGTGCGCTTCGGAGGCGTGCTGGCGGTGAGCGACGTCAGTTTCGACGTGCGCCGCGGCGAGGTGTTCACGCTGATCGGGCCCAACGGCGCCGGCAAGACCACCGTGTTCAACCTGATCAGCCGCATCTACACCGCGACCGCGGGCACGATCGATTTCGACGGTCACCGGCTGGGCGACATCGCGCCGCACCGCATCGCCGGCCTGGGCATTGCGCGAACCTTCCAGAACATCGAGCTGTTCGAGCACGCAACGGTGCTGCAGAACCTGCTGATCGGGCGCCACATCCACCGCCGCAGCGGATTCTGGAGCGAGATCGTGTTCACGCCCCGCGTGCGCGCGGCCGAGCGCGAGACGCGGCGCAAGGTCGAGGAGGTGATCGACTTCCTCGACCTGCAGCACTACCGCGACACGATGGTCGCCGGCCTGCCCTACGGCGTGCGCAAGGTCGTGGAGCTCGCGCGCGCGCTGGCCACCGAGCCGAAGCTGCTGCTGCTCGACGAACCCTCCTCGGGCCTGAACGTCGAGGAAACCGGCGACATGGCGTTCTGGATCGAGGACATCCGCGACGATCTCGGCATCACCGTGCTGATGGTCGAGCACGACATGTCGCTGGTCTCCAAGGTATCCGACCGTGTGCTCGCGATGAACCAGGGCGAGGTGCTGGCGCTGGGCACGCCTGCGCAGGTGCAGCAGCACCCCGGCGTGATCGAGGCCTACCTGGGCACCGCCGACGACGCGACCTCGCTGCGGAGGCCCGCGTCGTGAGCCAGACGATCCTCGAATTGCTCAACGTGGAAAGCGCCTACGGCCCGATCAAGGCGATCCGCGGCGTGAGCCTGAAGGTGCGCGAAGGCGAGATCGCCACCGTGCTGGGCTCCAACGGCGCCGGCAAGACGACGATCCTGAAGACCATCTCCGGGATCATCGACCCGCGCAAGGGCTCGATCTCGTTCCACGGCGAGAACATCACCGCGCGCGATCCGGCGCTGATCGTCCGGCGCGGCCTGTCGCATGTTCCGGAAGGCCGCGAGGTGTTCCCGCTGCTGTCGGTGCACGACAACCTGATGATGGGCGCCTACACGCGCGAGGACCGCGACGGCGTGCAGCGCGATCTCGAAGCGGTCTACGGCTACTTCCCGATCCTGCGCGAGCGCGCGGCGCAGGACGCCGGCCTGCTCTCGGGCGGCCAGCAGCAGATGCTGGCGATCTCCCGGGCGATCATGGCCGCACCGCGGCTGATCCTGCTCGACGAGCCGAGCCTCGGGCTGTCGCCCAGGCTCACGAAGGAGATCTTCGAGATCGTGGTGCGCATCAACCGCGAACGCGGCACGACGATGCTGCTGGTCGAGCAGAACGCCAACATGGCGCTCAACGCGTCCGACTACGGCTACGTGCTCGAAAACGGCCGCATCGTGATGGAGGACAGCTGCGCGGCGCTGCGCGAGAAGGAGGACATCCGCGAGTTCTACCTGGGCATCCGCGACACCGGCGCGCGCGGCGAACGGCGCTGGAAGCGCAAGAAGACCTGGCGGTGAGCGCGATGAGCGTCCTCTGGAACCTCGACCACATCCGCCCGGAGCCCCGCATCGTCGTGCCCGGCGAGACGATTCCCGAGATCTTCCGCAACGCGGTCACCCAGCGCGGCGACGCGGTCTTCATGCGCGAAAAGGAACTCGGCATCTGGCGCAGCTGGTCCTGGAACGAAACCGGCCGTGCAGTGCGCGAGACCGCGATGGGGCTGGCCGCGCTCGGTTTCCGACCCGGCGAATGCGCGTCGATCCTGTCGAACACGGTGGTCGAATGGGTCCTCGCCGACCTCGGCGTGCTGTGCGCAGGGGGCGTTGCCAATGGCATCTATCCGACCGATGCAGCGAGCCAGGTGCACTACCTGTGCGAAGACTCGCGCACGACGGTCGTCTTCGTCGAGGACGACGAGCAGCTCGACAAGGTGCTCGAGGTGCGCGACCGGCTGCCGCTGCTGCGCCACATCGTCGTCTTCGACATGGACGGGCTGCGGCACTTCGAAGACCCGATGGTGACGAGCCTGGAGGCACTGCGCCGCCGGGGCGCCGAATACGATGCGGCGCATCCCGGCGAATACGATGCCCGCTGCGCCGCGGCCAGGCCCGGCGACCTCGCGATCCTCATCTACACCTCGGGCACCACCGGACGCCCCAAGGGCGCGATGCTCAGCCATGCCAACGTGGTCTACACCACGCGCGGCTACAACCTGGTGATCTCCCAGACCGATCGCGACGAGCGGATGTGCTTCCTGCCGCTGTGTCACGTCGCCGAGCGGCTCGGAGGGGAATACTTCGCGCTCTACACCGGCGCGCGGCTCAACTTCGTGGAGAACCCCGACACGGTGCCCGAGAACGTGCGCGAGATCGCGCCCACGGTGTTCATCGCGGTACCCCGTGTCTGGGAGAAGTTCTACTCGGCGGTGTCGATCGCGATCTCCGAAGCGACGCGGCTGCAGCAGATCGCCTACGGCTGGGCGCTCGGCGTCGGCAAGCGGGTGGCCGAGCGGGTGCTCGAAGGAAAGCCGGTGCCGGCGACGCTGAAGGCGGCCTTCCGCGTCGCGCGCGTGCTGGCGCTCGACAACGTGCGCAAGATGATCGGGATCCATCGTGCGCGCTACCTCGTCACGGGGGCTGCGCCGATCTCGCCCGATCTCGTGCGCTGGTACCTGGCGCTGGGCGTGCCGATGCTCGAGGTGTGGGGCCAGACCGAATCCGGGGGCGCCTCCACCGGCATGCCCGCCATGCGCATCAAGCCGGGCTCGATCGGGCCGGCAGCGGCCTATAACGAGGTCAGGCTCGATCCGGCCACCGGCGAGCTGCTGGTGCGCGGGCCCAACGTGTTCATGGGCTACCTGAACCAGCCCGAGAAGACCGCGGAGGCGATCGACGCCGACGGCTGGCTGCACACCGGCGACGTGGGCACGGTCGACGACGAGGGTTTCTTCCGCATCACCGACCGGATGAAGGACATCATCATCACGGCCGGCGGGAAGAACATCACGCCCAGCGAGATCGAGAACGAGCTGAAGTTCTCCCCGTACATCACCGATGCGGTCGTCGTCGGCGACAAGCGCCCGTACCTCACCGCGCTCGTGATGATCGACCAGGAGAACGTCGAGAAGTACGCGCAGGACCACGACGTACCATTTTCGAACTACGCGAGCCTCACGCGTGCCCGAGAGGTGCAGGCCCTGATCCAGGGCGAAATCGACCGGATCAACCGGGAGTTCGCCCGCGTCGAGCAGGTCAAGGCGTTCCGTCTGATCGAGACGCAACTGACCGCGGAAGACGAAGAGCTCACTCCCACGATGAAGCTCAAGCGCAGGTTCGTGGAGAAGAAGTACGCAGACCTGATCGAATCGATGTACAAAGGGGGCTGAGGGACACCGAACCCGAAGCCGTGTTGGTGGATAAGCAAGGAGATAGCAGATGAAGCGAATCGTGGTCGCACTGGCGCTCGCGCTTGGCGGGTCGCTCGCAGTCGCGCAGACCCAGGGAGTCACCAAGGACAAGATCGTCGTGGGCTCGCTGCTCGACCTGTCGGGGCCGCTGGCGGGCTTCGGCAAGCAGTTGCGCAACGGCATGACCCTGCGCACCGAGGAACTCAACGAGCAGGGCGGCGTGAACGCCCGCAAGCTCCAGTTGCTGATCGAGGACGACGGCTACGACCCGCGCAAGGCCGTGCTGGGCGCGCAGAAGCTGGTCAACCAGGACAAGATCTTCGCGATGGTCGGCCACCTGGGCACCGCGCCGAACATGGCGGCGATGCCGGTCCAGTTCGAGAAGAACGTGATCAACTTCTTCCCGATCACCGCGGCGCGCGAGATGTACGAGCCGTTCCACCGGCTGAAGTACGCCTTCGCCGCCACCTACTACGACCAGGTCCGCCACGCCACGCCCGTGCTCGTGAAGCAGAAGGGCGCGAAGAAGGTCTGCACGGTCTACCAGGACGATGAATTCGGGCTCGAGGTGCTGCGCGGCACCGAGGCCGGCCTGAAGACCATCGGCATGGAACTCGCCGAGAAGACCACCTACAAGCGCGGCGCCACCGACTTCTCGTCGCAGGTCGCACGGATGAAGGCCGCCGGGTGCGACTTCGTCGTGCTGGGCACGGTCATCCGCGAGACCATCGGCGTGATCGGCGAATCGCGCAAGACCGGCTTCAACCCCACCTTCCTCGGGTCGAGCGCGGCCTACACCGAGCTGATCCACAAGCTGGGCGGCAAGGCGATGGACGGGCTCTATGCGGCGATGACGGTGCAGGTTCCGTACCTCGACGACGCGTCGCAGCCGCTGCGCTTCTGGGCCAACAAGTACAAGACGCGCTTCAACGAGGATCCGAGCGTGTTCTCGGTCTACGGCTTTCTCGTTATCGACACCTTCGTCCGCGCGGTGGAAAAGGCCGGCCCGAACCTGACCACCGACAGCTTCGTGAAGGCGATGGACACCATGACCATCCCGACCGACATCTTCGGCAGCGCCGAGCAGACCTTCGGGCCGAAGAAGCGCCTGGGCAGCAACCTCTCGCGGCTGTCGCAGATCCAGGACGGTCGCTGGAAAGTGGTCTCCGACTACTTCAAGGCCGACTGACCGGGGCTCGCCGGGCGCGAGCCCGGCACGGATCCGGCGCGGGGCTGGTACGAGCCCGGCACGGGGCCGCCCAAGGGCGGCCCCGTCGCGTTTCAGCGGGCGCCCAGCCCCATCGCCCGCGTGATCACTTCCTTCATGATCTCGTTGGTACCGCCGTAGATGCGCTGCACCCGTGCATCGGCGAACGCGCGCGCGATCGGGTACTCCCACATGTAGCCGTAACCGCCGTGCAGCTGCACGCACTCGTCGATGACCTTGCACTGCAGGTCCGAGCACCAGTACTTCGCCATCGACGCGGTGGTGGTGTCGAGCTGGCCGGCCATCAGCAGCTCGATGCACTTGTCGACGAAGACGCGCGCGATCTGCACCTCGGTCTGCAGCTCGGCCAGCTTGAAGCGGGTGTTCTGGAACGTCGACACCGTGGTGCCGAACACCTTGCGCTCCTTCACGTAATCGGTGGTCCAGTCGATTGCCGCCTGCGCGTTCTCCACCGCACCGATCGCGATCTGCAGACGCTCCCAGGGCAGCTCCTGCATCAGGTAGGCGAAGCCCTCGTTCTCGTTGCCGAGAAGATTCGACGCGGGCACCTCGACGTTGTCGAAAAAGAGCTCCGAAGTGTCCTGCGCCTTCATGCCCACCTTCTTCAGACGCTTGCCCTTCTCGAAACCCTTCATCCCGCGCTCGACCAGCAGCAGGCTCGTGCCCTTGGCGCCGGCCTTCGGTTCGGTCTTGGCGACGACGATCACCACGTCGGCGTGCCAGCCGTTGGTGATGAAGGTCTTGGAGCCGTTCAGAAGGTAGACGTCGCCGCGTCGGGTCGCGGTCGTCTTGACGCCCTGCAGGTCCGAGCCGGCCGCCGGCTCGCTCATCGCGATCGCCCCGATCGCCTCGCCGGTGGCCATCTTCGGCAGGAAGCGCTGCTTCTGTTCCTCCGAGCCGTAGTGGAGGATGTACGGAGCGACGATCTCCGAGTGCAGGCCGAAGCCCAGCCCGGTGGCGTTCACGCGCGCCGTCTCCTCCATCACCACGATCGAATAGAGCTTGTCGGCCCCGGCGCCGCCGTAGGACTCGGGCATGGATGCGCATAGCAGGCCGTTCGCGCCGGCCTTCTCCCAGACCTCGCGATCGACGTAGCCCTGCTCCTCCCAGCGGTCGTGGTGCGGAACGACTTCGTTCTCCATGAAGCGCCGGACGGCGTCGCGAAACATGTGGTGCTCGTCGGCAAACAGCGTGCGCTCGATCATGGTCCTGCTCCGGTCGGTGCGGTCGGTACGGTCGGTGGGAGCAGCATAATAGAATGACCGCGAACCTGACCGGGAGCCTTCCATGGCCGAAGCATTCATCTACGACGCGATCCGCACCCCGCGCGGGCGCGGCAAGTCATCCGGATCGCTGTACGAGGTCAAGCCGGTGCGGCTGCTCACGACGCTCATGCATGAGATGCAGCGCCGCCACGACCTCGACACCTCGCAGGTCGAGGACGTCGTGGTCGGCTGCGTAACTCCGGTGGGCGACCAGGGCGCGGTCATCGCCAAGACCGCGGCACTCGCCGCCGGATGGGCCCTCGACGTCGCGGGCGTGCAGGTGAACCGCTTCTGCGCCTCGGGCCTCGAGGCCGTCAACATGGCCGCCCAGAAGGTGCGCTCGGGCTGGGAAGACCTGGTCGTCGCCGGCGGCGTCGAGTCGATGTCGCGCGTGCCCATGGGCTCCGACGGCGGCGCCTGGGCGCTCGACCCGGAGACCAACCTGGCCACCAGCTTCGTTCCGCAGGGAATCGGCGCCGACCTGATCGCCACACTCGACGGCTTCTCGCGCGAGATGGTCGACGAGTTCGGCGTCGCGTCGCACCGCAAGGCCGCTGCCGCCCAGGGCAGCGGACACTTCCAGCGCTCGCTGGTGCCGGTGCGCGACGACCTCGATCTCGCCATCCTCGAGCGCGACGAGACGATCCGGCCCGACACCTCGCTCGAGAAGCTCGGCCAGCTCGCGCCCTCGTTCGCGAAGATCGGCGCGATGGGCTTCGATGCGGTCGCGCTGCGCAAGTATCCGCAGGTCGCGCGCATCGAGCACGTGCATCACGCGGGCAACTCATCGGGCATCGTCGACGGTGCGGCGCTCGTGCTGGTCGGCAGCGAAGAGGCGGGCAAGCGCCTCGGCCTCGCGCCGCGCGCGCGCATCGTCTCCGCTGCGCTGGTCGGCACCGACCCCACGATCATGCTCACCGGCCCGGTGCCCGCGACGCGCAAGGCGCTGCGCAAGGCTGGCCTGAGCGTCGACGACATCGACCTCTTCGAGGTCAATGAGGCATTCGCCGCGGTCGTCATGCGCTTCATGCGCGAGCTCGACGTGCCCGAAGAGAAAATCAACGTCAACGGTGGCGCGATCGCGATGGGCCACCCGCTGGGCGCCACCGGCGCGATGCTGCTCGGAACACTGATCGACGAACTCGAACGCCGCCAGTTGCGGCGCGGCCTGGTCACGCTGTGCGTGGGCGGCGGCATGGGAATCGCCACCATCGTCGAGCGCCTCTAGCAGGGCGCCCGGCAAGCGGGGCTCAGGCCTGGACCCCGTTCTGCGCGAAAGCGGCCAGCAGCTCGCGCAATCGGGCGAGCTGTGGCGGCTTGGCCATCACGTGAACATCGTCGGGCGCGCGGTCGCACAGGGTCTCCACCCGGAACTCGCCCGACAGCAGGATCGCCGGCGTGCGGCGTCCCTCGACGCGGCGCAACTCGTCGATCAGGTGCAGCCCGTCCCACGCGCCGGGCAGCCTGAAGTCGGAGATGATCGCGTCGAACGAGCGTTCGGCCCCGGCAGCCAGCATCAGCGCCTCCTCGCCGCTGGCCACCGCGTCGACCAGGATGCCCCATTGCTGCAGCATCTGACCTAGCGCATCGCGCATCGAATCGTCGTCCTCGATGAACAGCACGTAGGCGCCGGCCAGGGCCTCGACAGGCGGCGCAGCGGCGGCTCCCTGTACGGCGGGTCCAGACGCGGCAGGGCCCTCACCGTCACGCTCCTCCTCGCTGCGACTCGCCGGCGCTGCTGCCAGGTAAGGGGCCACGGGCATCTCACAGTGCCGGGGGCTCACCGCAGAAACAGGGTCGAATGCATTCGGGATCCGACCGGGCGCGTGTGCGAAAGCGTCCGCTTGCGCGACGCCGTCGATGCGCGCTCCTCCATCCACCTTCGCGACACGGGCCGAATGTCCGCGCTGAGGCAGGGCGCCGGGCGCCGACGCCTCGCGGGAAGCCACGGTGGACGTCCCCTGCGCAGCAATTGCGGGTATCGACAGCCTGAACCAGGTGCCGACCCCGAGCCGCGAATCGAACTGGAGCGAGTGCCCGGGAAGGCGCGACACGGCTTCGCGAACGATCGACAGGCCCAGCCCGTGCCCGTGCTCGGGGTTGCGGGCGTGGTTGGCCACCTGGAAGTATTCGTCGAACATGCGACGCTGGTCCGCCGGCGCGATCCCGATTCCGTTGTCGCGCACTTCGATCAGGAGGCCGCCACCCGAACGTCGGACGCGCACCAGTACCCAGGCAGCCCGCTCGACCGACGAGAACTTCAGCGCGTTACCCGTGAGATTCGACAGGATGTCCCAGAGCCGGTTCTCGTTGCTCAGGGCGAACTGGCGACCGCTGCGCGGTCGGCGCACGACGAGACGGACTCCACGGCGCGCCGCCTCGGCCGCGTAGACATTGTCGAGACGCTCGAGCACGCTGCGCAGATCGGTGGGTCCCACCGGCAACGGGGCTTCGCGATCGCGCAAGCCGCCGAGTTCCGAGAGCCGGTCGAGGTTTCCGCTCAGTGCGGAAACGCAGGCATCGAGCCGCTCGACCGTACCCGCCAGGCCCGCAGGCTCCAGCACTTCGTTGCGGGCGCGCAACAGTTGCGCATAGAGAGCGAGACTGGCCAGCGGTTGACGCAAATCGTGGCTGACCGCTGCCAGGACCCGAGTCTTGGCAGCGTCGGCGTCCGCCGCGTTGCGCGCCATCTCCTCCAGCGACCGGGTGGCCTCGGCCAGCTGCCTCGAACTCCAGAAGAGCGCCCGCTCGCGCCGCTCGATCTCGACGGACATGATCCAGCCGATGAGGTTGGCCA
>MEED01000029.1 GCA_001724855.1 Lautropia sp. SCN 69-89
TGCCAGCGCGGCGCCGACATCGCGCCGGCGCTGCTGCGCGACATGTATGGCGTCGACGTCGAGTTGATGAATGCCGACATCGAATCGAACGTCGACGTCGCGCGCTCGCGTGCCGAGAAGCTGATCGACGAGGGTGCGCAGGTCCTGATGGGGGCGTTCGACTCGGGTCCGACCGCCGCGATCGCGCAGGTGGCCGAGCAGCGCAAGGTGCCGCTGGTGGTCAACATCGCCGCGGCGCCGCAGATCACCGAGCAGGGGTACAAGTACACGTTCCGCAACTTCCCCTCCGCGGGCGATCTCATCCGCAACGGCCTGGGGCTGACGCGCGATCTCTTCCAGGCGACCAGCGCCGCGCCGCGCACCGCGGTGTTCATGCACGTGAACGACACCTTCGGCATGTCGATGGCCGGGGGCATCAAGGCGATCCTGCCCAGGCTCGACTACCTGCCGTTCAAGGTCGTCGACACGATCTCCTACGACCGCGATGCGCGCGACCTGTCGGTGGAGGTCGCCAAGGCCAAGGCCACCAACGCCGACTTCATCCTGCTGGTGAGCCGCCTGAACGACGCGATCCTGCTGGTGCGCGAGCTGGTCAAGCAGCGCTGGTCGCCGCAGGGGATCATCAGCCCGGGGTCGCCGGGCATGTACGAGGCGCAGTTCTACAAGGCACTGGGCAACAAGTACTCGGACTACTGCATCGCCAACGTGCCCTGGTACAACCCGAAGGGAGCGCTCACGAAGCGCGTCGAGGCGCAATTCAACAAGCAGTTCCCGCAGGAAAAGCTGATGTTCCATGCGCTGAACGTCGGCTTCACCTTCGAGGCACTGATGATCGCGGCCGACGCGTTCAAGCGTGCCGGCACCGCCAACGGCGCGCAACTGGCCGATGCACTGCGCAAGACGAACATCGCCGATCACATGATGATCGGCGGGCCGATCACCTTCGACGCCAAGGGGCAGAACACGCAGACCGCCTCGGCCTGCATCCAGAACCGCAACGGCCAGCCGATGGTGGTGCTGCCCAAGGATGCGGCGCAAATGGCGCCGGTGTATCCGGTGCCGGGGTGGGGGCAGCGGGGCTGAAACAGTGTGGGCGGACGGGTTGCGCCGCTCCTGCGCGGAGCAACCCGCTGCAGCCCGGAATGTCATGTCGGGAATTCTTACATATCTTTCACCATTCGATGCCCCAAGCCTGTCCGTACGGTTCTAACCATATGATTTAATGGTGATTTATAGATCTGGCCCGAATCTTGCTTGGTTCTTGTCGCCAAATCCTTTTACTGAGTGGATGGAAACAGTGACAAAGAACCTGATTCGAACCGGTCTCGCATCCCTTGCGCTGATCTGGACTGCTACCGTCGGTGCAGTGCCGCAGGCCACGGTAGGCAGCGTCGATGACCTGATCGCCTCGACCTACCTTGCAACGTCGTCGGAGGCCGCGGAACAGGGCTTCATAGACAGCATCCTGGGTTCCGGTTACACCCTGACCGGCAAGTTCGACAGTGCCGAGGCAAATTGGCAGGCGGTCGATGGCGAGCCTGGTGGCTACGCCTTCCATTTCGCGGACGGAACCTGCGGAAATGGCTTCCAGGACACCTGCTCGAACTCGCCGGATTACTTTCTGATCAAGCTTGGCACGGGCGGCTCGCCCAAGGACACGAAGAACTACTATCTGTTCGAGAATCTGGCGTCCATGGATTGGGCTCACGTGCTGCTTTCGCAATTCCCGGGCGTCTCGAACATCAACATCGGTCGTGTCAGCCATATCAGTGTCGGTGGCGGCGGCACCACCGTGCCGGAGCCGGCCACGCTCGCGCTTCTCGGCGTTGCGGCCGCCGGCCTCGGGTTTGCGTCGCGGCGACGCGGTCGCTGACCGGTTCCCGCGAACGACCTTCGACCGGGCCTCCGCGCGATGCGGCGGCCCGGTTATCCGGGGTTCTCGTTCCGGCGCTCTCCGCGCCGCGAGTTGTCGGCTGTTTTTACACCAAGGTGGTGTCGCGAGATTTGCCCATCGCCCAACGCATTGATTTTCCGGAAATTCCCGGAACTGGCGCGCGTCTTGCATGAGTCTGCTCCGGCGGCAGGTAGTCCTGCCAACGCAACGACTGGAGTGTCCACAATGACAGCCACCCGCACCCTCACAACGGTAGCCGCAGCCATCGCGGCGGCGCTTTTCGCAGGTTCCGCCGGTGCCGCTTTGGTCACAGACCCCGACAGCGGCCTGACCCTCGACACGGCGCCGGGCGTGTCGTATCAGCAAACGCTCGACGATCCCTGCGTGATCGGCGGGCCGGACTGCAGCAACCCGGCCGGCTTCCCGCAGACCACTGCCGCTGCCGGCGGCGGCGGCACGAGTTCCGACTACTCGAGCCCGACGTACTCGATCGCCCAGATTCTCGGGGTCATCGGGACCACCAATGCGTTCACGGTCGGACTCGATTACAACGACACGAGCGTGCCGCAGGAGTTGCGCCGCTTCGAGGCGGTCTACGACAACGGTTCCGGAACCACGAGCAGCCAGGTCTTCGACGTCGTCACCAGCCTGAAGACCGTCTACAACGGCACCGGTTTCTCCGACTTCCTGATGAGTGGATTCCTGCTGCCGTATACGACCGGCACGGTGAAGTTCCACGCAGCCTGGTTCAACAACGACGGGCGCGACAACTACTTCCTGATCGGCGCGGAACCGACCATTCATGTGCCCGAACCGGCGATGCTGGGTCTGCTCGGGCTGGGCGCAGCCGCGCTCGGGTTTGCTGGTCGGCGCCGTCGCACAAGCTAGGGGGCACGACGCCGACTCGGGTCGCGGCCGACGCCGCCAGCCCGCCGGATCATGGAAACGCCGGGGTTCCCCCGGCGTTTCTTTTTGGCTATGCTCGCGGCTGGGTCAAATACTTATTATTCATAACGATCCGGAGACCTCCGCTTGCCCCTCGACGCCATCGCCAACATCGTCATCAGCGGCCTGCTGACCGGCCTGGTCTATGGTCTGATGGCGCTCGGCCTGTCGGTGATCTACGGCGTGGTGCGCATCGTCAACTTCGCGCACGGCGAACTGATGACGGTGGCGATGTACGTGGCGGTGTTCGCCTTCGCGCTGGCCGGACTCGACCCGCTGTGGATCCTGGTGCCGGTGGCGCTGGCCTTTTTCGGGGTCGGCTACCTGCTGCAACGCGGAATCGTCAACCCGTTCATCGATCGTCCCGAGCATTCGCAGTTCATCCTGCTGCTGGCGTTGGCGCTGGTGCTGGTCAACGCGCTGCTGATCGCCTTCGGCCCCGATGCGCGCAACGTACAGGTCGATTACGCGCTCGATTCCTACCAGATCGGCCCGGTGCTGGTGGACAAGGTGCGCGTGATCTGCGCCGTGGTCGCGCTGGCGGCCTGCGCGCTGCTGTTCGCGATCTTCCGCTACACCGCGTTCGGCAAGGCGATCCGTGCCTGTGCCGACAACCTGCTCGGCGCCCAGGTGGTCGGCCTGAACGTCAGGCACCTGTACGCGCTCACCTTCGGGCTCGGCACGGCCTGCGTCGGCGTCGCGGGGTGCCTGCTCACGCTGCTGGTCGACGTGACGCCGATGTCCGGGCCGGCCTACACGCTGCTCGCGTTCGTGATCGTGATCATCGGCGGGCTCGGCTCGATGGTCGGCGCGCTCGCCGGCGGCGTGCTCATCGGCGTCTCCGAGTCGGTGGCCGGCCTGCTGATCACTCCGTCGGCCAAGAGCATGCTCTCGTTCGCGCTGCTGATCCTGGTGCTGGCGTTCCGGCCCCAGGGCCTGTTCAAGGGCAAGTAGGCGGATGGAGCGTTCGCGGGTCGCGCTGTTGGTGCTGCTGGCGCTGCTGCTGGTGGCGCCGCTCGCGCTCGACCGCTACATGCTGTCGGTGATGATCCTCATCCTGTACTTCGCGTTCGTCGGACAGGCATGGAACATCATGATGGGCTTTTGCGGGCAGCTCTCGCTGGGCCACGCGCTGTTCGTCGGGCTGGGCGCATATACCGCCGCGGCGCTCTACCAGCACTTCGGCGTGATTCCGTGGGTGGGGATGGTGGCGGCGGTGGCGGTGTGTGTGGCGGTCGCCTCGTTCATGGGTTGGCTCGCCTTCCGCTTCGGTATCGGCGGCACCTATTTCGCGCTGCTCACGATCGCTTTCGCCGAGTTCGCGCGCATCGGCTTCGACCACTTCGACTGGGTCGGCGGCTCGGGCGGTTTCTTCCTGAAGGTGATCCAGCAGGATCGCGTCGACCTGGTCAACCTGCGCGGCAACCCGCTGCTGTTCTATTACCTGTCGCTGGGGCTGGCTGCGCTTGCCTTCCTGCTCTCGGCCTGGCTGCTTCGCGGCCGCCTCGGGTTCTACTTCCGCGCGATCCGCGACAACGAGGAGGCCGCCAGCGCCGCCGGGGTCGACGTCTTCCGCTACAAGATGTACGCGGTGCAGATCTCCGCGGCGATGACCGCGCTGGCGGGCGTGTTCTTCGCGTTCTATTACAACAACCTCTTTCCCGAGCAGATCTTCCACATCAGCCGTTCGATCGAGATCATCCTGGCGCCCATCATCGGCGGCATCGGCACGCTGTTCGGCCCGATCCTCGGCGCAGCGGTGCTCACTGCCCTCTCCGAGAGCATCACCACGCTGCTGACCCTGTCCGGTTACGAGATTCCGGGCGCCAAGCAGATTCTCTATGGCGTGGCACTCGGGCTGGCGATCATGTTCATGCCGAACGGCATCTGGCCGGCGATCGCGAACCGGCTGGGATTCCGGCGCCAGGACGGAGGCGGCGATGACGACGCCTGAAACGCGCGGCGCGGGAGCGCAGGCGGGCGCCCCGATGCTCGACGTCGCAGCGGTGTCGAAGAGTTTTCGCGGGCTCAAGGCGGTCGCGTGCGCCTCGCTGTCGGTGGCGCGCGGCGAGATCGTCGCACTGATCGGGCCCAATGGCGCCGGCAAGACCACGCTGTTCAACCTGGTGGCCGGGGCCTTGTCGCCCGACGAGGGCACGATCCGCTTCCTCGGCGCCGACATTGCCGGCGAGCGACCCGACCGGGTCTGCGCGGCCGGCATCGGGCGCACTTTCCAGATCGTCAAGCCCTTCGCCGACATGACGGTGCTCGAGAACGCGATGGTGGGCGGCTTTCGCGGCACCTCCGACCGCAAGCTCGCGCGCTCGCGCGCCGAGCGCGCGCTGCGCTCGCTCGACATGTGGCTGCAGCGCGATCGCCCGGCCTCGGCGCTGACGCTGCCCGATCGCAAGCGGCTCGAAGTCGCGCGCGCACTTGCCACCGAGCCGACGCTGCTGCTGCTCGACGAGGTGATGGCCGGCCTGCGCCCGACCGAGACCGACCAGATGGTCGCTGCGTTCCGGCGTCTGAACGCCGAGCACGGCGTCACCATCCTGCTGATCGAGCACGTGATGCGCGCGGTGATGGCGCTCGCGCAGCGCGTCTATGTGCTGCATCACGGCGAGATCATCGCGTCGGGCACGCCACAGCAGGTCACCTCGGACCCGCGGGTGCTCGAAAGCTACCTCGGCACCGGCACGCCGCACTGACATGCTCGAAATCCGCGACCTGTCGGTGTTCTACGGCGATGCACAGGCGCTCGACGGCGTGAGCCTCGCCGTGGGCGCCGGGCAGGTGGTCGCGCTGGTCGGCGCCAACGGCGCCGGCAAGACCTCGCTGATCCGCACCGTCGCCGGCATCCTGAAGCCGCGCGGCGGCTCGATCCGCTTCGACGGCCGCGAGATCGGCGGCCTGGACAGCCACCGGGTCTGCGATCTCGGCGTGGGCCAGGTGGCCGAGGGCCGGCAGGTCTTCCCTTCGATGAGCGTGCTCGAGAACCTGCAGGTCGGCGCGATGCTGCCGCGTGCGCGCGCGCAGGCCGCGGTGACGCTCGAGCGCGTGTTCGCGATGTTCCCGCGGCTGAAGGAGCGCGCCGCACAACTGGCCGGCACCCTGTCGGGCGGCGAGCAGCAGATGCTCGCGATCGGCCGTTGCCTGATGGGTGCGCCGCGAATGATCATGTTCGACGAGCCTTCGCTCGGCCTGTCGCCGGCGCTGGTGGGCGAGGTATTTCGAACCATCCGCGAACTGCACGCGCAAGGCATGACGATCCTGCTGGTCGAACAGAACGTGGCGGCATCGCTGCAGTTGGCCGACCGCGCCTACGTGCTGGAGAACGGCAGCATCGTGCTCGAAGGCAGCGGTGCGGCGCTGCTCGACGACCCACGGGTCCGGGAAGCGTACCTGGGGCTCTGAACGTGCGTCGCGGTTGCGCCCCCTTGCTGCGCAGCGTGCGCGCGGCGGCTGGCTGCACGCTCGTCGCGGCGATGCTGCTGGCGGCGATGTCGTCGTCGGCGGCAGGCGTCCACCCCGATCCGATCGTCGACCGCTCGACGGAGCACGTAGTTGCGCGAGGCGACAGCCTGGTTTCGATCGGCGCGCGCTACGGTGTGTCGGTGCAGCTGATCGCCCGGCAGAACGGGCTCGATCCGCGCAAGCCGTTGCGGCCCGGCCAGGTCTTGCAGGTGACCGCACGCCACGTGGTGCCGCAGCCGCTCGACGAGGGCATCCTGATCAACCTGCCGCAGCGGATGCTGTTCCTGTTTCGCGGCGGAAGGCTCGCGAGCGCTTATCCGGTGGCGGTGGGCCGCGCCAGCTGGCCGACACCCACCGGCCACTTCAAGGTGCTCACGCGAGAGACCGACAAGACCTGGATCGTTCCGGTCTCGATCCAGGAAGAGATGCGACGCGAAGGCAAGCCGGTGCTCACCCGGGTGCCGCCGGGCCCCGAAAACCCGCTCGGGCGCCACTGGATCGGACTGAGCCTGCCGGCCATCGGCATCCACGGGACGATCGCTCCGGCCAGTGTGTACGGTTTTCGTTCGCACGGCTGCATTCGCGTGCACCCGGACGACGTTGCGCAGCTGTTCGATCGGGTGGCCATCGGCGAGCCCGGCCGCATCGTCTACCTGCCCTTGCTGATCGCGCAGGGCGACGACGGCCGGATCTGGTTCGAGGCGAGCCCGGACGTCTACCGCAAGGGGGCGGGAACGCTCGACGACGTGCGCACGATGGCGGTCGAACGAGGTATCGCGCCGGACTCGATAGACTGGCGGCGGGTCGAAACCATGCTGCGCGCCCGCGACGGGCTGGCCCGTGAGGTCGGCGTCGATCGTGACGGCGGTGCAGGACGAAACGCAGGGGGTGGATGATGGTCAGGATGCCGTTTCGCCGGCAGTTGTTCCGCATGGGGGTCGGAGCCGTGTTCGGCGGTGCCGCTGCGAGAGGCGCCCTGGCGAGTACGCGCCGCCCCGAATCAGCCATCGACGAGGTCGCGCGGCTGGCATTCGTGAATACGCATACCGGCGAATCGCTCGACGTCGTCTACCGCGAGCGCGGCCGCTACCTGACCGACGCGATTGCCGAGATCGACCGGGTGCTGCGCGACCATCGCAACGGCGAAGTCTTCCCGATCGACCGCGCGCTGCTCGACCAGCTCGATCGGCTCGGCGCGCTGCTCGGCACCGGCACGCGGCCGTTCCACGTGATCTCGGGGTACCGGTCGCCCGCGACCAACGCAATGCTCCACGCGCGCAGCAACGGAGTCGCCACGCGCAGCCTGCACATGTCGGGCCGCGCGATCGACATCCGGATGCCCGGCGTGCCGCTGGCGACGCTGCATCGCGCGGCGCTGTCGATGCAGGCGGGCGGCGTCGGGTACTACCCCGGGTCCGACTTCGTCCACGTCGACACCGGGCGTGTCCGCAGCTGGGGCGCGAGGACCTGATCAGCCAGGCGGCAGCACTTTCCCGGGATTCATGATCCCCAGCGGATCGAGCGCCTGCTTGACCCGCCGCATCAGCGTCAGTTCCACTGCCGACTTGTAGCGCGCCGACTCGTCGCGGCGCAGCTGGCCCAGGCCGTGCTCGGCCGAGATCGAGCCGCCGAACGCGTGTACCGCGTCGTGTGTCACCAGGTTGATCGCAGGCTGCAGCGCGAGAAATTCCGCCTCGTGCTCGGGGCCGCAGCGATCGACGGCCGGCGAGACGTTGTAGTGCAGGTTGCCGTCGCCCAGGTGTCCGAAAACCACCATGCGGATGCCGGGAAAGCGCCGCTGCAGCTCGGCGTTGGTGCGTTCGACGAACTCGCCGATCGACGAGATCGGCACCGATACGTCGTGCTTGATGTTCTTGCCGGTGAGGGCCTGCGCGTCCGAGATCAGTTCGCGCAGCGCCCAGAGCGCGCGGCTCTGCGCGCCCGAGGTGGCGACCACCGCATCGCGCACGATGCCGGCGTCGATCGCGCGCTCCATCAACGCTTCGAACATCGCGGCGGCATGCGCCTCGCCTTCGCTGTCGGAGGTCTCGAGCAGCACGTAGTAAGGGCTCGGCTGCGCGAACGGCCGGCGATGCTCGGGGAAGTGCCTTGCCACCAGTTCGAGGCAGAGGTCGGAGATCAGTTCGAACGCGGTGAGCGACGAACCGAGCGCCGACTGTGCCTGCTCCAGCAGCAGCAGCGCCGCCTGCGGGTCGTCGACGGCGGCCATCGCGGTGATCTGCGCCGCCGGCGGCGGGTACAGCTTCAGCGTCGCCGCGGTGATCACGCCCAGCGTGCCTTCGGCGCCGATGAAGAGATCGCGCAGGTCGTAGCCGGTGTTGTCCTTGCGCAGTCCGCGCAGGCCATGCCAGACGTCGCCGCCGGCGGTCACCACTTCCAGCCCCAGGCACAGTTCGCGCGCGTTGCCGTAGCGCAGCACGGCGACGCCGCCCGCGTTGGTCGACAGGTTGCCGCCGATGGTGCAGGAGCCCTCCGAGGGCAGGCTCAGCGGAAACAGCCGGCCCGCGGCCTCGGCGGCGGCGCGCACTTCGGCCAGCGTGCAGCCCGCCTCGACCGTGATCGAATTGTTGACCGTGTCGACCGCGCGAACCCGCTTCAGGCGCGCGAGCGACAGCACGATCGAGCGGCCGCCGTCGTCGGGCGTGGCCGCACCGGCCAGGCCGGTGTTGCCGCCCTGGGGGACGATCGCGATGCGATGTCGTGCGCACCAGCGCACGACGGCGGCGACGTCGTCGGCGGAATCCGGCATCGCGACCGCGAGCGCGCGGCCGAAGTAGCGGCGGCGCCAGTCGACGAGGAACGGTTCGAGGTCGACGGCGTCGGTCAGCAGGCGACCGCTGAAGCTCGCGCGCAGCGACTCCGTGTCGGCGGGGGGAACGGTGTTCGAACTCTTGGTGTCCATCGGCAGATCTTACCGCCGGAAAATACCCCGCCAGCCGATCATGGGCAGCGGTCGGTCTTCAGAGATCCGCCACGATCTCGTCGGCGGTGGCCAGCTTCGCGAACAGCCCGTTGATGCCGGCCAGGAAGGACTCGTGCACCTGGGCGGCCGGGATCGACTTGCCGTCGAGCACCAGCGCGCGAGTGGCACAGGCGTCGTGGACCAGCGTGCAGGCGTAGCCCAGGTCGAAGGCGGCGCGCACGGTGGAGTCGATGCACATGTGGGTCATCATGCCGACGATCACCAGCCTGTCGGCGCCGACCGATTCCAGGTGCTCATGCAGGTCGGTGCCGCGGAACGAGTTCGGCGTGTGCTTGACGATCTGCTTCTCGCTGGCCTGCGGCGACACCGCGTCGTTGATCCCGGCCCCCTGCGTATCGGGAAGGAAGAAGGTGGCGCCCGGCCGGGTCGAGATGTGCTGCACATGGACCACCGGCAGGCCCCTGGCGCGAAAGGCCGCCAGCAGCTTCGCCGCGTTGGCGGCTGCCTCGGGGCTGCCTTCGAGCGGCATCGCGCCGCCCGGGAAGTAGTCGTTCTGGATGTCGACGATGACCAGGGCCTGGGTCATTCGATGCGTCTCCGTGCCTTCGTCAGCGCATGCCGGGCAGCATGCCCTTCATGCCGCGCATCATCTTCGCGAGCCCGCCCTTCTGCATCTTCTTCATCATCGACTGCATCTGGTCGAACTGGGCGAGCAGGCGGTTGACCTCCTGGACCGACACGCCGGCGCCGGCGGCGATGCGTCGCTTGCGGCTGGCCTTGATCAGTTCGGGCTTGGAGCGCTCGGCGCGGGTCATCGACTGGATGATCGCGTGCATCCGGCGCATCTGCCGCTCGGCCTGCGACATGTCGGCGCTGGCGGCAGCCTGCTGCAGCTGTGACGGCAGCTTGTCGAGCAGCGACGACAGGCCGCCCATCCGGTTCATCTGGCCGAGCTGCGAGGCGAAATCGTTCAGGTCGAAGCGGTTGCCGGCCTTCAGCTTCTCGGCCAGCGCCTTCGCCGCCTTCTCGTCGACCGCCTTGTGCGCCTCCTCGACCAGCGACACGATGTCGCCCATGCCGAGGATGCGATTGGCCATCCGCTCGGGGTGGAAGCCTTCCAGCCCCGACAGCTTCTCGCCGACGCCGACGAACTTGATCGGCGCGCCGGTGACCGCCTTCACCGACAGCGCGGCGCCACCGCGGGCGTCGCCGTCGAGCTTGGTGAGCACCACGCCGGTGAGCGGCAGCGCCTCGCGGAAGGCCTTCGCCGTGTTGACCGCGTCCTGCCCCTGCATCGCGTCGACGACGAACAGGGTTTCGATCGGCCGCAGCTGCGCGTGCAGCGCGGCGATCTCGCGCATCATGTCTTCGTCGATCGCCAGCCGGCCCGCAGTGTCGACCAGCAGCACGTCGTGGTAATGGGTGCGCGCCCACTGCAGCGCCGCTGCGGCGATGTCGGCCGGCTTCTGGTCGGGGGTGGACGCGAAGAAGTCGGCGCCCGCCTGGGCGGCGACGGTGCGCAGCTGCTCGATCGCGGCCGGGCGGTAGACGTCGCACGAGACGGTGAGCACCTTCTTCTTTTTCGTCTCGCGCAGCCACTTCGCGAGCTTGCCGACCGTGGTGGTCTTGCCGGCGCCCTGCAGGCCTGCCATCAGCACGACCGCTGGCGGCTGGCTGGCGAGGTCGAGCTCGGCGGTCTTGCCGCCCATCAACTCGGTGAGCTCGCGATGCACCACGCCTACCAGTGCCTGGCCCGGCGTCAGGCTGCCGACGACCTCCTGGCCCAGCGCCTTCTCGCGGATCCGGGCGATGAAGTCGCGCACCACGGGCAGCGCGACGTCGGCCTCGAGCAGGGCGACGCGGATTTCGCGCAGCATCTCCTGCGTGTTGGCCTCGGTCAGCCGGGCCTCGCCGCGCATCGTCTTGACGACGCGCGACAGGCGTTGTGACAGGTTCTCGAGCATGGCCTTGGGGTAAACTGGATCGGTGCAGATTCTACTGGTTATCGTTCACCTGCTCGCCGCGCTCGCCTACCTCGTCGCCTGGCGGGCACCGGCACGGTTCGCGGGTGCACTGATGCTGGTCGGACTCGCGCTGCACGCCGGCACGCTGTATGCGGCCATCTATGGCGAAGGCGGCTGGCACTTCGGCTTCGCGCCGATCCTCTCGGCCACGCTGTGGATCGGGGTCGCCGTGATGTGGATCGAAGGCCTGTCGGTGCGGGTCGAGGCGCTGCGCAGCGTCGTGCTGCCCGTCGCGGCGCTATCGGTGCCGCTGCCGCTGCTGTTTCCGGGTCTCGACCTCAGCGCGCAGGCCACGCGCCCGCTGTTCCTGCCGCACCTGCTGATCGGAACGCTCGCCTATGGCGTGCTGGCGATGGCGGCGCTGCACGCGCTGCTGATGACCGCGGCCGAGCGCGCGCTCCACGGCGGGGCCCGCGCCGCCGGGGCGGGCGGTTCGCCGTTCGCGCGCTTCCTCGAAGACCTGCCGCCCCTGCTGGTGCTCGAGCGCATCCTGTTCCGCTTCATCGGCCTGGGCTTCGCGCTGCTCACGCTCACTGCGTTCAGCGGCGTGCTGTTCTCCGAGGAGATCTTCGGCCAGCCGCTGCGCTTCGACCACAAGACCGTGTTCTCGCTCGTCGCATGGACCGTTTTCGCGGTGCTGCTGCTCGGCCGGCGGCTACGCGGCTGGCGCGGGCGCACTGCGTTGCGGCTCACCTTCGGCGGCTTCGTGCTGCTGCTGCTCGCCTATGTCGGCAGTCGCCTCGTGCTCGAAGTGATCCTGCACCGCCACTGATGGGCAAGCTGCTGTTCTGGCTGGCGCTGGTGGCGCTCGCGTTCCTGGCGATGAAGCTGGCCGCGATCAGTCAGCGCAAGCGCGAGGCGGCGCAGCGGGAAGGCGCTGCGCCCGGTGCGCAGCCGACCGGAGCGCGCTCCGGCGCCAGTGCGCGGCGCGCAGGCGAGCTGGCCGGCGAGATGATGGTCCAGTGCGAGCACTGCGGCGTGTTCCTGCCGGCTTCCGACGCGTTCGTCGACGGCGGGCACAGTTTTTGCGATCGGGCGCACCGCGACGCCCATCGGGCGCGGCAGCCTCGTCGATGAGCGGCGGCCGCGCCCCGGTTTCGATCCCGGATCCCGCGGCCGCTCCTGCCGACTCGTATCGCGCGGCCCTGCGCTGGCTGGCGGCCAGCCGGGTCGCGGTCGCGCTGACGCTGCTCGCGTTCGTGCCGCTGCAGGATGCCGGTCGCTTCGCGGCCGAACTCGGCGACCCGGTCTGGTTCGAACGGGTCGTCGTCGTCTACCTGCTGGCCGCGATCCTCTACCTGTCGACGCTGCACCGGTTCTACCGTCACTTCGACGCGATGCTGGCGGTGCACGCGCTGACCGACCTGGTCGCGCTCACGGCGCTGATGCACGCGGCGGGCGGGCTGCGCAGCGGCGTGGTCGTGCTGCTGATCGCGGCCCTGGCGGGAGCGGCGGTCGTCTCGACGCGGCGCATGGCGGCATCGTTCGCAGCCGCGGCCACGCTGCTGGTGCTCGCCGAAGCGGCCTGGCCGATGCTGCGCGGCGCCGGCGAGGCCGGGATGACGATGACCGCGGGCCTGGTTGGCATTGCCTGTTTCGCGACCGCGATGACGGTGAACTGGCTCGCGATCCGGCTGCACGCGCAGGAGGAGATCGCACGGCGCCGCGGCGAGGACCTGCGCCGCCAGCTGGCGGTCACCTCGCAGGTGGTCGCCGAATTGCAGCAGGGGGTGCTGGTCGTCGGCGCCGACGGCGAGGTCACGACGATGAACCCGGCCGCGCGCACGCTGCTCGGCATCGGGGCCCAGCCGCCGTCGCTGGCGGCGGGCGCGCCGCCGGCCGGCGGTGCGACCTGGACGTCGTTGCGGCGCGCGTATGCGCGCTGGCGGGAAGGCGGCAGCGCGGCGCATGACGAAACCGAGCTGAGCCTGCCCGCACCCGGCGGCGGCACGGTGCGCATCCGGCTGCGCTTCATGGGGGGCGACGGCAACGGTGACGTGGTGGTGATCCTCGAGGACCAGCGCCTGGTCGAGGATCGCGCGCAGCAACTCAAGCTCGCTTCGATGGGCAGGTTGTCGGCGTCGATCGCGCACGAGGTGCGCAACCCGCTGGCGGCGATCCGCCATGCCAACAGCCTGCTCGCCGAGCGCATCGACGAGCCCGCGCTCGCGCGGCTGGCCCGCATCGTCGAGGACAACACGGTCCGCATCGACCGGATCGTCGAGGACGTGCTGTCGATCGCCCGTCGCGAGCGCGCGGCCGACGAGTCGATCGACCTGCGGGCCTTCCTGAAGGGCTTCCTCGCGGAATTCGTCGTCGCGTCGGGCGCCGACCCGCGGCGCATTGCGGTGCGGATCGAGACCGACCGGCCGATCCGCTTCGATTCGAACCACCTGCGGCAGGTGCTGCTGAACCTGCTGGGCAACGCGTTGCGCTACGCGACCGGCGCCGAAGGCGCGGTCATGATCGGCTGGCGCGAGCGCGAGCCCCATCGATTAGAATTGACCGTCGCCGACGACGGGTCCGGCCTGCCCCCCGAAATGCTGGAACACGCTTTCGAACCCTTTTTCACGACCGACAGCCGCGGCACCGGCCTCGGCCTGTACCTGGCGCGCGAGTTGTGCAGCGCGAACGACGCGACGATCCGCTACGAGACGGCCGCGCCGTCCGGGCGCTATCGCAGCGCGTTCGTCATCGAGCCGAAAAGGGGCTAGCGCGTGCCGGCCACCGACCCCGTCGATCCGGCGCGCATGCCCGACGCCCGCGTTGCCGGCCGCCCGCCGCGCGTGCTGGTGGTCGACGACGAGGCCGATCTGCGCGAACTGCTCGAACTCACGCTGGTCGGAATGGGGCTCGACGTCGATTGCGCGGGAAGCATCGCCGAAGCCGGCAGCCTGCTCGAGCGCCAGGCCTACGCGCTTTGCCTCACCGACATGCGCCTGCCCGACGGCGACGGCCTCGGGCTGGTGGCGACGATCAATCGCCGCTTTGCGCAGACGCCGGTGGCGGTGATCACCGCCTATGGCAGCGCCGAGAATGCGGTCGCCGCGCTGAAGGCGGGCGCTTTCGACTACCTCGCCAAGCCGGTGGCGCTCGACGCGCTGCGCAGCCTGGTGCGCTCGGCGATCCAGCTCCCGGCCCAGCAACCGGCCGCGCACGCAGCGGCCGCACCCGATCCGGCCTGGCAACTGCTGGGCGAGTCGGCGGCGATGCAGGAAGTGCGTGCGCAGATCCAGCGGCTGGCGCGCAGCATGGCGCCGGTGTCGATCGCCGGCGAGTCCGGTTCGGGCAAGGAACTCGCCGCGCGCCTGATCCACCTGTCGGGGCCGCGCGCCGCGCAGCCGTTCGTCGCGGTCAACTGCGGAGCCATTCCCGAGGCGCTGATGGAGGCCGAGTTCTTCGGCCACCGCAAGGGGGCGTTCACCGGCGCCGACCACGACCGCGAAGGCTTCTTCCAGGCAGCCAGCGGCGGCACGCTGTTCCTCGACGAGGTGGCCGACCTGCCGCTGGCGATGCAGGTGAAACTGCTGCGCGCCATCCAGGAGAAGCGCGTTCGCAAGGTGGGCGCCACCATCGAGGAAGCGGTCGACGCACGCATCATCAGCGCCACCCACCAGGACCTCGCGCAATGCGTCGCGGCGGGCCGCTTCCGCCAGGATCTCTACTACCGGCTCAACGTGATCGACCTGAAGCTGCCCGCGTTGCGCGAGCGTCTCGAAGACATCCCGGTGCTCGCCGAAGCGATCCTCGCGCGGCTCGCCCGGCGCGCGGGCATGGGGCAGGCGCCGCGGCTCGCGTCGGTCACGCTGCGCTACCTGCAGAGCTACCGCTTCCCGGGTAACGTGCGCGAGCTCGAGAACATGCTCGAACGTGCGCTCGCCTTCTCCAACGGCGAGGTGCTCAACGTCGAAGACCTCGGATTGAAGCCCGCGGTCTCCGATGTCGACGAGAACGAGCGTGCCGAACCGGCCACCGAGGCCGACCCGCCGCCCGCCACGGCCCATGCGGCCGAGCGCCGCCCGGTGCGCGTCTCCGAAGACGGCGTTCCCGAGTCTCTGCCCGATTACCTCGACCAGGTCGAGCGCGACGCGATCCAGCGCGCGCTCGACAAGACGCGCTACAACCGCACCGCGGCGGCACGGCTGCTCGGCATCACGTTTCGCGCGCTGCGCTACCGGATGCAGCGCCTCGGGCTGAACTAGTGCCGGCCGCGCCGGGCTGGATCGCCGGCGCCCGGCGCGCGCCTTCGCCGAACTTCGACGCACGCCCGGCCGGTGTGGCGATCGACCTGCTGGTGGTGCACCACATCAGCCTGCCGCCGGGGCGATTCAGCGGCGATGCGATCGAGCAGCTGTTCACCAACCGCCTCGATCCTCGTGGCGACCCGTCGTTCGACACGCTGCGCGACCTGCGCGTCTCGGCGCACTTCCTGATCAGGCGCCGTGGGGAGTTGCTGCAGTTCGTCGCCACCGACGATCGTGCATGGCACGCGGGCGCGTCGCGCTTCATGGGCCGCGAGCGCTGCAACGACTTCTCGATCGGCATCGAGCTCGAGGGCGATGGAGAGCATCGCTTCACCGAGCCGCAATATCGTCGACTCGCGAGGCTGATCGAGCTGCTGCGCGCGCGGTATCCGTTGCGCTGGATCGCGGGGCACAGCGACATTGCGCCGGGGCGCAAGCACGATCCGGGGGCGTTCTTCGACTGGGAGCGCGTACTGGCGTTGCCCGAGGCGGGCGGGCTCGTGCGGCCGTACTGACGAGGGCGCGCCTCGGCTGGCGCCGGCCCGCTGCCGACGGCCGCTCTGGCAGCGTCGGTGATGCTCTCGTTGCATCCGTCGCACTGCGACATCGCTGCTCGGTTGACGCCGCGCAATTGTTGTCGCGCACTCGCCGTCGCGAAATCGCCATTGCAGCATCGCTCGCGAAATTCCTGCTTGCTGCCGGGCGGATGCACCACTAGAATTGGGCAAAACTTCCGCACAAGCGCTACATATAGTGTTCACGCCGGAGCGCCCTGCAGCGCGTCGAACCGGCGCTGCACGTCCCCGCGGGCGCAGGGTTCCACGACGACGATTCTCCGGAGGATGCACGCATGACATGGGTGGCCGAAAACGCGCAGCGGACTCCGATCGACCCATCGCCGCAATTTTCGGTGGCCGGGCAGGCCGCTGCAACGATGTCTTCCGCGCGCGCCGACTGCAAGGTGATTCGCCGCAACGGTGCGGTGGTCGGATTCGAGCCCTCGAAGATCTCGATCGCGATGACCAAGGCGTTTCTCGCCGTCAACGGCGGGCAGGGCGCCGCGTCGGCGCGCGTGCGCGAACTGGTCGAGCAGCTCACGCAGTCGGTGGTCGCGGCGCTGCTGCGCGGCAAGCCCGGCGGCGCGACCTTCCACGTCGAGGACATCCAGGATCACGTCGAGCTTGCGCTGATGCGCTCGGGCGAGCACGAGGTGGCGCGCGCCTACGTGCTCTACCGTGAGCGCCGTGCCCAGGAGCGGGCGGCGAAGCTGCGCGAGCGCAACGAGGCCGTGCGGCCCGCGCTGCACGTGGTGGCCGACGGCGTGCGCAAGCCGCTCGACCTCGAGGCGCTGCGCGCGCTCGTCGAGTCGGCCTGCGAAGGGCTGGGCGAGGTCGTCTCGGCCGACGCAGTGCTGGGCGAGACGGTGAAGAACCTCTACGACGGGGTTCCGATCGAGGAGGTGCACAAGTCGGCGATCCTCTCGGCGCGCGCGCTGATCGAGAAGGACCCCGCCTACAGCCAGGTCACCGCGCGCCTGCTGCTGCACACGGTGCGCCGCGAAGTGCTCGGCGAAGAAGTGCCGCAGGCCGCGATGGCCGGGCGCTACGCCGAATACTTCCCCGGCTTCGTGCGCCGCGGCGTCGACGCCGGGCTGCTCGATCCCGCGTTGCTGCAGTTCGACCTGAAGCGGCTGGGCGCAGCGCTGGCGGCCGGGCGAGACCTGCAATTCGGCTACCTCGGCCTGCAGACGCTCTACGACCGCTACTTCCTGCATGTGGGCGACCGGCGCATCGAGTTGCCGCAGGCGTTCTTCATGCGGGTGGCGATGGGGCTGGCACTGCGCGAGATCGACCGCGAAGCGCGCGCGATCGAGTTCTACGAGCTGCTGTCGAAGTTCGACTTCATGAGCTCGACGCCGACGCTGTTCAATTCGGGGACCCAGCGCTCGCAGCTGTCGTCGTGCTACCTCACCACCGTTTCCGATGACCTCGACGGGATCTTCGAGGCGATCAGGGAGAACGCTCTGCTGGCCAAGTACGCCGGCGGACTGGGCAACGACTGGACGCCGGTGCGCGCGCTCGGCGCGCACATCCGCGGCACCAACGGCAAGAGCCAGGGCGTCGTGCCGTTCCTGAAGGTGGTCAACGACACTGCGGTCGCAGTGAACCAGTGTTTTGCGCCCGACACCGGGGTGCACACGCAGGCGGGCGTGCGCGCGATTCGCGATGTCGCGCCGGGCGACCTGGTGCTCGGCATCGACGGCGAATATCGTGAAGTCACGCAACGAATGGTCTACAACCAGACCGACCCGATGGTCGAGGTCCGGGTAAAGCATGCGATCGAGCCGCTGCGCGTGACCGCTGGCCATCCTGTCTGGGCGATCCGCGGCGTGCCTCTCGAGCAGAGCGTCGAGCGCACGATGGCCTGGCTCGAACGCGGCAAGCTTGCGCCTGCCTGGGTCGATGCGGGAATGCTCGCACGCGGCGACTACGTCGCGCAGGTCGTCCCTCAGGAGGTCGTTCCGGTGGCGGGCTTCGACGAGGACGACGCACGGATGTACGGGATCCTGCTCGGCGACGGCCATCTGTCGAAGGGCGGGCGGCAATTCGGGGTCTCGGGCAATCCGAAGCGCGACGCGCATCTGGTCTTCGTGCGCAGCTATCTCGATCGTCGCGGCATTCACTACTGGGAAACCGGCCGCGGCGAGAGCTATTGCCAGATTCACTGGTCGGCAGGCCTGGGGGTGCGGCGTGACGCGACCACCGGCCGCATTGCCGGCTCGATCGGCGCGTCGATGCCGTTCACCCGTGACGACCTCTACGCTGCCGACGGCAGCAAGGCCATCGCTGCCCGTTTCGCTCACCTGCCGCTCGCGCAGGCGCTGCGCATCGTGCAGGGCCTGGTCGAAACCGACGGCAACGTCTCGCGCGGCAAGGAGATCAGCGTCACGAGCGGCTCGCGCGCGTTGGTCGAGGGCTTGCGCTACCAGTTGCTGCGCCTGGGCGTTCCGACCGCGGGCCAGCATCGCGAGCGCGCCAACGGGCATTGCGGGAAACGCACGGACGGCAGCCGCGTCCGCTTCGACGGGGTGACGCGGTGCTGGGACCTGCGCATCCCGGCGGTCACGGAGATCGCGACGCTGGTCGGGGCGAAGCCGCTCACGAAGCGCAACTGGCTGCGCGTGGGTCGGCACCTGTTTTCACGGGTTCGCTCGGTAAGGCCGATCGAGCCCGCGCCGTTCGTCGTCGACCTGAAGGTCGACGGGGTGCGTTCGTACATGACGACCAGCGCATTGGCGCACAACGGCGGCAAGCGCAAGGGCGCGGTCTGTGCCTACCTCGAGACCTGGCATCTGGACATCGAGGAGTTCCTCGAGCTGCGCAAGAACACCGGCGACGACCGGCGGCGCACGCACGACATGAACACCGCCAACTGGATTCCCGACCTCTTCATGAAGCGGGTGATGGAGAACGGCGAGTGGACGCTGTTCTCGCCGTCGGACTGCCCCGACCTCCACGACCTGTACGGCAAGGCCTTCGAGGCGGCCTACCTGCGCCACGAAGCGCGCGCAGCCAGCGGCGAACTGAAGCTGTTCAGGAAGGTGCCTGCCGTGCAGCTGTGGCGGCGGATGCTGTCGATGCTCTTCGAAACCGGGCATCCGTGGATCACCTTCAAGGACGCCTGCAACCTGCGCTCGCCGCAGCAGCACGTCGGCGTGGTGCACAGCTCGAACCTGTGCACCGAGATCACGCTGAACACCAGCGATACCGAGATCGCGGTCTGCAACCTGGGCTCGGTCAACCTGGCCGCGCATATGCGCGAGGAAGACGGGCGCTTCACGCTCGACCACGAGAAACTGCGGCGCACCATCCGAACCGCGATGCGCATGCTCGACAACGTGGTCGACGTCAACTACTACGCGGTCGGCAAGGCGCGCAACTCCAACCTGCGGCATCGGCCCGTGGGTCTGGGCATCATGGGCTTCCAGGATTGCCTGCACCTGATGCGCACGCCGTTCGCCAGCGCCGAGGCGGTCGAGTTCGCCGATCGCTCGATGGAAGCGGTCTGCTACCACGCGTACTGGGCGTCCACCGAACTGGCCGAGGAGCGCGGCCGGTATTCGAGCTTCGGCGGTTCGCTCTGGGACCGCGGCATCCTGCCGCACGACACGCTGAAGCTGCTGGCCGAGGAGCGCGGCGGTTACCTCGAGGCCGACGCTTCGGAAAGCCTCGACTGGGAGGCGTTGCGCGAGCGCATCCGCCAGCACGGGATGCGCAACTCGAACTGCGTGGCGATCGCGCCCACGGCGACGATCTCGAACATCATCGGCGTGTCGGCCTGCATCGAGCCCACCTACCAGAACCTCTACGTCAAGTCGAACCTGTCGGGCGAGTTCACGGTGGTCAACGACTACCTGGTGCGCGACCTGAAAAAGCTCGGCCTGTGGGACGAGGTGATGATCGCCGACCTCAAGTTCTTCGACGGCTCGCTGGCGAAGATCGATCGCATTCCGGCCGAACTCCGCGCGATCTACGCGACCGCGTTCGAAGTCGACCCGAGCTGGCTGGTCGAGTGCGCAGCGCGTCGCCAGAAGTGGATCGACCAGGCGCAGTCACTGAACATCTACATGGCCGGCGCATCGGGGCGCAAGCTGCACGACACCTACACGCTGGCCTGGCTGCGCGGACTCAAGACCACCTATTACCTGCGCACGCTCGGCGCGACCAGCGCCGAGAAATCCACCACCGACAAGATCGGTCAACTGAACGCGGTGTCGGCCGACGGCGCGATGAGCGCGGGCTTCTCGTATGCGGCGCCGAAGGCCTGCGCAATCGACGATCCCGACTGCGAGGCATGCCAGTGAAGCGCGTTCGGCAATGCAGCTTGACAGTCGCGCGTGAAAGTGCTCATCGATGCGATGTGTTGCGTCAACGCCGACAAAACATCGGCGGAGTCAAGCCGAATGTCGCCCGATCGTTGCAAGCAATCAACATGGGCCGTAAGATCCCGCTTGTGAATAACAGCGGGATCTCGCGGCAATACAGGTAGTTACCTGAAAGTATTGAAGCGAGACGTCAGATGCTGTCCTGGGACGAACCCATTTCCGCCGCGCCGGTTCGGCCGGTGCCAACCAGAACTCCGGGCCTTCCGGTCGATGCTGCATCTGCACCGGCCATCGCGGAAATCGCCCTCTCGCCAGTGGCCTTCTCGCAGGCCGCCTCCGACGTACGCCGCCATGGCCGTTCGCAGTCCTCGCAGAGCACGCGCCGCGTGCGCGTCGAGGACAAGCGGATCATCAATGGCGGCGCCGACGTGAACCAGCTGGTGCCGTTCAAGTACAAGTGGGCCTGGGACAAGTACCTCGCGACCTGCGCAAACCACTGGATGCCGCAGGAAATCGCGATGAGCCGCGACATCGCCCTGTGGAAGAATCCCGCGGGGCTCACCGAGGACGAACGTCGCCTCGTCAAGCGCAACCTCGGCTTCTTCGTCACCGCCGATTCGCTCGCCGCGAACAACATCGTCCTCGGCACCTATCGCCACATCACCGCGCCCGAATGCCGGCAGTTCCTGCTGCGCCAGGCGTTCGAGGAGGCGATCCACACGCACGCGTACCAGTACATCGTCGAGTCGCTCGGGCTCGACGAAGGCGAGATCTTCAATGCGTACCACGAGATCGAGTCGATCCGTGCAAAAGACGAATTCCTGATCCCGTTCATCGACACGCTGACCGATCCGGCTTTCGTCACCGGCACGCCGGAGAACGACCGGAAGCTGCTGCGCTCGCTGATCGTGTTCGCGTGCCTGATGGAAGGGCTGTTCTTCTACGTCGGCTTCGTGCAGATCCTCGCGCTCGGGCGCCAGAACAAGATGACCGGCGCCGCCGAGCAGTACCAGTACATCCTGCGCGACGAGTCGATGCACTGCAATTTCGGCATCGACCTGATCAACCAGATCAAGCTCGAGAACCCGCACCTGTGGACGCCGCAGTTCCGCGACGAGGTGCGCGACCTGTTCCACCGCGCGGTCGAGCTCGAGTACGCGTACGCCGAAGACACGATGCCGCGCGGGGTGCTCGGCCTGAACGCGCCGATGTTCAAGGGCTACCTGCGCTTCGTCGCCAATCGGCGCGCGCAGCAGATCGGTCTGGACCCGCTGTTCCCCCAGGAAGAGAACCCCTTCCCGTGGATGAGCGAGATGATCGACCTGAAGAAAGAACGCAATTTCTTCGAGACCCGCGTGATCGAGTACCAGACCGGCGGCGCGCTGGCCTGGGACTGACGGAGGCGGGCTGTCATGAAACAGGATCCGAATTGAGGTCGATCGCAGAAATCGGGGGTGTGCAGTCGGCGACGACGACGCGGCACCGCGTGCCCGCGGGGCCCAGTTCCCCCGAGCGCATCGACTTCGCAGCAACGCCGAGCCTTCGGGCCCGGCGTTTTTTTTGCGCCGAATTCATTAGCGCAGGAACGGCAACACGCTTGCACCATGTTCTTGCGCCGATGAATAGCCCGTACCGCACCTGCCTTCGGGCAGCCGGGCACGGGTTTCCATCATCGCAACATTCCTGAGTAAAGGAGATCCCTCATGGCAACCGCCAAGAAAGCTGCCAAGAAGCCGGCAGCGAAGAAAGCTGCGAAGAAGCCCGCCGCCAAGAAAGCGGTGAAGAAGGCCGCCGCCAAGAAGCCCGCCGCCAGGAAAGCGGTGAAGAAGGCTGCTGCGAAGAAGCCCGCCGCCAGGAAAGCGGTGAAGAAGGCTGCTGCGAAGAAGCCCGCCGCCAAGAAAGCGGTGAAGAAGGCCGCGAAGAAAGCCGTCAAGAAGGCCGTCAAGAAGGCCGTCAAGAAGGCCGCCAAGAAAGCCGCCAAGAAGCCCGCCGCCAAGAAAGCCGCCAAGAAGCCCGCCGCCAAGAAAGCGGCCAAGAAGAAGGCGGCCAGGAAACCGGCTGCTGCCAAGCCTGCGCCTGCGCCGGCGGCCAAGCCGCTGAGCCCGGCCGCTGCATGGCCGTTCCCGACCGGCAGCCGCCCGTAAGCCTTCGCGCTTGCGCCGCGCGCGGCGCCGTCCCTGCGGGGCGGGGCCGCGGCCGACCCGGAATCCCGCGCGTGCCGAACAGGCGCCGCGGGATTCTTTTTCCTGTGCGAGAATCCTCCGCGATTCCCGATCGGACCCCATGCACCAGGCACTCTGGCTCCTGCTCGACACGCTCGGCAGCCTGCTCGCGACGGCGTGCGTGCTGCGCGCATACCTGAACTGGCTCGGGCTCGGTCCGCGCAACCAGATCGGGCAGTTCGTCATCGCGATCACCGAATGGATCGTCCGTCCTTTGCGCGGCGTGCTGCCCGCTGCCCGCAAGGGACCGCGCAGCGTCGACTGGGCGAGTCTTGCCGCGGCGCTGCTGCTGGCGATCGTGCTGGCGGCGATCTGGGTCATGATCTTCGGACGCGGGCGCGCGCCGGCCTTCGGGGCCGTGGTTCTGCTCGCGCTGGTGTGGCTGGTCGAGTGGTCGCTGTGGCTGCTCACCGCGCTGGTGCTGCTGCTGGCGGTGCTGTCCTGGGTCAATCCTCACGCGCCGATCGCGCCGACGATCGACGCGCTGACGCAGCCGTTCCTGTCGCCGATCCGTCGCGTCGTGCCGCTGATCGGCGGCGTCGACCTTTCGCCGCTGGTGCTGATCCTGCTGCTGCAGATGCTGCTCACGCTGCTGAAGTCGCTGACGCCGTCGATCATCGCGATCGCCGCCTGAGCGGCGCGATGAGCGCACACGGGTGCCGCGCGCAGCCGCTCCTTTCCGGCTGGCTGAGCGGCGCGCCGGGCGCGTGGCGGATCCGCATCGCGGCGCAGCCGGGCGCGGCGCGCTCGGAAGTCGTCGGCGAGCACGACGGATGCCTGAAACTGCGGGTGGCCGCGCCGCCCACGGATGGCCGCGCCAACGAGGCGATCGTTCGATTCCTGGCCGAAAGGCTCGGCGTGCCGGCGCGCTCGGTACGGCTCGTCGCGGGACACGCCGCGCGCCGCAAGCTGGTCGAGGTGGCGGCGTCGCTCGAAGCGGGCGCGCTCGCGGCGCTGCTCTACCAGGGCGCGCGGCCGTAGGCCTGCGTGTAGCGGCGCGCGACTTCTTCGCGATCGATGCGATGGTTCTGCGCCCCCTGGTGCTCGATCTTGATCGCGCCCATCACGCTGCCCAGTCGCGCGGCGTCGACCCAGTTCGCGCCGTCCGCGAGCGCATACAGCAGTCCCCCGCGATACGCGTCCCCGCAGCCGGTCGGGTCGACCGCGCGCGAGATCGCCGCCGGCGCGACTTCGGTCATGCGCCCCGGCTCGTAGACGCGCGAGCCGTGCGCACCGCGCGTGACGATCAGCGCCTGCACGTGCTCGGCGATCTGCGGCTCGGTCCAGCCCGTGCGCTCGACGAGCAGCGACGCCTCGTAGTCGTTGACCGCGACCGCGGCGGCGGCGGAAATGAAGCCGCGCAGCGCCTCGCCGTCGAACATCGGCAGTCCCTGGCCCGGATCGAAGATCCAGGGCACGCCGGCTTCGGCGAACTCGCACGCATGCTGCAACATCGCGTCGCGGCCGTTCGGGGCGACGATGCCGAAGGCGGCCGGCTCGCCGGCGCGTTGCGCGCTCGCCGCCGACACCGCATGTGCGTCGCTCATCGCTCCCGGATGGAAGGCGATGATCTGGTTGTCCGAGAGGTCGGTCGTGATGAACGCCTGCGCGGTGTAGTGCTCGTCGAGCCGACGCACCTGCGAGACGTCGATGCCCAGCGTGCCCAGTCGCGCCAGGTAGTCGTCGCCGTCGCGGCCGATCGTGGCGAGCACGACCGCGTTGCCGCCCAGTCCGTTCAGGTTGTACGCGATGTTGGCGGCGCATCCGCCGTATTCGCGCTTGAGCTTCGGCGCCAGGAAGGCGACGTTGAGCATGTGCACCCGGTCGGGCAGGATGTGATCCTTGAAGTGGCCTTCGAACACCATGATCGTGTCGTAGGCGACCGAACCGCTGATCAGCACGCGTCGTGACATCGTGACTCCCGGAATCAAGGGTAGAAGAGGACGACCGAGTAGCCGGCCGGCTGCAGGTCGTCGGCCTCGAGTGCGAGCCGCACCGGCCATTCCGCGCGCGGCGGCAACCCTTCGCCACCGCGCGATTCGCGCAGGTAGTCGTCGGGGCCGAGCACCTTGCGAACCAGCACGCGATTGCCTGCATCGGTGAGCGTGAGCTGCATCGACGGCCACTGCACGCCGTAGTCGGCGCGGTTGCGCAGCAGTGCCGACATCGCCAGCACGCCCGGAGTGCCCGAGGCCCGCAACTCGAACGACTCGATCGTGAGCGAGCCGAGGTCGCGCGGCAGGCCGATCTCCAGTCCGAAGGGCGCCAGCACCGTCGACAGCGCCGGCGCGACGGCCGGCACGCGCGCCGCGATCATCGAGCGTTCGGCGATCGTCCACTGCGCGCCCAGCAGCAGCGCCAGCAGCGCCGCGATGGCCAGTGCGAGCGGGCCGTGCCGGTCGACGAAACCGATTCCGCGGCGAGCCGAAGAGAAATAGTCGATCGCCGATTCGTCCTCGACTTCGTCCGGCATGGCGTCGGACGCGGCGAGGGTCGCTGTCGCGGTGCTCGGGGCAGCGTGGCGAACCCGCAGGCGATCGTGCTCGGTGTCTGCGGCGTCGATCTCGGCGAACCCGTCCGGCGTCGTCGCGGTGAGCGATTCGACCTGTTCGCGCTCGCCCTGTACCGGTTCCACCGTTCCCGACCCCCATGCGACGATCGCATCGGCGGTGCTGCCGGTCTCCTCGAACGGACCTTCGCCCATGCCGGCGACCGTGCCCTCGCCGGCTTCGAATCCGGTCGGCGGCGGCGATTCCAGCGGCGTCGTCGGCGGGAGCCGATCGGCGTGGAGATCGACCTCGGCAGTTCCGGCACCCGGGCCATTCGCGTCGGCCCTGGATTCGACGGTCGCGGATTCATTTGCAGCGGCGTAGCCCGCGGCTGCATCGGGCGACTCCGCTTCGGGCGTCGGCGGCGGGGGCATCCCTGCATCGTGCGTTCGCGGCGGCGACGGCATCCCTGCCTCGGGCGCGACGGGTGGCGTGGCCAGGATCGTCTCGGGCAGGAAGAAGGCGGTCTGCAAGCTTTCGCCGGCACCCTGCATCGTCGCGGCGGCGGCGTCGGGCCGCGCCTGCTTCGATTCGTCGACGTAGCGCAGGAAGTCGATTCCCGAGAACACGTGCTGGCAGGCGCCGCAGCGCACCAGGCCGCGGCGCAGCTTCAGCTGGTCGGGGACCACCTTGAAGCTGGTCTTGCACTGGGGGCAGGTGGTCGCGAGGGCCATCGATCTCGGTGTCTCAGCGGGTCGTTCGCGCGATGCTCGCGCGCCCGGCTCCGATCATGACCGGCGCACTCCTGCGAGACAAGTCCAGCCTTCGAGCGAGCGCCAGGCTTGCAGCGCAATGGCCGGGTAGCAGGCGGCGATTTCCCGAGCCTGGCGATCGAGCAGGCCGGCGAGCACCAGCCGTCCGCCCGGGGCGACCAGCGCGCAGAGCAGCGGCGCGAGGATGCGCAGCGGGTTGGCGAGGATGTTCGCGACCACCACGTCCGCGGGTTCGGGCTGCGAATCGCCGGTTGCGCGGATGTCCAGTTTCACCGCGTTGACGGCGGCGTTGCGCCGCGCGCTCTCGAGCGCCTGCGGGTCGATGTCGATCGCGCAGACGCTGGCCGCGCCGAGCCGTGCGGCCGCGATCGCCAGGATGCCCGAGCCGCAGCCGTAGTCGATCACGCGCTCGCCGCCGCGCAGATGCTCGTCGAGCCATTCCAGGCAGAGCCGGGTCGTCGGATGGCTGCCGGTGCCGAACGCGAGGCCCGGGTCGAGCACGATTGCGTGCCGGCCATCGACCGACGGCGGCGCCGCTGCGCCAGCGTCGTGCCCCCCGGGCAGGTGCCAGGACGGCGTGATCCAGAGCCTGCGCCCTACCGGGATCGGAGCGAATTGCGATTGCGTGGCCTGTACCCAGTCCTGGTCGGGCACCTCGCGCAGATCGAAGGCGGCTGGAGCCGGGCGCGCGCAGATCGCTGCGGCGCGCGCGAGCAGCGCGGGCGCGTCGGTGTCCGCAGCCACCAGCGCGGCCAGTCGCGTGCGTTGCCAGCCGCTGGCCGGCGCCGGCTCGCCGGGTTCGCCGAACAACGCCGCCTCGTCGCCCGAATCGGCGTCGGCGTCCTCGGCCTGAACCGAGGCGGCGCCGGCCTCGAGCAGCGCGTCGGACCACGCGTCGACCGCGTCGCGCTCGACGACGAAGACGATCTCCGACCACATGGGAGCTTCGCGTTGCGCCGCTGCGGCTCAGGTGCCGCGCAGCGCGAGCTTCTGTTCGAGGTAGTGGATCGAGGTGCCGCCGGTCACGAAGCGGGCATCGGCCAGCAATTCCCGATGCAGCGCCAGGTTCGTCTGGATGCCCTCGACCGCCATCTCGGAGAGAGCGATCCGCATGCGCCGGATCGCCTGCTCGCGGGTGTCGCCATAGGCGAGAACCTTGGCGATCATCGAATCGTAGTTCGGCGGCACGAAGTAGTTCGTGTAGGCGTGCGAATCGACGCGGATCCCAGGGCCGCCGGGCGGGTGCCAATGGGTGATGCGCCCCGGCGAAGGGGTGAACTTGTACGGATCCTCGGCGTTGATCCGGCACTCGATCGCATGGCCCTTCAGCGCGATGTCGCGCTGGCGGAAGCGCAGCTTCTCGCCGGCGGCGATGCGGATCTGCTCCTGGACGATGTCGATGCCGGTGATCAGTTCGGTGACCGGGTGCTCGACCTGCACCCGCGTGTTCATCTCGATGAAGTAGAACTCGCCGTTCTCGTACAGGAACTCGAAGGTGCCGGCGCCGCGGTAGCCGATCTTGCGGCACGCTTCGGCGCAGCGCGACCCGATGCGCTCGAGCTGGCGCCGCGCGATGCCGGGGGCCGGGCCTTCCTCGATGATCTTCTGGTGGCGCCGCTGCATCGAGCAGTCGCGCTCGCCCAGGTAGACCGCATTGCGGTACTCGTCGGCGAGCACCTGGATCTCGATGTGGCGCGGGTTCTCCAGGAACTTCTCGAGATAGACCGACGCGTTGTTGAACGCGGCCTTCGCCTCGGTGCGGGTCATCGTCACTGCGTTGAGCAGCGCCGCCTCGGTGTGCACCACGCGCATGCCGCGCCCGCCGCCGCCACCGGCCGCCTTGATGATCACCGGATAGCCGATGGTGCGCGCGATGCGCAGCACCTCCTTCGGGTCTTCCGGCAGCGCGCCCTCGGAGCCCGGCACCACCGGCACGCCGGTCTTGGTCATCGCCTCCTTGGCCGACACCTTGTCGCCCATCAGGCGGATCGACTCGGGGCGCGGGCCGATGAAGACGAAGCCGCTCTTCTCGACACGCTCGGCGAAATCGGCGTTCTCGGACAGGAAACCGTAGCCGGGGTGGATCGCCTCGGCGTCGCTGACCTCGGCCGCGCTGATGATCGCCGGCACGTTCAGGTAGCTGTCGCGCGACGGTGGCGGGCCGATGCACACCGACTCGTCGGCCAGCTTCACGTACTTGGCCTCGGTGTCGGCCTGGGAATGCACGACCACCGTCTTGATGCCGAGCTCGCGGCAGGCGCGCTGGATGCGCAGCGCAATCTCGCCGCGGTTGGCGATCAGCAGCTTTTCGAACATGTCACTCGATCACGAACAGCGGTTGGCCGAACTCCACCGGTGAGCCGTTGTCGACCAGCACCGCCTTGATCGTGCCGCTCTTGTCGGCCTCGATCTCGTTCATCAGCTTCATCGCCTCGATGATGCACAGCGTGTCGCCTTCCTTCACTTCGCTGCCCACCGCGACGAAGGGCTCCGCCCCGGGCTGCGCCGACCGGTAGAAGGTGCCGACCATCGGCGACTTGACCATGTGACCGGCCGGCACCTCGGGCGCCGCGGAGGCGGGGGCCGGTGCAGACGCCGCAGCAGGCGCGGTGGCTGCAGCCGCGATCGGCGCCGCGATCGGCATCGGAGGCTGCAACGCCGCCGGCCCGAACGGGCTCTTGACGATGCGCACCTTGCCGTCGCCTTCGGTGATTTCGAGTTCGGAAATGCCCGATTCGGCCACCAGGTCGATCAGGGTCTTGAGTTTTCGCAGGTCCATGGCAATCAGCCTTGTTTCGAAGAGCGTCGCCCGGCCGGGGCAGCCGCGTCGCCCTGAAGCGACTCGATGGCGGCCTGCACAGCGAGGCGGTAGCCGGTCGCGCCCAGGCCGACGATGACGCCGGCAGCCAGGTCGGACAGGTACGAGTGGTGCCGGAACGGTTCCCGGCGATGGATGTTCGACAGGTGCACCTCGATGAACGGCACACCCGTCGCCGCCAGCGCGTCGCGCAGCGCCACGCTGGTGTGGGTGAATGCGGCCGGATTGATCACGATGAAATCGACGCCCGCGGCGCGTGCCGACTGGATCCGGTCGACGAGCGCACCCTCGTGATTCGACTGGAAGCTCTCCAGCCGGCAGCCGGCGGCTTTTGCCGTCGCGGCGAGGCTCGCGTCGATCTGCTTCAGTGTGGTCGCACCGTAGATCGCGGGCTCGCGCTCGCCGAGCAGGTTCAGGTTCGGGCCGTGGATGACCCAGAGCAATCTCGACATCGTCAGGTTAGTGGCAATTAGGCGAACTTGGGCGAAATTGTGCGCCTTTATACGCCTGTTCCGTGAGGAACGCCAGAATTTTCGCGCCGCGAGGTCGCGCCTCAGAGGACGCGCTCGATGGCTTGCCGGAGATCGGCGGTCTTGAAGCGCCCGAGCGTTCGCCATGTGACGCTGCCGTCACGGGCCAGAACGACGGTGAAGGGAAGGGCGCCCGCAGTGTTGCCCAGCCGGCGTACCAGTTCGAGCCCGCTGTTGCCGGCAACGACCAAAGGATACCGCATCGGGGTCTTGCGTGAAAATTGCCCGATGTTGGACGCGGAATCGATGCCGATGCCGATGACCTGCAATCCGCGGCTGCGGAACTCGTCGCCGATGTCCGACAACTCCGGCATTTCTTCCACGCACGGTGGGCACCAGGTCGCCCAGAAGTTCACCACCGTGGGCTGGCGGCGCAGCGTGGCGAGTGCCACTGGGCGGCCTTCCGAGTCGGGCAGCGTGAGCCCGTAGAGCAGTTCGATCGCCTCGCTGTCGGCGTCGCCGATCGCGTAGCGGCGCGAGGCCACCCAGGCGCCGAAGCCGCCGAAGCCCAGCGCAAACGCCCCCAGTGCGAGCCAGCGCCTGCGGTTCATGCGTGCGCGAGCCGTTCGAGCAGCGCCTTGCGGTCGCCGCGCTCCGCGCCGGCCGGTCCGCCGCGCAGCGCGCCGCGCAGGTCGTCGTGCCCGTACAGCGACAGCAGCACCGGTGCGTCGTCGAGATAGAAGCCGATCGCCTCGATCTCGGCGCCGCTGCGGAAATGCGGCACCGTCGATACTTCGAAGTCGACCCCCTCGTTCAGCAACTCGATCTCCACGTCCTTGGGATTGTCGTGGAACAGCTGCAGATGGATCGGCGCGTGCTCGGTGACGATGCCCTTCCAGACCGCCCCGGTGAGGTAGGGGTGGAAGGCCTGCAGCCGCTGCATCAGCGCCGCCGCGGTGCGCCGCCTTTGCACGACCCGCTGTGCATGATCGGCGTCGAACAGCTCGAGGTGTTCGCGCAACGCGGCGTCGATCTCGTCGTTGTCGGGGATCGAGCCCTTGGGCGCCGGGCGGTCGCCGAGCACCTGGCGCAGCGCCTTCTTCTTGGCGCCGACGTAATCGAGGCCGGAGTCGGCGATCAGCCGGGCAGCGGCGGCCGCGAGCTCGAGCCGCAGGGGGTCGGGAGCTTCGTGCATGTCTGTAGAATCCGTGGCTCGCCATTATCGCTCCGATGCACATCCATATCCTCGGCATCTGCGGCACCTTCATGGGCGGCATCGCCGCGATCGCCACCCAGGCCGGCCACCGCGTCACCGGCTGCGACGCCAATGTCTACCCGCCGATGAGCGACCAGCTGCGCTCGCTCGGCATCGAGCTGGTCGAGGGTTTCGACGCGTCGCAGCTGGCGATCCGCCCCGACCTCTGGGTGGTGGGCAACGTCGTCTCGCGCGGCAACCCGCTGATCGAGGCGATCCTCGATGCTCGCGAGCCCTACACTTCCGGCCCGCAATGGCTCGCCGAGCAGGTTCTGCGCGGAAAGTGGGTGCTCGCAGTCGCTGGAACCCACGGCAAGACGACCACCGCGTCGATGCTGGCCTGGATCCTCGAGGCAGCGGGGCGTGAACCGGGATTCCTGATCGGCGGCGTGCCGGTGAACTTCCCGGTGTCGGCCCGGCTGGGCGCGAGCGAGTTGTTCGTGATCGAGGCCGACGAATACGACACCGCGTTCTTCGACAAGCGCTCGAAGTTCGTGCACTACCGGCCGCGCACTGCGGTGCTGAACAACCTCGAGTTCGATCACGCCGACATCTTCCCCGACCTCGCTGCGATCGAGACCCAATTTCATCATCTGGTGCGCACCGTGCCGCGCAACGGCCGGCTCTTGGTCAACGCGGCCGAACCTGCGCTGGAGCGCGTGCTGGCGCGAGGGCTGTGGAGCGAGCGCGAGGATTTCCTGTCGCCGCAGGGCTGGTGGCTCGACCGGATCGAAGAACGGCCGGAGGCGACTTCGTTCGACGTGCGCTTCGGCGAGCGGCATTTCGGTCGATGCAGCCTCGCCCTGCCAGGCGCACACAGTCGGGCCAATGCGCTCGCGGCGATCGCCGCCGCGCGTCACGCGGGCGTCGAGCCGGCGCGTGCCATCGAGGCGCTGGCCGGATTCGGCGGGGTGCGCCGCCGGCTCGAATGGCGGGGCCGCGCGGGCGGCGTCGCGGTGATCGACGACTTCGCCCACCATCCGACTGCGATCGCGACCACGCTGGCGGGCCTTCGCGAACGCCTGGGGCCGTCGGCGCGCATTCTGGCGGTGCTCGAGCCGCGTTCGAACACGATGAAGCTGGGCACGATGGCGGCGCAGTTGCCGGCCAGCCTGGCCGCGGCCGACCAGGTGTTCTGCTACAGCGGCGGGCTGGGCTGGGACGTCGCAGCCGCGCTGGCACCGCTCGGCGCGCGGGCGTTGGTCGAGCCCGATTTCGAGCGGCTGGTCGCGGCCGTCGTCGCGGCGGCGCGGTCGGGCGACACGATCCTGGTGATGAGCAACGGCGGCTTCGGCGGCATCCACCAGCGCCTGCTCGACGCGCTGGCGGGGCGCTGAGATGCGCGCGAGCGCGCCGCAGCGCCTCGTCTATCTTCACGGGTTTCGCTCGTCGCCGCGGTCGTTCAAGGCGCGGCTGCTCGCGGAGCGGCTCGCCGGGCTCGGGCTCGCCGAGCGCTTCGCCTGCCCGCAGTTGCCGGCCTCGCCGGCCGCTGCGGTCGACCTGATCCTGGACGAAATCGCGCCCGGGCCCGACGACACGCTGGTAGGCAGTTCGCTGGGCGGCCATTACGCGACCTGGCTCGCCGAGCGCAGCGGCTGCCGCGCGGTGCTGCTCAATCCGGCGGTCTTTCCTGCGCGCGACCTCGCCGCCCACACCGGCGCGCAGCGCATGTACCACAGCGACGACGAGTTCGTGTTCGAGCCGCGCTATCTCGACGAGCTGGCGCAGCTCGAGGTCGGCGCGCCGAGCCGCCTGCAGCGCTACCTGCTGATCGCGGCAAAGGGCGACGAACTGCTCGACTGGCGCGAGATGGTCGCGAAGTACCGCGGCGCCCCGACGATCCTGCTCGAAGGCGGCGACCACGGGCTGTCGGAGTTCGCCCCGCTCGTCGACCGCGTGCTGGCGTTCGCGGGCATGGTCGGCGGCCCAATCGATTCGAACCCTCCTGCGGAGCAGACATGAGACTGAAGGACAAGGTGGCGATCATCACCGGGGCGACCGGCGGGATCGGGATGGCGACGGCGCGCAAGTTCGCGCGCGAGGGCGCCCGCGTGGTGATCGCCGACCTCGACGCCGGTCGCGTCGAGGCTGCCCGCGCGGAGATCGCCGAAACGGGCGCGCACGCGCTGGGCGTGCAGCTCGACGTGACCGACGCAGCCAGCGTCGCGGCGATGGTCGACGCGGTGAAGACGGCCTGGGGCCGCATCGACTGCCTGCTGAACAACGCCGGCATCACGCAGGACGCCAGGCTGGTGAAGATGCGCGCCGAGCAGTTCGACCGCGTGATCGACGTGAACCTGAAGGGGGTGTTCCTGTGCACCCAGGCGGTCGCCGACACGATGATCGCGCAGGGCTCGGGCGTGATCCTGAACGCCTCGTCGGTGGTGGGCCTGTACGGCAACTTCGGGCAGACGAACTATGCAGCCACCAAGGCGGGGCTGATCGGCTTCACCAAGACCTGGGCGCGCGAACTGGGCCCGAAGGGCGTGCGCGCGATCGCCGTGTGCCCGGGCTTCGTCGTTACGCCGATCCTCGACTCGATTCCGCCGGCGGTGATGCAGAAGATGGTCGAGAAAGTGCCGCTGGGCCGCCTCGGGCAGCCCGACGAGATCGCCAACGTCTACGCGTTCCTCGCTTCGGACGAGGCGTCCTACATCAACGGCGCGGTGATCGAGGTCTCGGGCGGGATCATGCTGTAGGGCCGGACGGTCCGAGCCGGGCGACCGGGCGCGCCGGCGAACCGGTCGGCCGGTGACCGGCCGGCGACGGACGCCCCGGCCGGCGGGCCGGCCGCCTCTATAATCGATCGCCTGATGAAGCACCTCCTGTTCGACGACAACGGCGAGTTCAAGGCGGGTTCGACCCTGTCCGAGGCGGGCGCCAGCCTTCAGGTCGAACTGGCCAGCGGCAAGCGCGTCAAGATCAAGTCGGCACAGATCGTGCTGCGGTTCGACGCGCCGGCCCCCGATGCGCTGCTGCCTGCCGCGCGCAGCCTGGCCGAGGACATCGACACCGATTTCCTCTGGGAGTGCGCGCCGCAGCAGGAATTCGGCTTCGAGGAACTCGCGCGCGACTACTTCGGCCACGCGCCCGGGCCGGTCGAGGCGACCGCGTTGCTGCTGAAGCTGCACGGCGCGCCGGTGTACTTCCACCGCAAGGGCCGCGGCCGCTTCCGGCCCGCGCCGCCCGAGACGCTGAAGGTGGCGCTGGCGGCAATCGAGCGACGGCGCCAGCAGGAAGAGACGATCGAGGCGCAGGCGCAGGCGATGGCGGCCGGCGAGTTGCCGCCGGAGATCGCGGCGCAGGCCGCGCAGCTGGTCGCGCGCCCCGACAAGTCCTCGCTCGCCTGGAAGGCGTTCGATCGGGCGCTCGCGCTCACGCGGCAGACGCCCGAGCGGCTGCTGCTGTCGCTCGGCGCCTTCGATTCGCCGCGCAGCCTGCACGTGGCGCGCTTCGCCGCCGAGTACTTCCCGCACGGTTTCGGTTTCGCCGCGTACGGCGACGCGCTGGCCGGTGCGGCGGCGCAACTCGGCGCGCTGCCGCTGGCCGAGGTCGAGGCGTTTTCGATCGACGATTCGACCACCACCGAGATCGACGACTGCCTGTCGGTGCAGCCGCTGGCCGACGGGCGCTGGCGCGTCGGCGTGCACATCTCCGCGCCGGGGCTGGCGATCGCGCCGGGCAACGGCCTCGATGCGCTGGCGCGTGAGCGCATGTCGACGATCTACATGCCGGGCGACAAGGTCACGATGCTGCCCGAGGCAGTGATCTCCGCGTTCTCGCTCGACGCCGGCCGCGAGGTGGCGGTGCTGTCGCTCTACGTCGACCTGGATGCGCAGGGCGAGCGCATCGTCTCGCGCTTCTCGCGCGCCGAGCGCATCCGCGTCGTCGACAACCTCCGGCACGACCTGCTCGACGGTGCGCTGGGCGAGCAGGCGCTCGACGAGGATGCGCTCGGGGGCGACGCGCCGATCGACCACCCGCAGGGCGAGGCCCTGCGCGTGCTCTGGCGCCTGACACTGGCGCTGGGCGCGCAGCGGGAGCGTGTGCGCGGCAAGCCCGAGCCGCGCGCCAGGGCGGATTTCAACTTCTACGTGGAGCGCGCCAACGGCGACGAGCGCGTGCGCATCGTTCAGCGCCGCCGCGATGCGCCGCTCGACCGCATCGTGGCCGAGATGATGATCCTCGCCAACAGCGAGTGGGCGCTGACGCTGGCCGACCACGGCGTGCCCGGCGTCTTTCGCTCGCAGCAGGCCGGGCGCGTGAAGACCGGCACGCACCCGCTGCCGCACCAGGCGCTCGGCGTGCAGCAGTACATGTGGACCACCTCGCCGCTGCGCCGATACGCCGACCTGGTCAACCAGCGGCAGCTGCTCGCGGTGCTCGCCGGCGAGAAGCCGCCGTTCGGCCAGAACGACGCCGGACTGTTCTCGGTCATCAGCGCGTTCGAGGCGCGCTATTCCGCGTACCTCGACTTCCAGCAGCGGATGGAGCGTTATTGGTGCCTGCGCTGGGTCGAGCAGGAGGGCTTGCGCCGCGTCGAGGCGGTCGCGGTGCGCGACGACCTGGTGCGGCTCGCCGATGTGCCGCTGTACTTCAGGCTGCCGGGCGCGCCGGAGATCGCGCCGGGGCGCCATATCGTGGTCGACCTGCTCGCCACCGACGAGGTCGACCTGTCGGTCGAGGCGCGCTTCGTCGAATTCGGCGCCGCGCCCGGCGCGGGCGGGCCGCTCGACGACGAGGATGCGCTCGTCGAGCAGGTGGCATGACGGCAGGCCGCGAGGCACGCGCGCGATGAGACTCGTCCTGGTCGACTGGCCGCGCCGCCTGGCGCCGTCCGCGCTGTGGACCCGCGACCCGCTTGCGTTCGCGATCGTCGTCTCGGTGCTGCTGCACGCGCTGGCGCTCACGCTGCGCTTCGCGCCCCCGGCGCCGCTGAAGCTCGCGCCGATCGATCCGCAACTGGAAGTGATCCTGCTCAACGCGCGCACCGACACCAGGCCCCTGCAGCCCGAAGTGGCGGCACAGGTGAGCATGCAGGGCGGCGGCGACCGCGACACCGGGCGCGCGCGCTCGCCGCTGCCGGCCGAATTGCAGGCGCGCGACGGCGACGACCTGGTGCTGCGCCGCAAGCGCGTCGCCGAGCTCGAGGCGCAGCAGCGCAAGCTGCTGGCGCTCGCGCGCGGACCCCAGGCCCTGGTGCGCGAGGGCGAGCGCTCCGACGAGCCGCGCGCGGCCGCCTCCGGCGACGACGACCGCGACGTCGATGCGGTGATCGCCCGGCTTCAGGCGCAGATCGACCGGCAGGTCTCCGACTACAACAAGCGGCCCAGGCGACTCACCTACGGCGTGAACGCGGTGGGCGTGAGCTACGCGCGCTACGTCGACGACTGGGCCGCGCGCATCGAGAAGCTGGGCACCGAGCGCTATCCGCCGGAGGCGCGCGGACGCATGTACGACTCGCTGATCATCACCGTGGAGATCGACAAGCACGGCAACGTGGTCGACGTGATCATCAACCGCAAGTCGAAATACGAGGTGCTCAACCGGGCGGTCAGGCAGATCGTCCATGCAGGCGCGCCTTACGAGCGCTTCACGCCGGAGATGGCACGCGAAGGCGACATCCTTCAGGTCGTGCGCACCTGGACCTTCACCAACGACACGCTGGAAACCGCGTCGCTGCGCCCCTCCGGGGCCGGACACCGATGACCGATCGCTACGCGGTCATCGGGAACCCGGTCGCGCACAGCCGTTCGCCGTCGATCCACGCGCGCTTCGCCAGGCAGACCGGGCAGGACATCGAGTACGGGCGGCTGCTCGCGCCGCTCGACGGATTCGTCGCGGCGGTCGAACGCTTTCGCGACGCGGGCGGACGCGGCCTGAACGTCACGCTGCCGTTCAAGCTCGAGGCCTTCGCGTGGGCGGCGCGGCGCAGCGAGCGCGCGCGGATCGCCGGCGCGGTCAACACGCTGCGCTTCGATTCCGACGGCGCCTGGGGCGACAACACGGATGGCGCGGGCCTGGTGCGCGACCTCGAAGACCGGCTCGGCCTGGCGCTCGCGGGCCGCTCGGTGCTGATCCTCGGCGCAGGCGGCGCCACGCGCGGCGTGATCGGTCCGCTGCTCGACGCGGGCGTGGCCCGGCTGACGATCGCCAACCGCACGCCGACGCGCGCGATCGAGCTGGTCGACGACTTCCTGCTGGCGGCCGCAAGCCGCGGGCCGGCCGAGGGTGCGAGTGCGTCGCCCGGAGCGGCGCCCGGAGCGCGATCCGGAGCGCGATCCGGAGCGCCGCCCGAGGGGGTGCCGGCGGGCGGTCGGCTGCGCGGCTGCGGCTTCGGCGACGCCGGCGACGGCCATGAGCTGGTGGTGAATGCGACCTCGGCGGGGCTCGCCGGCGAACGGCTGGCGATCGCCGACGCGCTGCTCGCCGGCGCCGTCCTCGCTTACGACATGTTCTACGCGGCGCGCGAGACCGCGTTCGTCGCGCAGGCGCTGGCGGCCGGTTGCCCGCGCGCCTGCGACGGGCTCGGCATGCTGGTCGAGCAGGCGGCCGAGTCGTTTCTCGCCTGGCGTGGCGTGCGTCCGCTCACCGCCCCGGTCTACGAGGCGCTGCGCGCCGAACTCGCGGCCGAGGCCGCCTGAGCCCCGCGGTGGCGCGACGCGCGACGCGGTTGCCGTGGCGGCGCGTGCTGCGCGTCGCCGCGATGACGGCGCTGCTGGGCGTGACCGCGGTGCTCGCGCTGCAGCTGTGGTTCTTCGCGCACGTGCTGTGGTGGAACTACTTCGACCCGGGGCAGACGCCGTTCATGAGGCGCGAACTGGCGCGCCTGCACGAGGCCGACCCGCGCCGCACGCTGCGTCATCGGTGGGTGCCCTACGCGCAGATCTCGGTGAACCTGAAGCGCGCGGTGATCGCCGCCGAGGACGCGAATTTCACGGTCCACGACGGCGTCGACTGGGACGCGATCGAGCGCGCCTACGAGCAGAACCGGCGGCGCGGGCGCGTGGTGCGGGGCGGCTCGACGATCACGATGCAGCTCGCCAAGAACCTGTTCCTGTCGGGCGAGCGCAGCTACCTGCGAAAGGGCCAGGAGCTGGTGATCACGTACATGATCGAGACGGTGATGACCAAGCGCCGCATTCTCGAGCTCTACCTCAATGTCGCGGAATGGGGCGTCGGCGTGTTCGGCGCGGAGGCCGGCGCGCGGCACCATTTCGGCGTGTCGGCGGCGCAACTGGGGCCGTGGGAGGCGGCCCGGATGGCGGCGATGCTGCCGCGCCCGCGCTACTATGACGCCAACCGCGGATCGCCGGCACTCGCCCGGCGCACCGCGATCGTCGGCCGCTGGATGGGTTCGGTCGATCCCCCCTGACTGCGCGATCCATGGCCGATCAAGACGTCGACTTCCGGGCTGACCTGGCCGAACAACGTCCCGACGAAGCGCCGGCCATCCCGCAGCCGCGCGATCCGGAGCAGGCGTCGCGCGCGCTCGCCGAGGTCCAGGAGCTGCTGCGCCGCCACGACCTGGCGCTGGACGCGGCCACCCGGCAACGCCAGGGCGAGGCCGAAGAGGGTCCCGCGACGGTCGAGCCGCTGCTCGAGCGCCAGCACCTCGACGGGCTGCGCGCGCGGCTCGACGCGCTGCACCCGGCCGACGTCGCGTTCATCCTCGAAGCGCTGCCGTTCGCGCAGCGGATGATCGTCTGGGACCTGGTCAAGGCCGAGCGCGACGGCGAGATCCTGCTCGAGGTTTCCGAGTCGGTGCGCGAGTCGCTGATCCGCTCGATGGATCGCGAGGAGCTGGTCGATGCGGTCGAAACGCTCGACGCTGCCGATATCGCCGAGCTCGCGCCCGACCTGCCGACCGACGTCGTCGAGGAGGTCCGCCGCGGGCTCACGCAGGAAGAGCGCGAGCAGTTGCGCGCATCGATGTCGTTCCCCGAAGGTTCGGTGGGCGAGTTGATGGACTTCGAGGCGATCACCGTGCAGCGCGGCTACACGCTCGACATGGTGCTGCGCGAGTTGCGCCGACTCGAAGAGCTTCCCGACCACACCGACCAGGTCTACGTGGTCGACGAGCGCGGCGAACTGGTCGGCGGGCTTGCGCTCGACCGGCTGCTGATCAACCAGCCCGACGTGCTGGTCGAGGACGTGATGCGCCGCGACCTGCTGACGCTGCAGCCGCTGGACGACGCCAGCGAGGCGGCGCACGCGTTCGAGCGCTACGACCTCGTGTCGGCGCCGGTGGTCGATCCGCGCAACCGCGTCATCGGTCGCGTCACGGTGGCCGAGGTGCTCGACCTGATCCGCGAGGAAGGCGACTCCGAGATGCTCGCCAAGGCCGGCCTGCGCGAGGAGGAAGACCTGTTCGCGGGCGTCTGGGCGTCGGCGAAGAACCGCTGGCTGTGGCTGGCGCTGAACCTGTGTACCGCCTTCTTCGCGTCGCGCGTGATCAGCGCCTTCGACGGCACGATCGAGCGCGTGGTGGCGCTCGCCACGCTGATGCCGATCGTCGCCGGCATCGCCGGGAACTCGGGCAACCAGACGATGACGCTGATCATCCGCTCGATCGCGCTGGGGCAGGTCACGATGTCCAACGCGCGCCGGCTGCTGCTGAAGGAGCTCGCGATCGCGGCGCTCAACGGGCTGGTCTGGGGCGGCGTCGCGGGGCTGGTCGCCTGGCTGCTCTATCGCGATACGCCGTACGGCGTGCTGCTCGGCCTGACGATGACGATGGCGATGGTGCTGAACCTGCTGGTCGGAGCGCTGATCGCGCTGGCCGTGCCGATGGTGCTCGAGCGCTTCGGCCGCGACCCGGCGATCGGCTCCTCGGTGCTGCTCACCTTCAGCACCGACAGCATGGGGTTCCTGATCTTCCTCGGGCTGGCGACGCTGCTTTTCCGGTAGCGTCCAGCAGCCCCGGGCCGCCGGCGCGCGCGGCCGCGACGCGGCGCACCCGCGTCACCGCACACCGCACACCGCACACCGCACACCGCACACCGCACACCGCGGCTCAGCGCTGGCAGAACACCGGCGTGGTGAAGGCGCGGGCGGTGTCCGCGACTTCGAGGTTCGACAGCGTGCGTGCGTCGGCGCGGCCGGTCGCGTAGCGCACGCCGTGCGCGTCGAGCAACGCCTTCAGCGGGGCGAGCTTGATCGCAAAGTTGATGTTCTGCGGGATGTCGCCGGTCATCTGCGCGACGCGCAGCGCGTTCAGCTTGGCGACGACCACGCCGACGACCTGCCCGCGCCGGTCGAGCAGCGGTCCGCCGCTGCTGCCGGGCTGCACCGGCACGTCGATCTGCAGCTGGCCGGGGTTGTCGCGCAGGCCGGCGAGCGCCGACACCATCCCTGCGCCGAGCTGCCCCGAGGACGACAGCATCCCCTGCAGCGGAAAACCGTAGGTGAGCACGTCTTCGCCCTGGCGCGCATCGGGCGCCGCGCGCAGCAGTGCCGCGTCGGCCACCGGTGGTCCGTGCAGCAGCGCCAGGTCGTTGTTCGGGTCGCTCGCGAGCAGCACGAGCGCGGCGCCGTCGCCGCGGGCGATGCGCTTGCAGCCGTCGATCACGTGGTGGTTGGTGACGAGGTGCCCGTCGACGGTGACGTAGAAGCCGCTTCCGCTGGACAAGCGGCGCTGCGCCGGCGCGGCGGGCGCAGCGCCGCGTGCGGCGGAGGCGCCGCGATCGAGCAGCGAACCGGGCACGGGCTGCGGCGCCGCGGGCAGCGCGGTGCCGCCCTGTCCCTGCGCGGGCAGCGCACAGCACGCGAACGCGGCGGCGAGCGTGAGGGCGGCGAGCGAGGGCTTCATCGCGACGAGCATAGACCAGCCGCGCGTGACCCGGTGCGCAACCGGTCACGCGCCGGGGTGCGGGCGGGAGGCAGGAGCGGCGATCCGGAGCGGCAAGCCAGGGCGCCGATCAGGCGCGCGGCAGCCGGCGCGCGGCGGCGCCGCGCAGCCGATGCACCATCCACGCAGCGACCACTGCCGCGGCCAGCGCGGCGAAGAACGCAGCGGCCTTCGACTCGTAGCGCACCAGCAGAGTGGTCAGCGCGAGAAAGAAGGCGGTGAAGCCGATCAGGCCGTTGGCGAAACCGCGCAGCAGGCTGATCGTCGCGGGCCGG
>MEED01000030.1 GCA_001724855.1 Lautropia sp. SCN 69-89
CTGTCCAGACATCCCTACAGACCTGTCGGTGCCGACTGCGTAAAGTCTTCGACAGGGTGGCGACATGACCGCGGTCGCGGTGCAGCCACTGGAAGGAAGATGCTCGTGGTTCCAGTGAACGCCGTACTCGGGGTCGAACGCAGCGAGGCCCGCGCCGCCCGCAATGCGGCACGCGCAGGCGAGGTCGAATTTCCGGTGCGCGCACGCGCCACCGCGGCGCGCCACAAGCGGCGCTTCGTGCGCCACCGGCTCGCCACTGCGACCCCGAACGACGACGTGCTGGCCGTCGTGGCGCACGAGCTGCGCAACCCGCTCACGCCGATCCGCATGGTCGCCACGCTGCTCGAAGATGCGGGCACCGACCCGGCGATGCTGCAACACCTGCGCGACATCATCGAGCGGCAAGTTGCGCACATGACGCGACTGGTCGACGACCTGCTCGACGCGTCGCGCATCGCCAACGGCAAGCTGAGGCTCGAGCGCCGCGCAGTCGACCTCGCAGACATCCTCGCCGCGACCGCCGACGGCTTTCACTGCTCGACGCAGGCTCGCAGGCTGCGCCTGGAGCTTCGCTTGCCCCGGGGAGCCGCCTCGATCGACGGCGATCCGGTGCGTCTCGCGCAGGTCTTCGGCAACCTGGTCGACAACGCGTGCAAGTTCACGCCCGAGGGCGGCGAAGTGGTCGTGTCGCTGGCAATGCGGGCGAACGAGGCGGTGGTGACCGTGTCCGACAGCGGCATCGGCATGACCGCGGACGAGATCGACGAAGTGTTCGAACCCTATGCGCAGGCGCAGCGCTCGGCGGGCCTGAGCCGTGGCGGACTGGGCATCGGGCTGTCGCTGGTGCGCGATTTCGTCGAGGCGCACGGCGGCACGGTGCGCGCGAGCAGCCCCGGCAGGGGGCTGGGCAGCCGGTTCGTCGTCACGTTGCCGGTGGCGTCGAACGCCGCTCCGATGCACGCCGAAGCGGCGTAGCGTTCGCCCGGGTCGGGCAGCCTCGCCGCGCGAGCGTCCGGACGAATCGGCCCCCCGGCGCGGCGGCGCAGCAGCATGCCCGTATGCCTTCGAGTGGTCCGCAGGCCACGATCGCGACTGCCCGACTCTGCAAGCGTTACGGCGAGTTCACGGCGCTCGATCGGCTCGACCTGAACGTCGCGCACGGCCGCATCTTCGGCCTGCTCGGGCCCAACGGCGCCCGCAAGAGCACGACGATCAGGAGCGTGCATCCGTGGAGTACCAGCTTCGCGGTGATGCTGTTCGTGTTCGCCTTGCTGCTCGCACTGGCGTCGAAGCTGTATCCGGGGCTCGCCCGGTAGCGCCCGCGCACCCCCTTTCCCTGGCTGGCGCTTTGGGCATAGAATGCGACGCATTCGCGTTTGCATTAGCGTTCGTAGATCCGACCAGGCCCCCCACTTCGATTCCCCTGGCACGACCACCCTCTCCCGGACACCCTGCCGATGCCCGCCGCTTCGCCGATCCCCCACCCGAGCCGTCGCTGGGCGCGGCGTACGCTGCTGTGGGTCGCCGCCACGCTGGCGGCCTGTGGCAGCGGCGAGTCCGGCCTGGACAGGGCCGCCAGTGCGGGGGCGCCGCGGCTGTCGGCGACGGCGGCGCTCGGCGAGAAGATCTTCCACGATCCCGGGCTGTCCGCTTCCGGTCGCCAGGCCTGCAGCAGTTGCCACGATCCGGATGCCGCCCACGCACCGGCCAACGCCCTCGCCGTCCAGCCGGGCGGCGCGCTGCTCGACCAGCAGGGCGGGCGGCAGGCGCCGTCGATCCGCTACCTCGACACGAACCGCGCGTTCCGCTTTGCCGACGACGGTACGCCGACCGGCGGCTTCTTCTGGGACGGACGCGCCGCGTCGCTGCAGCAGCAGGCCGGCGAGCCCTTCCTGAACCCGCGCGAGATGGCCAACGCGAACAGGGCCGAGGTCGTCGAGCGACTGTCGCGCGCTGCCTACGCGGCCGACTTTCGCGTGCTGTACGGCCCGGACGCACTCGCCGACGTCGACGGCGCGTTCCAGCGGATGACGCTGGCCCTGCAGCAGTACCAGCTCGAGGACCGTGCGTTTCACGCCTACACGAGCAAGTACGACGAGTTCCTGCGCGGCCGGGCGACGCTCACCGAGCGCGAACTTCGCGGACTGGCGCTGTTCAACGACCCTGCCAAGGGCAACTGTGCCGCCTGTCATCCGTCCGGACGCGGCAGCGACGGCAGCCTGCCGTTGTTCACCGACTTCAGCTACGACGCGCTGGGCGTGCCGCGCAACGCGCAGCTGCAGCAGAACGCCGACCCCGGCTTCTTCGACCTCGGCCTGTGTGCGCGTCCGTCCGGCGACCTCGCGGCGCGCACCGACCTGTGCGGCGCCTTCAAGGTGCCTTCGCTGCGCAACGTCGCCAGGCGCGGCAGCCTCTTCCACAACGGCCGCTTCACGTCGCTGAAGGAAGCGCTGACGTTCTACGTGCAGCGCGATACCGATCCGCAGAAGTGGTACCCGCTCGACGCCGACGGCCGGGTCGTGAAGTTCGACGACCTGCCGCCCGCCTTGCGGGTCAACGTCAACACCGGCGAAGCCCCTTACGACCGCGAGCCCGGCCAGGCGCCAGCGCTCTCGGACAGCGAAATCGACGACGTGATCGCGTTCCTGCACACGCTCGACGACGGTTACCAGCCCTGACCCCTCTGCCGCCACCATGACAAGCAAACCCTCGACGATCGCCGCTGCGGCCGCCCTGCTCGGCGCCGCCCTGTGCATGCCCGCGCACGCGCAGACTCCCACCGAAGCCGAACTGGCACGCAAGCTCGATCGGCTCGCCGCCGAACTGGCCGAAGCGAAAGCGCAACTCGCGCGGCTGCGCGAAAGCGCCGGCGCCGGCGCCGGCGCCGCGAATGCGAACACGGCCTCGCCGCCGACCGCTGCAGCCTCGCCCGGAACCGCTGCGGCAGCGGCGCAGCCACCCGCAGCGGCGAGCGCCGCGCCGGTGCCGGTGCCCGCGCACGCAGCGGCCGGGCGCGACGAGCCGGCGACCGTGCTGACCAGCTACGGCGAGGTCGACTACACGCGCCCGACGAAGGCGGCGCGCGATGCCGAGATCGACCTGCGCCGCTTCGTGCTCGGCCTGCAGCATCGCTTCGACCCGAAGACGCGGCTGGTCGCCGAGCTCGAGGTCGAGCATGCGGTGAGCTCGGCCGACGATCCCGGAGAAGTGGCGCTCGAGCAGGCCTACGTCGAACGCGAACTGGCTCCGCGCCTTGCGGCGCGTGCCGGCCTTTTCCTGATGCCCGCCGGCATGCTCAACGAAAGCCATGAGCCCACGTCCTACTACGGCGTGCGTCGCAACTTCGTCGAGACCGCGATCATCCCGAGCACCTGGCGCGAAGTCGGCCTGCAACTGATCGGCAATTTCGACAACGGCGTCACCGTGCAGGGCGGCATCAGCACCAGCTTCGACCTCGGCAAGTGGGATGCCGCATCCGCCGAAGGGCTCGAGTCGCCGCTCGGATCGATCCACCAGGAGGGGGCGCAGGCGCGTGCACGCGACCTCGCGGTCTTCGGCGCGATCAACTGGCGCGGAGTGCCGGGACTGCTGGTCGGGGGTTCGGTGTTCAGCGGCGGCGCCAGCCACTCGCAGCCGCTGCTGCCGAGTGCGCGCGTGTCGCTGTGGGACCTGCATGCGCGCTGGACGCCGGGCCGCTGGGACCTGTCCACCGTCTACGCGCGCGGCTCGATCTCGAACACGGCGGCACTCAACGCCACGCTGGTAGGCAACCCGACGCTGATTCCGGAGAGCTTCGACGGCTGGTACCTGCAAGGCGCGTACCGGCTGTGGAGCCGGGGCGATTACGCGCTCAGCCCCTTCGTGCGGCTCGAGCGCTTCAACACCGCGCGCGACTACGCCGACCTGGGTGCCGGCCTCACGCCCGCTGCAGCCGGTACCGAGCGCGTGACCACCGTCGGCGTGAACTTCCTCGTCGGCCAGGGCGTGGTGCTGAAGGCCGACGTGCAGCGCTTCGGCCTCGTCTCCGAAAACAACCGGGTCAACCTCGGCCTCGGCTGGAGCTTCTGATGCGCCTGACGCTGTTCCCCGCCGCGCTGGTGGCGCTGGCGCCCGCGAGCGCCTTCGCCGTCAGCTACCTGAGCGCGGAGCAGGCGCAGAAACTGATGTTTCCGGATGCCGAGCGCTTCGAGCTGCGCGAGTTCCCCGTCGCCGCCGGGACGGCACCGTCCGCAGCCGGACCGTTGCAGGTGCGCGTGGCGCGCCGCGGCGACGCGACGCTCGGCTACGTCGTCATCGACGAAGTGATCGGCAAGTTCGAGCTGATCACCTATGCGGTCGGCGTGAACCGCGACGGCAGCGTGCGGCAGGTGGAAGTGATGGACTACCGCGAGAGCCACGGCTACGAGATCCGCCTGCCCGCCTGGCGCCGCCAGTTCGAAGGCAAGACCGCCGCCTCGCCGATCCGCGTGGGCGAGGACATTGCCAACATCAGCGGCGCGACGCTGAGCTGCCGCCACGTGACCGACGGCGTGCGCCGCATCGTGACCCGGCTCGACGCGCTGCGGCGCTCGGGGGCGCTCTCGTGAGCGCGGCCGCCGCGGCGGACTCCTGGCGGCGACGTGCGCGGCCGCTGCTCGGCACGCTGGTCGAGATCGGCATCCGCGACGGCGAAGGCGACCGCGAGGGCGAAGGCGGCGGCGACGCCGCGGTGCGCGCCGCCTTCGAGGCCATCGCGCACGTGCAGGCCCGCATGTCGCGCTTCGATCCGGCGAGCGACCTCTCGCGCTTTCACGCGCTCGCGCCGGGGCAGGCAGTCGTGGTCGATCCCGAAACGGCCGAGGTGCTGCAGGCGGCGCGCTGGCTGCACGAGGAAACCGGCGGCGTGTTCGACGTGAGCCTGGGCAGCGGCGCGGGCGGCTGGCGCTGCGACGGCCTGCGTCTCGAACGGCTCTCGGCCTCGGCGAGGATCGACCTCGGAGGCATCGCAAAGGGCCATGCGGTCGATCGCGCGGTCCGGGCGCTGCGGCAGCACGGCTGCGCGTCGGGCTGGGTCAACGCCGGCGGCGACCTGCGGGTCTTCGGCGAAGCCTGCGTGCCGGTGATGCTTCGCGACGAGCTGCGCGGCGGCGTGCGGCCGTTCGCGTCGCTGGCCGATGCGGCGCTCGCGAGTAGCCATTTCGGTCCGGACAGCCGTTCGCGCGCATGGGGCGCGAAGCACCCCTGCGGCGTGAGCGTGGCCGCGCCTCGCTGCCTGTGGGCCGATGCGCTGACCAAGGTGGTGGCGGTGAGCGGCGACGCGCGGCACCCCGTTCTGGCGAAGTGCGAGGCGCAGGCATGGCTTCACTGAACCGCATCGCCCGCTGGCAAGGCCGGCTGCTGAACGCGTCGGCGTGGCTGCTCGCCGCAAGCGGCATCGCCTGGCTCGGGCTCCACTACCTTGCCGGGGCCGGCGCGGGCGAACTGCCGCACCCGCTCGAGCCCTGGCTGATGCGGCTGCACGGCGCCGCGGCCTTCGCCGTACTGTTCGTCGCCGGCGCGCTGGCTGCGGGGCACGTGCCGAACGGCTGGCGGCTGACGTCGCCGCGAATGCGCCGGACCGGGTCGGCGCGTCAGCGCCGCACCGGCGTCGCGCTGGTGGGACTGGGCGCCGCCGCGGCGCTCACCGGCTACCTTCTCTACTACTTCGCACCCGAGACCGTGCGCCCCGCGCTCGGCTGGTTGCACGCCGCCCTGGGCCTGGCGATGGTGCTCATGCTTGCGGCGCACGCACCGCGGGTCGAGGCAGGCGTCGGCTCGGGCATCGCGCCCCAGCGGGTCGAAGCTCGCCGGCCCCGCCCGTGAATTCTTCTCAGGCCGCGGCCCGCTCGCCGACGATCGCCAGGACCGCGTCGCGCACCGCATCGGCGTTCGGCACCGCCGCCTGCTCGAGCGCCCACGAGGACGCCGCCGGCGCATCGGGGCCCGCCAGGCGGCGCACCGGTGCCTTCAGCGCGTCGAACGCATGCTCGCTCACGATCGCCGACACCTCCGCGCCGACGCCGCACAGCCGGTTGGCCTCGTGAACCACCACGAGGCGGCCGGTCTTGCGCACCGAGCGCAGGATCGCCTTCTCGTCGAGCGGCTTGAGCGTGCGCAGGTCGATCACCTCGGCATGGATGCCGCGCTCGGCGAGCGCGTCGGCCGCGCCCAGGCAGGCGCCGACGGTCTTCGCATACGAGACCAGGGTCACGTCGCCGCCCTCGCGCAGCACCGCCGCGCGGCCGATCGGCACGACGTGGTCGGCCGATTCCGGCGCCTCGCCCGGCGCCATCGCCAGCGCGATGTCCACGAAGAACATCACCGGGTTGTCGTCGCGGATCGCCGCCTTCAGCAAGCCCTTGAAGTCGGCGACGTTCGACGGCATGACCACTTTCAGGCCGGGCGCATGCACGAACATCGCCTCCAGGTTGTGGTTGTGCTGCCCGCCCACCGACCAGCCGGCGCCGGTCATCGCGATCGCCACCATCGGGAACTCGAACTGGCCGCCCGACAGGTAGCGCAGCTTGCCCGCGCTGTTCACGAGCGCATCCATCGAGTAGGCGAGGAACGGCGCGAACAACAGGTCGACGACCGGGCGCAGGCCGCTGGCCGCCGCGCCGACCGCGGTGCCGGCGATGATCGCCTCGGCCAGCGGCGTGTTGCGCACGCGCTCGGTGCCGAACTCGCGCGCGAGGTCGGCGCGTTTCGTGGCGACGCCTTCGCCGAACAGGACGACGCGCTCGTCGCGCCGCATTTCCTCGGCCAGCGCCTGGCCGATCGCATCGTGTGCCGTGATCTGTGACATGGCGGATCCTTCGGGTCGGGTTCAGGCGTAGACGTCGGTCGTGAGTTCGCGCGCATCGGGCCACGCCGAGCCGTTGGCGAACAGCGCCGCCGCCTCGATGGCAGCGTCGACGCGCTGCCTCATCCGGTCGAGCTCGTCGCGACTGGTCGCGCCTGCATCGAGCAGGCGCTTGCCGGCGAGGTCGATCGGATCGCGCGCGCGCCACGCCGCCAGCTCCGCGGGGTCGACGTAGGCCTGGTCGTCGGGCTCGAAGTGGCCGCGCATCCGGTAGGTTTCGAGCTCGAGAAAGTACGGCCGGCCGGTTGCGCGGATCGTGGCCACCGCCTTGCGCGCGGCCACGTGCACCGCCTCGACGTCGTTGCCGTCGACCGTCTCCGACTCGACCGCGTGCGCGGCCGCCCAGGTGCGGATGTGCTCGACCGGCATCGTCTCGTCGCGACGCACGAACGCCTGCCACTGGTTGTTCTCGCAGACGTAGAGGATCGGCAGCCGCCACTGCGCCGCGAGGTTCAGCGACTCGTGGAAGATCCCCTCGCAGGCCGCGCCGTCGCCGAAGAAGGTCGCGACGATGCCGCCCGGCTCGCCAACGCCCATCTTCTGCGCCAGCGCCACCCCGGTGACCATCGACAGCTCGCCGCCGACGATGGTCGAGGTCAGCACCACGCCGAGCTGCTTCACCGAAATGTGCAGCGAGCCGCTCTTGCCCTTGCAGTAGCCGTCCACGCGTCCGAGCACCTCGGCCATCATCCGGCCGGGGTCGGCGCCGCGCGCCAGCAGGTGGCCGGCGCTGCGGTGGTTGGTCACGATGCGGTCGTGCCGCTCGAGCGCGCGCACCACGCCGACCGCGCCGGCCTCCTGGCCCACCGAGGTGCAGGTGCCGGCCGCGCCGGTCTGCGCGTTGATCGCCACCAGCCTGCTCTCGTAGGCGCGGATCGTCATCATCGCCTCGAGCATCGACAGGCGCGGATCGGGTTCGGTCGCTGGCTTCATCCTGGTTTCTCCCTGCATGCGGCTGCGGTCGTGCCGGTCGGCCCGGCGAAGCGGACTTTGCGCCGGCGCGCCGCGTGCCACAATGGCTCGGAGGAGCCAGAGTCCGAAGAGCCATGCGGTGCTGACCGAACACGACATTTACCTCTTCCGCGAGGGCACGCACGCGCGGCTGCACGAGCACCTCGGCTGCCATCCGTCCGCAACCGGCGAGGGCGCGCATTTCGCGGTCTGGGCGCCCAATGCGCGCTCGGTGTCGGTGATCGGCGACTGGAACGACTGGAGGGGCGACGCCGAGCCGTTGCAGCCGCGCTGGGACGGTTCGGGCATCTGGGAGGGCTTCGCCGGCGCCGCCCGCCCCGGCCATGCGTACAAGTACCGGATCGTTTCGGCCGGCGGGGAGGCGGTGCCCGACAAGAGCGATCCGTTCGCGTTCTCCTGCGAGGAGCCGCCGCGCACCGCCTCGCGCGTCTGGGCGCTCGACTACCACTGGGGCGACGACGAGTGGATGGCCGCGCGTGGCGCGCGCAATGCGCACGACGCGCCGATCTCGATCTACGAAGTACACGCAGGGTCGTGGCGGCGCCGCGGCGACGGGAGCTTCCTGTCGTATCGCGAGATGGCCGAGGCGCTGGTGCCCTGGGTGCACGAGATGGGCTTCACCCACGTCGAGCTGCTGCCGGTCACCGAGCATCCGTTCTACGGCTCATGGGGCTACCAGACGACCGGCTACTTCGCGCCGACCGCGCGCTACGGCACGCCGCAGGACTTCATGTACCTGGTCGATCACCTGCATCGCAACGGAATCGGCGTGATCCTCGACTGGGTGCCGTCGCACTTCCCCACCGACGCGCACGGGCTGGCGCAGTTCGACGGCACCTGCCTGTACGAGCATGCCGACCCGCGGCAGGGCTTCCACCCCGAGTGGAACTCGAGCATCTTCAACTACGGGCGCCACGAGGTGTCGGCGTTCCTGCTGTCGTCGGCGCTGTTCTGGTTCGAGCGTTACCACGTCGACGGCCTGCGCGTGGACGCGGTCGCGTCGATGCTCTACCTCGACTATTCGCGCGGCGAGGGCGAGTGGGTCCCGAACCGCTACGGCGGGCGGGAGAACCTCGAAGCCGTCGCGTTCCTGCGCCGGCTCAACGAAGCGGTCTACCGCGATCATCCCGATACCGTGACGATCGCCGAGGAGTCCACCGCGTGGCCGATGGTGTCGCGGCCGACCTGGTCGGGTGGCCTGGGCTTCGGCATGAAGTGGAACATGGGCTGGATGCACGACACGCTGGCCTACGCGCGCGAGGATCCGGTGCACCGCCGGCACCACCACGACAAGCTCGCCTTCTCGCTGTGGTACGCGTTCAACGAGAACTTCGTGCTGCCGCTGTCGCACGACGAGGTGGTGCACGGCAAGGGCTCGCTGATCGGCAAGATGCCGGGCGACGACTGGCAGAAGTTCGCCAACCTGCGCGCGTTCTACGGCTACATGTGGACGCACCCCGGCAAGAAGCTGCTGTTCATGGGCGGCGAGTTCGGCCAGCGCCGCGAGTGGACGCACGAGGGCGAGCTCGAATGGTGGGTCGCGTCGACGCCCGGGCACGACGGCCTGAAGCGCTGGGTGGCCGACCTGAACCGCGCCCTTCGCGAAGAGCCCGCGCTGCACCAGCTCGACTTCTCGGCCGACGGCTTCCAGTGGATCGACTTCAGCGACGCGCAACACAGCGTCATCGCGTTCCTGCGCCGTCCGCGCAGCGGCGCGCCGGCGCTGCTGGTGGCCTGCAACTTCACGCCGGTGCCGCGCACCAACTACATGCTCGGGGTGCCGGCGGCCGGCCGCTGGCGGGAGATCCTGAACAGCGACGCGCACGCGTACGGCGGCGGCGGCTGGGGTAACTTCGGCGGCGTCGACGCGGCACCGCTGCCTCGCCACGGCCAGCCGTGGTCGCTGGCGCTGACGCTGCCGGCGCTCTCCACCGTCGTGATGAAGGAGGCCGCCGATGGCTGATCGCCCGTGGCCGGGCCGGCCGTATCCGCTGGGCGCGACCTGGGATGGCGAGGGCGTCAATTTCGCGCTGTTCGCCGGTGACGCGCTGCTGGTCGAGCTGTGCCTGTTCGACGAGCAGGGCCGCAACGAGATCGAGCGCATCGTCCTCGACGAATGCACCGACCAGGTCTGGCACTGCTACCTTCCGCAGGCGCGCCCCGGCCTGGTCTATGGCTATCGCGTGCACGGCCCCTGGGAGCCGGCGCTCGGGCTGCGCTTCAATCCGCACAAGCTGCTGCTCGATCCGTACGCGCGGGCGATCACCGGCACCGTGCGCTGGCACGACGCGCTGTATCCCTACATCCGGGGGCACGAGCGCGAAGACCTGTCGTTCGACCGGCGCGACAGCGCGCCGTTCGTGCCGAAGGGCCGCGTGATCGAGACCGCGTTCAGCTGGGGCGGCGACCGCCGACCCGACGTGCCGTGGAACGAGACGGTGATCTACGAGCTGAACGTGCGTGGCTTCACGATGCGCCACCCGGACGTGCCCGAGGCGCTGCGCGGCACCTATGCCGCGCTGGCGCAGCAGCCGGTGATCGACTACTTCCGGCGCCTGGGCGTGACCACGATCGAACTGATGCCGGTGCACGCGTTCATCGACGAACGGCAGCTGGTCGAGAAGGGGCTGCGCAATTTCTGGGGCTACAACACGCTCGGCTATTTCGCGCCCGAGGCGCGCTACAGCGCCTCGGGCCGGATCGAGGAATTCAAGTCGATGGTCAAGGCGCTGCACTCGGCCGGCATCGAGGTGGTCATCGACGTGGTCTACAACCACAGCTGCGAGGGCAACCACCTCGGGCCGACCTTGAGCCTGCGCGGCATCGACAACGCCGCCTACTACCGGCTCGATCCGGCCAACCCGCGCCTGTACACCGACTACACCGGCTGCGGAAACACGGTGAACCTGGCGCATCCGCGCACGCTGCAGCTGGTGATGGACTCGCTGCGCTACTGGGCCGAGGAGATGCACGTCGACGGCTTCCGCTTCGACCTGGCGCCTGCGCTGGCGCGCGCCGCCGGCGGCGTCGAAAGCTGGAACAGCCTGTTCGACGTGATCCGCCAGGATCCGGTGCTCAGCCGCGCCAAGCTGATCGCCGAGCCCTGGGACGTCGGCGCCGGCGGCTACCGCGTAGGCAACTTCCCGATGGGCTGGGCCGAGTGGAACGACCGCTATCGCGACGGCATGCGCACCTACTGGAAGGGCGACGGCGGCGCGATCGGCGAGTTCGCGCGGCGCCTGACCGGCTCGAGCGACCTGTACGGCCGTTCGGGCCGGCGTCCGCACGCGAGCATCAACTTCGTCACCTCGCACGACGGCTTCACGCTGGCCGACCTCGTTTCGTACAACGAACGCCACAACGAAGCCAACGGCGAGGGCGGCGCCGACGGGCACAACCACAACCTGTCGTGGAACTGCGGCGTCGAGGGGCCCACCGACGACCCGCAGGTGCGCGCGCTGCGCGCGCGCCAGCAACGCAACTTCCTCGCGACGCTGCTGCTGTCGCAGGGCGTGCCGATGCTGCTCGCCGGCGACGAGATCGGCCGCACGCAGCGGGGCAACAACAACGCCTACTGCCAGGACAACGAGATTTCCTGGGTCGACTGGACCATCGACGAAGAGCGTGCGTCGCTGCTCGCGTTCGTGCGCCGGCTGATCCGGCTGCGGCGCGAGCACCCGTCCTTCCGGCGGCGCGATTTCTTCCAGGGCCGCCCGCTGCGCGGCGGCGGCGTGAAGGACATCTTCTGGCTGCGCCCCGACGGCGCCGAGATGAGCGACCACGAATGGGAGCGCGAGCACGCGCGCAGCCTGGCGGTCTACCTGGCCGGCGAGGGACTCAACGAGGTCGATCGCTGCGGGCGCGCGGTGCGCGACGACGACTTCCTGATGCTGTTCAACGCGCACCACGAAGACATCGACTTCGTGCTGCCGGCGCTGCCGGGCGAAGCCTGGCGCTGCGTGCTCGACACCGCATGGCGCGACGACCGAGGATGCGATCCCAGTGCGATCGGCGTGCCCGGCACGCGGCTCGGCGCCTGGCCGGCCGGCACCGTCTGCACCCTGCGCGGGCGCTCGCTCGCGCTGCTCACCCGTCCGGCGTCGCTGCCATGAGCAGCGCCCGCGACCGGCTGCGGTGGCTGGCCGCCGCGTACGGCATCGAAGCGGGCTTTCACGACATCTGGGGGCACCGGCACGAAGCGTCCGACGCCGCGCTGCGCGCGCTGCTGGGCGAACTGGGCGTGCCGGCCGGCAGCGACGACGACGTCGACCGCGAGCTGGCCGCGACGCATCTGCGCTACTGGGGCCGCCTCGCCGAACCGGTCGTCGCGGTGCAGGCGGAATCGGCGCCGCTCGCGCTGCTTCTGAGGCTCGCGCGGCGAGGAGAAGGCGAGCGCATCGCGTGGCGGCTGCACACCGAGTCGGGCGAGACGACCGACGGCGAGGCCGAGGTCGACGCGCTCGCGCTGCGCGAGCGCAGCGAAGCGGCCGGCGTCGCGCACGAGTCGCGCACACTCGCGATGGCCATCGCGCTGCCTGCCGGCTACCACCGGCTCGAAGTGCGCGCAGGCGATGCGACAGCCGTCGTGCTCGTCATCGCCGCGCCGTCCACCTGCTATCGGCCGGCGCTGCTCGCCGACGATGCGCGCGTCTGGGGCTGGTCGGCCCAGCTCTACGGGCTGCGCTCGACGCGCAACTGGGGCGTGGGCGACTTCGGCGACCTGCTCGAACTGATCGATCTCGCAGCGCTGCGCGGGGCGTGCGCGATCGGCCTGAATCCGCTGCACGCGCGCTTCGCGCACGATGCCGGCCGCGCCAGCCCCTACGCGCCGTCGTCGCGGCTGTGGCTCGACGCGCTGGCGCTCGACGTCGAAGCGATCGAGGACTTCGGCGAATGCGACGCGGCACGCGCGCAGGTCGACGCGCCCGCGTTCCGCGCGCGGCTCGCGGCGCTGCGCGAAGCGAGCCTGGTCGACTACGAAGGCGTCTCGCGGGCCAAGCACGAAGTGCTGCGCGAGCTGTACGCGCACTTCCGCAGCCGCCACCTGGCCCACGACACGCAGCGCGCACGCGAGTTTCGCGCGTTCCAGTCGCAGGCCGGCGATGCGTTGCGACGGCACGCGGACTTCGAGGCGGCGCAGGAGCCGGCGTGCGATGGCGCGCAGCGCGCCGAATACTACGAGTACCTGCAGTGGCAGGCCGACCTGCAGCTGGCGCGCGCCGCGGCGCGCTGCCGGGAGCGCGGCATGGCGATCGGCCTGTACCTCGACCTCGCGGTCTCGGTCGATCGCTCGGGCTCCGACGCCTGGTCGTTTCCCGGCTGCTTCGCCGCGAGCGCGAGCGTGGGCGCCCCGCCCGACGACTTCAACCTGTCGGGTCAGGACTGGGGTCTGCCGCCGCTGCTGCCGCAGGCGCTGCGCGAGCACGGCCACGAGCCGTTCGTGCTCGCGCTGCGCGCGAACATGCGCCATGCCGGCGCGTTGCGCATCGATCACGTGATGGGCCTGATGCGCCTGTACTGGGTGCCGCGGGGCGCCGGCGCGCGCGACGGGGCCTATGTCCACTATCCCCTCGACGAGTTGCTGGCGATCGTGAAGCTCGAGAGCCACCGCAATCGCTGCATCGTCGTCGGCGAGGATCTCGGCACCGTGCCCGACGCGGTGCGCGAGGCGCTTGCAGCCGCGGGCGTGCTTTCGTACCGGCTGCTCTACTTCCAGCGCGACGCCTCGGGCGGGTTCCTGCCGCCGCAGGACTACCCGCGCGACGCGCTGGTCGCGATCGGCACGCACGACCTGCCGACGCTCGCTGGCTGGTGGCAGGGCCGCGACATCGTGCTGCGCGAAGGGCTGGGGCTGTTTCCCGACGAGGCCACGCGCGATCGGCACCGCAGCGAGCGTGCGCTCGACCGCGTGCGCCTGCTCGATGCGCTCGCGCGCGCGGGCCGGCTGCCGGCGGACGCGGACATCGAGGCGCTCGCGCAGAACCCACTGTCGGCGACGCTGGTCGAGGCGATCCACGGCTGGCTCGCCGCCTGCCCGTCGCGGCTGATGATGGTGCAGCCCGAAGACTGGCTGGGCGTCGTCGAGCAGAACAACCTGCCGGGCACCGTCGACGAGCATCCGAACTGGCGACGCAAGCTGCCGCTCACCGTCGAGGCACTGCGCGCCGACGCCGCCGGCGCGTACCTGGCCGCGGTGCTCGCGCGCGAGCGACCCTGAACGCGGCCGGAACGGGCCTTCGTCAGGGCACCAGCAGGATCGCGCCGGTCGTGGCGCGTGCCTCGGCCGCGCGATGCGCGGCCGGCGCCTCGTCGAGCGCGAAGCGCGCGCCGATCGTCGCGCGCACGTGCCCGGCGGCGATCGCCGCGAACACGTCCGCCGCGTTGGAACGGAAGGTCTTCACGTCGGCGTTGTGCGGGAACACCGACGGCCGCGTGAGGAACAGGCACCCCTTCTTGTTCAGCAGGTCGGGCTCGATCGCCGGCGCCGGCCCCGACGCGCCTCCGTAGACGACGACGAGCCCGAACGGCGCGGCGCAGTCGAGCGACTTCAGGAAAGTGGCGCGGCCGACCGAGTCGTAGACCACGCGCGCCTTGCGGCCGCCGGTGGCCTGCAGGAACGCCTGCGGCCAGTCGTCGCGCGAGTAGTCGATCGCGGCGTCGCAGCCGGCCGCGCGCGCGATCTCGCACTTGGCCGGCGAGCCGGCCGTGCCCACCACGTACGCGCCGAGCGCCCTGGCCCAGCGCGCCAGGATCTGGCCGACGCCTCCGGCAGCAGCGTGCACCAGCAGCACGTCGCCAGGCTGGACCGCATGGGTCTTCTTCAACAGGTACTGCGCGGTCATCGCCTTGAAGAACACTGCCGCGGCATCCTCGTCGGACACCGCAGCCGGCAGCGCCACCAGTCGCTCGGCCGCCACGTTGCGGCGATCGGCGTAGGCGCCCACGCCGGCGTTCATGTAGACCACCCGATCGCCCGGACGCAGGTCGCTCACCCCGGCACCGACCGCCTCCACCACGCCGGCGGCCTCGTGGCCGAGCCCGGTGGGCAGCGGCAACGGGTAGACGCCGCTGCGCTGGTAGACGTCGATGAAGTTGAAACCGATCGCCGTCTGGCGCACGCAGGCCTCGCCGGGGCCCGGCTCGGGCAGGTCGACCGCTTCGATCCGCATCACCTCGGGCGAGCCGAATTCGCGGATCCGCACGGCGCGGGACAGGGTCATCGCTGGTTCCTCGGAGGGAGTCGGGCCATGATGATCGCACGCCCGGCGGAATAACCGGCGCCGGTCGCGCGTTTACCGTCAGAGGGCCGGCATCGGGCGGGCCCGTTTGCCGGAGATGACCATGATCAGGCTGGTGGCGGCCGCGGCGACCGCGGCGTTTCTCGCAGGTTGCAGCACGATGGAATCGATGTACGGGAGCGTTGCGCATCCGGCGCCCGCAAGAACGTACGACGGCGCGCTGGTCGGCGCGAACGACATGACGCTGTACACCTTCGATCGCGACCCGGCGGGTGCGGGCCGCAGCGCCTGCAACGGCCCCTGCGCGACGAACTGGCCGCCGTTGCTGGCCGACGGTGGCTCGGCGAGCGGCGACTGGACGATCGTCCGGCGCGACGACGGTCGTTCGCAGTGGGCCTACAAGGGCAAGCCGCTGTACTACTGGGCGAAGGACCGCAAGCCCGGCGATCGCACCGGCGACGGGGTCAACGGTGCGTGGCGTGTCGCCCGCCCATGACGCGCTGGTCGCGCTGATTCCGCGGCTGCGCCGCTACGCGCGGATGTTGTGCGCGGACGCGGCCGCAGCCGACGACCTCGTGCAGGACACGCTCGAGCGTGCCTGCACGCGCCTGGCGCAGTGGCGGCCCGGATCGGACCTGGCCGCCTGGGCTTTCACGATCATGCACAACCTGTTCGTGAGCGAGACGCGCCGACCGCGTTACCGGCTCGAAACGGCGCAGGAACTCGCGGCCGAAGCCGGCGAAGGCACGGACGCCGCGCCCGATCCGGCCGCCGGCTGGGCCGACGCGCTCGACCTCGAGCGGGCGCTGCGCGCGTTGCCGCAGGCGCAGCGACAGGTATTGCTGCTGGTGGCCTTCGAAGACATGTCGTACGAGCAGGTGGCAGCGGTAGTGGACGTGCCGACCGGCACCGTGATGTCGCGGCTGTCGCGCGCGCGCGCAAGGCTGCGCGAACTGCTCGAACCCGCCGGCGATTCCCGGCCGGCGGGGCCCCGGCTCAGGCTGATGAAATGACGATGCCCCGAAACGATGACTGACGACGATCCGAACGACCTGCATGCCTGGGCCGACGGTCGGCTCGAGGGTAAGCGGCTGCGCCGCTTCGAGACGCGGCTCGACGCCGACGCGGCGTTGCGCGCGCAGGCGCAGGCCTGGCGGCGGCAGGCGCAGGCGCTGAAGGCCCTGGGCCGCGACACGCTCGAAGAACCCGTGCCGCAACGCCTGGTCGATGCGGCGCTCGGCGCGACACCCGACTCGTCGTCGACTCCCGACGGTGTCCGACCCGCCCGCGCCTGGCGCGCCGGCGATCCGCGCCTGTGGCTGGCTGCCGCAGCCCTGGCAGCACTCGCCTGGTCGCTCGGATGGCTGTCGCACGCGAAGTTCGCCTCGCCCGCGACGCAGTTCGCGCACGCCGGCGCGCCCGGTTTCGTTCGCGACGCGCTCGCCGCACACGTCGTCTATACGCCCGAGGTGCGCCATCCGGTCGAAGTGGCCGCCGCCCAGCACGATCACCTGGTGCAGTGGCTGTCGAAGCGGCTCGGCGCACCGCTCACGGTGCCGTCGCTCGAGGCGCGCGGCTGGTCGCTGGTCGGTGGCCGGCTGCTCCCCGGGTCCGACGGCGCGCGTGCGCAGTTCATGTACCAGGACGCTAGCGGTGCCAGGCTGACGCTCTACGTCGCCGACGCCGGCCCGAAAGCAACCGACACCGCGTTCCGGTTCGACGGCGACGGCCGGGTCGGCGCGTTCTACTGGGTCGACGGGCGATTCGGCTACGCGCTGTCGGCGCAGCTCGACCGGGTCTCGCTGCTCGCCCTCGCCGAGGAGGTCTACCGGCAGCTCGCGCGCGCATCGCCGGCTCCGGGCTGAGCGACAATGCGGGCTGCGCGGGCCGCGCCGGCCTCGCGCTCCAGCAGGAGCCCCGCTTGTCCGACGACGCGCCGTCCAGCCAACACGAGCCCGAAGGGCCGGCCCTGCCGGCCGCGACCTTCGCGCCGCTGGCGGATCCGGTCTTCCGGATGCTCTGGGTGGTCTGGTTCACCGCCAACGTCTGCATGGCGATGAACGACGTCGCGGCCGCCTGGCTGATGAGCACGCTCACCACCTCGCCGGTGATGGTCGCGCTGGTGCAGACCGCCGCGACCATGCCGGTGTTCCTGCTCGGGCTGCCCAGCGGCGCACTCGCCGACATCCTCGACCGGCGGCGCTATTTCGTCGTCACCCAGTTCTGGGTGGCGGTCACCGCGCTGCTGCTGTGCCTGGCGATCCTCACCGACGCGATCAACCCCACGCTGTTGCTGGTGCTGGTGTTCCTCAACGGCATCGGGCTGGCGATGCGCTGGCCGGTGTACTCGGCGATCGTCCCCGGACTCGTGCCGCGCATCCAGCTGCCGGCCGCGCTGGCGCTGAACGGACTGGCGATGAACGCTTCGCGGATCATCGGCCCGGTCGTCGCGGGGGCGCTGATCGCCGGCGCCGGCACCGAATGGGTGTTCATCGTGAACGTCGTGCTGTCGGTGACGGCCGGATTCCTGATCCTGCGCTGGAAGACGGTCGAGGAGCCGAGCGCGCTGCCCGGCGAACGCTTCCTGGGCGCGATGCGGGTCGGCGTGCAGTACGTGCGGCAGTCGGCGCCGATGCGCGCGGTGCTGGTGCGCGTGCTGACCTTCTTCGGCCAGTCGACCGCGCTGATTGCGCTGCTGCCGCTGGTGGCACGCGGCATGCAAGGCGGGTCGGCCGGCACCTACACGCTGTTGTTCGCCTCGCTCGGCTTCGGCGCGATCCTGTCGGTGTTCATGCTGCCGCACATGCGTCATCGGCACAGTCGCGACCAGCTGATCCGCGACGGATCGGTGGTGCAGGCGGTTGCGATGGTCGCGGCGGGCTTTGCGCCGAACGTCTACGTCGCGGTGCCGGTGATGGTCGTCGCCGGCATGGCCTGGCTCACGACGGCCAACTCGATTTCGGTGGCCGCGCAGCTCGCGCTGCCCAACTGGGTGCGCGCACGCGGCATGTCGACTTTCCAGGTCGCGCTGATGGGCGGCGCCGGCGCGGGAGCGGCGCTGTGGGGCCAGGTCGCGGCGCTGACCAGCGTACGCGCAAGCCTCGCGATCGCGGCCGTCACCGGCGTGGCCGCGCTGTGGCTGACCCGGCACTACCGGGTCGAAGGCGGCGCCGACGACGACCTCACGCCCTCGCAGGAATGGAAGGCACCGGTCACCGCGCTCCCGGTCGACCCCGACGCGGGGCCGGTCATGACGACGATCGAATACCGGATCGATCCGGCGCGCGCCGCCGAGTTCCGCGAGGTGATGCGCGAGAGCCGCAGCAGCCGGCTGCGCCAGGGAGCGCTGTCGTGGGAGCTGTTCCGCGACACGAAGGACCCGGGGCGCTTCCTGGAGTACTTCGTCGACGAATCGTGGGTCGAGCACCTGCGCCGCTTCGATCGCGTCACCGCCGCCGACGTGGCGCTGCGTGCGCGCCGTCTGTCGTTCCACCTCGGCGAGCAGCCGCCGGTCATCACCCGTTGCATCGCCGAATCGGTGCAGCACCGATGAGCCCTTCCGCTCGAGCCGGCTCAGCGAGGGCGCGCGCTCCGGTCGCTAGAATCCCTTTCGTGCCCGCCTACTGCCCCCGTCCGTTCGCCGCCTGGATCGCCTGCCTGGCCATCCTGACGGGTGCGCTCGGGCCGTCGATCGGTCACGCGGTCGCGGCCGTTCGCGGATTGCCAATCCTGGTGGCCGAACTCTGTTCGGCGAACCGTCATGGACGCGTGGTGATCTGGGCGCCGACCGTTGCCGACACCGACGCCCCGGTCCGATCCGACGGCTCGGCTCGGTCCGACGGCCCGGTCCAGCGCAGCGGCGCCGTCGGCGCGCACTGCCCGGCGTGCCTCGGTTCGGCCGATCCCTGGGGGCCGCCCCCGGCAACGGCGGCGTCGTTCCCGGTGGCCGCAAGCCCGCAGCGACTGCTGCCGGCGCTCGCCGCGGCTCCCGCAGCCGCTTCGCCGCCGTGGACGCCGGCGAACCCGCGAGCGCCGCCCGCCGGCGCCTGATATCCGCCTGCTCCCGAGACCCCGACCTTTCCGGGTACGCGCCGTCGTTGGTGTGCACCCCGCTACCCGCGCCCCATGCGCGGAAGGAACCCGAACATGAAACGCTTGCTCACTGCCTCGATCCTCTATCTCTCGCTCGCCGGCGCCGCGTTCGCGCAGGTGGCGGTGACCGATCCCTGGGTGCGCGCCACCGTCGCCTCGCAGAAGACGAGCGGTGCATTCATGACGCTGACCGCGCCGCGCGACACGCGCCTGGTCGCAGTCAGTTCGCCGGTGGCCGGCGTGGCAGAGATCCATGAGATGGCGATGCGCGACAACGTGATGCGGATGCGCGCGATCGACGCACTGGCCCTGCCGGCCGGCAAGGCCATCAAGCTCGAGCCGGGCGGCTACCACGTGATGCTGATGCAGCTGAAAGGCCCGCTGAAGGCTGGCGACACCGTGCCGCTCGAACTCGTTTTCGAAGGCGCCGACAAGGCCCGCGAGACCATGCAGGTCCAGGCGCCGGTGCGTGCGCTTACTTCCGGGCACGGCTCGATGAAGCACTGACGCGCTCGCCCGCCGCCGCTCGCGCCCGACTTGTGCGCGTTGCGGCGGCCCTTTAAGATGTATTTCGTTTAAATCTTAGAGTCCGATCCACATGAAGCCCGTCCCCGTCCGCACCGTGCTCGTGCCGCTGCTCGAGCCGCAGGGCGCATCGCCAGCCTCCGCGCCGCGCGGCATTCCGCTGTTCCGGCTCGGCTTCCGGCCGTTCTACCTGCTGGCTGCATTGTTCGCGGCGCTGTCGGTGCCGCTGTGGATCGCGCAGTTCGCCGGCGTGCTGCCGGCGCCGTCCTCGTACCCGGCGATGCTCTGGCATGCGCACGAGATGAGCTACGGCTTCGTGCTGGCGGTGATCGTCGGCTTCCTGCTCACCGCGGCCCGCGTCTGGACCGGCCTGCCCACGCCGTCCGGCAACCATCTGGCCGGGCTGGCGCTGCTATGGATCGCAGCGCGCGCGTTCAACTACTTCGGGCCCACGCCTGCGGCAATGCTCGCCGACGCGGCCTTCCTGATCCTGCCGATGATCGCGCTCGGCATGGTGCTGGTGAAGGCGCGCAGCTATCGCAACCTGTTCGTGCTGGCCGTGCTCACCGCGTTCCTGCTCGCCAACACGCTGTTCCACCTCGCGGTCGCCGGACGCGTCCCGTTCGCGCCGATCAACGCGGTGCACTTCTTCGTGTTCACCGTGATCGTGCTGATCACCGTGATCGGCGGGCGCGTGATCCCCTCGTTCACCGCGAACGCGCTGCGCGGCGTGCGGCAGTTCCGCAATCGCTGGCTCGACGCGCTGTCGCTGGCGGCCACCGCAGTCGCGCTGCTGATGGTCCTGCTCGGGGCCGCGATGGTGCCCACGGTGACGGCCTGCCTCGTGGCGGCCGCGCTGCAGGCCGTCCGCCTCGGCGGATGGAATCCCTGGGCCGCACGGCAACAGGCGCTGCTGTGGATCCTGCACGTCTCCTACGCCTGGGTGCCGATCGGCCTCGTGCTGCTCGCCTGCGGCGTGGCCGGCAAGCTGCCGATGTCGGCGGGCGTTCATGCGCTGACGCTCGGCGCGATCGGCGGGCTGATCATCGGCATGATCACGCGCACCGCGCTCGGCCACACGGCGCGGCCGCTGAAGGCGGGGCGGATCGAAGTGGCGGCCTACCTGCTGGTGCAGGCGGCCGTGCTGGTCAGGCTGGCGCCGATCCTGCTCGATGGCCTGCCGTACCTGCCCTGGACCACGGTGGCGGCTACCGCCTGGAGCCTGGCGTTCACGCTCTACTTCGTGAAATACGCGCCGATGCTGACCGCGCCGCGGCTCGACGGCCGCGACGGCTGAGCGAGCCGGTCAACCGTTGGATTCCGGCGGCGCAGCGCGCCGCCGGTGGTGCTTCAGGCCGCCTTGCGCCGCATCGCGGCGCTGGCCTCGGCCGGGGCGTAATCGAACTCGAGCCGGCTCAGCGCGCGCTCGAAGTGCTGGCGCTGCGCGACCGCGTGCTGCTCGAGCCGCCGCCCGCCCCAGACGCCGGCGAGCTGGTTCGGCGAAATTCCCTGGATCTCGCTGGAGCCCTGGTTCTGCGGGCGAATCGTGACCGCGCACAGCATGTAGAGCCCCACCCGGCGATCGGCGCGCGAGGCGGCCTGCATCGTCGGACCGTGGTAGGCGTAAAGGGCCAGCGACGCCGGCTTCCCGTCCTGGTCTTCGCCCTCGGGCTGCACCGAGCCGGCGACGACGAAACCCTCGCGCTCGAGTTCGCGGCGCAGCAGCGCGCTGGCGCGTTCGAGGGGCAGATCGATCGTGAAACGTACGGGCAAGGCTTCCACCAATCACTCCCTTCATTGGATTCGGACCGTGGAAGCGATCTTGCCGACGACGACTTAGGGCAAGCTTAAGGTCGCCAGCGCCGCAGTGTGAGCGCATTGGTGACGACGCTGACGCTCGACAGCGCCATCGCGGCCCCGGCGATCACCGGGCTCAGGTAGCCGAGCGCGGCCAGCGGAATGCCGATCACGTTGTAGACGAAGGCCCAGAACAGGTTCTGCCGGATCTTCGCGTAGGTGCGCCGCGAGACGTCGATCGCCCCCGGCACGAGCGCCGGGTCGCCGCGCATCAGCGTGATTCCTGCAGTGTGCATGGCCACGTCGGTGCCGGTGCCCATCGCGATGCCCACGTCGGCCGCAGCCAGCGCCGGAGCGTCGTTGACGCCATCGCCGACCATCGCGACGACCGGCGCGCCACCCGCGCCGGACGCGCGCAGCGCCCGGACTGCCTCGGCCTTCTGCTCGGGCAGCACCTGCGCGCGGACTTCGTCCAGGCCGATGCTGCGCGCCACCGAGGCTGCAGCGCCTGCGTTGTCGCCGGTGAGCAGCACGGTGCGGACGCCGAGTCGGTGCAGCGCCGCGATGGCGCCGGCCGCCCCAGGCTTGATCGCGTCGCCGAACGCGAGCATGCCCATCGCGCGCGGCCGTACGGTCGCACCAGCCTGACCGCCATGGCCACTTTGGCCGCCGGCGCCGGCGCCGACACCGGACGGCGCGGGCGCCAGCGCGACGAACGAAACGGTGCGGCCGTCGGCCTGCTGGGCCGCCGCCAGCGGCGCGAACCCGGCGAGGTCGACGCCGCGTTCGGCCATCCAGCCTTCGCTGCCGATGAACACCTCGAAGTCGGCATCGTCCTGCTGCATCGTGGCGCTGACGCCGCGGCCGGCGACTGCGCGGATGCCGGAGACCCGCGGCAGCACCACGCTCCCTCGTTCGGCTTCGAATGCACGCTGAACCGCCTTCGCAAGCGGATGCTCACTTCCATGTTGAACCGCTGCCGCCAACGCCAGCAGCGCGGAGCGATCGACGCCCTTCGCGGGCTCGGCCGCCAGCAGTGCGGGCTGGCCGACGGTGAGCGTGCCGGTCTTGTCGAAGGCCACCGCGCGCACCGCGTGAGCGAGTTCGAGCGCCTGCGCGTCCTTGATCAGGATGCCGTGGCGCGCCGCCACGCCGGTGCCGGCCATGATCGCGGTGGGCGTGGCCAGGCCGAGCGCGCACGGGCAGGCGATGACCAGCACCGACACCGCATTGAGCACCGCGCGTGTCCAGTCGCCGGTGCCCAGTCCCCAGCCGAGCAGCGTGAGCAGGCCGATGCCGAGCACGACCGGCACGAACACCGCGCTGACACGATCGACCAGTCGCTGGATCGGCGCCTTCGCCGCCTGCGCGTCTTCGACCAGGCGGATGATGCGCGCCAGCACGGTTTCGGCGCCGATCGCCGAGGTGCGCAGGCGCAGCAGGCCTTCGCCGTTGATCGATCCGCCCACGACGCGGCCGCCGGGTCCTTTCGACACCGGCTGGCTCTCGCCGGTGAGCATCGATTCGTCGACGTGCGTGAGCCCGTCGACGATCTCGCCGTCGACCGGAATGCGCTCGCCGGGACGCACCAGCACCTCGTCGCCCAGCGCCACCTGCGCGATCGGCAGTTCGATCTCGCGCGCGCCGACGACCACGCGCGCCGTGTCGGGCCGCAGCGCCTGCAGCGCGCGGATCGCTTCGACCGTGCGCCGCTTGGCGCGCGCTTCGAGCCACTTGCCGAGCAGAACGAGCGTGACGACGACGGCCGACGCCTCGAAGTAGTAGTGCGTGCCGTGGCCGTCGCCGTGCGCGAGCAGTTCGTAGACACTCAGGCCGAACGCGGCGGAGGTGCCGATCGCCACCAGCAGGTCCATGTTGCCGCTGAGCGCGCGCACCGCCTTCCACCCGTCGCGATAGAAGCGCGCGCCGAAGACGAACTGCACCGGCGCGGCCAGCAGCAGCTGCCACCACCCCGGCAGCATCGCGTCGATGCCGAAGGGCGCCAGCAGCATCGGAGCGGCCAGCGGCAGGGACAGCAGCGCCGCACCGGCCACCCACAGTCCGCCGCGATCGGCGCGCACCGACATCGCCGGCGCGTCGGTGCCGGCCTCGGCGTGCATGCGCGCCTCGTAGCCGGCCGCCTCGACCGCTGCGATCAGTTCGCTGACCCGCACCGCGCCCGGCGCGATGCGCACGTTTGCAACCTCGGTGGCGAGGTTGACGCCGGCATCGACGACGCCGCCGACCTTGCGCAGGCTCTTCTCGACCCGCGTCGCGCAGGCGGCGCAGGTCATTCCGCCGATGTCGAGTGCAAGCGTGGTCGGGGAAGGCTCGGTCTGCACGGCAGCTTCGCTCATGTGCTAAAAAGCCTCATCGCTGAAACCAGGGGAGCCCCAGTATGCCCAGCTTCGACGTGCGCGGCATGACCTGCGGTCATTGCGTGAAGGCCGTGACCGCCTCGATCCACGAGATCGACCCGGCGGCGAAGGTCGACGTCGACCTCGCCGCCGGAGTCGTGAAGGTCGAATCCGACCGGCCCGCCGACTCGATCGCGAAAGCGATCGTCGAGGCGGGCTACGAGGCCAGTCCGATCAGCTGATCGTGAGGCGCTTGGCCGACGGCGTGGCTTTCTTCGGCAGCGTCAGTGTCAACACGCCGCTCTCGTATTTCGCCACGGCCTTCGATTCGTCGAGGTCGGAGGCGAGCGAGAAGCTGCGCGCCACCGCGCCGTAATAGCGCTCGCTGCGCAGCACGCGCTCGCCTTCCTTCTTCTCCGACTCGCGCTTGACCTCGGCGCTGATCGACACGCGGTTGCCGTCGATCTGCACCTGGATGTCTTCCTTCTTCACGCCGGGAATCTCGGCGGTCACGGTGTAGTCGCCGTTGGATTCCTTCACGTCGACGCGGATTTCCAGCGCCTCGGCGGCTGTCGCGCGCGCCGGCTGGAAGAAGCCGCGGAACAGTTCGGGGAAGACCTCGGCGAACGGGTCGTAGACGGAAAGTCGGGTCATGGCGTCACTCCTGGGTTCGGTTGCGGCCGGTGCTTGCCACCGGCGTGTGCCGAACACATGGGTGCTCACCTGGCCGCTTTCAAGCCGGTGCCGGCCGGGGCCCGTTCGCGCTGCGAACGAACCCGGATGAATGTTGCCCCACGCGGGAAGGCGGGCGGCTTGATCCAGCGCAAAGGCCGGATTCGGGGCCCGCAGCTCAGACGCGCTCGATCAGGGTGGCGATGCCCTGCCCGACGCCGATGCACATCGTCGCCACCGCGAGCCGGCCGCCGCCGCGGTGCAACTGGCTGACCGCGGTGAGCACCAGCCGCGCGCCGGACATGCCGAGCGGGTGGCCGAGCGCGATCGCGCCGCCGTTCGGGTTCACCTGCGGCGCATCGTCGGGCACGCCGAGCTCGCGCAGGACGGCGAGGCCCTGCGCCGCGAACGCCTCGTTCAGCTCGATCACGTCGATCTCGCCGATCTTGCGGCCGGTTCTCTCCAGCAGCTTCTTCGTCGCCGGCGCCGGCCCCATGCCCATGATCCGCGGCGCCACGCCCGCGGTGGCCATTGCGACCAGCCGCGCGCGCGGCGTCAGCCCGTGGCGCTTCACCGCCGCCTCGCTGGCGAGGATGATCGCGGCTGCGCCGTCGTTCACGCCCGACGCGTTACCGGCGGTGATCGTCCCGTCGGGCTTCACGATCGGCTTGAGCTTCGCGAGCGCTTCGAGGCTGGTCTCGCGCGGGTGCTCGTCGCGATCGACCACGAGCGCGTCGCCCTTCTTCTGCGGGATCGTCACCGGCACGATCTCGCCGGCGAAGAAACCGCCCTTCTGCGCCGCGATCGCGCGCTGCTGGCTGCGCAGCGCCATCGCGTCCTGGTCCTCGCGCGACACCGCGAACTCGGCGGCGACGTTCTCGGCGGTCTCGGGCATCGAATCGATGCCGTACTGCTTCTTCATCAGCGGGTTGACGAAGCGCCAGCCGATCGTCGTGTCGTAGACGGCGTTGCTGCGCGAGAACGCGGTGTCCGCCTTCGGCATCACGAACGGTGCGCGCGACATGCTCTCGACGCCACCGGCGATCGCCAGCTCGATCTCGCCGCAGCGGATCGCGCGGGCCACCGTGCCCACCGCGTCCATGCCCGAGCCGCACAGCCGGTTCACCGTGGCACCGGGCACTTCGACCGGCAGGCCCGCCAGCAGCGCGGCCATGCGCGCCACGTTGCGGTTGTCCTCGCCGGCCTGGTTCGCGCAACCGAGAATCACCTCTTCGATCGCGCGCGGATCGAGCTTCGGGTTGCGCTCGAGCAGCGCGCGCAGCGGCACCGCCGCCAGGTCGTCGGTGCGCACCGACGACAGCACGCCGCCGTAGCGGCCGATCGGGGTGCGCACGGCGTCGCAGATGAAGACTTCGGTCATGGTTTCGTTCCTCGGAGAATCGATTGCCGGCGTCGCAGCGCGCGGCTCAGCGCAATTGTAGGGGGTCGTCGCCGCGCGCCAGCGGCGCGGCGGTCGCGCGCGCGAGTTCGTCGAACGACAGCCCTTCGACCCACTCGCGTGCAACCAGGCCGTGCGCGGTGACGTCGATCACGGCCAGGTCGGTGTAGATGCGCGAGACGCAGCCGATGCCGGTGAGCGGATAGCTGCATCGCTCGACGATCCTGCTCTCGCCGGCCTTCGTCCGGTGCTCCATCATCACGAAGACCCGCCTGGCGCCGATCGCCAGGTCCATCGCGCCGCCCACCGCGGGAATCGCGTCGGGCGCACCGGTGTGCCAGTTGGCCAGGTCGCCGCGCGCCGACACCTGGAACGCACCGAGCACGCAGATGTCGAGATGGCCGCCGCGCATCATCGCGAATGAATCGGCGTGGTGAAAGAACGAAGCGCCGGGCCGCATCGTCACCGGCTGCTTGCCGGCGTTGATCAGGTCCTCGTCCTCCTCGCCCTTCGCGGGTGCCGGCCCCATGCCGAGGATGCCGTTCTCGCTGTGCAGGACGATCTCGCGATCGGGCGGCAGGTGGTTGGCCACCAGCGTCGGCAGCCCGATGCCGAGGTTCACGTATGCGCCGTCGGGAATGTCGCGCGCCACGCGCGCCGCGATCTCGTCGCGGGTCAGCCGCTTCATGCCGCTCGCTCCTGTCGTCGCGCGCCGGCCGGCGGCGGCCCGGCCTCGGTCGCGCCCGTCGGCGCGCACCGCGCCACCTGCACCACGCGCCTCACGAAGATGCCGGGCGTGACGATCGCCTCGGGATCGAGCGCGCCCAGCGCGACGACCTCGTCGACCTGCGCGATCGCGCACTTCGCGGCAGTGGCCATGATCGGCCCGAAGTTGCGGGCGGTCATCCGGTAGACCAGGTTGCCCCAGCGATCGCCGCGCAGCGCCTTGACCAGCGCGAAATCGGCGTGGATCGGATACTCGAGCACGTAGTCGCGCCCGCCGATGCGCCGGGTCTCCTTGCCTTCGGCCAGCTGCGTGCCGTAGCCGGTCGGCGTGTAGAAGGCGCCGATGCCCGCGCCGGCCGCGCGGATGCGCTCGGCGAGGTTGCCCTGCGGAACGAGCTCGAGCTCGATGCGGCCGCTGCGATACAGCTCGTCGAACACCCACGAATCGACCTGCCGCGGAAACGAACAGACGATCTTGCGCACGCGCCCCGCCTTCAGCAGCGCCGCCAGGCCGGTGTCGCCGTTGCCCGCGTTGTTGTTGACGATCGTCAGGTCGCGCGCGCCCTGCGCGATCAGCGCGTCGATCAGCGCGGCCGGCATCCCCGCGGTGCCGAAGCCGCCGATCATCACGGTCGCACCGTCGTGGATGTCGGCGACCGCCTCGGCGACCGACGCCACGGTCTTGTCGATCACTTGCCTGCTCCCCCCTGAACCACGGGCCCCGTGCGGTCGAGCGCGATCACCTGCGGCTCGAGCCACCACAGCAGCGCGAGCCCCGGCAGCGCCGCGCCGACCGTGAACACGAAGAACGTCGGCCAGCCGAAGGCCTCGACCATCACGCCCGAGGCCGGCCCGACGTAGACGCGCCCGACCGCCGACAGTGCCGAGAGCAGCGCGTACTGCGCCGCCGAGAAGCGCCGGTCGGTGAGCGCCATCAGGAACGCGACGAAGGCTGCCGTGCCCATGCCGCCGCACAGGTTCTCGAAGCCGATCGCCGCAGCCATCAGCAGGTAGTCCTTGGGCAGCACCGACAGCAGCCAGTAGCCGAAGTTCGACACCGCCTGCAGCACCCCGAACAGCATCAGCGAGCCGTAGAGCGGCCGTTTCGCGAGCCACGCACCGCCGGCCAGCGCGCCGACGATCGTCGCGGCCAGCCCCAGCACCTTGTTGACCGCGCCGACCTCGGTCGCGGTGAAGCCGGCGCCGCGGATCAGGAACGTGGTCGACAGGCTGCCCGCGAACGCGTCGCCGAGCTTGTAGAGCACGATCATCGCGAGCAGCGCCGCCGCGCGCTCGCGATCGAAGAACGCGTCCCACGGCGCGAGGAACGACGGGAAGCCCGCGCGGCGCGCCGCCTGCAGCGCGGCGAACATCGCCGCCAGCAGCATCAGCGTGTCGGCGCCCAGCGAGACGAAGCGTCCGGTACCGAGCAGCCGCCACGGCAGCTGGCGCAACAGCCAGAACGTCGCGACGCCCGCGACCACCATCGCGACGAAGCCGACGAGCTCGCGGCGCACGTCGCTCGCGAGCGGCGCGGCCGGCGGCGTGGCCGGTGCCCACAGCGTGATCGCGGCCATCAGCGCGAACAGCGCCGCCATCGCGCGGAACATGCCCGGCCAGCCGAGCCACTGGTCGGCCAGGATCAGCGCGAGCCCGCCCGAGACCAGCATCGCCAGCCGGTAGCCGAGCACCGACACCGCGGCGCCGGCGCCACGCTCGTTCTCGCGCAGCAGGTCGGTCCGATAGGCATCGAAGACGATGTCCTGCGACGCGGACAGGAACGCGATCGCGACCGCGCAGGCGCCGACCGCAGCGACCGACGATTTCGGGTCGAGCGTGGCCATCACGAAGCACAGCACGGCGAGGCCCAGCTGGGTCACCACCAGCCAGCTGCGGCGTCGGCCCAGCAGCGGCGGCTCGAAGCGGTCGGCGAGCGGCGCCCAGACGAACTTGAACGTATAGGGCAGTCCTGCGAGCGCGAAGAAGCCGATGGTGCGCACGTCGAGCCCTTCGACGGTGAGCCAGGCCTGCAGCGTACCGGCCGACAGCGCGAGCGGCAGGCCGCTGGCGAACCCGAGCAGCAGCATCGCCGCGATGCGGCGGTTGCCGAAGACCTGCAGGATGGGGCGAGTCGGTCGGGTCACTGGGCGGGAAGTTTACCCGCCGGCGTTGTCCGCGACCCGCGCGCGGGCCGCCCCGCCTTGCATCCGCCGACGGCTACGTGAAGGAAGTGCGAGCCGCGGCCAGGCCGTGCCGCCCGAGTGCCGCCTGCAGCATCTCGCCGCGCTCGTCGGCGAGCGCCGCGTCGCGCAGCTCGCGCAGGATCGCCGGTGTGACCTCGGGGCCGCCGTGCCGCAGCGCGGCCATCAACGTCTCGTAGTTCCGCAGCCCGCGCTCGTGGGTGTCGCCGTACCCCTTGACCAGCCTCTGGCAGCGTACGATCTCGGTCGCCAGTTCCGGGCTGACAGCAGCCGCCTCCTCGATCCGGCGCAGCCACTGCTCGATGTGCGCCTGCTCGATCGCGAAGCGCAGTGTCGAGCGCCGCCAACGCTTCATGCCGGCGGTCGCATAAAGCAGCAGAAAGCCGGGCAGGCTGCTGGTGGTCACGACACGCCCGCGCGTCGTGAAACGCTCGACCAGCCGGCGCGGCCAGCCGGACGCCAGCAGCCACCGACCGAGCCCGACTGGCAGCGTTTCGGCGATTTCCTGCACGCGCGGATGCAGGTACTCGTCGATCGCAAGCAGCTGACCGTCGGCCAGCCGGACCTCGCCGCGGACCCGCTCGAACCGCGAGCCGCGGGTCTTCAGGTCGGCCACCCGGATTGTGTCCTCCCAGGACATCCACAGCGCCAGATGGCGCGCGAGCTCGGTCAGCAACTGCGCATCCCCGCCGCCGGGAGCAGCCTTCACGCGCGCCATCCGGTCCAGGTAGGACCCGGCCCACGCCGGGTCCTGGTAGTCGAGCAGGCGGCGCACGCCTTCGGTCAGGAACGACTGCGCCACCGGCGGGAACTCCGCGCCCACCCTCGCGAGCAGCGCACGAACCTCGGCCGACCGCGGCTGCGGCGCCGCGGCCGGCAACGCCGGCTCGATCGTCGACGGCGCCGGCGCGCCGGCGCGCGCCCGCTCGAACGCCACCGCGAACGCCTGCCGACTTGCCGCGACGCCGACGCCGCCGCGCTCGATCGTCGCCTCGAACGCGGCGCGGTCGAACGGCAGGACTCCCGTCCCCGCCAGCGCGCCAAACAGCACCGCCCCGATCACGCTGCCGCTGTCGACCGCCGCGGCGGCCATGTCGAAGCCGACGAAACGCCTCGCCGCCCGCGCCACTTGCGCGAGCAACTCGGCGCCGTCGACGCGGCCGTCGCCCATCGCGGTCTTCTCGGTCATCGAATAGACGCGATGCGTCGACGTGACCAGCATCGTGCGATCGACGCTCACCAGCCCGCGCTGGATCGCGCGGCCTGCCTCCATCAGCTCGGAGGCCAGCACGACGTCGACGTCACCGGGCAGCGGCATCAGCGCCAGCACCGGCACGCCGCCGTCGGCCTGCGCTTGCACGCGCGGGTACAGCTCGACGTAGTACAGCGTCGTACCGGTGCGCTGCGCGACGCCGGGCACCGACGTGGTCTGCGCGAGGTAATCGTTGTGCTCGGCGAGGTCGACGATCCAGTCGGCAAGCACGCCGCCGCCCTCGCCGCCCATGGCGACAATCGCGATCTTGATGGGCTGCGTCGCGGTCATCGCTGCCGCGTCAGAACGCGTGGCGGGCGCGCACGCGCTCCCGGCGCGCCTGCAGCCAGCCGATCACGCCGCGGCGCAGGCGCTCGCGAAGCCGCTCGCGGCGATCCGGGTTGTCGACGATGCGCGCCTTGTAGAAGGACGGGCACAGCACCGCAGCGTGCGCGACCTCCCCGCACAGGCCACAGCCCACGCAGCTCTCGATCACGGTCGCGACCGGGTCGGTACGCAGCGGATCCGGGTTCGGCCGGATCGTCAGCGACGGACAGCCCGACAGCCGTATGCATGAATGGTCGCCAGTGCAGGTGTCGGGATCGACGCCGAAGCGCTCGCGCACCACGCGCTGGCCGGCGGCGATCGCCTTGCGCGCCAGCGGACGCTCGCGTCGCTGCCGGTTCAGCATGCACTCGGACTGCGCCACCAGCACCTTCGGCCCCTTCTGCGGCGTCGTCAGCGCCTCCTTCAGTGCCCCGCGCATCGCCTCGACGTCGTAGGTGCGCCGCACCGTCCTCACCCATTCGACGCCGACGCCGCGCACCGCCTGCTCGATCTCATGCCCGGTGCTTCGGGTCGGGTTGTGGGCCCGCGACGACGGGATGTCCTGTCCACCGGTCGCGGCGGTGTAGTTGTTCTCGATGACGATGGTGACGTTGTCGCTTTCGTTGAACACCGCGTTCGCGATGCCACTGGTCAGTCCGTTGTGCCAGAACCCGCCGTCGCCCATGATGCCGATCGCACGCTTGCCGGCCGGAACGTTGAGCGCCCCGGTCGCCGCCGCGCCGAGGCCGTATCCCATCGTGGTGTTGCCGATGTTGAACGGCGGCAGGATCGAGAACAGGTGGCAGCCGATGTCGGCGCTGACGTGGTGCTCGCCGAGTTCGCGCTCGAGCAGCTTCATCGCAGTGAAGATCGGCCGCTCGGGGCAGCCGGTGCAGAAGCCGGGCGGGCGGCCATGCACATGGGCCTCCAGCGACTGGTGCGGCACCGCCGCGACTGCTTCGCGCGCGAAGGGCGTCGCGGCGGCCAGCCTTCCGTACTTCGCCAGGAACGCGCGCACGCCGGCCAGCACCGCCAGCGCGGTGTATTCGCCGGCCGCCGGCAGCAGGTCCTTGCCGTGCAGCACGGTCGGCACCGCGTGGCTGCGCAGGATCGCCGCGACGTTCTGCTCGACGAAGTTCGGCTGCCCCTCCTCGACCAGCAGCACCGCCCGCTTGCCGGCGCAGAAGCGCAGCAGCTCGGATTCGACCAGCGGGTACGCGACGTTCATCACGTACAGCGGCACGCGGCTGTTGCCGTAGACGTCGGCCACGCCGAGCCGCTCGAGCACGCGCACGAGCGTATTGTAGTTGCCGCCCTGCACGACGATACCGACGTCGTCGCTGCCGTCGGCGAAGAACTCGTTCAGGCCGCGCTCCTCGATGAATCGCACCGCTGCCGGCCAGCGGTGCGCGATCTTTTCCTGCTCATGCTCGAAGCTCGCCGGCGGCAGCACGATCCGCTCCACGTCGCGCCGCGGCTGCTCCATCGCGTGACGAAGCGTGTAAGCCGGCCGCCGGTTGTCGCTCGCGACGAACTGGCCGTGCACGTGACATGCCCGGATTCGCAGCTGCAGCATCACCGGCGTGCGGCTCGCCTCGGACAGTTCGAAGCCCTGCTTGACCGCCGCGACGATGCTCGGCAGGTTCGGGCGCGGATCGAGCAGCCAGATCTGCGATTTCATCGCGAACGCGTGGCTGCGCTCCTGCATGATCGACGAGCCCTCGCCGTAGTCCTCGCCGACGATGATCAGCGCGCCGCCGGTGACGCCGCCCGAGGCCAGGTTGGCCAGCGCGTCGGAAGCAACGTTGGTGCCGACGGTCGCCTTGAAGGTCGCGGCGCCACGCAGCGGGTAGTTGACAGAAGCCGCCAGCGTCGCCGCCGCAGCCGCCTCGCTGGCACTGTTCTCGAAGCGGATGCCGTAGTCGGCAAGGATGTCCTGCGCGTCCGCCAGCACGTCCATCAGGTGCGAGATCGGCGCGCCCTGGTAGCCGGCCACGTACGCCACGCCGGACTCGAGCAGCGCCTTGGTCACCGCGAGGATGCCCTCGCCGCTGAACACCTCGCCGGCGCCCAGCCGCAGCTTCTTCACCTCTTCCACGAACGAACGTTCTGCCATCCTCGCCTCCCGGGCCGGGCGCAGCCTGCGGAGACCGAGTCTAGCGGATCGCCGGCCCGCGAATCGGCATGGCCCCTCCGCGACTTCGCCGGGGCAAGTCGGGTTAACATCGCGCTTGCGCAAGCGCCCCGGCCCGGTGAAGCGGCCGGAGACGAGCCACGACAAGGAGGAGACGATGTTCCTGAGGCGGATGGCCCTGGCGGCAGTGGCAACCCTGGCCGCGAGCGCGGCCGCAACCGTCGGCGCGCAGGAAGCGACGCTGCGCGCGGTCAACTCGTTCCAGGAAGGCACCGCGTTCGCCAAGCCCTTCGAGGAATTCCTCGAGAAGGTCAACGCCGACGGCAAGGGAATCATCAAGGTCACCTACATCGGCGGCCCGAAGGCGATGCCGCCGTTCGAGGTCGGCAACGCGGTGAAGTCCGGCGTTGTCGACATCGGCAATGTCACCAGCGCGTTCTACACGAACCTGATGCCAGAGGCGGAGGCGCTCAAGCTCGCCACGCGCACGATCCAGGAGCAGCGCCAGAACGGAGCCTGGGACTACCTGAACAAGCTGCACAACGAGAAGCTCAACGCGTACTATCTCGCGCGCACCGGCGACGGCGTACCGTTCCACCTGTACCTGAACAAGCCGATCGACAAGGCCGACCTGAAGGGCCTGACAATCCGCGTCACGCCGATCTACCGCGCGTTCTTCACCGAGCTCGGCGCGAACCTGGTCCAGACGGCACCCGGCGAGGTCTACACCGCGCTCGAGCGCGGTGTCGTCGACGGCTACGGGTGGCCGATCCAGGGCATCTTCGACCTCGGCTGGCAGGAGAAGACGAAGTACCGCGTAGACCCCGGCTTCTACCAGGTCGACGTCAACATCCTGGTCAACCTCGACCGCTGGAAGAAGCTGACCGACGCGCAGCGCGCGGTGCTCGAGAACGCCGCACGATGGGTCGAGGAGCGCAATGCCCGCAACGCCGGCATCAACGCGGCCGAGGTGAAGCGCCAAGGGGAGGCGGGCATCAAGGCAATCGCGCTGTCCGGCGCCGAGCTCGCGAAATGGAACAAGACGGCGCAGGACGCGGGTTGGGCCTACGTGAAGAAGATCGCTCCGGAGCGCGCGGACGAGATGCGCAGGCTGCTGACCAAGTAGGGTACCCGAGTGCGCGCGTACGAGCGGGTACTCGCGCTGTGCGGCCTGTTGGCGGGCCTGGCGTTCGCGCTCATGGCGCTCGCCACGGCCTGGGACGTCTTCGCTCGCACCGTGCTCGGCGCGAGCGTGCGCGGCCTGGTCGACGTCGTCGAGTACGGATTGTTCGTGACCACGTTCCTGGCCGCGCCGTGGGTGCTGCACCAGGGAGGCCATGTGCAGGTCGACTTCGCGGTCGCCGCGCTCGCGCCGTCGCGCCGCTTGCACGTGCAGCGGCTCGGCGACATGGTCGGGCTGGCCGCGAGCCTCGTGCTGCTGGTCTACTCGACCCGCGTGACGATCGCCGCATGGCAGCAGGGCAACCTCGTGCTCAAGGCGATCGTCTTCCCGGAGTGGTGGGTGTTCGCAGTCATGCCGCCGTCGATGCTGCTGCTCGCGTTCGAGTTCGCGCGCCGTCTCGCGGCGCGCGAACGGCCCAGCGCCGCCGCGCCCGATCTCTGAGCGGCCGGAGGATCGGACGTTGGCCTGGACCGAAGCCCTGGTGCTGCTCCTCGGCCTGCTGTCCGGCCTGCTGCTGATCGGGCTGCCGGTCGCGTTCGCATTCTTCGCGGTCAACATCGTCGGCGCGCTGGTCTTCCTCGGCGGCGACGCCGGGCTGTCGCAGATGATCCGCAACTCGGTCACCGCGCTGACCAATTATTCGCTGGCGCCGATCCCGCTCTTCATCCTGATGGGCGAGATCCTGCTGCACAGCGGCGTGGCGTTCCGCGCGATCAATGCGGTCGAAAAGCTGATCGCGCGCGTGCCGGGACGCATGCCGATCGTCAGCGTAGTCGGCGGCACCGTGTTCGCGGCGCTGTCGGGCTCGTCGATGGCCAACACCGCGATGCTGGGCAGCGCGCTACTGCCGGAGATGCTGCGCCGCGGCTACGACCCGCGCATCGCGATGGGGCCGATCATGGCCACCGGCGGCATCGCGATGCTGATTCCGCCGTCGGCGCTGGCGGTGCTGCTCGGCAGCCTCGCCGGAATGTCGATCTCGAAGCTGCTGATCGCCGGCGTGCTGCCGGCGCTGCTGATGGCGGTGCTGTTCATCGGCTACATCGTGGCGGCGTGTGTCATCGACCCGTCGCGCGCGCCGCGCGACGACGCGCGGCTCGCCAGCGGCTGGGCGCGCTACCGGCCGTTCGTACGTGACGTGCTGCCCCTGTCGATCATCTTCGTCGCGGTGGTCGGTAGCCTGATCGCGGGCATTGCGACGCCGACCGAGTCCGCTGCGCTGGGCTGCGTCGCGTCGGCGCTGGCCGCGACGGGGTATCGCGCGCTCGACCGGCGTTCCATCGTGGTGTCGCTGACCGAGACCGCGAAGATCAGTGTGATGATCCTGTTCATCATCGTCGCGTCGATCACCTTCGCGCAGATCCTGGCGTTCTCGGGCGCGACCAGCGGCCTGGTGTCGCTGGTGTCGGAATCCGGCCTTACGCCGTTGCAGGTCGTGCTGGCGATGGTGCTGGTGCTGCTGTTCCTCGGTTGCTTCGTCGACCAGGTCAGCATGCTGATGATCACCGTCCCGTTCTTCATTCCGCTGGCCAAGGCGGTCGACATCGACCTGCTCTGGCTGGGCGTGCTGTACCTGCTGACGATGGAGATCAGCTTCCTGACCCCGCCATTCGGCCTGCTGCTGTTCGTGATGAAGGGCGTAGCGCCTCCGCAGGTCACGCTCGGCACCGTCTACCGCGCCGCGATGCCCTTCCTGCTGCTCGAGCTGCTGGTGCTCGCGCTGATCGTGCTGTTCCCGGGGATGGGCACCTGGCTGCCGAACCTCGTGGTCCGGTAGCCGCCGGTCCGCAGGCGTCAGCCCGGTTGCCCGGCAACGACCAACGCCGACCGCCCGACCGCGAGGAAGCCATGATGAATTCATCCGCAACTGCCGTGCTCGCCGCCGTCGCGCTTGCCGCGGCCACGCCCGCGCACGCCGAACTGAAGCCCGGCGATTCGGCGCCCGATTTCATCGCACCCGCCGCCCTCGGGGGCAAGCCGTTCAGATTCTCGCTGGTCGAAGCGCTGAGGAAGGGCCCGGTGGTGCTGTACTTCTATCCGAAGGCGTTCACGCAGGGCTGCACGATCGAGGCCAACCGCTTCGCCGAGGCGCACGACGACTACGCGAAGCTCGGCGCCACGGTGATCGGCGTCTCGGGCGACGACATCGAGACGCTGCAGCGGTTTTCGGCGACCGAGTGCCGCAACAAGTTCGCGGTCGCCTCGGACTCCGGCGGCAAGATCATGAAGTCGTACGACGCTGCAATGCCGTTCGTGACCAGCTACGCGCGCCGGATCTCGTACGTCATCACGCCCGACGGCCGGATCGCCTACGCCTACTCGTCGATGAGTCCCGACCTGCACGTGCCGAACACGCTGGACGCGGTGCGCCGCTGGTCCGCGCCGATCCGGCAGCCCATGCCCGACACCGACCCGCCGTCCGGGCTGCGTCATTCCTCGATCGAGGACATCCTCGCGTTCCTCTCCGCCGCGATCCTCGCCGCGCTCGGCATCGCGATCTTCGAGAAGGCCGGCCTGGTGACGGGAGGCACGGCGGGGCTCGCGCTGCTCGTCACCTACCGTTTCGGCCTGCCCTTCGGGGCGGCGTTCGTGCTCGTCAACCTGCCGTTCTTCGCGCTGGCGCTGGGCTGGCGCTTCACGGCGAAGACCGCGGTCGCGGTCGTGCTGCTGGCCGCCGTCACCGAGTTCCAGCGGCCGCTGCTGGCGATCGGCGCGGTGCGGCCGGCCTGGGCCGCGCTGGTCGGCGGCCTGCTGCTCGGCATCGCCTTGCTGATCCTGTTCCGGCACCGCGGCAGCCTGGGCGGGTTCAACGTGCTGGTGCTGTACCTGCAGGAACGCTTCGGCTGGCGCGCGGGCTGGGTGCAGCTCGCGATGGACGCTGCGATCCTGCTGCTGTCGCTCGGGGTGGTCGCGCCGTCGATCGTCGCGCTGTCGCTGATGGGGGCGGTTGCGCTGAACCTCACGCTGGCCGTCAATCACCGGCCCGGGCGCTACATGGCGGTCTGACGACGGTCAGTCGCGATCCAGCAGTCCGATCAGCGCGGCCGGATCCTGCCCGCCCAGCCCGCGCTCCGACAAGAGCCTGTAGCGCTGCGCCGCGTCGCGCAGCATCGGCAGCTCGATCCCGCGTTCGCGCGCGAGCGCCAGCGCGTTGTCGAGGTCCTTCAGCATCGTGTCGGCCGCGCCCAGCGGCGGATCCCAGGCGCGCGCGGCCATCCTCGGCGCAAAGACCTGCAGCGGGATCGAATCGGCCCAGCCGCCGCGCAGCGCCTCCGGCAGCATCGCCGCCTCGACGCCCGCGGCCTCGGCCAGCCGCACCGCCTCGGCAAGCACCGGCAGCAGCGAGCCGACGATGACCTGGTTGCACAGCTTCGTCGCCTGGCCCGCGCCCGATTCGCCCATGCGCGTGAAGTGTTGCGACAGAGACGCGACCAGCGGACGCACCCGATCGACGTGCTCCGCGCGGCCGCCGGCCATGATCGCGAGCGTGCCCTTCTCGGCGCCGGGCACGCCGCCCGATACCGGCGCGTCCACCAGTCCCATTCCGCACCCGGCCTCGAGCCGCGCGGCGCAGTCGCGTGCCGCGGCCGGCGCGATGCTCGAGAAGTCGACCACGAGCTTGCCCGGCGAACCTCCGGCAGCCACGCCATCGGGCCCGAACAGCACCTGTTCGACGGCGCGCTGATCGGTGACGCAGATCATCACGACCTCGGCAGCTCGCGCGACCTCGGCCGGCGACGCCGCCGCGACCGCGCCGCGCGCGAGCAGCGGCACGAGCTTGTCGTGCGTGCGATTCCAGGCCGTCAGGCGATGGCCGGCATCGAGCAGGCGAAGCGCCATCGGACGGCCCATCAGGCCGACGCCGATGAAGCCGAGTCGGGTCGCTGCGTTCATGCGGGGCTCACTTCCTGCCATGGGTGGTGGCGCCGTCGAACGCCGAACCGACCAGGCGCGCGTATTTCTCCAGTACCCCGGTCGGCGGCTCGCGCCGCGGCGGCGTCCAGGCGGCGCGGCGCAGCGCGAGTTCGTCGTCGCCGACGTGCAGCGTCGCCGTTCCGGCTTCGGCGTCGATCGTGATGCGGTCGCCGTCGCGCACCAGCGCCAGCGCGCCGCCCGCGACCGCCTCGGGGCTGGCGTAGCCGACCATCATGCCGCGCGTGGCCCCGGAGAAGCGGCCATCGGTGAACAACGCCACCTTCTCGCCGACGCCCTGGCCGTAGAGCAGCGCGGTCACGCCCAGCATCTCGCGCATGCCCGGCCCGCCGCGCGGACCCTCGTAGCGGATGACCAGCACGTCGCCCTCGCGGTACGCGCGCCGGCGCACCACGTCGGCGCAGTCCTCCTCGCAGTCGAACACGCGCGCCACGCCGTCGAACCTGAGCTTCCTCAGGCCGGCCACCTTCAGCAGCGCGCCGTCGGGACACAGGTTCCCCTTCAGCACGACGAGCCCGCCGGTGGGCGTGATCGGCTGCCTGCGCACGACTTCGCCATCGGCGCCGGGATGGCCGTTCAGCGCCTGCTCGAGCGTCGTGCCGTGGATCGTCAGGCAGTCGCCGTGCAGCGCGCCGGCCTCGAGCAGCGCCTCGAGCACGGCGTAGACGCCGCCGACCGCATGCAGGTCCCTGGCCAGGTACTTGCCACCCGGCTTCATGTCGGCCAGCAGCGGCGTGCGGCGCGACACCCGCGCGAGGTCGTCCATCGAGAACGCGATGCCGACCTCGTGCGCGATCGCCGGAATGTGCAGGCCGGCGTTGGTCGAGCCGCCGGTCGCGGCCACCGCGGCACAGGCGTTTTCGAGGCTCTTGCGGGTGATCAGGTCGCGCGGCAGCGGGCCGTCGCCGGCGAGGATGCGCATCGCGACGCGACCGGCCTCGCGCGCCATCGCCCGGCGCGCACCGTGCACCGCCGGCATCGTCGCCGAGCCCGGCAGCGCAAGGCCCAGCGTCTCCGAGATCATCGCCATCGTGTTGGCGGTGAACTGGCCCGGGCAGGCGCCGATCGTCGGCAGGCACACGTGCTCGAGTTCGTCGAGATCCTGCTCGCTCATCTCGCCGGCCAGCAGCGCCCCGACGCCTTCGTAGGTGTCGAGGATCGTCACGTCGCGACCGCGCCACGTGCCGGGCAGCGCCGCGCCGCCGTACAGGAACACCGATGGCAGGTTCAGGCGCGCCATCGCCATCATCATTCCGGGCAGCGTCTTGTCGCAGCCGGCGAAGGCGACCAGCGCGTCGTACGCATGGCCGCGCACGACCGCCTCGACGCCGTCGGCGACCAGTTCGCGCGACAGCAGCGAATAGCGCATGCCGCCGTGGTTCATCGACATGCTGTCGGCAACCGAGATCGACGCGAAATCGAAGGGCACGCCGCCGGCCTCGCGCACGCCGACGCAGGCCTCGCGGGCGAGCTCGCCGAGGCCGGCGTTGCACGGCGTGACGTTGTTCGCGGTGCTCGCCACGCCGACGAAGGGCTTGGCGATGTCCTCGTCCGACAGGCCCAGCGCTCGCAGGAAGGCGCGATGCGGCGCGCGGTCGGCGCCTTCGACGGTGACGCGCGACGGAAGCTTCATCCGCGCACCGCGTAGTCGATCGTGAGCGGCGCGTGGTCGGAGAAGCGCTGCGCGGTGAAGATCTCGGCACGCTTCGCCTTCGCCGCGACGCCCGGCGTCGCGATCTGGTAATCGAGGCGCCACCCGACGTTCTTCGCCCAGGCCTGCCCGCGGTTGCTCCACCAGGTGTATTGCTCCGGGCGCGGGTCGAGCCGCCGGAACACGTCGACGAAGCCGACCTCGTCGAATACCCCGGTGAGCCAGGCGCGTTCCTCGGGCAGGAAACCCGAGTTCTTCTGGTTGCTGCGCCAGTTCTTCAGGTCGATCTCGCGGTGCGCGATGTTCCAGTCGCCGCACAGGATGATCTCGCGCCCGCTCTCGACCAGTTCGCGCAGGTGCGGCCTGAACTGGGCCATGAAGCGGAACTTCGCCGCCTGCCGCTCTTCCGAGCTCGACCCCGACGGCACGTAGACCGAGATCGCGGTGAAGGCGCCGAAGTCGGCCTCGACGTAGCGCCCCTCGGCGTCGAACTCGGCGCTGCCGAAGCCGGTGCGCACCGACTTCGGCCGGCGGCGACTGTACAGGCCGACGCCGCTGTAGCCCTTCTTCTGCGCCAGGTGGAAGTGCCCGCGCATGCCGTCCACCTCGCGCAGCGTCTCGTCGAGATCGGCCTCCTGCGCCTTGACTTCCTGCACGCACAGCACGTCGGCGCGCTGCGCCGCCGCCCATTCGAGCCAGCCCTTGCGGGCGGCCGAGCGGATGCCGTTCAGGTTCAGCGTCACGACCCGTATCATTGCGTCGGTCGAATCCGTTGGTTGCGGGGTGGTTCCTTGGCAGACGATCTGCGCGCGCAGTTTATCCGGTTCGCCGTCGAGAACGGCATCCTGCGTTTCGGCGAGTTCCGCACCAAGGCGGGACGGCTGTCGCCGTACTTCTTCAACGCCGGCCTGTTCAACGACGGCGCCTCGCTCGGGCAGCTCGCGCGCTTCTATGCGCGCACGCTGCTGGCCGCCGAGCGCGGCGGCAGGGTGCGCTTCGACATGCTGTTCGGGCCGGCCTACAAGGGCATCACGCTGGCCAGCGCCACCGCGGTCGCGCTCGCGCAAGACGGGCGCAACGTCGCTTTCGCGTTCAACCGCAAGGAAGCGAAGGATCACGGCGAAGGCGGCACGCTGATCGGCGCGCCGCTGGCCGGCCGCGTCGTCATCGTCGACGACGTGATCAGCGCGGGCACCTCGGTGCGCGAATCGGTGGAATTGATCCGCGCGCACGGCGCCGAGCCCGCAGCGGTGCTGATCGCGCTCGATCGCCAGGAACGCAGCGGCGACGCCGAGCGCATCGGGGAGCGGTCGGCGGCACAGGAAGCCGAGCGGCTCTACGGCATCCCGGTGCTGTCGATCGCCACGCTCGCCGACCTGCTCGACTACCTGGGCTCGTCCGAGGCCAGCGGCGCGGGTATCGCGGCGCATCGCGACAGCGTCGCCGCCTACCGCGCGCGGTACGGGGTACGGGCCGCCGGCTGAAGCCGCCGCGCGCTCAGCCGAGCCTGCGCCTGAGCAGTTCGTTGACCTGCTGCGGGTTGGCCTTGCCTCGGGTGGCCTTCATCACCTGGCCCACCAGCGCATTGAAGGCCTTTTCCTTGCCGGCACGGAATTCCTCCACCGACTTCGGATTGGCGGCGAGCACCTCGTCGACGATCTTCTCGATCGCGCCGGCGTCGCTGATCTGCTTCAGGCCGCGCGACTCGATGATCCGGTCGGCGAGGTCGTCGCCGTCGGCCGGTTCGGCCCACATCGCCGCGAACACGTCGCGGGCGATCTTGCCGGAGATCGTGCCGTCCTGGATCCGCGCGAGCAGCCGCGCCAGCTGGCCGGGCGACACCGGGCAGGCGTCGATCTCGATGCCGTCGCGGTTCAGCGCCGCTGCGAGGTCGACCATGACCCAGTTGGCGGCAGCCTTGGCCTGGGCCGCCGGCTCGGCCTTGCCACCGGCGGCTGCGGCCAGCGCTGCGACGACCGCGTCGAAGTAGCGTGCCGTGTCGCGGCTCGCGGTCAGCGTCGTCGCGTCGTAGCCCGACAGCCCATGGACCTCGATGAATCGGCGCCGGATGTCGGCCGGCAACTCGGGCAGTGCGGCCCTCACCCGTTCGATCCAGTCCGGCTCGATGACCAGCTGCGGCAGGTCGGGATCGGGGAAGTAGCGGTAGTCGTGCGCCTCTTCCTTGCTGCGCATCGAGCGCGTCTCGTCGCGATCGGGGTCGTAGAGCCGCGTTTCCTGGACGACGCGGCCGCCGTCCTCGATCAGCTCGATCTGCCGCCGCACCTCGAAGTCGATCGCGCGCTCGAGGAAGCGGAACGAGTTCAGGTTCTTGATCTCGCAGCGCGTGCCGTACCCGGCCTGCCCGAGCGGCCGCACCGAGACGTTCGCGTCGCAGCGAAACGACCCTTCCTGCATGTTGCCGTCGCAGATGCCGAGCCACACGACCAGCCCGTGCAGCGACTTCGCATAGGCGACCGCCTCCTTCGCCGAGCGCATGTCGGGCTCGGTGACGACCTCGAGCAGCGGCGTGCCGGCGCGATTCAGGTCGATGCCCGACATGCCGTGGAAGTCTTCGTGCAGCGACTTGCCCGCGTCCTCCTCGAGGTGCGCGCGCGTGAGCCGGACGAAGCGCTCCTGCTCACCGGATCGCTCGTCGGCCGTCCACGCGATCGCGATCCCGCCGCCGGCGACCACCGGGATCTCGTACTGGCTGATCTGGTAGCCCTTCGGCAGGTCGGGATAGAAGTAGTTCTTGCGTGCGAACACCGAGCGCGGCGCGATGCTCGCGCCGACCGCGAGCCCGAAGCGGATTGCGCATTCGACGGCGGCGCGGTTGGCCACCGGCAGCACACCGGGCAGCGCCAGGTCGATCGCGCAGGCCTGCGTGTTCGGCTCGGCACCGAACGCGGTCGAGGCGCCCGAGAAGATCTTCGAGCGCGTGTCCAGCTGGACGTGCGTCTCGAGGCCGATGACGATTTCCCACTGCATGCGTGTCGTGCCCGTGTCGCCCGAGAAGCGCGGCCTCAAGGCCGCGCGCAGCCGCCGGTGCCCGGGTCGAACATCACCGGCCAGGCCTTGTCGTACACGCCCGGCGTGCAATGCTTCTCGCAGCCGGCGTGGCCCATCGTGATCCGGCGCGGATCCTGCCAGATCATCAGCTTGCATCCCTTGCCGTCGCGCTCGGCCAGTTCGACGTGCGGACGGCTGCGCGTCTGGCGAAACGACGCCAGCTCGAAGCTGCAGCTGCCGCGGCGGCCGATCTGCATCTGCCACGACAGCTGCTGCACCTGGTTGTCACGCACCACGAGCCGCGCGTTCTCGTGGAAGCCGTCTTCCTCGGTCTCGTTGCAGTAGCCGTCGAGGTTGATCGGCCGGTCGGCGATCGGGCCCGGTCGCGACGGCGCCGGACGCGCCGGTACGGTCGTCGGCCCGGGTGGTGGTGTCGGCGTCGGGGTCGGCCTGGGCGCGGGCGTCGGCGTGACGGGCGCGATCGGCCCGCAGGCGCCCAGCGCGGCCAGCAGCACGGCGAGCGCCGCCAGCGACAGCGCCCTGGCGATCACGACGGCCTCCGCGAGTGCCAGTCGGTCGCCTGCTGGAAGCGGTGCGCCGCGTTGAGCAGGCGCGCCTCGTCGAACCAGCGACCGACGAGCTGCAGGCCCACCGGGCGCCCGCCCTGCCCGAAGCCCGCGGGCAGCGACATGCCCGGCAACCCGGCGAGCGAGGCCGGCAAGGTATAGATGTCGCCGAGGTAGTTCGCCACCGGATCGTCGACGATCGCGCCGATGTCCCAGGCGACAGTGGGCGCGACCGGGCCCGCGACGAGATCCACGGTTTCGAACACGCGCCGGAAGTCGTCGGCAACGAGGCGGCGCAGCTTCTGCGCCTGCAGGTAATAGGCGTCGTAGTAGCCGTGCGACAGCACGTAGGTGCCCACCAGCACGCGCCGCTTCACTTCGGCGCCGAACCCCTCGGCGCGGGTGCGGCAGTACATGTCGAGAAGGTCGGAGTACTGCGCGGCGCGGTGGCCGTAGCGCACGCCGTCGAAGCGGCTCAGGTTGCTCGAAGCCTCGGCCGGCGCGATCACGTAGTAGGCGGGGATCGACAGCTCGGTCTGCGGCAGCGACACCTCGACGATCACCGCGCCCAGCCTGCGGAATTCGTCGATCGCGGCCTCGACCGCGGTACGCACGTCGGCCGCGAGGCCGGCGCCGAAGAACTCGCGCGGCACGCCGATGCGCAGGCCCTCGATCGGGCGGCCGAGTTCGCGGCCGAAATCCTCTTGCGGACGATCGACGCTGGTGGAGTCGCGCGGGTCGAAGCCGGCCATCGCACCGAGCACCGTGGCGCAGTCTTCCGCGCTACCGGCGATCACGCCGCCCTGGTCGAGGCTGGACGCGAACGCGATCATGCCGTGCCGCGAGACGCGCCCGTAGGTCGGCTTGAGGCCGGTGACGCCGCACATCGCCGCCGGCTGGCGGATCGAGCCGCCGGTGTCGGTGCCGGTGGCCGCGGGCACGAGGCCTGCGGCCACCGCGGCAGCCGAGCCGCCCGAGGAGCCGCCCGGAATCGCAGCGCGATCCCAGGGATTGCGCACCGGCCCGAAATGCGAGTGCTCGTTGGAGCCGCCCATCGCGAACTCGTCGCAGTTGGTCTTGCCCAGGCACACCGTGCCGGCCGCCGCCAGGCGCTCGACCACCGCGGCATCGAAGGGGCTCACGTAATGCTCGAGCATCTTCGAGCCCGCGGTCGAGCGCCATCCACGCGTGACGAAGATGTCCTTGTGCGCGATCGGCACGCCGAGCAGCGCGCCGCGTTCGCCGCGCGCGCGCCGCGCATCGGCCTCGCGCGCCTGCGCGCGGGTGAGCTCGGGCTGCACGTCGATGAACGCGTTCAGGTCGCTGGCCGCGATGCGCGCCAGCCGCTCTTCGGCAAGCTCGAGCGCCGACGCCTCGCCGCGCTCGAGCAGCGCGGCCAGCGCGCGCAGCGAATCGGGTGCGCCGCTCATCGGCTGCTCATTCGATCACGCGCGGCACCAGGTACAGGCCGCGCTCCACGCTGGGCGCCGCCGCCTGGTATTCGTCGCGCCGCTGCGGCTCGTCGGCCACGTCGTCGCGAAGCCGCAGGCTCATCTCGCCCGGATGCGTCATCGGCTCGACCCCCCGGGTATCGACCGACTGCAGCCGCTCGATCAGCCCGAACACCGCCTCGAGCTGGGTCAGCGTGCGCGCGGCCTCCTCCTCGCCCAGGCCGATGCGGGCGAGCATCGCGATGCGCTTGACGTCGTCGAGGGTCAGGGACATGGATCGATGCGGGTGGAACGGTCGGGAAGACGATTGCGCGGCAGGCGCCGCGAAGCTTCCGGATCGACGGTCGATGCGACAGAAAACCGCCGTGTTTGCAAGGAATTATACGGTATCATTCACCGCCAATTTAGAAGTCTTTTGCGCTGCAGCAGGACGGCCGTCGCACCCGGGCTCGCCAAGGAGACGGCACGATCGTTCGCCGCGTACGAGCGAAACCTTCGACACTGCACGGAAGCGAAATGCTCGGTTTCTTGCGCAAATATTTCTCCACCGACCTGGCGATCGACCTCGGCACGGCCAACACGCTGATCTACGTGCGTGGCAAGGGCATCGTGCTGAACGAGCCGTCGGTGGTCGCGATCCGCCAGGAAGGCGGCCCCAACGGCAAGCGCACGATCGCCGCGGTGGGTTCCGAGGCCAAGCAGATGCTCGGCCGGGTGCCCGGCAACATCGAGGCGATCCGCCCGATGAAGGACGGCGTGATCGCCGACTTCACCGTCACCGAGCAGATGCTCAAGCAGTTCATCAAGATGGTGCACGAGTCGCGGCTGTTCTCGCCGAGCCCGCGCATCATCATCTGCGTGCCCTGCGGCTCCACGCAGGTCGAGCGCCGCGCGATCCGCGAATCGGCGCTCGGCGCGGGCGCTTCGCAGGTGTTCCTGATCGAGGAGCCGATGGCCGCGGCGATCGGCGCCGGGCTGCCGGTGTCGGAAGCCGCCGGCTCGATGGTCGTCGACATCGGCGGCGGCACCACCGAGGTCGGCGTGATCTCTCTCGGCGGCATGGTCTACAAGGGTTCGGTGCGCGTCGGCGGCGACAAGTTCGACGAGGCGATCATCAACTACATCCGCCGCAACTACGGCATGCTGATCGGCGAGCCGACCGCCGAAGCGATCAAAAACCAGATCGGCTCGGCGTTCCCCGGCTCCGAGATCCGCGAGATGGAAGTGAAGGGCCGCAACCTCTCCGAGGGCATCCCGCGCAGCTTCACGATCACGTCGAACGAGATCCTCGAGGCGCTCACCGATCCGCTGAACCAGATCGTCTCGGCGGTGAAGATCGGCCTCGAGCAGACGCCGCCCGAGCTGGGCGCCGACATCACCGAGCGCGGCATCATGCTCACCGGCGGGGGCGCGCTGCTGCGCGACCTCGACCGCCTGCTGATCGAGGAGACCGGCCTTCCGGTGCTGGTGGCCGAAGACCCGCTGACCTGCGTCGTGCGCGGCTGCGGCATGGCTCTCGAGCGCATGGAAAAACTCGGCACCATCTTCACCAGCGAGTAGGGCCTGCCCGCAGGCCCTCGTAGCGTCCGCGAGGCTTTCCCGGAGTGGACCACAGCCCGCCGCCGTTCTTCAAGCAAGGCCCGTCCGCCAACGCCCGGCTGCTGTTCTTCTCGCTGCTCGCAATCGCGCTGCTCGTCGTCGACTCCAGGCTCGAAGTGCTCGGACGCCTGCGCCAGGGCATCGCGACGGTGCTGTATCCGGTGCAGCGCACGCTGCTGGTGCCGCGCGACGTGATCGGGGTGGGCGCCGAATACCTGGCCGAGGTCGGCCGGCTGCGCGCCGAGAACGCCGAGCTGCGCCGCCTCGAGGCGGCCAACGCCAACGCGCTGCTGCAGACCGAGCAACTGGTGGCCGAGAACCAGCAACTGCGCCAGCTGCTGGCGATGCGCGAGCGCACCGCGATCCGTTCGGCGGTGGCCGAGGTGCTCTACGACGCGCGCGACTCGTTCTCGCGAAAGCTGGTGCTCGACAAGGGACAGCAAAGCGGCGTGATCGCCGGCCAGCCGGTCATCGACGCCTCGGGCGTCGTCGGCCAGGTCACGCGGGTCTACCCGCTGTCGAGCGAAGTCACGCTGATCACCGACCGCAGGTCGACGATCCCGGTGGAGATCCGCCGCACCGGCGAGCGCTCGGTCGCCTTCGGCGGCTCGCCCGACGGGACGATCGAATTGCGCTACCTGCGCACCAGCGCCGACGTGCGCGAGGGAGACCAGTTGGTCACCTCCGGGCTGGACGGGCTGTTCCCTCCGGGCTTGCCGGTGGGTACGGTGCGCTCGGTGGAAACCGGTTCGTCGGCATTCGTGCGCGTGGTGGTCGAACCGGCGGCGCACGCCGAGCGCACCCGGCTGCTGCTGATCCTGCTGGCCGAACCGCCGGCGCAAGCGGCACCGCCGCCCGAGGAGCCGGCTGGCGAGTCGCGCCGGCGGCGTCGCGGGGGCTGACGCCATGCAGATGCGTCCGCACTACCTGCTGCTTCCGGCGAACCGGGCGTTCATCACGTTCACGATCGCCTCGGCGTTCCTGCTCAACGTGCTGCCATGGGGACGCGCGACCGGCGTACCCGACCTCCTCGCGCTGGTGCTGGTATTCTGGAACATCCACCAACCGAGAATGGTCGGGATCGGCATCGCGTTCCTGTTCGGGCTGCTGATGGACGTGCACGACGCAGCCCTGCTCGGCGAGCATGCACTGGCCTACACGCTGCTGTCGTACGGAGCGCTGAGCCTGCACCGGCGGGTACCGTGGTTCCGCCTGCCCGGCCAGATGGCCCACGTGCTTCCGCTGTTCCTGGTCACGCAACTGGTGCTGCTCGTGGTGCGCATGGCCGTCGGCGCAGGCTTCCCCGGCTGGTCGTGGTTCCTGCAGAGCTTCAGCTGCACGCTGTTGTGGCCGGTGGCGCACTGGCTGCTGCTGGCGCCGCAGCGGCGCGCCGTCGACCGCGACGAGAACCGGCCGATCTGAGACGTACTGATCCGACTGCGAGATGGTCGAAGTCCGCGACACCGAGCGCGACCTGTACCGGCTGCGGCTGCGGCTGGCGATTGCGATGGGGCTGGTGCTGACCTGCTTCGGCCTGCTGGTCGGGCGCTTCGTCTACCTGCAGGTCTACCGCTATGCCGACTTCCACGCGCAGGCCGAGGACAACCGCATCGCACTGGTCCCGGCGCCGCCTGCGCGCGGCCTGATCTTCGATCGCAACGGCGTGCTGCTCGCCGAGAACGTGTCGGCCTACACGCTGGAGATCTCGCCCAAGCGGGTGGGCCGGCTCGAGGACACGATCGCCGCGCTCTCCGGCGTCGTCGAGATCACCGCGCGCGACCGGCAGCGCTTCCGCCGGCTGCTCGAGGACTCGCGCAGCTCCGACAGCGTGCCGCTGAAGGTGCGGCTCACCGACGAGGAGGTCGCGCGCCTGGCGGCGAACCGCTTCCGCTTTCCCGGCGTGGAGATCAGCGCGCGGCTGTTCCGGAACTACCCGCTCGGCGAGACCGCCGCGCACGTGATCGGGCACATCGGTCGCATCTCCCCGGACGACAAGCGCCGGCTCGAGGACCAGGAGCTGCTGTCGAACTATGCGGGCTCGACCCACATCGGCAAGATCGGCGTCGAGGCCTCGTACGAATCGGCGCTGCACGGCCGGGTCGGCTTCGAGGAGGTCGAGGTGTCGGCCGGCGGGCGCATCGTGCGCAGGCTGTCGCGCCGGCCGCCCGTGCCCGGCTCGAACCTGGTGCTGTCGATCGACATCCGCCTGCAGAAACTCGCCGAGGAACTCTACGGCGCACGGCGCGGCGCCCTGGTGGCGATCGAACCGAAGACCGGCGACGTGCTGGCCTTCGTCTCGCGTCCGTCGTTCGACCCCAACCTGTTCGTCGACGGCGTCGACTCGCAGACCTGGCAAGCGCTGAACGAGGATCCCGACAAGCCGCTGATGAACCGGCCGCTGCGCGGCACCTATCCGCCCGGTTCCACCTACAAGCCGTTCATGGCACTGGCGGCGCTGATGTCCGGTACGCGCACGCCGCAGGACACGATCTCCGACCCCGGATATTTCCAGCTCGGCAACCACCGGTTTCGCGACTCCAGGCCGTCGGGCAACGGCATCGTCGACCTGCGCAAGTCGATCGTCGTCTCCAGCGACACCTATTACTACAAGGTCGCCTACGACATGGGCGTCGACCGGATCCACGACTTCATGAAGCCGTGGGGCTTCGGCCAGCTCACCGGCATCGACCTCGAGCACGAGAACACCGGCGTGCTGCCGTCCTCGCAATGGAAGTTCAAGCGCTTCAAGCAGAAGTGGTTTCCGGGCGAGACGCCGTCGATCGGCATCGGCCAGGGCTACAACTCGTTCACGATCCTGCAGCTCGCGCACGCGACGGCCACGCTGGCCAACGACGGCATCGTGATGCGGCCGCACGTGGTGCAGGCCATCGAGGATCCGATGACGCACAAGCGGCAGCGCACCGTGCCCTCCGAGAGCTACCGCATCGACCTGCGGCGCGACTACCTCGATCTGGTCAAGAGCGCGCTGGTCGACGTCAACCGCTTCGGAACGGGGCGCATCGCGTTCGCCAACACCGGATACGTCGCGGCAGGCAAGACCGGAACCGCGCAGGTGATCGGCATCAAGCAGGGCGAGCGCTACGACGCCAGGCGCATCGCCGAACGCCACCGCGACCACTCGCTGTTCATGGCCTTCGCGCCGGTCGACGACCCGAAGATCGCGGTGGCGATCATCGTCGAGAACGGCGGCTTCGGCGCGCAGGCGGCTGCGCCGATCGCGCGCAAGCTGTTCGACTTCTACCTGCTCGGCAAGCTGCCGAGCGAGGTGCCCGAGGACCTGCTGCCCCGGCTGCTCGACGAAGCCGAGCTGCGCGACGTGCCGGAAAGCGTCGAGCCCGAGCAGGTCGCGGAACCGGAGCCGAAGCCGTGATCCACGAGCAGCCGTCGCTGTGGCAGCGCCTGCGCCCGCGCGTGCTGGTGTTCGACGGGCCGCTGTTGCTGGCCCTGGCGCTGCTCGCAGCGCTGAGCCTCGTGAACATGTACTCGGCCGCGCTCGATTTCGACGGGCGCCTGGCGGACCACGGCCGCAACCTGCTGATCGCCTTCGCGGTCATGTGGATCGCCGCGAGCCTGCCGCTGCGCTGGGTCCAGCGCTCGGCGGTGCCGCTCTACCTGTTCGGCCTGGCGTTGCTGGTGGCGGTGGCGCTGTTCGGCGACATCTCGAAAGGCGCGCGGCGCTGGCTCGACCTCGGCGTCACGCGCATCCAGCCGTCGGAGCTGATGAAGATCGCGATGCCGCTGATGCTCGCCTGGTACTTCCAGCAGCGCGAAGGCGCCCGCGGCTGGGCCGACTTCGTCGTGGCTGGCGTGCTGCTCGCGCTTCCGGTCTGGCTGATCGCCCGCCAGCCCGACCTGGGCACCGCACTGCTGGTCTCGGCCGCCGGGGTCTACGCGATCTTCTTCGCCGGACTGAGCTGGAAGGTGATCGCCGGCGGCCTCGTCGCCGGCCTCGCGGCGATGCCGGTGCTGTGGTCGGCCATGCACGACTACCAGCGGCACCGCATCCTGATGATGATCGACCCGTCCTCCGATCCGCTGGGCAAGGGCTTCCACGTGATCCAGTCGACGATCGCGGTCGGCTCTGGCGGCATCTGGGGCAAGGGCTGGACCGCCGGAACGCAGGCGCACCTCGAGTTCATTCCCGAACGCACCACCGACTTCATCTTCGCCGTGTTCTCGGAGGAATTCGGGCTCGTCGGCAACCTGGTGCTGCTGACGGTCTACCTGCTGCTGATCGGCCGCGGGCTGGTGATCGCCGCCAACGGCGCGAACATCTTCGCGCGGCTGCTCGCCGGCTCGATCACGCTGATCTTCTTCACCTACGCGTTCGTGAACATCGGCATGGTGTCGGGCATCCTGCCGGTGGTCGGCGTGCCGCTGCCGCTGATGTCGTACGGCGGCACCGCGATGGTCACGCTCGGCTTCGGCGCGGGGCTGCTGATGGCGATCAGCCGTCAGCGCAAGCTGGTGCAGACCTGAGCCAGGCGCGCCGCGGCCTCATTCGCCGGCCACGCGCAACATGATCTTGCCGATGTGCCGCGACGACTCCATCAGCTCGTGCGCGCGCGCCGCGTCGGCCAGCGCGAAGGTCTCGTGGATCACCGGCTGCACCTTGCCCGAGGCGAGAAGCGGCCAGGCCTGCTCGCGCAATTGCGCGGCGATCCGCGCCTTGTCGGCCGCGCTGCGCGGGCGCAGCGTCGAGCCGGTCCAGGTGAGGCGCTTGACCATCAGCGGCGTGCAGTCGATCTCCGCCTTCGGCCCGTTCAGGAACGCGATCTGCACCAGGCGGCCCTCGATCGCAAGCGCCTTGAAATTGCGCGCGATGTAATCGCCGCCCACCATGTCGAGGATCAGGTCGACGCCGCGCCGACCGGTGAGCGAGGCGATGCGCTCGACGAAATCCTCGCGGCGGTAGTCGATCGCCGCGCTGGCGCCGAGCCGCTCGCACACCGCCGCCTTCTCGGGGCCACCCACCGTGGCGTAGACGGTGGCGCCGCGCGCGTGCGCCAGCTGGATCGCCGTCAGCCCGATCCCCGACGAGCCGCCATGCACCAGGAAGGTCTCGCCGGCCGCGAGCCGGCCGCGCTCGAACACGTTGGTCCAGACGGTGAAGAAGTTCTCGGGCAGCGCCGCGGCCTGCAGCAGTGACAGGCCCTGCGGCACCGGCAGTGCCTGTCCGGCAGGCGCCACCGCGTATTCGGCATAGCCGCCGCCGTTGGTGAGCGCACAGACCGCGTCGCCGATCTTCGGTTCGCTGACGCCCTCGCCCAGCGCCACGACGTGCCCCGACACCTCGAGGCCGATCACCGGGGAGGCGCCGGGCGGCGGCGGATAGCGTCCCTGCCGCTGCGCGACGTCGGGCCGGTTGACGCCGGCCCAGGCCACGCGGATCAGCACTTCGCCGGCCGCGGGCGCGGGCACCGGCATGCGGCCGGCTCGCAGGACCGACGGCGCGCCGCCGGCGCCGTGATCGACGAATTCCATCGTTGCGGGGATCTGACTCATGACCTGACCCGGATGCTTGCGCGGGCCGGCCGCGTCGCGCATAGTCGCCCGACCGGACCCTTGTGACCGAGGAAGCAAAGGTGGCCACCATACACAATTCCGCCGGCGCGGACTACGCCTTCCTGGAGGGCGGGCGGGCCTTCTCCGCCGGCGTGATCGCGCTGCCGGGCTTCGAGATCGTGCGGGCACGGTTCGCGCGCGCGTTGCCGATCGCCGAGGGTTTCGAGGCGATCGGCGCACACCTTCGCGAGCGTCATCGCCCGCTCACCGCGCTGTGCGCGGCCGAGCTGCGCTCGCCCGAGCCGGTGGGGCTGGCGGGCTTCGGCGAGTTCAACGCCGGCTGGGTCGAGGTGCTCGAGCGCTGGGGCCTGTATCGCAACGAGCTGAATCCGGTGGCGCGCAGCAACGTCTGCCCGGTGCACGACGCGCCGGCGCAGCCCGTCTTTCATGCGTTCAGCTACACGGTGCCCACCGGTGCCGCCCACGCCGGCTTCCTGACCACCTCCGACCACGCGGCCGATGCGCCCGGCCCGCGCAGCTTCGTGATCGCCGGCTACGCCGAGTGGGAGCAGGGCACGCCGTTTCCCGACGGCATCGTCGCATACCGCGACACCTCGCCGGCCGGGCTGGCACGCAAGGCGGCCTTCGTGCTCGACGGCCTGCAGCGCAACACCGCCGCGCTCGGCGGCGACTGGAACGCGGTGACTGCGGTCCAGGTCTACAGCGCGCACGACATCGGCGCGCTGGTGCCGGGCCAGTTCGCGCCGCGCGGCCTGGCCCGGCTCGGCATCGACTGGCACGTCTGCCGCCCGCCGGTCGAAGGCCTCGAATTCGAGATCGACGTGCGCTGCGTGCGCCGCGAACTGGTGATCGATTGAACGCAGACCGGGAGACACGATGTCCGAAATCAGCGGCGGCGAACTGATCGCGCGCATGCTTCAGAAGGAAGGGGTCGAGAAAGTTTTCGGCATCATCGACGGCACGTATTTCGGCTTCTACTCGGCGCTGCACCGGCTGGGCATCGAGATCGTCACGCCGCGCCACGAGACCAGCGCCGCGCACATGGCGGGCGCCTATGCGCGGCTCACGGGCCGGCTGGGCGTGTGCATGGCCAGCAACGGGCCCGGCGTCGCCAACCTGCTGCCGGGACTGGTGGTCGAGCAGGCCGAGGGCAACCGGGTGCTCGCGATCACCAGCGCGCGGCGCATCGGCATCGCCGGCGCCGAGCGCCCGGGCGCCTACCAGAACTTCGACCAGACCGGCGTGATCGCGCGGATGGCCAAGTCGAGCGTGGCGGTGCCCGCGTTCGAGCGCATCGGCGAGATCGTGCGCAGGGCGCTGCGCCGCAGCTGGGAGGGCCGCCCCGGCGTGGTTCACGTCGACGTGCCCGAGAGCATCATGAACGGCAAGTTCAAGGATGCCGGAGCGCCGCTGCAGGAGCCGCATCGCTATCGCCGCGTCGATCCGCTGCCGGCCGCGCCCGCGCAGGTGGCCGGCGCGGCGCAGTGGCTGGTGCAGGCGCAGGCGCCGGCGATCCACGTGGGCAGCGGCGTCGTCCACGCAGCCGCGTACGACGCGCTTCAGCGCGTGGCGGAGGCGCTGCAGGCGCCGGTCACGACCAGCTGGGCCGCCCGCGGCGCGCTGCCGGAATCCTCGGCGCTGGCGATCCCGATGGTGCACATCGAGTTGAACCAGAAGGTGCGCAACGAAGCCGACGCGATGCTGATCGTCGGCTCGCGCGTCGGCGAGACCGACTGGTGGGGCAAGCCGCCGTACTGGCGCGACGCGGCCGAGCAGAAGACGATCCAGGTCGACGCGGATGGCGAGGCGCTGGGCATGAACCGGCCGGTCGACCTCGCGATCGTCGCCGACGCGCGCTCGTTCCTCGAACAGCTGGCCGACGAGCTCGAACGCCGGCGCGACGAGATCCGGCTCGACGAGCGGCGCGCGCGCATCGAGCGCTATGCAAAAACGATGCGCGACGACCGCGCGCGCTGGGACAAGGCACTCGCCGACTTCTCGGTGCCGATGAACCCGGCGCACGTGGCCCACACCTGCCGCGAAGTGTTTCCCGACGACACCGTGCTGGTGGCCGACGGCGGCAACGCGGCGGTCTGGACGATGTTCCACTGGCAGGCCAGGCAGCCGAACACGCTGCTGTCCACCTTCAAGTTCGGCATGCTGGGCGCCGGCGTCGCGCAGGCGCTCGGGGCCGCGGCGGCACGCCCCGGACGCCCGGTGTGCTGCATCATCGGCGACGGCGCGATGGGCTTTCATCCGCAGGAGATCGAGACCGCGGTGCGCAACCGCCTGCAGGTGATCTACCTCGTGCTCTGCGACCGGCAGTGGGGCATGGTCAAGATGAACCAGCAGTTCATGCTCAAGCCGCTGAAGACGATGATCATGAAGTCGCTCGGCCCCGAAGAGACCATCAAGGCCGATCTCGGCGAGATCGAATTCGACCGCATGGCCCAGGCGATGGGCGCGCACGGCGAGCGCGTCGCCGACCCGCGGCAGCTGCGGGCAGCGCTCGAGCGCGCGATCGCGTCGGGCAATTGCGCGGTCATTCACGTCGACGTCGACCCGGTCAGGCACATGTGGGCCCCGGGCCTGCTCCACTTCAAGAAGATGCACGAAGAGCCGAAAGGCCGCTGAGCCGCGATCGATGAGCGAAATCGACCTCGTACGCCTGAACTTCAGCCCGCAGTCGCTCGCGGTTCTCAACGGCATCCTCGCGCTGGTGCTGTTCGGCGTGGCGCTCGACATGAAAGTGTCCGACTTCAGGGCCGTCACCTCTGCGCCGCGCGCGACGCTCATCGGCATGCTGGGGCAGTTCCTGCTGCTGCCGGCGGCAGGCTGGGCCATCGGCATGGTGCTCGAGCCGGCGCCGAGCATTGCGCTCGGGCTGATCCTGGTGGCCGCGTGTCCCGGGGGCAACATCTCGAACTTCCTGACCCACTTCGCGCGCGGCAACACCGCGCTGTCGATCACGATGACCTCGATCTCGACGGTCGCGTCGCTGGTCTTCACACCGTTCAACCTCGCGTTCTGGGGGAGCCTCAACCCCGACACCGCGCGCATCCTCACCGAAGTGGCCCTGAACCCGCTTGACGTGCTCGTCACGATCGTCTTCCTGCTCGGCATCCCGGCGGCACTGGGCATGGGCGTGGCGCACTGGTTTCCGAACGTGGCCGCACGTGCCCATCGGCCGGCGAAGATCCTCTCGCTGCTGTTCTTCGGCGTGTTCGTGCTCGGCGCGCTCGCGGGCAACTGGACGTACTTCATCGACTACGTCGGCCGCGTCGTGCTCGTGGTGTTCCTGATGAACGGGCTCGGCCTGCTGGGCGGCTACTGGAGCGGACGCCTCGCCGGCCTGTCCGAGCCCGATTGCCGCGCCACCGCGATCGAGGTCGGCATCCAGAACTCGGGCTTCGGGCTGATCCTCGTCTTCAATTTCTTCGGCGGCATGGGCGGCATGGCGATCGTCGCGGCCTGGTGGGGCATCTGGCACATCCTCACCGGTCTCGGGCTCGCGACCTGGTGGCGCCGCAGGCCGCCGCCGATATTGGCCGCATGAGCGCCGCGCGCGTCTTCGTCACCGGCGCCGGCGGCTACCTGGGCAGCCAGCTGGTGGCCGCGCTCGCCGCCACCGGCACCGGCGTGGTCGCGACCGACGTGCGCGAATGCCCGCCCGGGCGCCAGGTACCCGGCGTGCGCTACCTGATTGCCGACGTGCGGTCGCCCGAACTCGCCGAGGCGATGCGCGGCTGCGACGTGGTCGTCCATCTCGCTTCGATCGTCACGCCGGGTCCCGACAGCACCCGCGAACACGAGTACTCGGTCGACGTGCTCGGCACGCGCAACGTGCTCGACGCCTGCCTGGCTGCAGGCGTCGGGCGCATCGTCGTCAGCTCGAGCGGCGCCGCCTACGGCTACCACGCCGACAACCCCGCGTGGATCACCGAAGAGCAGCCGCTGCGCGGCAACGACGAGTTCGCCTATGCGCGCCACAAGCGGCTGGTCGAGGAGATGCTCGCCCGTCACCGCGTCGAGCACCCGGAACTGGGCCAGGTGGTGTTCCGCATCGGCACGATCCTCGGCGAGACCACCCGCAACCAGATCACCGACCTGTTCGAGAAGGCCTGGCTGATCGCGATCCGCGGCTCGGACAGCCCGTTCGTCTTCGTCTGGGACCGGGACGTGGTCGGCGCGATCCTGCATGCGATCGACGGCGCGCCCGACGGCGTCTACAACCTCGCCGGCGACGGCGCGCTCAGCGTCGGGCAGATCGCCGAGCGCCTCGGCAAGCGCTGCATCGTGCTGCCGCCCTCGCTGCTGCAGGCCGCGCTCGCGCTGCTGAGGCGGCTCGGGCTCACGCAATACGGGCCCGAGCAGGTGCGCTTCCTGCGCTACCGGCCGGTGCTCGACAACACGCGGCTCAAGCACGACTTCGGCTATGCGCCGCGCCTGACCTCGGAGCAGGCCTTCGAGGTGTGGATGCACGCGCGCGGCCCCCGGAAGTGAGCCTGCGCGAGTTCGCCGGGGCCACGGTCGTCGTCAGCGGCGCGGCGGCCGGACTCGGGCGCGCGCTGTGCGAGCGTTTCGGGCGCGCGGGCTCGCGCATCGTCGCACTCGACCTCGACGAGGCCGCGCTCGGGCGCAGCGTGGCCGCGCTGCACGCCGCCGGCATCGCCGCGGCCGGGTTCGCCTGCGACGTCGCCGACGAAGCGGCCTGCCGGCGGGCGATCGAAGCCGGCGCTGCCGGGTTCGGTGGCGTCGACCTGCTGATCTGCAACGCCGGCATCTCGCATCACGGCGAATTCGCGCGCACGCGCCCCGAGGTGATCCGCCGCGTGATGGCGGTCAACTTCCTGGGCGCGATGCATTGCACGCATGCGGCGCTGCCCCAGTTGCTCGCGCGCCGCGGCATGATCGTGGCGATCTCGAGCGTGGCCGGCTTCGCGCCGCTGCTCGGCCGCACCGGCTACGCGGCCAGCAAGCACGCGCTGCACGGCTTCTTCGACAGCCTGCGCAGCGAGGTGTCGGCTGCCGGCGTGCGCGTGATGCTCGCCTGCCCGTCGTTCATCGCCACCGACATCGACCGCCATGCGCTCGACCCCGAGGGCAGGCCCTTTCGCGGCGCGAAGGCGGTCGTCGGCAGGCCCGCGACGCCCGAGGCCATCGCCGATCGGGTCTACGAGGCGGCGCGCCGCGAGCAACGGCTGCTGCTGCCGGGCGCCACCGCGCGGCTCGCCTGGTGGCTGTCGCGGCTGACACCGGACGGCTATGCGCGCATCATGGCAGCCCGGATGCGTCCCTGAGCCCCCCTGCGGCCGCATCCACGCATCGATCGTTTCCCGCGCGAGCCCCTTGCCGATGAACCCCGGATCGACCATCGCCGCCGAACTGATCGCGCTGCTCGAAGGCTGCGCGACGGCCATACCGTTTCCGCGGGTCCGCGCGCTGCACCGGCCGCGACCCGAAACGCTCGACACCCGGCGCGGAGAGTTCTGCGCGCTCGAGCTCGAAGACGGCACGCTGGGCCTCGCGTTCGTGCTGCTCGGCGACACCTGGGCGCAGTTGGGGGCGAGCGAGGCCCACTCGGCACTGGCCGGCGTCGACGCGCTGCAGCTCGCGCGCGGCTACGCGCGCGAGGACGCCGTCGGGCGCACGCTCGGCATGGCGGCGATCAACGCGTTGACCCGCTGCGTCTTCGACCGCATCGGCTACGTCGCGCCCGGCAGCGCCGATTCGATCGGCGAGCTCGGTCCGCGCGCCGGCGACCACGTCGGCATGGTCGGCCTGTTCGGACCGCTGCTCGGGCGCTGCACCGAGGCCGGCGCGCGCGTCACGGTGATCGAGTTGCGTGAAGACCTCGTCGGCGAGCACGAGGGCTACCGCGTCACCCTCGACGCCGCGGAACTCAGTTCGTGCAACAAGGTGCTGTGCACCAGTTCGGTCCTGCTGAACGGCACCGCCGACCGCATCCTCGGCCATTGCACCGGCGCCGAGCGCCTGGCGATGATCGGCCCCGGTGCCGGCTGCCTGCCCGATCCGCTGTTCCGGCGCGGCGTCACCCTGTTCGGAGGCAGCTGGATCACCGACGCCGCGGCGGTGGTCGATGCGCTGCGCGCCGGCGAATCGTGGAGCGCGCACGCGCGCAAGTACGCGATCCGCCGCAACGAATACCCGGGTCTCGAACGGCTGGGAGTCCGCCGGAGTTGAATCGAGCGGGCGCCGCCGCCGGAGTCGCAATCCGGCCGCCGCGCCGGCCTTGACCGGCCGGCGCCCTCCGGGCTAGCCTTCGTCGGGAAAGGCATCGAAGCGCGCAGGCGATGCGCCGATGCCGACGGCTCCGACGGCGGGCCGGTTGCAGAAGCGCCGGGCATCGAAGCGATGCGCGGCGCGCCCCCGGACCGGCACGCCCGAGGAAGGGCAGCCGCCACTCGCGGCTCATGGGGCGCGGCAACATACCCGCGCCCCTTTCTTTTCCCTTCTCCCTGCTTCCCCCAGCAATGCCCTCCCCCCTGATCCAGGCCGCCCGCGAACTGTCGAAAGCCGTCTCGACCCTGCACTTCGGCCCGCCGGTCGCGCACGTCTACAACCCGCTCGACTACGCCTGGGCGCCGCACGAAGCCTGGCTGCGCCGCTATGGCACGGGGCGCAAGCGGGTGGTGTTCGTCGGCATGAATCCGGGGCCGTTCGGCATGATGCAGACCGGCGTGCCGTTCGGCGAAGTCGCCGCGGTGCGCGACTGGATGGGCGTGCAGGCGCCGGTGCGGCGCCCTGCCGACGAGCACCCGAAACGCCCGATCGAAGGCTTCGCGTGCCGCCGCTCGGAAGTGAGCGGCAAGCGCCTGTGGGGCTGGGCGGCCGCGCGTTTCGGCAGCGCCCCGGCGTTCTTCGAGCAGTGCTTCGTGGTCAACTACTGCCCGCTGGTGTTCCTCGAAGCGAGCGGGCGCAATTTCACGCCCGAGAAGCTGCCGGCGGCCGAGTTGCGGCCGCTGCAGGATGCCTGCGACGCGCACCTGCGCGCGGCGATCGCCGCGCTTCGGCCCGAATGGGCGATCGGCGTCGGGGCCTACGCGATGAAGCGGATCCAGGCGGCGCTCGGCAACGCCAGCGGCCTGCGCATCGACCAGATCCTGCACCCGAGCCCGGCCAGCCCCGCCGCCAATCGCGGCTGGGCGGCGCAGGTCGATGCACGACTCGACGGGCTCGGTGTGTTCGCGAATTGACGTTTACGTAAACTGTGCCTGAAGATGCGCGCATGCCGACCTTCTCGATCAGCGAACTGGCGCGCGAATTCGACGTCACGCCGCGAACCATCCGCTTCTACGAAGACCAGGGCCTGCTCGCACCGAAGCGCGCCGGCGCCGGCGGCCGCCAGCGCGTCTACTCGCAGCGCGACCGCACGCGGCTGAAGCTCACGCTGCGCGGCAAGCGGCTCGGGCTCTCGCTGTCCGAGATCCGCGACCTGGTCGACATGTACGAGTCGCCGTCGGACACCGCCGCGCAACTCGAGCGCTTCCTGGCGGTGCTCACCCGGCATCGAGAGACGTTGGCGCTGCAGCTGGCCGACCTGCAGGAGACGCTGGCCGAGATCGAGGCGCATGAGGCGCGCGCCCGGACGATGCTCGAGGCACGCCGCTCCGGTTGATTGACGTTGACGTTAACGTAAACTACGCCCGGATACCGAGATCCTTCCCGCCGGAGCGCCCGCGATGTCCCGATCCGCCCCCGAAATGCCCACCGAACCGGGCTTCGAAGAGCGTGTACGCACGAGCTTCGGCCGGCAGCCGGCGATGACCGTGATGCCGGCGGGTACCGGTATCCTGACGATCGAGTACAAGCTGAACTGCCTGGCGCCCGCCGTCGTCGACTGAGCACGGACGCAACAACGGATTCACGCAGGAGAACCTCGCGATGGTGACGATTCCCGGCCTCCAGTTCGATCTCGGCGAGGACATCGCGATGCTGCGCGACTCGCTGCAGCAGTTCACCGCGAAGGAGATCACGCCGCGCGCGTACGAGATCGACCGCAGCGACCAGTTCCCGATGGACCTGTGGCGCAAGCTCGGCGATCTCGGTGTGCTCGGCATGACCGTCTCCGAGGAGTACGGCGGCACGAACATGGGCTACCTGGCGCACATCGTGGCGATGGAGGAGATCTCGCGCGGCTCGGCCTCCGTGGGCCTGTCCTATGGCGCGCACTCGAACCTGTGCGTGAACCAGATCCACCGCAACGGCACCGACGAGCAGAAGCGCAAGTACCTGCCGAAGCTGGTCTCGGGCGAATGGGTCGGCGCGCTGGCGATGTCCGAGCCCAACGCCGGCTCCGACGTGGTGTCGATGAAGCTGCGCGCCGAGTTCCGCGGCGATCGCTGGATCCTGAACGGCACCAAGATGTGGATCACCAACGGCCCCGACGCCGACGTGCTGGTCGTCTACGCGAAGAACGACGTCGAGGCCGGTCCGCGCGGGATGACCGCGTTCATCGTGGAGAAGGGGCTCGAGGGATTCTCGGTCGCGCAGAAGCTCGACAAGCTCGGCATGCGCGGCAGCCACACCGGCGAGCTGGTGTTCCAGGACTGTGAAGTGCCGGCGCAGAACGTGCTCGGCGGCCTGGGCCGCGGCGTCAACGTGCTGATGAGCGGCCTGGACTTCGAGCGCGCGGTGCTCTCGGGCGGGCCGCTGGGCATCATGTCCGCCTGCATGGACGTGGTGGTCCCCTACGTGCACGAGCGCAAGCAGTTCGGCCAGCCGATCGGCGAGTTCCAGCTGATGCAGGGCAAGCTCGCCGACATGTATTCGACGATGATGGCCACGCGCGCCTACGTCTACGAAGTCGGCCGGCAGTGCGACCGCTCGCGCGCCGGGCTGGTCGACGTGCGCAGCCTGCGCAAGGATGCAGCCGGCGCGATCCTGTTCTCGGCCGAGAAGGCCACCTGGATGGCCGGCGAGGCGATCCAGTGCCTGGGCGGCAACGGCTACATCAACGACTCGCCGACCGGCCGGCTGTGGCGCGACGCGAAGCTCTACGAGATCGGCGCCGGCACCTCGGAGATCCGCCGCATGCTGATCGGCCGCGAGCTGTTCGCCGAGACGAGGTAGCGAAGCCCGTGGACCAGCGTCCCGACAAGAGCGCGCCCGACCGCAGCGCCGATCGCCCCGCGATCATCGCCCAGGCGATCCTCGCAGGCTTCGATCGCCACTTCGGGCTCACGCGCTACATCGCGCAGCAGGCCAAGGCGCGCTACGAGCGCGGCGACTGGCACGGCATCCGGCGGCTTGCGCGCGACCGCATCGCCTTCTACGACCAGCGCGTGCAGGAAGCCGTCGAGCGCCTCGAATCGGAGTTCGCGCTCGGCCAGCGCGGCCAGCGCGTGGCCGACGACTGGCTGTGGCCGCGCGTCAAGCGCAGCTACGTCGCGCTGCTGGCCGACCACCACCAGCCCGAGCTCGCCGAGACCTTCTTCAATTCGGTGTGCTGCAAGATCCTGCACCGCAGCTACTTCCACAACGGCTTCATCTTCGTTCGCCCCGGAGTCTCGACCGAGTACCTCGAGGCCGACCGGCCGAGCTGGCGCGTCTACTACCCGCTCGCCGGCGGCTGGCGGCCGGTGCTGCGGCAGATGATCATCGACTTCGGCCTGGCCTGTCCGTTCGTCGACATCGAGCGCGACCTTTCGCTGGTGCAGGCTGCCGCACGCGAGCACTTCCCGCCCGGCTTCGTCTATGCGGCCGACTGCCAGTTGCAGGTGCTGCGCACGCTGTTCTTCCGCAACAAGGGCGCCTACCTGATCGGCCGCTTCGTCAACGACGGCGAACTGCTGCCGTTCGCGGTGCCGATCCTGCGCGACTCGCAGGGCCGGCTGTACCTCGACACGGTGCTGTTCGGCAGCGAGCGGATCGAGGCACTGTTCAACTTCGCGCGCGCGTACTTCATGGTCGACATGGACGTGCCGTCGTCGTACGTGCGCTTCCTGACGACGCTGATGCCCACGAAGCCGGAGTCCGAGCTGTACACGATGCTCGGGTTCCACAAGCAGGGCAAGACGCTGTTCTACCGCGACCTGCTGCAGCACCTGAAGTACTCGCACGACCACTTCGTCGTGGCCCCGGGCATCAAGGGGCTGGTGATGCTGGTGTTCACGCTGCCGTCGTTCCCGTACGTGTTCAAGGTCATCATGGACAAGCGCGGCAAGGAAGTCACCCGCGAGTTCATCAAGTCGCAGTACCAGCTGGTGAAGTTCCACGATCGCGCCGGGCGCATGGCCGACACCTGGGAATACTCCGGCGTGCCGTTCCCGAAAGACCGCATCGACGCCCGGCTGATGGCCGAACTGCGCGAATTCGCACCGTCGCAGATCGAGGAGGAAGGCGACACGATCGTCATCAGGCACCTGTACATCGAGCGCCGCATGGTGCCGCTGAACATCTACCTCGAGAAGGCCGACGACGCGCATCGCGAGCACGCGATCGTCGAGTACGGCGACGCGATCAAGCAGATGGTCGCGGCGAACATGTTTCCCGGCGACATGCTGTGGAAGAACTTCGGCATCACGCGCCAGGGCCGGGTCGTGTTCTACGACTACGACGAGGTCGCCTACATCACCGACTGCAACTTCCGTCGCATTCCGCCGCCGCGCACGCCCGAGGACGAGATGTCGGCCGAGCCCTGGTACTCGGTGGGCCCGCACGACGTCTTCCCCGAGGAGTTCGGCACCTTCCTGCTCGGCGACCCGCGCGTGCGCGAGCCGTTCATGAGGCACCACGCCGACCTGCTCGACCCCGCCTATTGGCAGGAACGTCAGCGCCGCATCCGCGAGGGCGTGCTCGACGACGTGTTCCCGTATCCCGAAACACTGCGCTTCCGCCATCGGCTGGAGGCGCAAGCCGCCGCGACCGAATCCGCATGAGAGGCCCTCTTCGTCGACAAGCCGTCGCGGATCCCGCATCCTTGAGCCACCCCCTTTTCCGAACATCCAGCAGGAGGATTCCATGAGCGATCCCATCGTCATCGTTTCGGCAGCCCGCACGCCCATCGGGGCGATGATGGGCGAACTCTCCGGGCTCGCCGGCCAGCAGCTCGGCTCGATCGCGATCCGCGCAGCGGTCGAGCGCGCGGGCCTGAAGCCCGAGCAGATCCAGGAAGTGATCATGGGCTGCGTGCTTCCCGCCGGCCAGGGCCAGGCGCCCGCGCGCCAGGCCACGCTCGGCGCGGGCCTGCCGCGCTCCACCGGCGCGACCACGATCAACAAGGTCTGCGGCTCGGGCATGAAGGCCGCGATGTTCGCGCACGACCTGCTCGTCACCGGCAGCCAGGACGTGGTCGTGGCCGGCGGCATGGAGAGCATGAGCAACGCGCCCTACCTGATGCTCAAGGGCCGCGGCGGCTACCGCTACGGCCACGCGACCGTCTTCGACCACATGGCGCTCGACGGCCTGGAAGACGCCTACGAGAAGACGCCCAACGGCGGCGGCAAGTCGATGGGCCAGTTCGCCGAGGATTGCGCCGCGAAGTACACCTTCACCCGCGAGCAGCAGGACGCCTACGCGATCGAGTCGACGCGCCGGGCGGTCGCCGCGAACAGCGACGGCAGCTTCGAATGGGAAATGGCGCCGGTCACGGTCGCCGGGCGCAAGGGCGACGTGGTGATCGGCAAGGACGAATCGCCGTTCAAGGCCAATCCCGACAAGATCCCGTCGCTCAAGCCCGCGTTCCGCAAGGACGGCACGGTCACCGCCGCAACCTCCTCGTCGATTTCCGACGGCGCGGCCGCGCTGGTGCTGATGCGCGCGTCCACCGCCGAGCGGCTCGGCTGCAAGCCGCTGGCGCGGATGGTCGGCCACGCGACGCATTCGCAGGAGCCGCAGTGGTTCACCACCGCGCCCGTGGGCGCGATCGCGAAGCTCTACGAGAAGACCGGCTGGAGCACGAAGTCGGTCGACCTGTACGAGATCAACGAGGCGTTCGCGGTGGTCGCGATGGCGGCGATGAAGGAGCACGGACTCGCTCACGACCGGGTCAACGTGCACGGCGGCGCCGTCGCGCTGGGCCACCCGATCGGCGCATCCGGCGCGCGGCTGATCGTCACGCTGATCGGCGCGATGCGCAAGCAGGGCGCGAAGAAGGGCATCGCGTCGCTGTGCATCGGCGGCGGCGAGGCGACCGCGGTCGCGATCGAGCTGCTCTGACGATGCCGACCGCGCTGGTCCTCGGGGCCTCGCGCGGCCTCGGCCTGGAGTTCGCGAAGCAGTACCTCGCCGACGGATGGAGCGTCTACGCCACCCATCGGGCCGAGGCCGACCGGGTACGCCTGCGCGACCTCGGCGCGCAAACGCTCGCGCTCGACGTGCTCGCCGCGGACGACCTGGCCGGGCTGGCCTGGCAGCTCGAAGGCGAGCGCGTCGACGTCGCGGTGGTCAACGCCGGCGTCTACGGTCCGCGCAACAGCAACCCGCAGCACCCGCCGACGAACGGAGAGTTCGACCTCGTGATGCACACCAACGTGCTGGCGCCGATGCGGCTGCTGCCGCGGCTCGCGCCGCTGCTCGGGCCGGCGCGCGGCACGCTGGCGTTCATGTCCAGCCGCATGGGCTCGATCTCCGCGACCGGCGCGGGCCACGGCATGCTCTACCGCGTCTCGAAGGCGGCCGAGAACATGGTGGCCAGGCTCGCGCACGTCGAACTGGGCGCGCTAGGCGTGCGCGTGCTCACGCTGCATCCGGGATGGGTGCGCACCGACATGGGCGGACCCAACGCCGAAGTCGAGGTGTCAGCGAGCGTCGCCGGCATGCGGCGCGTGATCGCCGACGCGGTCGCCTGGCCCGGCGGCGGCTTCTACGACTACCGCGGGCAGTCGCTCGCATGGTGAGGCCATGCTGCTGACCGAAGACCAACGGATGACGCGCGACGCGGTGCGCGAATTCGTGCGCAACGAGATCGCGCCGCACGCGGCGCGCTGGGACCGCGAGTCCATCTTCCCCGCCGAGGCGCTGCGCGGCCTGGCCGCGCTCGGCTGCTACGGCATCGCCGTGCCCGAGCGCTGGGATGGCGCCGGGCTCGACTACCAGTCGCTCGCACTGGTGATCGAGGAGATCGCCGCCGGCGACGGCGCGACCTCTACCGTGGTGTCGGTGAACAACTGTCCGGTCTGCTCGATCCTGATGGCGTGGGGCAACGACGCGCAGAAGGAGCAATGGCTGCGTCCGCTGGCCTCGGGGCGCATGCTGGGCGCGTTCTGCCTCACCGAGCCGCAGGTCGGCTCCGACGCTTCGGGGTTGCGCACCACCGCGACGCGCGACGGCGACCACTGGGTGCTCGACGGCGTCAAGCAGTTCATCACGTCGGGCAAGCACGGCGACGTGGCGATCGTGATGGCGGTGACCGACCGCGCCGCCGGCAAGCGCGGCATCTCGGCCTTCATCGTGCCCACCGCGACGCCCGGATACGTGGTGGCGCGGCTGGAGGAGAAAACCGGCCAGCACGCGTCGGATACCGCACAGATCGTCTTCGAGAACTGTCGCGTGCCCGCAGCGAACCTGATCGGCGAAGAAGGCCAGGGCTACCGGATCGCGCTGTCGGGCCTGGAGGGCGGGCGCATCGGCATCGCCTCGCAGTCGGTCGGCATGGCGCGCGCGGCGTTCGACGCGGCGCTCGCCTATGCGAAGGAACGCGTCGCGTTCGGCCAGCCGATCTTCGAGCACCAGGCAGTGTCCTTCCGCCTTGCCGACATGGCCACCCGGATCGAGGCCGCGCGCCAGCTGGTGCGGCACGCGGCGGCGCTGAAGGACGCCGGCCGGCCGTGCCTGAAGGAGGCGGCGATGGCCAAGCTGTTCGCCTCCGAGATGGCCGAGCGCGTCTGCTCCGATGCGATCCAGATCCACGGCGGCTACGGCTACGTCGCCGACTACCCGGTCGAGCGGATCTGGCGCGACGTGCGCGTATGCCAGATCTACGAAGGCACCAGCGACATCCAGCGCATCCTGATCGCGCGCGCGCTGTCCCCCGGCGCGGAGTAAGACGCCGCGCGGACCAGGCCGCGCAGGGAGAACCGATTGAACAGAATCGAAAGCAGACTCGATCCCCGCGACCCGCAGTTCCAGGCCAACGCGCAGGCGATGCGCGTGCTGGTGGGCGACCTGCGGGTGAAGGTCGCGCAAGTGGCGCAGGGCGGCGGCGAAGCGGCCCGCGCGAAGCACGTCGCGCGCGGCAAGCTGCCGCCGCGCGAGCGGGTGCAGATGCTGCTCGACCCGGGAACGCCGTTCCTCGAGCTGTCGCAGCTCGCGGCGTTCGGCATCTACGACGACGAGGCGCCGTGCGCCGGCGTCATCACCGGCATCGGCCGCGTCGCGGGCATCGAGTGCGTGATCGTGTGCAACGACGCCACCGTCAAGGGCGGCAGCTACTTCCCGCTCACCGTCAAGAAGCACCTGCGCGCGCAGGAGATCGCTCGCGAGAACCGGCTGCCCTGCATCTACCTGGTCGACTCGGGCGGCGCGAACCTGCCCACGCAGGACGAAGTGTTCCCCGATCGCGAACACTTCGGCCGCATCTTCTACAACCAGGCGACGATGTCCGCGATGGGCATTCCGCAGGTCGCGGTGGTGATGGGCTCGTGCACCGCCGGCGGCGCCTACGTGCCGGCGATGAGCGACGAGACGGTGATCGTTCGCAACCAGGGCACGATCTTCCTCGGCGGCCCGCCGCTGGTGAAGGCGGCGATCGGCGAGGTGGTCAGCGCCGAGGACCTCGGCGGCGGCGACGTGCACACGCGGCTCTCGGGCGTGGCCGATCACCTGGCCAACGACGACGCGCACGCGCTGGCGATCGCGCGCCGCATCGTCGGCAACCTGAACCGGCGCAAGCCGCAGCAGCTCGACGTGGTCGATCCGGTCGAACCCCGCTACGCCGCCGAGGAACTGTACGGAGTCATCCCGACCGACTCGCGCAAGCCCTACGACGTGCGCGAGGTGATCGCGCGCATCGTCGACGACTCGGCCTTCGACGAGTTCAAGGCGCGCTACGGCACGACGCTGGTCACCGGTTTCGCGCGGCTCTGGGGCATGCCGCTGGGCGTCGTCGCGAACAACGGCATCCTGTTCTCCGAGTCGGCCAACAAGGGCGCGCACTTCGTCGAGCTGTGCGCGCAGCGAAAGATCCCGCTGCTGTTCCTGCAGAACATCACCGGCTTCATGGTCGGGCGCAAGTACGAGAACGAAGGCATCGCGCGCGCCGGCGCGAAGATGGTCACCGCGGTCGCCTGCGCGCAGGTGCCGAAGCTCACGCTGATCATCGGCGGCTCGTTCGGCGCCGGCAACTACGGCATGTGCGGCCGCGCGTATTCGCCGCGCTTCCTCTGGATGTGGCCGAACGCGCGCATCAGCGTGATGGGCGGCGAACAGGCGGCCTCGGTGCTGGCCACCGTGCGCCGCGACGGCATCGAGGCGCGCGGCAAGACCTGGAGCACCGAGGACGAGGAAGCGTTCAAGGCGCCGATCCGCGAGCAGTACGAGCGCCAGGGCCATCCGTACTACGCCACCGCCCGGCTGTGGGACGACGGCGTGATCGACCCGGCCGACACGCGGATGGTGCTCGGACTCGGCCTGTCGGCGGCGCTGAACGCGCCGATTCCGGAACCGCGCTTCGGCGTGTTCCGCATGTAGAGAGGGAACGTCGACGTGAGTTACGAAACGCTGCAGACGCAGCTGAACCAGGGCATCGCGCTGATCTGGCTGAACCGGCCCGCGGTGCGCAACGCGATGAACGACACCGTCATCGCCGAGCTGACCGACGCCTTCGAGCGTGCCGGCGAAGACGACGAGGTCCGCGCGATCGTGCTGGCCGGCCAGGGCAGCGCGTTCTGCGCGGGCGGCGACCTCGAGTGGATGAAGCGGGCCCGCCAGTTCACGCCGGAGGAGAACCGCGCCGACGCGGCGAAGCTCGCGCGGCTGCTGCGCACCATCCACGAGCACCCCAAGCCAGTGGTCGCGCGCGTGCACGGGCCGGCCTTCGCGGGCGGGCTCGGACTGGTGGCCGCCTGCGACATCGCGGTGGCCAGCTCCGACGCGAAGTTCTGCCTGTCCGAGGTCAAGCTGGGACTGATTCCGGCGATGATCAGCCCGTACGTGATCCGTGCGATGGGCGAGGCGATGGCGCGGCGCTACTTCCTCACCGCCGAGGTCTTCGAGGCGGCCGAGGCGTACCGGATCGGTCTCGTCCAGGAGATCTGCGTGCCCGAGGAACTCGACGGCACGGTGAACGCGCTGCTCGGCCACCTCGTCCAGGGCGGCCCGGCCGCGCTCGGCGAGACCAAGCGGCTGATCCGCGAGGTCGCCGGCCGGCCGATCGACGACGCGCTGGCCGCCGACACCGCGGCGCGCATCGCCGCGGTGCGCGCTTCCGACGAGGGCCAGGAGGGCATCGCGGCGTTCTTCGAGAAGCGCCGCCCCTCGTGGGTGCCCAAGCAGCCGTAGAGACCGTGCAGCCAGCCCGACCCGGAGGCGCCCGATGTTCAGCAAGATCCTGATCGCCAACCGCGGCGAGATCGCCTGCCGTGTCGCGGCGACCGCGCGCAGGCTCGGCATCCGCACCGTCGCGGTGTATTCCGACGCCGACGCGCACGCGCGCCACGTCGCCGCCTGCGACGAAGCCTGGCGCCTGGGGCCGGCCGCGGCGCGCGAGTCCTACCTGCGCGGCGACCTGATCCTCGACATCGCCCGGCGCTCGGGCGCGCAGGCGATCCATCCGGGCTACGGGTTCCTGTCGGAGAACGAGGAATTCGCGCGCGCGGTCGAGCAGGCCGGACTGGTGTTCATCGGCCCGACTGCCGATGCGATCGCCGCAATGGGCAGCAAGTCGGCCGCCAAGGCGCTGATGGAGCGCGCCGGCGTGCCGCTGGTACCGGGCTACCACGGCGAAGACCAGGATCCGGCGCTGCTCGCGCGCGAGGCGGCGCGGATCGGCTACCCGGTGCTGATCAAGGCGAGCGCCGGCGGCGGCGGCAAGGGCATGCGCATCGTCGAGAGCCCCGGGCAGTTCGACGCAATGCTGGCCTCGTGCAAGCGCGAGGCCGCCAGTGCGTTCGGCGACGACGCGGTGCTGGTCGAGCGCTATGTCACGCGGCCCCGCCACGTCGAGATCCAGGTGTTCGCCGACCGGCACGGCAACTGCGTGCACCTGTTCGAGCGCGACTGCTCGGTGCAGCGGCGCCACCAGAAGGTGCTCGAGGAAGCGCCGGCACCCGGCATGACCGAGGCGCGCCGCCTGGCGATGGGCGAGGCCGCCGTCGCCGCGGCGCGCGCGGTCGGCTACGTCGGCGCGGGCACGGTGGAGTTCATCGCCGAGCAGTCGGGTCGCTTCTATTTCATGGAGATGAACACGCGGCTGCAGGTCGAGCACCCGGTCACCGAGATGATCACCGGCTTCGACCTGGTCGAGTGGCAGTTGCGGGTGGCCGCCGGCGAGCCGCTGCCGGCCGCGCAATCGTCGCTGCGCATTCGCGGCCACGCGATCGAGGCACGCGTCTACGCGGAAAACCCCGACCGCAACTTCCTGCCGTCGATCGGCACGCTGCGCCACCTGCGCACGCCGGCCGCCACGGCCTTCACGCACCTGGCCGAGGGCTGCGCCGGGCGCGACGAGCCGGCGCCGGTGCGCATCGACAGCGGCGTGCGCGAGGGCGACACGATCACCGCGTTCTACGACCCGATGATCGCCAAGCTGATCGTCTGGGGGCACGACCGCGATCACGCGCTCGCGCGGATGGCGCGCGCGCTCGCCGCGTTCGAAGTGATCGGCCCGGCCACCAACGTCGCGTTCCTGTCGCGGCTGATCGGCTGCGAATCCTTCGCGCGCGCCGACCTCGACACCGGACTGATCGAGCGCGAGCGCGAGACGTTGCTGCCCGCGCCGGTGAAACCGTCGCTGCTCGTGCGCGCGATCGCCGCGGCCGCGGTGCTGGCCGGCGAGTCCGAAGAAGCCGCAGCGGGCGAGCGCGCGAGCGGGCGCCGCGACCCCTGGAACCTGCGCGACGGATGGCGCGCATCGGCCCGGCTGTCGCGCACGATGCCGTTCGAGGCGGCTGGCGGGCCGTGCCCGGTCGAAGTCGAATACGCGCCGCTCGGCTGGACCGTGCGCGACGGCGACGAGGCGATCTGCATCGCGGGCCTGCGCTGGTCGGCTGCCGAGCGCCGGCTGCGCGGGCTGGCCGGCGAGCGCGCGTTCGAAGCCGGCGCAGTGCTCGACGACGAAACGCTGCACCTGTTCACCGCCGACGGCCCGCTCACGCTCGGCTACGCGCCCCCGCTCGCCCACGTCGGCGAAGAAGCTGCCGACGAGTCGCGGCTCACCGCGCCGATGCCCGGCAAGGTGATCGCGCTGATGGTCGAGGCCGGCGCGAAGGTCTCCCGCGGCCAGCCGCTGCTGGTCATGGAAGCGATGAAGATGGAGCACACGATCAGCGCACCGGCCGACGGCGAGGTCGCGACGATCCGCTATGCCGTCGGCGAGCAGGTTGCCGAGGGCGCGCAGCTGGTCGACTTCGTGCCGCGCGGCTGAGAACCCGTGAACCGGCCGGCCATGCCCCACGGCGTGGCGGCCAGTAGAATCGACCGTATCCGCGCGCCGTCGAGGCGCGCTCGCCGGGAGTCCCCATGAACCTGCCCGACCGCGTCTTCATCACCGAGGTAGGCCCTCGCGACGGGCTGCAGAACGAAAAGCAGCCGGTCTCCACCGACGTCAAGGTCGAGCTCTGCGAGCGCCTGCTGGCGGCCGGCGTGCGCCAGCTCGAGGCCACCTCGTTCGTCTCGCCGAAGTGGGTGCCGCAGATGGCCGACGCCGCCGAGGTGATGGCCCGCCTGCCGCGGCCGGCCGGCGTCACGCTGTCGGTGCTCACCCCGAACATGAAGGGGTTCGAGGCGGCGCTCGCCGCAGGCGCCGGCGAAGTGGTGATCTTCGCGGCGGCCAGCGAAGCGTTCTCGATGCGCAACATCAACTGCTCGATCGCCGAGAGCGTCGAGCGTTTTCGCCCGGTCGCGCAGGCGGCCCGCGAGCACCGGCTGCGGCTGCGTGCCGCGGTGTCGGTCGCCTTCGGCTGCCCGTACCAGGGCGAAGTGCCGGTGGCCTCGGTGGTCGACGTCGCGGCGCGGATGCGCGACCTCGGTTGCGACGAGATCGGCATCGCCGACACCATCGGCGTGGGCACCGCCGCGCAGGTCGGCCGCGTGTTCGAAGCCGTGGCGCGCGAGGTGCCGCTCGGGCAGCTGTCGGCCCACTTCCACGATACCTACGGCCAGGCGGTCGCCAACGTGGTCGCCGGCCTGCAGGCCGGCATCTTCCGCTTCGATTCGTCGATCGCCGGCCTCGGAGGCTGCCCGTATGCGAAGGGCGCCACCGGCAACGTCGCGACCGAAGACGTGGTCTACCTGATGCACGGGCTCGGCATCGAGACCGGGCTCGACCTCGATGCGCTCGTCGAGACCGGGCAATGGATCTCGCGCCTGCTCGGCCGCGCCAGCGCCTCGCGCGCGGGCAACGCGATCGCCGCGCGCAGGCGCGCGAAAGCGGAGGAAGCGGCGTGAGCGAAGCTGCGCGCACCGGGCGCACCGCACCCGATCCGGCCGCAGGCCGGACGCCGACGTCGTCGGCCGCGCCGGTTCCGTCTCCGTGCATCTCGGTGTGCCGCATCGACGCGGCCAGCGGCCTGTGCGAGGGCTGCCTGCGCACGCTCGACGAGATCGCGCGCTGGGGCTCGATGAGCAACGACGCGCGGCGCGAGGTCTGGAGCGCGATCCACGCGCGGCGCGCCGACCGGCCAGCCCCTTGAACCCGCTGCCCGCAACGCTGCGCTTCGTCGAGCGCGACTGGCTGTCGTCGAACCAGATCGTCGGGATCGACGGCGACGCGGCCACCGTCGTCGACACCGGCTACGCCAAGCACGCGGCGCTCACCGTGGCCCTGATGCGGCAGTTGCTTGCCGGCTCCGGCGCGGGCCTGGCGCGCGTCGTCAACACCCATCTGCACTCGGATCACTGCGGCGGCAACCGCGCGCTCGTCGACGCATTCGGCTGCTCGATCACGGTCCCGCACGCAAGCGCCGCCGAAGTCGCCGAATGGGACGAACAGCGCCTGAGCTTCGCCGCGACCGGGCAACGCTGCCCGCGCTTCGCGCACGACGCGACGCTGCGGCCCGGCGACACGCTGCGCCTGGGCGAACTCGACTGGGACGTGCACGCCGCCCCGGGCCACGACCCGAAGAGCCTGATCTTCCACTGCGAGCGCGAGCGGCTGCTGATCTCGGCCGACGCGCTGTGGGGGAACGGCTTCGGCATCGTCTTCCCGGAGATCGAGGGCGAATCGGGCTTCGACGAACAGCATGAAGTGCTCGACCTGATCGGGCGCCTGCGCGTCGAGAGCGTGCTGCCGGGCCACGGCCCGATGTTCGACGACGTCGAAGCCGCGCTCGCCCGCGCGCGCGCGAAGCTCGCGGCGATGCGCGAGGACCCGAAGCGCCACGCGCGCCATGCGCTGAAGGTGCTGGTGAAGTTCCTGCTGCTCGACGTCGAGCGCATCGCCGAGCCCGCGCTGCACGAAAGCGTGCGCGATGCGGTGGTGATGCGCCACGCGGCCGCGCAGATCGGGATGGACTACGGGGACGCGCTGCGCTGGGCGGCGGATTCGCTGGTGGCGCAGGGCCTGCTCAGGCGCGAAGGCGACGAGCTGCTCGACGCGTAGCGGGCCGACGCCTGGCGGGCCGACGCCTGGCGTTCAGCCACCGCGCTCGCGAACGCTGGCGAATTCCCAGCGGGTGCGGCCGCGGCCCTCTTCCACCCGCTCCAGCGGGCTCGCCGCGACGATCCCGCCGTCGAGCGCCCGACGCGCCAGGTCGATGTACAGCGCGGTGCCGCGCCGCTTCCACGCGATGTCGTCGTCGCCCAGCGCGCGCCGCACGCGCGCCGGCACCCCGGCGACGAGCACCCGCGGCGGGATCACGTCGGCCACCTTCACGAACGACATCGCCGCGACGATCGCCTGTTCGCCGATGACCGCCGTGTCCATGACGACCGCCTGGATGCCGATCAGCGCGTCGCGGCCGATGCGCGCGCAATGGATGACCGCGCCGTGGCCGATGTGCGCCTCCTCTTCCATCACGCAGTCGAAGTCGGGCGCCGAATGCACCACGCAGTTGTCCTGCAGGTTCGCGTTGCGCTCGAGCACGATGCGGCCGAAGTCGCCGCGCAGCACCGCGCCGGGGCCGACGTAGCAGCCGGGGCCCACGATCACGTCGCCGATCAGCACCGCCGCCGGGTGGACGTAGGCCGACGGATCGATCACCGGGACGATGCCTTCGAAGGCGTAGACGGTCGGGGCGCTGGGCACGGGCATCTCCTGTGCCGGGGATGCTAACACCGCGGCACCTGCATCGCCGGCGCAACACTCGCCCCCGGGTGCCGTCCAGGCACCCGAGCGCTCCTCCGTCCGGACGGTCCGCCTGTCGGCCGCCAGCGGAAGGCGCTTGCGGCACGACACTAGGCTACCGGGAATGACAGCCCTGTTCGACCTGCGCACGGTCTTCCTCGTCGGCGCCTGCACGGCAACGCTGGGAGCGGCGGCCTTCATGGGCCTGGCCCGCATATACCGTCCCGCCGCGACGGCAATGCGCCATTACGCACTGGCGCTGGCTTTCATGGCGCTCGGACTGACCTCGCTGGCGCTGCGTGGCATCCTGCCCGACTGGCTGAGCTACCCCGGCACCAACCTGGGCGTCTCGATCGGCGTCGTGTTGACCACCGATGCAACGTTGCGGCTGTTCGGGCGCACCCAACCGGCGTGGTCGCTCGGCGTCCAGGCGGGCGCGCTGGCGCTGTTGTGGGGTTGGCTCGGCAGCGATCCCGGCGGGGTCACGCATCGGATCCTGGCGACCTCGGTGGTGCAGGGCTGCTGGAGTTCGGCCTGCGTCCTGGCGATCCGGCGCTCGGACGGCTGGGGGCGACAGCCCTACGTGCGCACGCTGGCGACCTTCTTCACCGGCTATGCAACGGTGCACCTGCTGCGCGGCGTTGCCACGGTGTCCGGAGCGCCCTCGGCCGCCGGCGGCGTGTTCGCGCCGAGCCCGGCCCAGATCGGATTCGGCCTGCTGTTCGCGCTCAGCCCGATCGCGCTCGCGATGATCGTGCAGATGATGCTGCATGCGCGCATCTCCGGCGAGCTTCACCGGCGCGCCACGACCGACGAGCTGACCGGCCTGCATTCGCGCCGGCACTTCTTCGACCTGTCACGCGAACGCCTGCGCGGGAACCACGCGGCCGGTACGGTTCATCACCTGCTGATGATCGACCTCGACCACTTCAAGTCGGTGAACGACCTCTACGGTCACGCAGTCGGCGATCGCGCGCTGCGGCACGCGGCGCAGGTGCTGAAGAAGGCGCTGAAGAGCGCCGGCCTGCTCGGCCGCTATGGCGGCGAGGAGTTCTGCGCGTTGATCCGCAGCGCCAGCGTCGGCGACGCGAACCGGACGATCGACGAACTGCGGCGCGCGCTCGAGGCGGCTCCGATGCGTGCCGGCCCGTCGACCATCGTGCTCACCGCCAGCATCGGCGTGGTGCAGGTCGTCGACGCGGAGTCGCTCGAACGGTTCCTGGTGCACGCCGATCACTGCGTCTACCGCGCGAAGACGCAGGGCCGCAACCGGGTGGTGCGCTTCGGCGAGATGCTGGCCGAGCCGGTCGTCTGAACGAACGCCAGTCCTGTCGTCAACGCCGCTTGCCGCGGCCGGCGCCTGCGCCGCCGCTCCCGACCATGCCGGCGCGCTCGCGCCGGCCCGCGGCCCCGGCCGCCGACGCCTTGCGCCCGATCTCGCGCTCCATGTCGGCCACCAGCGCCTGCGCTTCGGCGCCCTCCGGGATCGGCCGGCCCGAATCGCGCCACGCGACCGCGTCCTTGTAGCCGTGCAGCTGCGCGCGGCGCCGGAACCACATGCCCTCCGGGTTGTGCCGCGTGATCCCATCGAACACGGTGGCAAGCACCTGCGCCTGGCCGAGCCCCATCGCGTCGAGCACCTGGTTGACGACCAGCTTGTGCATCATCAGCTCGCCGCGCGGCACGCCCGCGATGCGATCGGCCAGCGTGCGCACCGTCTCGTCGAGCTGCGCGGCCGGCACCGCGTCGATCGCCAGTCCCCACTCCTTCGCGGTCGCGCCGTCGATCGTGTCGCCGGTGAACATCATCCGCTTGGCGCGCATCGGCCCGAGGCGGAATGCCCACATCGCGGTGGTCGGGCAGCCCCAGACGCGCGTCGGCATGTAGCCGATGCGCGCATCGTCGGCCATCACCAGCAGGTCGCAGCACAGCGCGATGTCGCTGCCGCCGGCGACCGCGTGGCCGTGGACCTGCGCGATCGTCGGCTTGTGGCTGTGCCACAGGCTCATGAAGTCGTCGGTGAAGCGCTTCATCGTGCGGTAATCGAGCATCGGATCCCAAGGCGTCGATTCCTGCTGGCACGGGTGGTCGACCCGCTGCTCGCCGAAGGCCTGCAGGTCGTAGCCGGCGCAGAAGGCGCGGCCGGCGCCGGCCAGCACGACCGCGTGCACCTCGTCGTCGGTGTTCGCCAGCTCGACCGCACGGCGGATCTCGCCCGGCATGCGCTCGTCGATCGCGTTCAGCCGCTCGGGCCGGTTCAGCGTGATCCGCGCCACGCGCGGGTTCGTGCGGTCGCGCGCGTACTTCAGGGTCTGGAATCGTGGCATCGGGGTCTCCGGCAGGGGCCTCCCGCAAGGGCGGGCCGGCGCGACGCGGCACAGCGGGACCGGTCCGCCGTCAGTCGTACTTGCGCGCGTCCTCGATCACCTTGCCGTCGTTCGGCAGGCTGCCGGGGTCGAGCAGCTCGACCTCGCCGCGCAGCTTGGTGACCTCGCGGATCGCCTCGGCCAGCCGCGCGGCGAGCGCTTCGCCGCCGCCGGCCGCGGCCCGTTGCGCCGCGTCGACCTCGCATTTCAGCGTCATCCGGTCGTTGGCCATCTCGCCTTCGATCACCAGGCGCGCGCGGCCCGCTGCAGCAACGCGGCGCACGATCTCGGCCACCTGGCCCGGATGCACGAACATGCCGCGCACCTTGGCCGTCTGGTCGGCGCGGCCGAGCCAGCCGCGGATGCGCACGTTGGTGCGCCCGCACGGCGAGATGCCCGGCAGCACCGCCGACAGGTCGCCGGTGCCGAAGCGGATCAACGGGTATTCGGGATTGAAGCTGGTGACCACCAGCTCGCCCACCTCGCCGTCGCGAACCGGCTCGCCGGTGCCGGGGCGCACGATCTCGAGGATCAGCTCCTCGTCGAGGATCATGCCTTCCATCGCGCCCGACTCGTAGGCGATCAGGCCCACGTCGGCGGTGCCGTACCACTGCAGCACCGTCTCGATGCCCTGCTGGTGGAACCAGCTGCGCAGGCTCGCCGGCAAGGCCTCGGCGGCCAGCAACGCGCGCTTCAGGTTCGAGATGTCGAGCCCCAGCTCCTGCGCCTTCTCGACGATGATCCGCAGGAACGACGGGGTTCCGGCATAGGCGTCGGGCCGGAACCTGCGGATGAGTTCGATCTGCTGCTCGGTCTGCCCGGTGCCGGCCGGAATCACCGCGCAGCCGAGCCGGCGCGCTGCGCCGTCGACCATCCACGCACCCGGCGTCAAGTGGTAGCCAAAACAGTTCTGCACCACGTGGCCGGGCCGGATGCCGGCCGCATACAGCGCGCGCGTGGTGCGCCACGGATCGGCGCGCGCGCCTTCCGGATCGAAGATCGGCCCGGGTGACATGAACAGCCGCCCGAGACGGCCCGGCTCGACCGTAGTCAGCCCGCCGAACGGCGGATCGTCTTCCTGCAGCGCCTTCAGGTCGCTCTTGCGCAGCACCGGCAGCTGCGCCAGCGCCTTGCGCGAGGCGATCGCCTGCGGGTCGACGCCCTGCAGGCGCCTGGCCCAGCCGGGCGCGTTCGCTTTCGCGCGCGCGACCAGCGCCGGCAGTGCGGCCATCAGCGCGCCCTCGCGCGCCTCGGCCGAGCGGGTTTCGAGCAGGTCGTAGTACGCCGACATCGGATCAGAGCCAGCGCTTGCGGCGCTTGTAGGACTTCAGGTTCTTGAACGAGCGGCGCTCCTCGCCGCCGCCGCCCAGGTAGAACTCCCTGACGTCCTCGTTGTCGATGAGGTCGGCCTGCGCGCCGTCGAGCACGATCTTGCCGGACTCCATGATGTAACCGTAGCTGGCCGCGTGCAGCGCCATGCGCGCGTTCTGCTCGACCAGCAGGATGGTGATGCCCAGCTCGCGATTGAGCTGGCGGATGATGCCGAACACT
>MEED01000031.1 GCA_001724855.1 Lautropia sp. SCN 69-89
CGCGGCCGCGGCCGCTGGGCCCCATGCCCGTGCGCGAAGCCAACCCCGAGCGCAACGCCGCGGGGTCCCCGAATGGCGCCAAGGGCTCTCGCCGCGCAGCCCGTCAGGCCGACGCCCGGCCCGCCCCCTATGCGTAGCGGCGCGCGATGGACTCGGCGACGCAGACGGGGCGGTCGCTCCCCTTGCGTTCGACGGTGACTTCGGTGGTGATCTGGAGCCCGTTGTCGGCAATGTCCTCGATCGCCACCAGCCTGAACCGCCCGCGCAACTCGCTGCCCACCGGCACCGGCGACATGAAGCGCACGCGGTTCAGCCCGTAGTTCACGCTCATCCGCACGCCGCGGAACTCGATCGCGGTCTCCGAAAACAGCGGCAGCATCGACAGCGTGAGGTACCCGTGCGCAATCGTCGTGCCGAACGGCCCGTTGGCCGCGCGCTGCGGATCGACGTGGATCCACTGGTGATCACCCGTGGCTTGCGCGAACTGGTCGATGCGCTGCTGCGTCACCTCGACCCAGTCGCTGACCGCGATCTCCTGTCCCACCAGCGGCCGCAGCTCGGCCAGGCTCTCGAACACCCGCATCCTCGATCTCCCGGATCGCGCAGCGTCAACCGCGCAGCTTGAAGCGCTGGATCTTGCCGGTCGCGGTCTTGGGCAATTCCTCGACGAACTCCACCCAGCGCGGGTACTTGAACGGCGCGAGCCGGTCCTTCACGAAGGAGCGCAGTTCCTCGGCGAGCGCAGGCGACGCCTTCGAGGGCTCCTTCAGCACGACGTAGGCCTTGGGCTTGATCAGCCGGTCGTCGTCGGCGGCGCCGACCACCGCAGCCTCGAGCACCGCCGGGTGCGAAGCGATCGCCGACTCGACTTCGAACGGCGACACGTACTGGCCGCTCACCTTCAGCATGTCGTCGGAGCGTCCGGCGTACGTGTAGTAGCCGTCGGCGTCGCGCACGTACTTGTCGCCGCTGCGCGTCCACTCGCCCTGGAAAGTCTGGCGCGATTTCTCGCGCTGGTTCCAGTACATCGCGGCAGAAGATGGCCCGCTGATGTACAGGTCGCCGACCTCGCCGACGTCGACCTCCTGGCCGTCGTCGCCGCGCAGCTGGAGCAGGTAGCCCGGCACCGGCTTGCCGGTGGTGCCGTAGCGCACCTCGCCGGAGCGGTTCGACAGGAACACGTGCAGCATCTCGGTCGAGCCGATGCCGTCGAGGATCTCGACGCCGGTACGCTCGGTGAAGGTGGCGCCCACGCGCGCGGGCAGCGCCTCGCCGGCCGAAGTGGCCACGCGCAGGCCGAGTTGTTCGCGCGCCGGGAACGACGGGCTCGCCAGCATGCTCGCGAACAGCGTGGGCACCCCGTAATGCACGGTGGGCCGCGCGCGCATCTTCGCCAGCGCCTCGGGCGCCTCGCCGGTCAGGCGCAGGAACACCGCTTCGGGAGTGGGCCGCTCGGCCATCAGCACCGCGGTCGCCCCCACCGACATCGGGAAGGTGAGGCCGTTGCCCAGCCCGTAGGCGAAGAACAGCTTCGCCGCGCTGAACACGATGTCGGACTCGCGAATGCCGATCACCGGCCGCGCGAACAGTTCGGCGGTCTGGATCAGGCTCGAATGAACGTGAACCGTGCCTTTCGGAGCGCCGGTGGAACCGGACGAGTAGAGCCAGAAGCACGGTTCGTCGGCCACCGTGTCGGCCGGCTCGAAGTGTTCGCTGCCGCCGGCGACCAGCGCACTGAACTCGTCGGCCGCAGGCTGGCCCGATGCGGGACCCGGTGCGCCCGACACGATGGTGCGGGTGAGGGTCGGCACCCTGCCCGCCAGCCCCTCGAACGAAGGCAGCAGCGCCTGCGAGACGAACAGCACCCGCGCGCGCGAGTCGCGCAGCATGTATTCGTAGTCCTGCGGCTTGAGCAGCGTGTTCACCGCGACCGGCACGACGCCCGCCTTGATCGCACCGAGGAACGCCACCGGCCAGTCGATCGTGTCGAGCATGCACACCATGACGCGGTCTTCCGGACGCAGGCCCAGGCCGGCCAGCGAGGAAGCGAAGCGATTGACGCGCCGCGCGAGTTCGGCATAGCTGATGCTGCCGCGGTCGTCGATGAAGGCGATCCGCTCGCCGCGCCCCGCCTCGAGGTTGCGCTCGATCAGGTCGTGCGCCGCGTTGTACCGGCGCGGAATCGTCACCCGCGGCGGACTCACCGAATGGTCGGCACTCGACAACTGGGCCACGGCATTTCTCCTCGGCGCTCGATGGTGGCGGAAATTATCGCGCGGTTGCGCGGCGCGCGGGCGTGCGCCGGGGCGACGCTGCATGGCAATCCCGCGAGCAGGGACGTTATCTCAGGCGCCGCACCAATGCAATAAACTGCCCGTCCAGGGAATCGATTGGCATTATCCTGCATCAAGGACGAACGAGGCGACGCATGGACGTGGAAATCCTGGTCGGCACGATGACCGGCAACGCGCACCTCGTGGCGCAGGAACTCGAGCTGCGATTCGCCGACGCCGGCACGCGCATCGTCACGAGGCTGATGGACGACCTCACGCCCGCAGTGTTCGAGCGCGACGCGGTCTTTCTCGTCTGCACCTCCACTTACGGCCACGGCGACGTGCCCGACAACGCGCGCGACCTGTTCGAAGCGCTGCAGGCGCGGCGCCCCGACCTGTCGGCGGTGAGCTACGGCGTGCTCGCACTCGGCGACAGCACCTTCAGCGACACCTTCGCGCACGGCGGCATGCGCTTCGACCGGCTGCTCGCCGAACTGGGCGCACGCCGCATCGGCGAGCGCTTCAGCGTCGACACGGCCGGCGGCACGCTCCCCGAGGAGGCGGCGGCCGCCTGGATGCCCGGCTGGCTGGCCCAGGCGCGCGCAGCGGTCGTCGAGGCCTGACGATCGCGCCGCACGCGGAAGTCGTCCAGGGCTGACGACGCTCAGCCCTGCGAGGCGGGTGCCTCGCGCGCCGACGATCCAGCCAGTGGACTCGCAATCGCGATCACCTGCACCAGTCGCTTCAGGCTCTCGGCCTCGTCGATGCCGGTCGTGTCCACCGCCGCATCGGCCAGCGCATAGAGCCGGTCGCGCTGCTTGAGGATGGTGCGCAATTCGGCCATCGCGTGGTCGCGGCCGCGGATCGGCCGCAGGTCACCCTGCTCGATCACGCGGTCCATGTGCTCCTCGGGCGAAGCCTTCAGCCACACGGTCAGGCAGCGCTCGCGCAGCAGCTCGTAGGTGCGCGGCTCGAGCACCAGCGAGCCGCCGGTGGCGATCACGCAGCGCCGGTGCGTGCGCGTGAGGCGATCGAGCACGCGGCGCTCGGCCTCGCGATAGGTGTCCTGCCCGTACATCGAGAAGATGCTCTCGAGGCCCGCGCCGAGCTCGCGCTCGATCTGCTGGTCGAGTTCGAAGAAAGGCACTTTCAGCCGCGCCGCGAGCCGTGCGCCCAGCGTCGACTTGCCGGCGCCGCGCAGGCCGACCAGCGCGATGCGCCGCGCGCGCTCGCGGCTCATCTCGCCGAAGCGCTGCTGCAGCGCGGCCACCGCCTGGTGCCGCTGGCCGGGTTCGAGGGTGCGCAGCACCTCGATCGCCGATGCGATCTCGGGGTCGGAGGCCTGGTCGCTGAGCAGCTGCTCGAGCGAGCAGTGCAGCGCTTCGGCGACGCGCCGGATCAGCAGGATCGAGATGTTGCCGTCGCCCGACTCCAGCTGCGCGAGATAGCGCTCGGACAGCCCCGACAGCTCGGACAGGCGCCTGCGGGTCAGGCCGGCCTCGTCGCGGCGCTCGCGCACGCGGCGTCCCAGCGCGGCGAGGAAGCCCGCCTCGTCCGATGATTTGCCCAGCGCTGGCGATGCCATGCAAGATAAGGCCGTGTTCGACGACAAGCTGCAATATAACTCATGAAATCTCGCGCGGACGAACCCCGGCACATCCTCGTCGACGGGCGGCGCATCGAGTGCCGGCGAATCGGCGAGGACGGGCCGTCCGCGCCCGTGCTGGTGTTCCTGCACGAAGGGCTCGGCAGCGTGCGGATGTGGCGCGACTTCCCCGATCGGCTGTGCGCGGCGTTGGGCCTTCCGGGCCTCGTCTATTCGCGGCTCGGCTATGGCGCATCCGATCCGCTTTCGGGCCCGCGCAACTGGCGCTTCATGCACGAAGAGGCCACCGTCGCGCTGCCGGCGCTGCTGCGCACCTGCGCGATCGAACGGCCGATCCTGTTCGGCCACAGCGACGGTGCGTCGATCGCGCTGATCCACGCGGGAACCTTCCCGGAGGTGCCGCGCGCGGTGGTCGCACTGGCGCCGCACCTGTTCGTCGAGCCGGTCTGCATCGAGTCGATCGCCGCGATCACCCGCGACTACGCCGGCCCCGGCCTGCGCGAACGGCTGGCCCGCTACCACTCGGACGTCGACGGCGCATTCCACGGCTGGAGCGACGCCTGGCTCTCCGACGAATTCGCCGCCTGGAACATCGAGGACGCGGTGGCCGCTTCACGCTGTCCGATCCTCGCGATCCAGGGCGAAAACGACCAGTACGGCACGATGCGCCAGATCGAGCGGATCGCCGAGTTGCGGCCGGGCGCTCGCCTGGTGCGGCTGCCCGACTGCCGGCACAGCCCCCAGTTCGATCGGCCCGACGAGGTCATCGCGGCCACCGGCGAGTTCCTCCGCGGCCTGGGAGCCTGACGCAACCGGATCGAACCGGACCGGCGTCCGGGCCTCGCCGGCGATCGGCAGCGAACTTGACCGGATCGCGGTCGGACGGGCGCTTCACGGCCTAGAATCGGCGCATCCACGATCTCCGGGAGACAGCGCGATGCGGATTCTGTGCGGCACCGACTTCAGCGAACGATCCGAGGCGGCCGGCGAAGTCGGCGCGCTGCTCGCGCAGCGCAGCGGCGGCGACCTCACGCTGGTTCACGTGCTCGACACGCGCAGCCTGGGGATCGGCGCGCCGGCCGTGCTCGATGCGCTCGACCAGTCGGCGCGCGAGAAGCTCGAACAGGCCGCCGCGCGCCTGCGCGAACGCGGCGCGACGGTTTCGGTGGAGTTGCCGGCCGGCTGGCCCGACGAGGCGCTGCTGGCCGAGGCGAAGCGCCGCGACAACGCGCTGCTGGTGCTGCCGGCGATCGGGCGCCGCGACGGCGCAGGCGTGCGGCTCGGCAAGACCTGCGAGCGCACGCTGCGCCACACGCAGTCGCCGATGCTCGTGTTGCGCGACCCGGCGCCGCTGCTCGCCTGGCTGCGCGGCGAGCGTCCGTTGCGGATGCTGATCGCGTACGACTTCACGCCGCAGGCCGACGCGGCGGTGCTGTTCGCCGAGCAGCTCGCCGAACTGGGCGCCTGCAAGCCGGTCGCCGCCTACGTCGGTGATCCGCAAGCGGAGGCCGCCAGGATGGGGCTGCACGATGACCCCGCACAGTCGCAGCTGCTGCTGCGCGACGAAATCGCGCGGCGTCTCGCGCGCGCGGTGCCATCGCTGCCGATCGAGGTGGTCGTCTCGGCGCACGACGGCGATCCCGGCGCGCGGCTCGCGCACCTGGCCGAGCGCGAGGAGGCCGACCTGGTCGTGGTCGGCTCGAGCCAGCGCGGTGCGGTCGAACGGCTGTTCGCCGGCTCGGTGTCGCTCGACCTGCTGCGCGACGCGGCCACCAACGTGCTGGTCGTGCCTGGCGCGGCCGCCGCCGCGATCACGCAGCTTCCGCCGGCGGTGCGGCGCGTGCTCGTGGCCACCGACCTGTCGCCAGTGGGCAACCGGGCCGTCGCTTATGCACTGGCCGTCGCGCCCGCCGACGGCGAAGTGATCGTCGCGCACGTCGTGAGCCCGAACCTGATGCGCAACGGCCAGTACGGACGCCCCTCGTACGCGAACTTCGCTGCCGAGCACCGCGCGGTACTCGACGAGCGCCGCGCCGCGCTCGCCGCACTGCTGCCGCCCGACGACGGCAAGCGCAAGCTGCGCATCGAGATCGTCGAGCACGACCGGCCCGGGCGCGCGCTCATCGAGACGATCGAACGCGAAGCTCCCGACCTGGTCTGCGTGGGCACGCTCGGGCGCACCGGCGCGAGTGCCGCGGTGCTGGGCTCGACCGCGCAGGCGCTCGTGCGCGGCTGCCGCAGGCCGTTGCTGCTGGTGCAGCCGCAGGATCGGTAACGGGGCTGCGCGCTAGGGTCCGTTCGCCCGTTCGGCGCCTGCGGCCGCGTTCGAACCCGCGGCCGCACGGCGCAGCCTGTCGGCCACCGCATGCCAGGCGGCGGCGTCGGGCACGCGCTCGACGAGAATGCGCGCACACCCCGACCGGTCGAGTGCGCGCAGCGCGTCGTAGAGCGCGTGCGCCGCGCCTGCCGGGTCGCCGGGCATTGGCCGCCTCGAATCGGCCTGCGCACCCACCTCCGAGCGCGCCCACAGCGCGACGCGCTCGCCGCGGGCTTGCAGCGCGGCGATGCGCCGATCGATTTCGTCGCCGTCCACCAGCTCGATCGGCGTCGCCGGCGCGTAGTGCGCCTCCAGCGTGCCCGAGGCGCGCGGCGCCTGCGCATCGCGCGCGAGCACCGGCTCGCCGAGCGCCGCTTCGAGTTGCGCGGGGGTGATGCCGCCCGGGCGCAGAAGCACCGGGTGCTCGCGACTCAGGTCGACGATCGTCGACTCGACGCCCACCTCGCAGGGCCCGCCGTCGAGCACCATCGGCGCATCGACGCCGAGGTCGTCGATCACGTGCGCAGCCCGCGTCGGGCTCACGCGCCCGAAGCGGTTCGCCGACGGCGCGGCCACGCCGTGGCCGCCGCGCGCGGCGAACGCGGCGAGCAGCGCGCGCGCCACCGGATGCGAAGGCGCGCGCAGCCCGATCGACGCCTGCCCGCCGCAGGCAAACGCGGGAGCCGTCTCGCGCCGCAGGAGAATCAGCGTGAGCGGCCCTGGCCAGAAGGCGTCGGCGAGCCGTTGCGCGCGAGCCGGCCAGTGCGCCCACCATGCGGCCTGCGCGGCGTCGAGCACGTGCACGATCAGCGGATGATCGGCCGGCCGCCCCTTCAGGCGATAGACCTCGGCAACCGCGCGCGCGCTCGCGGCGTCGGCACCCAGCCCGTATACGGTTTCGGTGGGAAACGCCACCAGCCCGCCGCCGGCGAGCCGCTGCGCGGCCTCCTCGATCGCCTGCGCATCGGCCGGGCGCGGGTTGCCGCTCATCTGCCGATTCCGCCGGCTCAGCCCGGATTGCCCGGCCCGACGATGCCGAGCTCGCGCTCGATCTGCGCGGCCACGCGCACCGCCTCGTCGACCGCGTCGGCGAGCACGGTGACGTGCCCCATCTTGCGGCCCGGACGCGGATCGCGCTTGCCGTACAGATGCAGCTTCGCCGTCGGGTGCCTGAGCACCACGCTCCAGTCGGGCTCGCGCGGCACCGCACTGGGCTGCGCGTCACCGGGCGGCCGGAACCAGCAGTCGCCGAGGATGTTGAGCATCACCGCCGCCTGGTACTGGCGGGTCGAACCGAGCGGAAGGCCCGCCATCACGCGCGCCTGCTGCTCGAACTGGCTGGTGATGCAGGCGTCGATCGTGTAGTGGCCCGAGTTGTGCGGCCGCGGAGCCATTTCGTTCACCCGCAGGCTGCCGTCGGTGAGCACGAAGAACTCGACGCACAGCACCCCCACGTAGTCCATCGCGTCGGCGAGGCGGCGCGCCGCATCGACCGCGCGCATCGCCAGGTCCTGCGAAATGCGTGCGGGAATGGTGGAGACCGCGAGAATGCCGCCGCGATGCACGTTTTCGGCGACCGGGTACGCGACGCTGCGGCCGTCGAAGCCGCGCGCAACCACCGCCGAGACCTCGATTTCGAGCGGCAAGCGCTTCTCGAGCACGCAGGGCACGCCGCCGAACGCATCGAACGCCTCGACCGCCTGCGCGATCGACGACACGCTCGCCTGGCCCTTGCCGTCGTAGCCGAGCCGCGCCACCTTCAGGATCCCCGGAAACAGGTCGGCGGGCGCCGCGCGCAGGTCGTCGGCCGAGGCCGCGTCGATGTACGCAGCGGTATCGAGGCCGCAGTCGCGCACGAACGCCTTCTCCGCGCGGCGGTCCTGCGCGATGGCCACGCTCGCCGCCGCCGGACTCACGATGCCGTAGCCGGCGAGGAATTCGAGCGCGCGCGCCGGCACGTTCTCGAACTCGGTGGTGGTCGCGCGGCAGGTGGACGCGATCTCGCGCAGCGCCTGTTCGTCGAGGTAGGCGGCCTGCAGGTGCCGATCGGCGACCGAGCCGGCCGGGCTGTGCACGCCCGGATCGAGCACGCAGACGCGATAGCCCATGCTCTGCGCAGCCATGCAGAACATGCGCCCGAGCTGGCCGCCGCCGAGCAGGCCGAGCCAGGAGCCCGGCGGCAGCGGCGGCAGCGGGCGATGCAGGCGCGGCGCGGCCGACGCCCCGGAGGAATCCGTGCGGCCCATCAGGCGCCCGGCAGCGTCATCGCGCGCGCCGACTCGGTCTGGCGCGCGCGCCAGGCCGCGAGCCGCTCGGCGAGCGCCGGATCGGTGCCCGCGAGCATCGCCACCGCGCACAGCGCGGCGTTGGCCGCGCCGGCCTCGCCGATCGCGAAGGTGGCCACCGGGATGCCGCGCGGCATCTGCACGATCGACAGCAGCGAATCCTCGCCCCGCAGGTACTTCGACGGCACCGGCACGCCGAGCACCGGAACGATGGTCTTCGAGGCCAGCATGCCCGGCAGGTGCGCGGCGCCGCCCGCGCCGGCGATGATCACCCGCAGCCCGCGCTCGCGCGCCTGCTCGGCGTAGCGGAACATGTCGTCGGGCATGCGGTGCGCGGACACGACGCGCGCTTCGAACGGCACCTGGAACTCGCGCAGCACCGCGACCGCGTGCTGCATCACGTCCCAGTCGCTGCTCGATCCCATCAACACGCCCACCAGCGCGGTGCTCATCGTCGATCCTCCGTCGGTCATCGAGTCGGGTGCGCGCCGCTTCAGCCTGCGAGTTCCTGGCCGGTGAGCCGGCGCAGCGCCTCGCGATACTTCGCGGCGGTCTGCTCGATCACCTCGCGCGGCAGCGGCGGCGGCGGCGGACGTTTGTTCCATCCCGGCACGGTCTCGAGGTAGTCGCGCACGAACTGCTTGTCGAACGACGGCGGCGAAATGCCGGGGCGCCACTCGTCGGCAGGCCAGAAGCGCGACGAATCGGCGGTGAGCACCTCGTCCATCAGGTGCAGCGTGCCCTGCGCATCGAGGCCGAACTCGAACTTGGTGTCGGCAATGATGATGCCGCGGGTGGCCGCGTATTCGCTCGCGCGCCGGTACAGTTCGAGACTGATTCTGCGAATCCGGGCGGCGAGCGGCGCGCCGATGCGCGCCGACATTTCGTCGAAGCCGATGTTCTCGTCGTGCTCGCCGAGTTCGGCCTTGGCCGCCGGCGTGAAGATCGGCTCGGGCAGCCGGTCGGCCATCCGCAGGCCGGGCGGTAGCGCGATGCCGCAGACCGCGCCGCTCGCGACGTAGTCTTTCCAGCCCGACCCGATCAGGTAGCCGCGCACGACCGCCTCGACCAGGATCGGCTTCAGCCGCTTGACCACCATCGAACGGCCGCGCACCTGTTCGCGCTCGTCGGCGGTGACGACCGATTCGGGATCGACGCCGGTGAGGTGATTCGGCACGACGTCGGCGAGCCGCTCGAACCAGAAGAGCGCCATCTGGTTGAGCACGCGGCCCTTGTCGGGAATCGGGTCGGCCATGATCACGTCGAAGGCCGACAGCCGGTCGGTGGTGACGATCAGCAGCCGGTCGTCGCCGACCGCGTAGTTGTCGCGCACCTTGCCGCGCGACAGCAGCGGCAGCGAATGCAGGTTCGAGTGGTAGACGGCCGCCATCGGGGGTGCCCCGGCAAAACCGTTATTTTGCCTGATCGCCGAACCATCGCCGACCACCGTCGGAGCACCGCCCGATTCACGGCGGTCGGCCCCCGCAGGCGAGGTACGCGAGGCTTCAGCGCCAGCGATCGATCCAGCCGAGCCCGTCGCGCGTCGCGCCGCGCGGCCGGTATTCGCAGCCGATCCAGCCCTCGTAGCCCAGCTCGTCGATCAGCGCGAACAGGTACGGGTAGTTCAGCTCGCCCGTGTCCGGTTCGTGGCGCTCGGGAACGCCGGCGATCTGCATGTGGCCGACGCCGGCGAGATGGCGGCGGATCTTCGTCGCGACGTCGCCCTCGACGATCTGGCAGTGGTACAGGTCCATCTGGACCTTCAGGTTCGGCTCGCCGACCTCGGCGACGATCGCGTGCGCGTCGGCCTGCGTGTTCAGCAGGTAGCCGGGCACGTCGCGGGGGTTGATCGGCTCGATCAGCGCGGTGATGCCTTCGCGGGCGAGCCGCCGGGCCGCCCAGCGCAGGTTCGCGACGTAGGTGGCGCGCTGACGCGCGCGCTGCGCCTCGTCGCTTGCCACCCCCGCCATCAGGTGCAGCCGTGGGCATTCGAGCGCGGCCGCGTAGCCGATCGCCTGCTCGACGCCGGCGCGGAACTCCGCTTCGCGCCCGGGCAGGCTGCAGGTGCCGCGATCGCCGGCGGCCATGTCGCCCGGTGGCGCGTTGAAGAGCACCTGTCGCAGCCCGCTCGCGCGCAGCGCCCCGGCGACCTCGGTTGCGGCGAACTCGTAGGGAAACAGGAACTCGACTGCGCGAAAGCCGTCGGCCGCGGCAGCGTCGAAGCGCTGCAGGAACGGCAGTTCGGTGTACATCAGCGACAGGTTGGCGGCGAATGCCGGCATCGCGACTCCTCGGGCGGGCGCGCCCGGCGCCCCGGGGCCGATGATAGACGCGCGCGTGGCAAGATGCGGATCGCCGACGAAGGGGACACGCGATGATCAGCGAACTGGTGATGTTCGACTTGCCGCCGGGGATGAGCCGCGCCGAGGTGATCCAGGGCATGCGCGAAGTCGCGCCGGCATGGCGACGCAATCCCGACCTGATCCGCAAGACCTTCCTCTACGACCCCGCGAATTCCCGCACCGGGGCGCTCTACCTGTGGAAGCACCGCGCGGCCGCCGAAGCGGCCCACGATGCGGGGTGGCGCCAGCGCGTGTGGGACAAGTACGGCAGCGTACCGACACTGCAGTACTTCGAGACGCCGCTGGTGGTGGACAACGCGCTCGGCGAGACGATCGAGGGCTGAGGGCGCGCACTACGCCCGGCGCATCGCGCCTTCGGGGAGTCGCAACGGCGACGCCGCGGCGCCCGCGCCAGCGCGGCGGCTTCAGCGCCTGCCTTCCGGCAGCGGGATGAACTCGTCGTTGTCGTTCGGCGGCAGCACGATGCGGCCTGCCTGCCAGTCGGCCTTCGCCTGCTCGATGCGCTCCTTGCGCGACGAGACGAAGTTCCACCAGACGTGCCGCTCACCCAGGGGCTCGCCGCCCAGCAGCATCAGCGTCGAGGGCTGCCGCGCCCGAAGCGTCGTGTCTGCCGGCGCGCCGAAGACCAGCATCTGCCCGGGCAGGTAGTCGCGGCCGCCATGCGCAACGCAGCCTGAGACGACGTAGGCCGCGCGCTCGGCGTGGCCCTCCGGCAAGGCGAGCCGCGCATCGCGATCGAGGCTCGCGTGCAGGCAGAACAGCGGCGAATGCGTCTTCACCGGGCTCTCCATCCCGTAGGCCTCGCCGGCGATCAGCCGCATCCACGCGCCCGCTTCGCGCGCCTCGGGCAGCCCCTGCACCGGATAGTGGTCGAACGCAGGCTGCGTCTCCTCGTCGGCCTCGGGCAGCGCCACCCACGACTGCAGCAACTCGATGCCCGGCTCGACGAAGACCGATGGATCCTCGAAGCGCTCGGAATGCGAAATGCCGCGCCCCGCGGTCATCCAGTTCACGTCACCGGGCCGGATCACCTGCTCGACACCGAGGCTGTCGCGATGCGTGATCGCGCCCGACAGCAGGTAGCTGACCGTCGACAGGCCGATGTGCGGATGCGGACGCACGTCGGCGCTGCCGCCGATCGCTCGCGCAAACGTGACCGGCCCCGCATGGTCGAGGAAGATGAACGGCCCGACCATGCGTCGCTTCGCGAACGGCAGCACGCGCCGCACAGCCAGGCCGTGGCCGAGGTCGGCCTGGCGGGCGTCGATGACGATTTCGGGCATGGCCGGCCCGCGCGCTTCAGGTGACGACCTGCGCGAGTTCGCCCTTGCGGTAGCGCTCGACCATCACCGACAGCGCGGTCGGCTTGATGCGGCTACCCTGCCCCTCGCAGCCGAACTGGCGGTAGCGGGCGACGCAGATCGCCTTGGCCGCCTCGCGCGCCGGCTTGAGGTATTCGCGCGGATCGAACTTCGACGGGTTCTCGACGAAGAAGCGACGGATCGCCGCGGTCATCGCCAGCCGGATGTCGGTGTCGATGTTGACCTTGCGCACGCCGTACTTGATCGCCTCCTGGATCTCCTCGACCGGCACGCCGTAGGTTTCCTTCATGTCGCCGCCGAACTTGCGGATCTCGGCCAGCAGTTCCTGCGGCACCGACGACGAGCCGTGCATCACCAGGTGGGTGTTCGGGATGCGGGCATGGATCTCCTTGATGCGCGAGATCGCGAGGATGTCGCCGGTGGGCTTTCGCGAGAACTTGTAGGCTCCGTGGCTGGTGCCGATCGCGATCGCCAGCGCGTCGACCTGCGTCTTTCGCACGAAATCGGCGGCCTGCTCCGGATCGGTGAGCAACTGCTCGCGCGTCATCGTGCCCTCGGCGCCGTGGCCATCCTCCTTGTCGCCCTTCATCGTCTCGAGCGAGCCGAGCACGCCCAGCTCGCCCTCGACCGTGACGCCGACCGCGTGGGCCATGTCGACCACCTTGCGTGTCACGTCGACGTTGTACTCGTAGCTGGCGACCGTCTTGCCGTCTTCCTGCAGCGAGCCGTCCATCATCACCGACGAAAAACCGAGGTCGATCGCCCCCTTGCAGACCGCCGGCGACTGGCCGTGGTCCTGGTGCATCACCACCGGCACCTTCGGATACGACTCGACGGCCGCCTCGATCAGCCGGCGCAGGAACTGCTCGCCCGCGTACTTCCGGGCGCCGGCCGAGGCCTGCATGATGACCGGCGCATCGAGTTCGCTGGCCGCAGACATGATGGCCTGCACCTGCTCGAGGTTGTTGACGTTGAATGCCGGGATTCCGTAGCCGTTCTCGGCGGCGTGGTCCAGCAGCTGGCGCATGGATACGAGGGGCATGGCGACCTCCGGAAGTGGAAACTTGGCGCAGCCCCGCCCCCGGGCGTGACATGCCGGGGCCGGTTCGCGGGGCTCGGCGAAGTTGCCGCTGCCGGCATTATCGCCCACCCCGGCGACTCCACGAGGAAATACGCCCGGCTGGGTGCCCCATCGACCGGGACGTGCCCCCGAGCCGCCGCGGTCCGACTCGCGCCGCCAGGTGCGTCAGCCGTGCTCCCCCACCCGCACGATCTTCAGCGTGTTGGTGCCGCCCGACTTGCCGATCGGCTCGCCGATGGTGAGTGCGATCAGGTCGCCCTTCTCGACGATGCCCGCGTCGACCAGCCGCTGCTCGGCCTCGAGCAGCAGCGCCTCGCGCTCCTGCGCGTGGTAGGTCATCACGATCGGGTGCACCCCGCGGTACAGGCACATGCGGCGCCGGCTCGCCTCTTCGGGCGTGAGCGCGTAGATCGGCACGCCCGAGTCGATCCGCGACATCCACAGCGCGGTAGACCCGGATTGCGTCAGCGACACCACCGCCTTCACCTTCATGTGGTGCGCGACGAACAGCGCGCTCATCGCGATCGTCTGGTCGATGCGCGTGAAGCTGCGGTTCAGGAACGCGGCGTCGAGCGAGATCGTTTGCGAACGGTCGGCCTCGACGCAGATGCGCGCCATCGACTCGATCGTCTCGACCGGGTACTTGCCGGCCGCGGTCTCGGCCGACAGCATCACCGCGTCGGTGCCGTCGAGCACCGCGTTGGCCACGTCGGACACCTCGGCGCGGGTGGGCACCGGCGATTCGATCATCGATTCCATCATTTGCGTGGCGGTGATCGTGACCTTGTTCAGCTCGCGCGCCATCCGGATCATGCGCTTCTGCAGCGCCGGCACCGCGGCGTCGCCGACCTCGACCGCGAGGTCGCCGCGCGCGACCATGATGCCGTCGGAGGCCTGCAGGATCTCCTCGAGGTTGCCGATCGCCTCGAAGCGCTCGATCTTGGCGATCATCAGCGCGCGCCCGCCCGCGGCGCGCGTAAGCTCGCGGGCCATGTACATGTCGGCCGCGTTCTTCGGGAACGACACCGCGATGAAGTCGGCCTCGAAGCCGATCGCGGTCCTGATGTCCTCGATGTCCTTCGCGGTGAGCGCCGGCGCCGAAAGCCCGCCGCCCTGGCGGTTGATGCCCTTGCGGTTCGACAGCACTCCGCCCTGGACTACCTTGCACTCGATCGACCGCGCGGTGGTGCGCTCGACGCGCATCATCATGCGGCCGTCGTCGAGCAGCAGCGTGTCGCCGGGCTTCACGTCGTTGACCAGTTCCGGATAGTCGAGCCCGACCCGGTGCCGGTCTCCGGGCGCGTCATCGACGTCGAACGAGAAGGTGTCGCCCGGCGCGAGCGCAACCTTGCCGTCGGCGAACCTGCCGATGCGGATCTTCGGCCCCTGCAGGTCGGCGAGCACGCCGACGCTTTGCCGCAGGCGCTCGGCGATCTCGCGCACGCGGCGCACGGTGTCGGCATGCTCGGCGGCGGTGCCGTGGGAGAAGTTCACCCGCACGACGTTGACGCCGGCGCGCAGCATCCGCTCCAGCACCGCTGGGTCGCTCGATGCGGGGCCGAGCGTGGCGACGATCTTGGTGGCGCGCGGGGCAGGCTTGAACATGTCGGAGAGCTCGAGGCGCACGAGGCCGGAGCGACAATGCTAACCGATCGCGCCGCCGCTCAGCGCGGCGTCAGGCCGCACTCGATCGCGAACCGCACCATGCCGGCGACACCGTCGATGTCGAGTTTCTGCATCAGCCGGCTTCGATAGGTGTCGACCGTCTTCGGCGACAGGCACAGCGCGCGCGCGAGCTGGGCCGTGCTCTTGCCCTCGGCCACCCCCTGCAGGATCTGGCGCTCGCGGCGGCTCAGCGCGTCGACCGGGCTGCGCGCGTGGTGGTCGCGGATGTAGTCGTCGATCACGGTCTCGGTGATCTTCTGGCTGAGGTAGCGACGGCCGGCGTGCACGCTGCGCACCGCCGCGACCACCTCGGCGCCGGCCGACTCCTTGAGCAGGTAGCCCTGCGCGCCCGCCTGCAGCGCGCGGAAGATGTGCTCGGTGGTCGAGTACATGGAAAGGATGACGACCCGCGACTGCGGGAGCCGGCTGCGAACCCGGTGCGTCGCCTCGATGCCGTCGAGCTCGGGCATCACGATGTCCATGATCGTCACGTCGGGCGCCAGTTCGAGCGCCTTGCGCACCGCCTCCCGCCCGTCGGCCGCGTGGCCGACGACGGCCATGCCCGGCTGCGTGTGCAGCATCGCCTCGAGGCCGTCGCGCAGCACCGAATGATCGTCGGCGAGCAACACCCTGATGTCCATCATTGCCTCCAGACCGTCGCGACCAGGCGCGTGCCCGCGCCGCGCCGCGAGTCGATGCGCAGCGCACCGCCGATCGCGCGCAGGCGCTCCTCCATGATCAGCAGCCCCAGGCTCTCGCCAGGGTGCCCGCGCAGCGCCTGGGCGTCGAAGCCGCAGCCGTTGTCGGCGATCGTCAGGCACACCTCGTCGCGGCCGACTTCGAGCGAAATTCGCACCGCATCGGCCTGCGAATGCTTGAGCACGTTGGTGAGCGCCTCCTGGGCGATCCTGAACAGCGTCACCTCGACCGCCTGGCTCATCCTGAGCACCGGGTCGCGCGCCTGCACGACGGTGCGGATGCCGGTGCGGCCGGAAAACTGCTCGGCGTGCGCGCGCAGCGTGACTGCGAGGCCATAGTCGTCGAGCATCAGCGGGCGCAGCGCGCCGGCGACGTCGCGCATCGTCTCGACCGTGTTCTCGACCAGGCCGATCGAATCGTCGAGCCGCGAGGCCACGCGGTCGAGCTGCGGCGGCTGCAGCTGGTCCCTGATGATGTGCAGGTTCAGGTTGATCGTGGCCAGGTCCTGGCCGATCCGATCGTGCAGCTCCGCCGAGAGCCTGCGCCGCTCGATCTCCTGGATCTCCACCACGCGCTGCGAGATCGCGCGCAGGCGCGCAGCATAGAGGTGCGCCTCGTTCTCCGCGCGCTTGCGCGCGGTGATGTCGACCACCGACGCGCGCGTGCCCGAGAGCCCGCCGTCGCCGTCGCGCAGGGCCGAGACGCGCAACAGCGCGTCGAAGGTCGACCCGTCCTTGCGCTGCAGCTCGGTCTCGATCTCGATGCTCTCGCCTCCGGCGTGCAGGCGTTCGAACGCGCGCAGGTACTCGTTGCGGCAGCGGCCCGAGACGGCCTGCGCGTAGCGGCGCTTGCCGACCACCTCGCCGCGCGAATAGCCGAGCCAGCCGAGCTCGGTGCGGTTCATCCGCGCGATCGTGCCGTCCGGGCGCACGCTGTGGTACCCGCAGGGCGCGTTCTCGTAGAGATCGCGCATTTCGATCGTGGTCGCGTCGGCCTGCCGCATTGCGGACGCCTCCGGCCGGCATTGCCGGCCCACTGGTTCGCCCCGCCGGGGCCGCTCCGGAGACGGCGCCGGCGTCACGATTGTCCTACAGCAAGCGTCGAACTTTTCCGATAACCACGAGAAGCGTGGCGGCGTCCAATCGAAGACACGCGAAGGAGGTGCCATGCAAAGACCGACCATCGACTATCGCAAGGCTTCGCCGGAGGGCGTCGCGGCCCTGGCCGCGCTCGAAGCCTACGTCAGGGGCAGCGGGCTCGACGCCGGCCTGCTGGAGCTGGTGCGCACGCGCGCCTCGCAGCTCAACGGCTGCGCCTATTGCATCGACATGCACACCAAGGATGCGCGCGCGGCGGGCGAGACCGAGCAGCGGCTCTACGCGCTGGCCGCCTGGCGCGAGACGCCGTTCTACAGCGAGCGCGAACGCGCCGCGCTCGCATGGGCCGAGGCGCTGACGCGGATCTCCGACGGCGGAGTGTCCGACGACGACTACCGGCTCGCGCGGCAGCAGTTCACCGAGAAGGAACTGGTCGACCTGTCGCTGGCGGTCGTCGCGATCAACGGATGGAACCGGCTCGCGATTCCGTTCCGGACGGTTCCGGGCACCTATCACCCGTCCCAGCCGAAAGTCCGGGTGCGCGCGCCGTCGACCTCGCACGGCTGACGCGCCGGCCGCTTCACCGGATCCACGCGAAAGGAATGCAGTCATGAACGAGACGTCCACTACCAGGCCGGAAGACGATGCAATCGCTGTTGCCGATACGGTCCCGGCCGGGGAACCCGGCCCGGACGCGCCGGCGCGGCGCCGGTTCATCCGCGACACCGGCGCTGCCGGCGCCGCACTCGGCATCGGTCCGCTGATCCTGCCGGGCCGGGCCCGCGCGGCCGGCAAGACGCTGAAGATCCTGCAATGGGCCCACTTCGTGCCCGCCTACGACAAGTGGTTCGACAACGAATACACGAAGCAGTGGGGCGAGAAGAACGACACCGAGGTGATCGTCGACCACGTCGGCATCCCCGCGATCAATTCGCGTGCTGCCGCGGAGGTCTCGGCGCAGAAGGGGCACGACCTGTTCATGTTCCTGTGGCCGCCGCCGACCTACGAGACGCAGGTGATCGACCACCGGGAGATCTACCAGGAGTGCGAGCGCAAGCACGGCAAACCGATCGACCTGGCCGTCAAGAGCACCTACAACCCGAAGACCAGGAAGTACTTCGGCTTCTCCGACAGCTTCGTTCCCGACCCGGTGAACTACCGCATCGACCTGTGGTCCGAAGCAGGCATGGCACAGGGCCCGCGCAGCTGGGAGGACGTGCTGCGCGTCGGCCGCAAGATCAAGGAGACGAAGAACGTCCCGGTGGGGATCGGCCTGTCGGCCGAGCTCGACACCGCGATGGCGATGCGCACCCTGCTCTACGCGTTCGGGGGCTCGGTGCAGGACGCCGAAGGCCGCGTCGTGCTCGATTCGAAGAACACGCTCGAGGCGGTGAAGTTCGCCAGCGAGCTCTACAAGGCGACGATGACTCCCGAGGTGATGGCCTGGGACGCATCGTCGAACAACCGTGCCCTGCTGGCGGGCAAGATCTCGCTGTGCCTGAACGCGATCTCCACCACGCGTGCCGCCGAGAACGACAAGCTGCCGATCGCCGACCAGATCGGACTGACGAAGGCGCTGATGGGGAGCACGCGCGCGATCGGACTCGAGCACGTGATGGACTGCTACGTCATCTGGAAGTTCGCCGAGAACGTCGAGGGCGCGAAGAAGTTCCTGGTCGACTACATCGACAACTTCCACCGCGGCTTCGTCGCCAGCCAGTACTACAACTTCCCGTGCTTCGCGAGCACCGTCCCCGACCTGGAGAAGCTGCTGGCCGACGACCCGCACACGCCTGCCGGCAAGTACCGGGTGCTGGCCGACGTGACGAAGTGGGCCACCAACGTCGGCTACCCCGGCTATGCCAACGCGGCGATCGACGAGATCTTCGGCACCTGGGTGCTCAACACGATGTTCGCCAAGGCGGCCTCGGGCGCGATGTCGCCGCAGGCGGCGATCCGCGAGGCCGACCGCAAGTGCCGCGCGATCTTCGCCAAGTGGCAGACGAAGAAGCTCGTCTGAATCGGAGCCCGCGTCGATGGCCACGGTCGAGACCCGCGCGCTGACCAAGCGCTTCGAGGCGTCGAACGCCGTCGACGGCATCGACCTCGCGGTGCGCGAAGGCGAGTTCCTGGTGCTGCTCGGGCCCTCCGGTTGCGGCAAGACGACGCTGCTGCGCATGCTCGCCGGACTGGAGACGCCCAGCGCCGGCGAGGTGCTGATCGGCGGGCGCACGGTGACGCACCTGCCGCCGCGCGCGCGCAACATCGCGATGGTGTTCCAGAGCTATGCGCTGTACCCGCACCTGAGCGTGTACCGCAACATCGCGTTCCCGCTCGCGGCGGTGGGCATGCCGCGGCACGAGGTCGCCGACAAGGTCGCGCAGGCCGCGTCGATGTTCGGCATCGAGCGCCTGCTCGAACGCAAGCCGCGGCAGCTCTCGGGCGGCGAGCGCCAGCGCGTGGCGCTGGCGCGCGCGGTGGTGCGCAATCCGGTGGTGTTCCTGCTCGACGAGCCGCTGTCGAACCTCGACGCCAAGCTGCGCACCTCGGCGCGCGACGAGCTGCAGCAGTTCCAGCGCCGACTCGGCACCACCACGGTCTACGTCACCCACGACCAGATCGAGGCGATGGGGCTGGGCGACCGGATCGCCGTGCTCGACCGCGGGCGCGTGCGCCAGCTCGGCACGCCGCTCGAGGTCTACCATGAGCCGGCCGACACTTTCGTCGCCACCTTCCTCGGCAGCCCGCCGATGAACCTGATGGACGACGGCCCGGTGTCGTGCGGCTTTCGCCCGGAGCATCTGCTGCCGCGCGAAGCCTTCCCGGCGGGCGACGCGGTCGTGGACATTCCGCTGACCGTGACGCGCATCGAGCACCTGGGCGCCGACCGGCTCGTCTACGCGGCACTGGAGCCCCCGCATCCGCGGACCCGCGTGGTCTGCCGGCTGCCCTCGAACGTGCCGGCGCCGCTCGAGCCCGGGCGCCGCTACGACTTCGCGCTGCGCCCCGGCGACCTCAGGTACTTCGACCGCGAGACGGGCCTGAAGCGCCCGGCGGTCCCGGCATGAGCAGCGTCGCCGCCTCGGCGCCGCAGCCCGACGCGAAGCGGCGCCCGAACTGGCTCGACGACGAGCTGTGGCTCGGGCGCCTGCTGATCGCGCCGGCCGTCGTCTACATCGTCGCGCTGGTGGGGTTCCCGTTCGTGCTCGCGATCGTCTACAGCCTGAGCGACGCGACCGTCGGCAGCACCTCGCTGGACTTCGTCGGCCTGCGCAACTTCGCAGCCATCGTGGACGACCCGACCTTCTGGGGTTCGCTGCGCAACGCGGTGGTCTTCACGCTGGTTTCGCAGGCGCTGGTGGTGGTGCTGGGCAAGATGCTGGCGATGGCGCTGTACCGCGACTTCCGCGGCAAGTGGCTGGTGCGGCTGCTGATCCTGCTTCCGTGGGTGGCGCCGATCTCGCTGGGCAGCATCGGCTGGCTGTGGATCTTCGACCCGGTCTACAGCATCATCAACTGGAGCGCGCGCGCGCTGAACCTCTTCGGCCCGAACACCTGGCCGATCTGGCTCGGCCAGCCCGACCTGGCGATGGCCTCGATCGTCATGGTCGACGTCTGGCGGCTGCTGCCGCTGGCCACCGTGATCATCCTGGCCGGTCTGTCGGCGATTCCCCAGGACATCCACGACGCGGCGCAGGTCGACGGCGCGGGCTTCTGGCGGCACCTGTTCATGATCAACCTTCCGCTGGTGATGCCGATCATGCTGGTGGCGCTGCTGTTCGGCATCGTGTTCACCTTCACCGACCTGATCGTCATCTACGTGCTCACGCGCGGTGGCCCGTTCGACAGCACGCAGGTGATCGCCAGCTACGCGTTCTTCACCGGCATCGAAGGCGGCGACCTGGCCGGCGGCGCCGCCATCTCGCTGTTCCTGTTCCCGGTGCTGGTGGCGGTCGCGATCGTCTTCCTCACGGTGGCGCGGCGCGCCGAAGTCGCATGAACGCGCCGCTTGCATTCCGGGCCAGGCGGGCAGCGGCGCGTTTCGGGCACGTGCTGATCCTGGCGGCGTTCGTGGCGTTCCTCGCGTTTCCGTTCTACTGGATGGTGCTCACCACCTTCAAGGAGACGAAGGACCTGATCGACGTGCACCACAACCCGTTCGTGTTCAACCTGCCGCCGACGCTGGAGAACCTGCGCATCCTGTTCGAGGACACGCTCTTCGGGACCTGGATCGTCAACACCCTCGAAGTCGGCGTGCTGGTGACGATCATCACGCTGGCGCTCGCGGTGCCCGCCGGCTACGCGCTGGCGCGCCTGACCGGCCGCTGGAGCCAGCGCCTGGCGATCGGCATCTTCCTCACCTACCTGATTCCGCCCACGATCCTGTTCATCCCGTTCTCGCGCATCGTCGGCGACCTGGGCCTGCAGGACTCGCTGTGGTCGCTGGTCCTGGTCTACCCGAGCTTCACCGTGCCGTTCTGCACCTGGCTGATGATGGGCTTCTTCAAGTCGATCCCGCGCGACATCGAGGAGGCGGCGATGATCGACGGGCTGTCGAGGTTCCGCGCCTTCGTGAAGGTCGTCGTGCCGGTGTCCTCGGCGGGCATCCTCACGGTGGTGATCTTCACGCTCACGCTGGTGATGCAGGAGTTCGTCTACGCGCTCACCTTCATCACCACGTCGTCGCACTACACGGTGAGCGTCGGCGTGCCGACGTTCCTGGTGCGCGGCGACGTCTACTTCTGGGGCTCGCTGATGGGCGCCTGCCTGATCGTGAGCATTCCGGTGGCGGTGCTCTACAACCTCTTCGTCGACCGGTTCGTCGCCGGCTTCACCGTCGGGGCGGTGAAGTAGCGCGCTCGCGCCGGTTCACGCGCGCTCGCGAAGGCTCACGCCCGCTCGGCCAGCGCCGCCACTGCCGGCAGCGTCTTGCCCTCGAGGAACTCGAGGAACGCGCCGCCGCCGGTCGAGATGTAGCCCACCCGGTCAGTGATGCCGAACTTCGCGATCGCCGCCAGTGTGTCGCCGCCGCCGGCGATCGAGAACGCCGCAGACTCGGCGATCGCCTGTGCGATCGCGCGGGTGCCGCCGGCGAACGCATCGAATTCGAACACGCCCACCGGCCCGTTCCAGACGATAGTGCCGGCCCTCTTCAGTTGCGCGGCGAGCGCCTGCGCCGTCTTCGGGCCGATGTCGAGGATCAGGTCGTCGTCGGCCACTTCGGCGGCCGCCTTCGCAGTCGCTGCGGCCGTCGCCGAGAATTCCTTCGCGCAGACGACGTCGACCGGAATCGGCACCTGCGCGCCGCGTGCCGCCATCAGGTCGATGATCGCCTTCGCCTCGCCGACCAGTTCGCGCTCGGCCAGCGACTTGCCGATCGGCAACCCGGACGCCAGCATGAACGTGTTGGCGATGCCGCCGCCGACGATCAGCTGGTCGACCTTTTCCGCCAGCGACTTCAGGATCGTGAGCTTGGTCGACACCTTCGAGCCCGCCACGATCGCCACCAGCGGGCGCTTCGGAGCGCCGATCGCCTTGCCCAGCGCATCGAGCTCGGCCGCCAGCAGCGGTCCCGCACAGGCGATCGGCGCGAAGCGCGCGATGCCGTGCGTGGTCGCCTCGGCGCGGTGCGCGGTGCCGAACGCGTCGTTCACGTACACGTCGCACAGCGCCGCCATCTTGCGCGACAGCGCCTCGTCGTTCTTCTTCTCGCCGCGGTTCACGCGACAGTTCTCGAGCAGCACCACTTCGCCGGGAGCGACCCGGAAGCCGCCGTCGACCCAGTCGGCGACGAGCCGCACCGGGCGGCCGAGCAGTTCGCCGAGCCGCGCGGCGATCGGCGCGAGCGAATCGGCGGGCTCGAGTCTTCCTTCGGTCGGGCGGCCCAGGTGCGAGGTGACCATGACCGCGGCGCCCGCCTCCAGGCAGTGCTCGATCGCCGGCAGCGAGGCGCGGATGCGCGTGTCGTCGGTGATCGAGCCCCCGTCGTCCTGCGGCACGTTCAGGTCGGCGCGGATGAACACGCGCTTGCCGCGCAGGTCGAGATCGGTCATGCGTCGGAACTGCATCGGTGCCTCCGGGTTCAGCTCGCCTCGTTCAGGCGATGCTCGAGCTCGACGCGCTCGGCGTCGTCGAGCAGGTCGAGCGGGTTCAGTCCGTCGTTCAGCAGCCAGTCGGCGAAGGCGCCGCCGCGGCCGTCAGCCAGGTTCATCGCAACCACGTGGTCGAGCGCGGCGCTGTCGGCGAAGAACACCACCTGCGCGTCCCCGGCCAGCACCGGGCATTCGCCGACCGCGATCCGCACCCACGGACGCCTGGCGTCGCGCAGCCGCAGCCCGCGCTGTCCGGCGACGATCTCCCTGAGCAGCGCCGCGGCTTCGGCGGCGGGCAAACGGGCGCTCATCGGGGCGTAGCCTCGCGCCGGGGCGGGCGCGCGCGGCCTCGCGCCCGGGGCGCGTTCACTTCGCGTTGACCAGCGCGACGGTGGCGTCGAGCATCCGGTTCGAGAATCCCCACTCGTTGTCGTACCAGCTGCTCACCTTGACGAGGCGGCCCGAAACCTTGGTGAGCGTAGCGTCGAAGGTGCTCGAGGCCGGGTTGTGGTTGAAGTCGACCGACACCAGCGGTTCGGTGGAGTAAGCGAGGATTCCCTTCATCGGGCCTTCCGCCGCCTCCTTCATGATCGCGTTGATTTCGTCGACCGTGGTGTCGCGCGCGGCGATGAAGGACAGGTCGACGATCGACACGTTGATCGTCGGCACGCGCATCGCGTAGCCGTCGAGCTTGCCGTTGAGCTCCGGCAGCACCAGCCCGACCGCGGCGGCCGCGCCCGTCTTCGTGGGGATCATCGACATCGTCGCCGAACGGGCACGCCGCAGGTCCTCGTGGTACACGTCGGTGAGCACCTGGTCGTTGGTGTACGCATGGATCGTGGTCATCAGCCCGTTGAGCACGCCGATGCGCTCATGAAGCGGCTTGACCATCGGGGCCAGGCAGTTGGTGGTGCACGAAGCGTTGGAGATCACCGTGTGCGCCGCCCTCAGCACCTCGTGGTTCACGCCGTAGACGATCGTCGCGTCGACGTCCTTGCCGCCGGGCGCCGAGATGATGACTTTCTTCGCGCCGCCCTTCAGGTGCGCCGACGCTTTTTCCTTGCTGGTGAAGAAACCGGTGCACTCGAGCACCACGTCGACGCCGAGCTCGCCCCAGGGCAGCTCGGCCGGATTGCGGTGCGACAGCACCCTGATCCGGTCGCCGTCGACGACGATCGAGTCGCCGTCGACCGACACCTTGCCGGGGAAGCGACCGTGCGCGGTGTCGTACTGCGTCAGGTGCGCGTTGATCTTCGCGTCGCCGAGGTCGTTGATCGCGACGAACTCGATCGGGTGCTTCTTGCCGCCTTCGTAGTGGGCCCGGAGGATGTTGCGGCCGATCCGTCCGTATCCGTTGATCGCAACTCGAATCGTCATGGCTTGGTTTCCTTGGTGTCGAATGGAATGTGGCGGTGCTCAGCGGCGCGCGGCGCGCCGGCGCAGGGCCTCGCGCACCGTGTCGGCAACGTTCTCGGCGGTGAATCCGAACAGGCGCGCGAGCACGGCGGCCGGCGCGGATTCGCCGAAGGTGTCCAGCCCCACGACCGCGTCGCAACCGTACTTCCACCATCCGTCGGTGACCCCGGCTTCGACCGCGATGCGCGGCAGGTGGTCGGGCAGCACGTAACTGCGGTACGAGGGTTCCTGGCGGTCGAACACGGTCGTCGAGGGCATCGAGACGATGCGCACCGCAATGCCGTCGGCCGCGAGCAGTTCGCGCGCGGCAAGCGCGAGCGAGACCTCGGAACCGGTGGCGATGATCACCGCGTGCGCTTCCTCGGCGTCGCGCAGCACGTACGCGCCACGGTCGATCGCGTCGACCTGGCGCGCCGAGCGCGTGACGAACGGCACGGCCTGGCGAGAGAACAGCAGCGCGCTCGGCCCGTCGCGACGCGCGATCGCGGCACCCCAGGCTACTGCCGACTCGACCGGGTCGCAGGGACGCCAGACGTCGAGCCGCGGAATCAGCCGCAGCGACGCGGCATGCTCCACCGGCTGGTGCGTCGGGCCGTCTTCGCCCAGACCGATCGAGTCGTGCGTGAAGACGAAGATCACGCGCTGCTTCATCAGTGCCGACATGCGCACCGCGTTGCGCGCGTAGTCGGAGAAGGTGAGGAAGGTGCCGCCATACGGCACGAAGCCGCCGTGCAGCGCCAGCCCGTTGAGGATCGCGCTCATGCCGAACTCGCGCACGCCGAAATTGACGTGGCGACCCGGCACGAACGAATCGTCGACGCGCAGCGCACCGGCGCCCTTGAAGTCGGTGAGGTTGCTGCCGGTCAGGTCGGCCGAGCCGCCAATGAGTTCCGGCAGCGTCGGGCCGAAGTGGTTCAGCGCGTTCTGCGAAGCCTTGCGCGTGGCGATCGTCTCGGCGCGCGCCGTGGCTTCCGCGATCGCAGCGTCGAGCGCTTCGTCATAGGCACCGGGGAGGTCGCCGCGCATTCGGCGTTCGAACTCCTGCGCATCGGAGGGGTGGCGCTCGCTGTAGCGCTCGAACATCGCGCGCCAGTCGGACTCCGAGCGCGCGCCGCGCTCGCGCGCGTCCCAGGCCGCGCGCACCTCGGGCGGGATCTCGAACGGCGGATACGGCCAGTCGATCGCCGCGCGGGTGGCGGCGATTTCGTCCTTGCCGAGTGGCTCGCCGTGCGCCTTCGCGGTATTGACGCGGCCGGGCGACCCCTTTCCGATCATCGTGCGGCACTGGATCAGCGTGGGCGCGAACGTGCCGTCGCGGCCGCGCGCGCCCCATTCGCGCGCCAGCGCGATCGCACGGTCGAGCGCTGCCACGTCGTGCCCGTCGATGTCGGGGATCACGTGCCAGCCATAGGCCTCGAAGCGGCGCACGGTGTCGTCGCGGAACCAGTGCTCGACCTGGCCGTCGATCGAGATGCCATTGTCGTCGTAGAAGACCACCAGCTTCGACAGCTTCAGCGTCCCGGCCAGCGAGCAGGCCTCGTGCGAGACGCCCTCCATCATGCAGCCGTCGCCGGCGAACACCCAGGTGAAGTGATCGACCACCGGGAATCCGTCGCGGTTGAAGCGCGCGGCCAGCAGCCGCTCGGCCAGCGCCATGCCCACCGCGTTGGCCAGCCCCTGCCCGAGCGGGCCGGTGGTCGTCTCGACGCCCGGCGTGACGCCGACCTCTGGGTGCCCCGGAGTCATCGAGTGCAGCTGGCGGAACTTGCGCAGCTCTTCGATCGGCAGCGCGTAGCCGGTGAGGTGCAGCACCGAGTACAGCAGCATCGAGCCATGACCGTTGGACAGCACGAAGCGGTCGCGGTCGGCCCAGTGCGGGTCGGCGGGGTTGTGCTTCAGGTGCCGGGACCACAACGCGACCGCGATCTCGGCCATGCCCATCGGCATTCCGGGATGCCCGGAGTTGGCCTGCTGCACGGCATCCATCGACAGCGCGCGAATCGCGTCGGCCATCTTCTTCAGGGTGGCCGGCGGCGGCAACGGCGCCCCGGAATGGCCGCCGCTCACGGCGGGTTGCGCGCTATGTTCCAGGAGAGCCTCCATCGCGGTCCTCGCAGCTCGGGTGCAGGTCGGCGCTCCGCCTTCGGCACGCCCGACACCGCTGCCCGGCTACGCCGGGCAGGCCCATTCTAGCAAACCGGCGCAATCCGGCTGGCGCGAAAACCTGTGGATCCGCTATAATGGCGGGCTCTCTTCGCGAGGCTGCGTACATCACCGCCCCGCGGCTTTCCACTGATCTGGATCCCCCCGAATCAAGACCAAGGGGATGCTCAGGAACTGGTTGAACAGGCCGGCGCAAGCCGGCCTGAACCGATCGGGCCCGCAGGTTGCGCCGCAAGGCAACTCCGGGCACTTGGGGTCTTCAATCCAGGATCCGCACCTGCCAGGGTGCGAATCCGCAGAATGGTCCACGCCGGCGACGGGAAGGGACTGGGTTGGAACGGAATGCAGGGACTGCACCTCACCGCTGATCTGTACGGCTGCCAGTGCGACGGCGCACTGCTCACCGACGCCACGGAACTCGAACGGCTGTGCCGTGCCGCGGTCGACGCCGCGGGTCTCACCGTGGTCGACGAGAAGTTCTTCACCTTCCCCGACTACCAGGGCGAGCCGGGCGGCGTCACCGGTGCCGTGCTGCTCGCAGAATCGCACCTGGCGATCCACACCTGGCCCGAGCGCTCCGGCGTGACGCTCGACGTCTACGTCTGCAACTTCTCCACCGACAACTCGTCGAAGGCCGAAAAGGTTCTCGACGACCTCATCGTCGCATTCGCGCCGCGCCAGCAGGGCACCAACCGCATCCTGCGCGGATCGGAAGACCCGGTCTCGCAGTCGGGCGAGCTGCTGCTCGAATGGCTCAACGACGACAGCGCGTTCGGTTTTCGCGCCGCGCGCCGCATCGAGACGGTGCGCACTCCCTACCAGACGCTCGAGGTGTTCGAGACGCCGCAGTGGGGCCGCCTGTTCCGCCTCGACGGCTGCTACATGACCTCCGAGCGCGACGAGTTCTTCTACCACGAGGCGATCACGCATCCGGCAGCCATCGCGCATCCGCGCCCGGTCTCCGCGCTGGTGATCGGCGGCGGCGACGGAGGCTCGACCGAAGAGCTGCTCAAGCACCCGACGATCGAGCGGGTGGTGATGGCCGAGCTCGACGCCGAAGTGGTGCGCGTCGCACGCGAGCACCTGGGCACGGTGCACCGCGGCGCATTCGACGACCCGCGGCTCGAACTGCGGATCGGCGACGGCTGGGCGCTGGTCGAGAAGATGGCCGCTACCGGCGAGCGCTTCGATCTCGTCGTGCTCGACCTCACCGACCCCGATACGCCCGCACACCGCTTGTACACGCCCGACTTCTTCCGGATGCTCGAGCGGGTGATGAACCCGGGGGCGGCGGTCACGCTGCACATCGGTTCGCCGGTGTTCCGCCCCGACCTGGTCCGCAAGCTGCTCGCCGCGCTGTCGTCGGTCTTCGCGATCGTGCGCCCGCTAGGCCTGTACGTGCCGCTCTACGGCGCCTACTGGGGCATGTGCTGCGCATCGCAGACGCTCGATCCGCTGGCGATCGACGCGCACGCGGCGCAGCAGCGCATCGACGAGCGCGGCATCTCCGACCTGCGCTACTACAACGGCGACATCCACCGGGCGCTGTTCGCGTTGCCCAACTTCTATCGCGAGCTCGTGCCCGGTGCCGCCCGCGCGAGCGCGCCGCAGGCGCTGGCGCACGCGGCGCGCTGAGGCGCGCGCCCGAGGCTGCTGCCCACCCCATGCGCCCGCGCGTCCTGGTCGCAGCGGCGCAGGCCGACGCGGCCGGCGAGCCGATGATCCGCACGCTCGACGCCCGGCAGTCGCACCACCTGGTGCGCGTGCTGCGGCTCGCCGCGGGCGCGCCCGTCGAAGGCTTCGACGGCAAGGGTGCGCGCTTCGACGCGCGCATCGAGCGCGCCGACCCGAAGGCCTGCGCGATCCGGCTGCTCGCCCCGATCGCGGCCTGCACCGAGAGCCCGCTGGCGATCACGCTGGCGCAGGGCATCAGCGCGGCCGAGCGCATGGACTGGACCGTCGAGAAGGCGGTCGAGCTCGGGGCGCACGCGATCCAGCCGATCGTCTGCGCGCGCACGCAGGTGCGGCTCGACGCGCAACGCCTGCAGCGACGCCACGAGCACTGGGCCCGCATCGTCGAGGCAGCGTGCATGCAGTGCGGCCGCGACCACCTGCCCGAGCTCGGTGTGCCGCTCGCATTCGAGCGCTGGCTCGCCGCGACCGATCGCAGGGCAGCTCGTACGCGCATCGTGCTCGATCCGCGCGGCGCGGTACGGCTCGCTGCGCTGCGCGTCGACGCGGCGCAGCCGGTCGACCTGCTGGTCGGGCCCGAAGGAGGCTTCGATGCGACCGAGCTCGAAGCAGCCCGCGCGGCTGGCTTCCAGGCGGTGCGGCTCGGTCCGCGGGTGCTGCGGACCGAGACGGCGGGCCTGGCCGCGATCGCCGCGCTTCAGGCGATCGCCGGCGACTTCTGAGCCGCGCCGGTCCGCCCTACGAGCCGCCGCGCGCCCCGCGCCCGCCGCCGGCGCGCACCGAGTAGAACACGCGAAACGCGGTCTGTCGGTCGAAGAAGAAGCCCGCGGCGTCACGGAACACGTCGAGCAACGCGTCGCGCTGCTCGCGGCCGAACTCTGCAGTGTCGGGCAGGTTCTCCAGGATCACCAGGAACCCCGGCTGCTCGGCATCGCCGCACGGCTTCAGGTCGGTGACGCAGTCGTACAGCGCGTCGAGGTTGTGTCCGAAGTGAGCCGGCAGCGAGAACGCGCCGGCGATTGCCGCGAGGACGCCGGCCTTGTCGGTCGCGCGCGCCAGGTCGACGCGCAGCAATCGCTGGTCTGCCCGCTGGGCGGCACGCTCGAGTGCATCCAGGTCGTAGGCGGCCAGCGGCAACACGGCCTGCGGCGGGATGTTGCTCAGCGTGCCCATTGCATCACTCCCTGATGCGGCGGAAGCTGCGGTAATGGTCGCCCGTGTAGTAATACTCGCCGGACGTGCGCGGATTTCCTCCCGTCACGATGCGCCGCGCGCCGCGATCGCGTGCGCCGGGTGTCGGCACCGTGTACTCGGTGTAGTAGCCGCGCTCGCGCCGCGGCAGCAGGCCTTCGCGATTGAAGAACACCGTGCCATCCTTGTCGTAGCGGAAGGGCCCGCCGTTGCGGATGCGCGCCAGCGTCTCCCGCGCCTGCGGCGGCAGCTCGTCGAGCGCGACCCAGCCCGGCTGCGGCGCGCGTGCCATGCACGCCTGGAAGGCCGGCAGCACGGCCAGCGCGGCCAGCAGCAGCCACTGTGAGACGGACAGCCGCCGGCAAAGGTTCATGCGACCTATGCTAATGGAGATCGGCGAGGCTGCAAACGCAGCGCCCGCGGCGCGCCCGCGGACGCGGGCGCCGGGCGCGTCAGGCCGCTTCCGGCTGGGCGACCGCCTCGATCGCCCGATCGAGCGCGCTCCCTGCGGTCGCGAGCCGCGCGTAGCCGGCCTCGAACAGGTGCGCCAGCTCGCCGCGCGTGAACGAGCGCCCGGCGTCGGGGTAGCGCGTCAGCACGAAGAGCTTGCGGGTCGGTCCGATCCAGGCCAGGCGGAACACGCGGCGCGCGCCGTTCTCGTCGAGTTCGATCAGGTCGCCGCGCTGCAGTGCGTCGAGTCGCGCCTCGCCCTGTCCCGCCGGGCGGGCGTCGATGGCGCCACCCGCCACGCCACCCGCCACGCCACCCGTCGCCGCGGCCTGCGCCGCGACGGTTGCCGGCGCTGGCGCCGCTGCCCGGGCTGCTGCGGCCGCCTGCGCCGGAGAAGCGGCCCGAGCGGCCGCGGCTGCCTGCGCTGCCGTGCCGGTAGCCTGCACACGCGCCTGCGGATGATCGGCGATGCCGCGCGGCACTGCAGGCGCGGGCTGCGGCGGGCTGCCAAGTGCCGACTTCGCCTCGCGCACCGCGCGCGTGTGCCATTGCAGCAATTCGTTGAAGAACCGCTCGCGCTCGCCCGCCTCCATGCCGACCGGTTCCAGCCCCTTCATCAGGCCGCCGATCAGCTTGGGCAGCACCGCGGCCAGCCGGCCGATCTCCTCAGGCGACTTCGGCGCGACGCTCCAGATCAGCATCTCGGCAGCACGCAGGCCGGCCGCCCAGGCGACGTCCGAATCGCCCGCGTCGACCCGCGCATGCGCGAGTGCACGCGACCACCACCGGTAGAGGAACTCCCGGACGAATACCGGCGTCACCGGGTCGATGCGCAGCGCGATCTCGGCGCTGGCCGCCTCCTGCGCCTGCGACAGTGCCTCGAGCCGCTCGGCTTGCCGCGTGATTTCCGCCATGCGCGCCGTGCGACGTTCGGTCTCCTGCTGCATCAGCAGGTCGAGACGCCGTACCGCCTCGTCGAAGGTGGACAGGTCGGACTCGAAATGTTCGATGATCCAGTCGACGAGACCCGCGATGCCGGCAACCAGTTGCGACTGCGGCCCCACGTCGGCGTCCGGATCGGTCGCGGCCTCGGAGATGCAGTCGATCAGCCGCCGCATCGGGTGCTGCCTGCGAGCGAAGAAGCTGCGGTCGATCAGGGCGGCCTTCATCGCGACCACCTGCAGCCGCAGCAACTGCTGCTTGACCGGATCCGGAATCAGCCGGTCGGAGTAGATGTAGTCGAACACCAGCGAGACGATCTCGATGGTCACCTGGTCGAGCGCCGAACCCTTGCGACGCGCCTCGTCGAGCAGTCCGGTCATCGCCGCGCCGCCAGCCGCCGCCTCCGGCGTCGACTGCAGCGCGTTCAGCGCCTCGATCAGCGGCGGCTCGGCCGACGGCATCGGCAGGTCGGCCATCGCGAAGGTCGACGGGTCGATCAGCATGCGCGCCGCCGAGCGCCGCGCCGAAGGCTGGCCCTCGGCGATCTGCTGCATCAGCGACTCGAACGCGTCGCGCGTGGCCGCAGCCGCGCCGGACACGGCCTCGGCGGCCGCAGCCACGGACGCAGCAGTCGCAGGCGGTTCGGCCGAGGCGCGCGTCGGCGACTCGCCCGAGCCCACCACGCGCGGCCTGATCGTCGGCAGGATCCGGTTGCTTCGCAACCGCTCGTTGACGTGCGAATACACGTGGTTCAGGCCGGCCGAAACATGCGGCTCGAATGCCTGCAGCAGCGCGGCACGCACGCCGTTCGACGGCGCGAGCGCGTCGAGCGCCGAGCGCAATGCGTCGAACACCTCTTCGGGCGATGCCGGGTGGTCGTTCTCGTCGAACCACTCGCGATCGAGCAGCGCGGCAAGTCGCGCGCGCATGCCGAGCACCTCGTCGGGATCGAGCCGGTTGCGCGAGCGCTGCGCCAGTTGCTCGAGGGCGATGCGTTCCTCCTCGGCCGCGTCGTCGACGAGCGCCAGCTCCGCGAAGCGGGCTTGCTGCGCGTCGCCGCCTCGGTTGAACATGCGCCGCTCGAGCAGCTCGGCGAACGACTTGCGGAACCGGGACTCGATGTCGCGGCGATGCTGCCGCACGACCGCGACGGCCTCGAGCAGCACCTGCTGGTTCTCGCGGCGCGACTCGCCCATCGCGCGCGCGACCATTTCGTCGCTCAGCCTGTCGAGCGCCTCGCTGACGACGCGCTCCAGGCCGGCGACGACGATGCCGCGGCAATCCTCGAGCAGCTCGAATCGCCGGCGCGGATCGATCGCCGGCTCCGGTGCCGCTTCGGCCGCATGATGAGCCCTCTCGGAAATCTCGCTGGACATGTCCTGGCCCTGCCCGAATCGTCGTCGGCGCCGTCGATTGCGGCTCGCCGGCTTCGATGCTATTCGGCGCGGCCGACGCGGGTCAATGCGCAGGCACGCGCGCGGGCCTTGCGAACCCCGTCGGACGGGAGCATTCCGACGAGCGGCGCTTCGGCGCGCACCGGCGGCCGCGCGACCGTTGCGCGCCAGCGGCGCCCGCCTCGGGGCGCGTGCCGTTCTCAGCGATCGACGCTGGCGTCGATGACGGTCCAGGCGGCCATGTTGACGATGCGCCGCACGGTCGCCGACGCGGTGAGGATGTGCACCGGCCGGGCCGCGCCGAGCAGCACCGGGCCAATCGCCACGTTGTGGCCGGCCGCGGTCTTCAGCAGGTTGTAGGCGATGTTCGCCGCGTCGATGCCCGGCAGCACGAGCAGGTTCGCCTCGCCACTGAGCGTCGAGCGCGGCATGATCCGGCGGCGCAGCTCGGGGTCGAGGGCGACATCACCGTGCATCTCGCCGTCGATCTCGAGCGCGGGCGCGCGCTCGCGAATCAGCGCCAGCGCCTCGCGCATCTTCACTGCGTCCGCGTGGGCCGAGGTGCCGAAGTTCGAATGCGACAGCAGCGCCACCTTCGGCGCGATGCCGAAACGGCGCAGCTCGTCGGCGGCCATCAGCGTGATTTCGGCGATCTGCCTGGCGTCGGGGTCGGCGTTCACGTGCGTGTCGACCAGCGTCACCTGGCGGTTCGGCAGCATCAGCGTGTTCATCGCCGCATAGACGCTGGCGCCCGGGCGCCGCCCGATGACCTGTTCGACATAGCCCAGATGCAACGGGAAGGTGCCGAAGGTGCCGCAAAGCAGGCCGTCGGCGTCGCCCATGTGCACCATCATCGCGCCGATCAGCGTCAGGCGGCGCCGCATCTCGATCTGCGCGTATTCCTCGGTGATACCGCGCCGGTCGGTAAGCCGGTGGTACTCCTGCCAGTATGCGCGGTACCGGTCATCCCATTCCGGATTGACGATCTCGAAGTCGACGCCGGGCTTCATCCGCAGGCCGAAGCGCTCGAGGCGGCGCTCGATCACCGCGGGGCGCCCCACCAGGATCGGCCGCGCCAGCCGCTCGTCGGACACCACCTGGACCGCGCGCAGCACGCGCTCGTCCTCGCCCTCGGCGAACACGATGCGGCGTCCGGGCGCGCGGCGCGCCGCGGTGAAGATCGGCCGCATGAACTGGCCGGAGTGATAGACGAACTGCTCGAGCTGCGAGTGATAGGCGTCGAAGTCGGCGATCGGACGCGTCGCCACGCCCGAGTCCATCGCGGCCTGCGCGACGGCCGGCGCGATCTTGACGATCAGGCGCGGGTCGAACGGCTTGGGGATCAGGTATTCGGGGCCGAACGCCATGTTCGGCGCGCCATAGGCGGTCGCCACGATGTCGGACATCTCGGCGCGCGCCAGCTCGGCCACCGCGTTCACCGCCGCGATCTCCATCGTGCGCGTGATCGTCGTCGCGCCGACGTCGAGCGCGCCGCGGAACACGAACGGGAAGCACAGGACGTTGTTGACCTGGTTCGGGTAGTCGGTGCGGCCGGTTGCGATCACCGCGTCGTCGCGCACCTCCCGGACCTCCTCGGGCATGATCTCCGGGATCGGGTTGGCCAGCGCAAACACGAGCGGACGCGGCGCCATCTTCGCGACCATCTCCTTCTTCAGCACGCCGCCGGCCGACAGGCCAAGGAACACGTCGGCATCGGCGATGATCTCGCCCAGGCTGCGCAGCGGGGTGTCCTGCGCGAAGCGCTCCTTCTTCGGGTCCATCAGCTCCTTGCGGCCCCTATAGACCACCCCCGCGATGTCGGCCACCCAGATGTTCGCCAGCGGTACGCCGAGATCGACGAGAAGGTCGAGGCAGGCGAGCGCCGCCGCACCCGCGCCGCTGCAGACCAGCTTGACCTGGCCGATGTCCTTGCCGACGACCTTCAGCCCGTTGAGCAGGGCCGCTCCGACGACGATCGCGGTGCCGTGCTGGTCGTCGTGGAACACCGGGATCTTCATGCGCTCGCGCAGCCGCTGCTCGATGTAGAAGCAGTCGGGCGCCTTGATGTCCTCGAGGTTGATGCCGCCGAAGGTCGGCTCGAGCGCCGCGATCAGCTCGACGAGACGGTCGATGTCGCGCTCGTTCACCTCGATGTCGAACACGTCGATCCCGGCGAACTTCTTGAACAGCACCGCCTTGCCTTCCATCACCGGCTTGGCGGCCAGCGGACCGATGTCGCCCAGCCCGAGCACCGCAGTGCCGTTGGTGACCACGCCCACCAGGTTGGCGCGGCTGGTGTAGCGGACGACGTTGGCCGGATCGGCAATGATCTCCTCGCAGGCTGCGGCCACGCCGGGCGAATACGCCATTGCCAGGTCGCGCTGCGTGAGCAGCTGCTTGGTCGGAGTGACCGAGATCTTTCCGGGGCTGCCGTGCTCGTGGTATTCGAGCGCGGCCTTGCGCAGATCACTGGGAGTCGAATTCGGCATCGTGAGACAGCGCCTCGCTGCGCGGGAGAGGGACGGATTATCCGTCCGCCCGGCAGCGATGACAAACCTGGCGTCTTGGCGAGCGGTGTCTCGGAGACGGCACCCTCACCTACAGGCCCTCACCCGCAGGCCCGCGCCTTTGCCGATACCGTCGTGGCGTTCGTGAGCAAGAGCCCCGCCTTCGGTCCGAACACCACCAACGCTGCCAGAGCGGTAGTCGGTGGCGGGGCGCGATGCGGGGCGGCCTCGAATCACGAAGCCCGATCGGCGAGCGCGCGCTCGAGCACGCACGCCACGTGCTCGGCGCTGCGGTTCGCGCCATCGGCGATCTGGTGCCTGCAGCTGGTGCCGTCGGCGACGACGATGTCGCCAGGGCCGGCCGCGCGCACCGCCGGCAACAGCGCCGCCTCGCCCATCTTCATCGAGATGTCGTGGTGCTCGGCTTCGTAACCGAACGCGCCCGCCATCCCGCAGCAGCTCGACTCGATCAGCTCGACCTTCAGCGACGGGATCAGGCCGAGCACGGTGCGTATCGGCGCGATCGCGTCGAAGGCCTTCTGGTGGCAGTGCCCGTGCAGCAGCGCGCGCGCCTGCGGCAACGCCCGAAGCGCCAGCTTCAGACGGCCGGCCTCGTGCTCGCGCGCGAGGAATTCCTCGAACAGCATCGCCTGCGAGGCCAGCGCACCGGCCGCCTCGCCCAGCCCCAGCACCAGGAACTCGTCGCGCATCGTGAGCAGGCACGAAGGCTCGAGCCCGACGACCGGCACGCCCCGCTGCACCCACGGTGCCAGTGCCCCGAGCGTGCGCCGCGCCTCGGCGCGCGCCTCGTCGACCAGCCCGGTGGCGAGGAAGGTCCTGCCGCAACAGAGCGGCCGGCGCGGATCCGCGTCGCCGTCGGCCGCGCGCGCGACGTGCACGCGATAGCCCGCGGCCTGCAGGACACGCCTCGCGGCGCGCAGGTTCTCGGGCTCGAAATAGTTGTCGAAGGTGTCGGCCCACAGCACGACGTCCAGGCCGTCGCCGGCCGGCGCGGCGACGCCCTCGCGCGCCTGGCCGCGATCGCGCGTGAACACGTCGCGGCGCCAGACGGGCAATCTGCGCCGCGCCGACAGGCCGAGCAGCCGCTCGCCCAGCCAGGCCGCGCCCGGCAGCCGATCGCGCAGGTTCGCCAGCCACGGCAACCGGGAGAGCCACGGTGCGTAGCGCGGCAGGAACGCCACCATGCGCTCGCGCAGCCGCAGTGGATGGCGCTTGCGATAGTGGTACAGGAACTCGGTCTTCATCCGCGCCATGTCCACGCCCGTCGGACACTCGCGCTTGCAACCCTTGCAGCCCACGCACAGGGACATCGTCTCGTACATCGCCTGCGACACCAGCGCGTCCTCGCCGAGCTGGCCCGAGAGCGCGAGGCGCAGCGTGTTCGCGCGCCCGCGCGTGAGGTCGCGCTCGTCGCGGGTCGCGCGGTAGCTCGGGCACATCGTGCCGGCGTCGAACTTGCGACAGTGGCCGTTGTTGTTGCACATCTCGACGGCTTTGGCGAAGCCGCGCGCGGGATCGCCGCCGGTGCCCGGGGCGCTGGTACGCTCGGTGACCGGGTCGGTCTGCACGTCCCAGGCCGACCAGTCGAGCGCGGTCGCGAGCGGCTGCGGCGCATAGCCCGGGCGGAAGCGGAACAGCGACGCGTCGTCCATCCGCGGCGGCCGCACGATCTTGCCCGGATTCATCAGTCCGAGCGGATCGAACGCTTCCTTGACCTCCTCGAACGCATGCGTCAGCCTCGGCCCGAACTGCCAGGCGACCCATTCGCTGCGCACCAGCCCGTCGCCGTGCTCGCCGGAGTAGGCGCCCTTGAACTGGCGCACCATCGCCGAAGCCTCTTTGGCGATCGCCCGCATCTTCGCGGCGCCGCCGTCGGCGCCGTGCCGGCGCATGTCGAGGATCGGGCGAACGTGAAGCGTGCCGACCGAAGCGTGCGCATACCAGGTGCCGCGCGTGCCGTGGCGCGCGAACACCTCGGTGAGCCGGCCGGTGTATTCGGCCAGGTGCTCGAGGGGCACTGCGCAGTCCTCGATGAAGCTGACCGGCTTGCCGTCGCCCCTGAGCGACATCATGATGTTCAGGCCGGCCTTGCGCACTTCCCACAGCGCCTTCTGCCGCGCCTTGTCGAGCAGCTCGACCACCGAGCCAGGCAGGCCCAGGTCGCCCATCAGCTCGCCGAGCCGTGCCAGCCGCTGCGCCAGCGCCGCGGCGTCGTCGCCGCTGAATTCGACCAGCAGGATCGCCTCGGGACCGCGCCCGTCACGTTCGACCAGCGCGGCTTCGATCGTCGGGCGGAAGACCGGATTGGCGCGCGACAGCTCGATCATCGTGCGGTCGACCAGCTCCACCGCCGAGGGTCCGAGCTTCACGATGTGCTGTGCGCTGTCCATCGCCGCGTGGAAGCTCGGGAAGTTCACCACCCCGAGCACCTTGGCCGCCGGCAGCCGCGACAATTTCAGGACCAGGCGGCGGAAATACGCGAGCGTGCCTTCCGAGCCCACCAGCAGGTGCGCCAGGTTGACCGAGCCATCGGCGGTATAGGGCCGCTCCGATTGCGGATGGAACACGTCGAGGTTGTAGCCGCCCACCCGGCGCAGCACCTTCGGCCACCGACGCTCGATCTCCTCGCGCTCGCGCGCGGCGATCGCGAACAGCCTCGACACCAGTTCGCCGCTGCGCGCCGAGGCCATCGGCCGCTTCGCGTCGGTGCCGAACGGCCCGAAATGCTCGGTGGTGCCGTCGGAGAGGATCGCATCGATCCCGAGCACGTTGTGCACCATGTTGCCGTAGGCAATCGAGCGCGAGCCGCAGGAGTTGTTGCCGGCCATGCCGCCCAGCGTCGCCTGTGCGCCCGTCGACACGTCGACCGGAAACCAGAGGCCGTGCGGCTCGAGCCACGCATTGAGCGCGTCGAGCACGATCCCGGGCTGCACCTCGACCGTCATGGCCTGCGGGTCGAAGGCGGTCACCTTGTTCAGGTGCCGGCTGTTGTCGATCACCAGCGCTTCGCCCACGGTCTGGCCGCACTGACTGGTTCCGCCGCCGCGCGGCAGGATCGGGGTGCGCGACTCGCGCGCCAGGTCGATCGCGGCGATCACGTCCGCCTCGTCGGCGGGCACGACGACGCCGACCGGATCGACCTGGTAGATCGAGGCGTCGGTCGCGTAGCGCCCGCGCGAAAACTCGTCGAACAGCACTTCGCCACGCAGCACGCGGCGCAGCCTCTGCGCGAGGCGGGCGCGCTCGGCGCGCGCCGGACCGGTGCGGGCCCGCGTGCCGGGGCTCATGCCGTGCATCGCGCTGCGCAGCCGCCCTCAGCCGGCCCGCGCGTCGGCCGCGGGCCACTGCTCGAGCACCGCGTCGCGCTTGTGGCGCAGGTGCTCCTCGAGCAGTGCGCGAAGCGCGGCACCGTCGCCCGCTCCCAGCGCGTCGAGCATGCGCTCGTGCTCGCGTACCGCCGCATCCCATTTCTCGCGATTGAAATTCGAGCGGAACCGCAGGTTCTGGATACGCGAGTTGATGCTCTCATAGGTCTCGGTGAGCACGGCATTGCGCGCGCATCGGTTGATCGCGCGATGGATCCGGCGGTTCAGCGCGTAATAGGCCGGCAGGTCGCGGCGCGCGTGCGCCGCGAGCATCTCGAAGTGCAACGCGCGGATCTCGTCGACCTCGCCTTGCGTGCGCCGCGCAGCGGCGAG
>MEED01000032.1 GCA_001724855.1 Lautropia sp. SCN 69-89
GATGCCCAGCTCGCGATTGAGCTGGCGGATGATGCCGAACACTTCCTTCACCAGCAGCGGCGACAGGCCCATCGACGGCTCGTCGAGCAGGATCATCTTCGGCCTGGCCATCAGCGCGCGGCTGATCGCCAGCATCTGCTGCTCGCCGCCCGACAGGTAGCCGGCCAGCCCGGTGCGTTCGCGCAGGCGCGGGAAGAAGTCGAACACCATGTCGAGGTCGCGGCGCACCTCGCCGTCGCGCCGCGTGTAGGCGCCCAGCCGCAGGTTCTCGATGACCGTCATGTCCTCGACGATTCGCCGGCCCTCCATGACCTGGAAGATGCCGCGGCGCACGATCTGCTCGGGCGCCATGTTGGCGATCTCTTCGCCCATGAAGGTGACGTTGCCGCGCGTGACCTCGCCGTCCTCGGTGCGCAGCAGCCCCGAGATCGCCTTCAGGGTCGTCGACTTGCCGGCGCCGTTGGGCCCGAGCAGCGCGACGATCTGCCCCTGCGGGACCGAGAGGCTGACGCCGCGCAACACGAGGATGACCTCGTCGTAGACGACCTCGATGTTGTTGACCGTCAGGATCGGGGTGCCGGCGGCGACCGCCGGCTCCGCCTGCTTCGTTTGCGCTTCGACCATGGTTGCGTTGCCTGCTGCGACCGGCCGCTCCCCTTCCGCGCCGCCGGCGGCCGCGGAAGGGAAGCCGGCAGCGATCACCAGCCGAGCCACTCCGGCTTGCGCGGGATCACCGACTCGCCGATCTTCTCGATGCTCTGGGCACCGCCCTTCGAGTTGGCCCGGTAGATGAACACCGTCGTCGTGCCGCGGTGGTCTTCCGGAGTCCACGTGGAAGGAATGCACACGCCCTGCAGTTCGGCCGGGACGTGGTCCTTCATCTGCTCCATCGCCTTCTTGATGTTCGGGCCGGTGACGCCGCCCGCCTTGTCGGCCACGGCCATCGCGTCGCGCATGTAGTAGACCGAGCAGATGCCGCGCATGTAGTGCACCGGCCGGTACATGTTGCCCGAGGCATCGGAGACCTTCGAGATCTCGCGCACCGTCTTCATGCCCGGCGCAGTCGATTTCCAGTCGGCCGCACCCACGACGAACACCACGCCGTTGGCAGCGTCGCCCGCGGCCTTCAGCGCGTTCTCGTCCATCGCCCAGACGTTGCCCAGGAACTGGGTGTCCACGCCGACCGTCTCGCACGACTTCAGCAGCGAGATCGTCGAGCCGCCGGTGTTGGCGAGGAACGCGTAGTTGGCGCCGGACTCCTTCAGGCTCAGGCACTGGGCCTTGAAGTCGCCGGGCTTGAGCGAGTACTGGATCGGCGGAACGATCGCGAAGCCCATCTCCTTGGCGTATTCGCCGCAGGCGGCCTTCGGCGCGTTCGGGTACGGGTGGTTGTCGCCCATGTGCACGAACTTCGGCGAGGCGATGTTCCTCTTCTTCGCGTCGCTTGCAGCCCACTGCACCAGCGCACGGCAGCCATCGGTGTACGACGGGCCGTAGAAGAAGTTGTACGGCGCCGGCTTCGAGCCGTGCGTGCCCTTGCCCGACGGATCGGTGAGGTGACCCGAATACGAGGCCGAAAAGTAGGGGATCTCGTCCTTGGCCACGAACGTGACCATCGCCTCGGTGTCGCCGGTGCCCCAGCCCTGGATCGCCGCGACCTTCTGCGAGCCGGTCCACTTCTTGTAGGTGGCGATCGCGCGCGGGATCTCGTAGCTGTAGTCGACCGTCTCGAAGTCGATCTTCTTGCCGTTCACGCCGCCATGGGAGTTCACGTAGGCGAGCGCGTCGGCCACGCCCTGGCCATAGGGTTTGCCGACGTCGGACGTGGCGCCGGTGTAGTCGGCGATGTGGCCGACGAAGATGCCCTGGGCGGCGGCCGGGCCGGCGCCGATCAGGACCGCCGCCGCAGCCGCGGCGGAAAACAGGGTGCCCTTCATTGCAGTGCTCCTCTCCTGGGGGTCGTGGCTAGTAAGAGAACGGGTACAGCTTCCAGTACGTCTTGACCATCTTCCAGCGATGCGCGAGCCCGTCGGGCTCGAACATCAGGAACAGGACGATCACGAGGCCGATCGCGCCCTCCTTCAGGAAGGCGAGCCCCTCGGTGAACGCCGGGAACACGCCGCCCATGCCGCGCGACAGCGCCCCGATGCCCTCGGGCAGCAGCACCATGAACGCCGTGCCGAGCAGCGTGCCCATCACGCTTCCAAGGCCGCCGATGATGATCATGCCGAGGAACTGGATCGACAGCAGGATGGTGAACGCCTCGGAGGACACGTAGCCGAGGTAGTGGCCGAACAGCGCGCCGCCGATGCCGGCGTAGAACGCCGAGATGCCGAACGACAGCACCCGGTAGCGGGTGAGGCCGATGCCCATCACCTCGGCCGACAGGTAGTGGTCGCGCACCGCGACGAACGCGCGCCCGTCGCGGCTGCGCAGCAGGTTGGTGCCGAGCAGGTACATCAGCACGACGTAGGCGAGCACCACGTAGAAGTAGCCGTGGTCGCCGGAGATTTCGTAACCGAAGATGCTGAACGGCTGCGCCAGCGTGCCGGCCGAACCGCCGGTGAACCACTTGGCGCGCGCGAAGAAGTCCTCGAGGATGAACTGCGCCGCGAAGGTGGCGATCGCCAGGTAGAGCCCCTTGATCCGCGCGGCCGGGATGCCGAACAGCAGCCCGACCAGCGTGGTCAGCACGCCCGCCAGCGGAATCGCCCAGAACACCGGCACGCCGAACGAGTTGCTCAGCCACGCCGACGCGAACGCGCCGAAGCCGAAGAACGCCGCGTGCCCGAGCGAGATCTGCCCGGTGAAGCCGACGAGGATGTTGATGCCGAGCGCGGCGATGCCGTAGTAGCCGATCTGGATCAGCAGGTTGAGCTGGTACTTGCTGAGCAGTTCGACGCCGCCGATCTTCAGCGGCGCCAGGCACAGCAGCACCACCGCCGCGATCGCCACCGCCCGGGTGACCGGCGTCGGGAAGATCGTGGTGTCCGTGCGGTACGCGGTCTTGAACTGGCCGCAGGGAATCAGTGCGGACGAAGTGGTCGCCAACTCAAACCCTCTCGATCTGTTTCGTGCCGAACAGCCCGTACGGCTTGATCATCAGGATGACGATCAGCGCGTAGAACGGCGCGACGGTGTACAGGTTGCCCACGTTCAGGTACTGGCTGTCGACGAACTCGGCCACGTTCTCGAGCACGCCGATGATCAGCCCGCCCAGGATCGCGCCGACGATCGAGTCGAGCCCGCCCAGGATCACCACCGGGAACACCTTGATGCCGAAGAACGACAGCGCCGAGGACACGCCGTTGACCATGCCCACGACCACGCCGGCCAGCGCCGAGACCATCGCCGAGATCGCCCAGGCCATCGCGAACACCGACTTCACCGAGATGCCCAGGCTCTGCGCGACCTGCTGGTTGAACGCGGTGGCGCGCATCGCCAGGCCCAGCCGCGAGAACTTGAAGAACCATGCGAAGCCCGCCATGATCAGCAGCGAGATCACCATCGACATCACGTACGGCGTCTGCACGTTCAGCCCGAGGATGTTGACCGCCTTGGTGCCGAACACCTCCGGGTAGGGCTTGGCCCAGACGCCGAAGATCCACTTCATCATCGCCGAGAAGAAGATCGACAGGCCGATCGTGACCATGATCACCGAGATGATCGGCTCGCCGATCATCGGCCTGAGCACGATCACCTGCAGCAGCACCCCGAACACCATCATGAACGCGAGCGTGACCGGAAAACCGATCCAGAACGGCAGCTGCCAGTAGGTGAGCATCCACCAGCAGACCCAGGCGCCGATCAGCAGGAACTCGCCCTGCGCGAAGTTGACGATCTGGGTCGACTTGTAGATCAGCACGAAGCACATCGCCACCACGCCGTAGAGCGTGCCGATGATGAGGCCGTTGACGATCAGCTGGACCAGCAGGTCGGTGTTCATCGCGCCTCCAGTGCCGCGGGTTCGGCCGGTGCCGGCTTCGACGGCCGCGGCGGCTCGATCAGGGTCTCGAGCACCAGGTCGGTGCGGATCCGCGACGTGGTGCCGTCCTGGAAGGTGATCGTCGTGTCGACGTGCACCGTCTTCCGGTCGGAGTAGATCGCGTCGATGATGTCGGCGTACTTCTCGTTGATGACGCCGCGGCGCACCTTGCGGGTGCGCGTGAGCTCGCCGTCGTCGGCGTCGAGCTCCTTGTAGAGCAGCACCAGCTTGTGGATGCGCTGCGGCTCGGGCAGCGAGGCGTTGACCTTCTCGACCTCTTCGCGCAGCAGCCGGTAGACGCGCGGCTGCGCCGCGAGGCTGGTGTAGTTGGTGAACGCGATGCCGCGCTGCTCGGCCCACTTGGAGACGATCGAGTAGCGGATGCAGATGATCGCGGTGAGGTACGGCTTGTCGTGGCCGAGGATCACCGCTTCGGCGATGAACGGCGAGAACTTGAGCTTGTTCTCGATGAACATCGGCGAGAAGCGCGTGCCGACGGACGTGGTGGCGAGGTCCTTGATGCGGTCGATGACCACCAGGTGGCCGTTTTCCTTCTTGATGTAGCCGGCGTCGCCGGTGTGCATCCAGCCGTCGCGCAGGTCGGCGCGGGTGGCCTCCTCGTTCCCGTAGAAGCCGAGGAAGGTGCCGGCACTGCGCGCGACGATCTCGCCGACGCCGTTGGCGTCGGGGTTGTCGATGCGCACTTCGGAGGTGTCGAACGGCACGCCCACGCTGTCGAAGTCGACGTCGTCGGGCCGGTGGATCGTGTACGCGCCCGACAGTTCGGTCTGTCCGTAGATCTGGCGCAGCGGCACGCCCATCGCCTGGAAGAAGCGGAACGTGTCGGGGCCGAGCGCCGCGCCGCCGGTGGCCGCCGACTTCAGGTAGGTGAAGCCGAGCCGGTCGCGCAGCGCCTTGAAGAGGATGAGGTCGGCGAGCTTCGAGCGCCGGCGCTGGTCGAGCGCGGCCAGTCCGAGCTTCATGCCCCAGGCGAACATCTTCTGCTTGAACGGCGTGGCGTCCATGACGCGGGCGCGCACGTCGGCGGCGATCTGCTCCCAGACGCGCGGCGCGAGCAGCACGAAAGTGGGGCCGATCTCGCGCAGGTCGGCCATCATCGTCTCGGGCTCCTCGACGAAGTTCACCGTGATGCGCGAGATCAGCGCCTGCGCCACCGCGTAGACCTGCTCCATGATCCACGGCAGCGGCAGCACCGAGACGTAGTTGTCGGTGGGCAGCTTCGGGTCGGCGCGCAGGTACGACAGGCAGTGCGCGAGGAACGGTCCCGACTGCAGCATCGCCATCTTCGGGTTGGAGACGGTGCCCGAGGTGGTGCACAGCACGGCGACGTCCTCGCCCTTGCCCAGCGCCACCTCGGCCGCGAAGCGCCCGGGATCGGCAGCCTCGACCTTCGCCGCCACTGCCTTGAGCTCGTCCCAGCTCATCAGCCGCGGATCGTCGTACTTGCGCATGCCGCGCGGGTCGAAGTAGATGATCCGCTCGATCTTCGTGGCCGAGGTTTCGGCGACTTCGAGCAGCTTGTCGACCTGCTCTTCGTCTTCGGCCAGCACGATGCGCACCTGCGCGTGGTCGAGCAGGTAGGCGACTTCCTGGTTCAGCGCGTCGTGGTAGATGCCCAGCGTCATGCAGCCGATCGCGTGCGCCGCGATCTCGCCCCAGAGCATCTCGGGCCGGTTCTTGCCGATGAGGCTCACCGTCTCGCCGCGCCGCACGCCCAGCCCGTGAAGGCCGAGCGCGATCTCCTTCACCCGGGCCAGGTAGTCCGACCAGGTGAACTCGTTCCAGATGCCGAATTCCTTCTCGCGCAGCGCAACCTCGCCGGGCCAGTGCGTCGCGTTGTGCACCAGCAGCTTCGGGAAGGTGTCGTGCAGGACGACGTCGCCGTACTCGGGCTGCATTCAGGCGGCTCCCGCTTCGTCCTCGACGCCGAGGTAGGCGCGCTTGACGTGCTCGTTGTCCATGATCTCGTGCGGCAGGCCGTCGGCGATGACCCGCCCGAAGTCGAGCACCATCACGCGATGAGAGATGTCCATGACCACGCCCATGTCGTGCTCGATCATGATCACCGTCATGCCCCATTCCTCGTTGAGGTCGACGACATAGCGCGCCATGTCCTCTTTCTCCTCGAGGTTCATGCCGGCCATCGGCTCGTCGAGCAGGATCAGGTCGGGCTTGACCGCGATCGCGCGGGCGAGCTCGACGCGCTTGCGCAGGCCGTAGGAGAGCGTGCCGGCCACCGCCTTGCGGATGTGGCTGATCTCGAGGAAGTCGATGATGTCCTCGACGTGGCGCCGGTGCTCGAGCTCTTCCTTCTGCGCGCCGCCGAACCAGTACAGCGCGCCGCTGAGAAAGTTGTTCTTCAGCAGGTGATGGCGCCCGACCATGATGTTGTCGAGCACGGTCATGTGGCTGAACAGCGCGAGGTTCTGGAACGTGCGCCCCAGGCCGAGCGGCGCCCGCTGGTTCGGCGTGAGGCGCGTGATGTCGCGGCCCTTGAAGACGATCTGGCCGGCGGTGGGCGAGTAGCGACCCGAGATGCAGTTGAGCATCGAGGTCTTGCCCGCGCCGTTCGGTCCGATGATGGAGAACAGTTCGCCCTGGCGCACGTGGAAGCTCACGTCGCTCAACGCCTTCACGCCGCCGAACTGCAGCGAGATGGCCTTTGCCTCGAGTATCGGAGTCCCTTCGCCCTGCAAGTGTCTGCCTCCCGAACCGTCGTCGCGGTCTGCATCGCGCGCGCCGTCGCACCGGCACCGCACTGCACCGGGCAGTCTAAGTCAGCCCGCGCAGTATAGTTGTCGTCCGTCCGACAAACTCAGGGAAAACAGGGGGATCCGACCATTGAGCGCCTTCGACGACATGCTCGAACTGTCGCCGTGGATGCGTGCGCTTGATGCGACGCAACATGCGCGGATGCGCGAGGATCTCGTCGAACGCCGCGTCGCGTGCGGGGGCTTCGTCTGCCGCAAGGGCGAGCCGGTCGAGCACTGGATAGGCGTCATCGAGGGCCTGGTCAAGATCAGCAGCGTCTCGGCCGGCGGCAAGCCGGTCACTTTCACCGGCGTCGCACCCGGCGGCTGGTTCGGCGAAGGCTCGATGCTCAAGGACGAGCCGCGCCGCTACGACGGCGTGGCATTGCGCGAAAGCCGCATCGCCTACCTTCCGCGCACCACCTTCCAGTGGCTGCTCGACACCAGCATCGCGTTCAACCGCTACCTGCTGATCCAGCTGAACGAGCGGCTCGGACAGTTCATCGGCACCGTGGAGATCGACCGCCTGCTCGGTCCCGATGCGCGCGTGGCGCGCTGCCTGGCGCAGCTGTTCAACCCGCTGCTGTATCCCGGGCTGGGCCGCAAGCTGGAAATCTCGCAGGGCGAGATCGGCTACCTCACCGGCCTGTCGCGCCAGCGCGTGAACCAGGCGCTGCGCCGCCTGGAAGGCATCGGCCTGCTGAAGGTCGACTACGGCGGCGTGACCGTGCTGTCGGTCGACGGGCTGCGCGAGTTCGAGGATTAGGGCGTGTTCACACTACGATCGTCCCCGCGTGAGCACCAGTTGCAGCTCGGCGAACCCGGCAGGGTGTGCGTGCCGCGGATACGGGGGCCGCGGCCATTGCCAGAGCTCGCCGGGAAACAGCGCGCGCACCGCGTTGACGTCGCAGTGATACGGCGGCCCTTCGATGCGGCCCTCGAGCCGGCCCGCGCGCTCGGCCTGCACCGCCAGCAGGATCATCGTGCCCGCGGGCCGCAGCCATGCCGCCAGGCGCCGGGCGTAGGCAACCCACAGGTCGGGATGCAGCGCGCACAGGCAGGCCTGGTCCCAGATCGCGTCGAACGGCGCGGCCGGCGTCCAGTCGAGCAGGTCGGCCTGGACCACCTCGGCGGCGAGCCCCGCCTGCGCCAGGCGCGCGCGCGTGAGCTCGACCGCCGCCGGCGCGTAGTCCACGCCCACCGGGCGCAGGCCGCTCGCCGCGAGTTGCAGCACCTCGTAGCCGGCGCCGCACCCCGGCACCAGCACCCTCGCCCCGGGTGCGAGCACCCCGCTCGCCACCAGTGGCGCGAGCGCGGGATTCACCGCCCCGCGATCCCAGGGCGTGCGCTGCGACTCGAAGCGCTGCTGCCAGAAGGCGAGCGTCGGGCCGGCCGGCTGCGCCGCGGGCGCGTTCGCCTGCGCCGCAGGCGGGCTCATTTGTCGTAGCGGTAGAAGCCCCGGCCGGTCTTGCGGCCGAGCAGGCCGGCGTCGACCATCTCGCGCAGCAGCGGGGCCGGCCGGTACTTCGGGTCGTTGAAGCCGCCGTAGAGCACTTCCATCACCGCAAGCTGCACGTCCAGCCCGATGAGATCGCACAGCGCGAGCGGGCCGATCGGATGGTTGCAGCCGAGCTTCATACCGGCGTCGATCTCCTCGGCGCTCGCCAGCCCCTCCTGCAGCGCGAAGATCGCCTCGTTGATCATCGGGCAGAGGATCCGGTTGACCACGAAGCCGGCGCTGTTCTTCACGCCGATCGGCGTCTTGCCCAGCCGCTGTGCCAGCTCGGTGACCGCGGCCACCGTCTCGTCCGACGTGCGCAGTCCGCGAATGATCTCGACCAGCGCCATCACCGGCACCGGGTTGAAGAAATGCATGCCGACGAAACGTTCGGGCCGATGCGTCGAGGCGGCCAGCCGCGTGATCGAGATCGACGAGGTGTTCGTCGCGACGATCGTCGACGGCTTCACGATGCCTTCGAGGTTCTTCAGGATCCGTATCTTCAGTTCCTCGTTCTCGGTGGCCGCCTCGATGACCAGGTCGGCCGCAGCGAGGTCCTCGGGCCGGGCGGTCGTGCGGATCCTCGACAGGATCTCGAGCTTGCGCGCGTCGTCGATCGAGCCCTTCTTCACCAGACGGTCGAGCGAACCCGACACCGTCTTCAGGCCGCGCTCGAGCGCGGCCTCGCTGACGTCCTGCATCACGGCGTCGATGCCGGATGCGGCGCAGGCCTGGGCAATACCGTTGCCCATCGTGCCGGCGCCGATGATTCCCACGGTCTGGATGGTCATGGCTGGAGTCCTCGAAGCTGCCGCGAAAGCCGGCATTCTATCGGGCCGGCCGCCCGCCGCCACGGCTCAGACCTGCGCCAGGATCACGGCCGCGCAGGCGGCGACCATCACGGCCATCAGCGGCACGATCAACGGCACGAAGCGCATCGTGCGGCGGCGTCGCGCAGCGACGTCGCTGGCTGGTTCGGAACGCAGGGTTTCGTTTACGGTATCCATGGCGACCTCCTGCCCGGATCCAACCGCGCTGCAAGCGCCGCGACGATCGCAGCGCGAAGCGGAGCCGCCGACTCAGCCCGTGCGGGCCGAGAACCCCGCGCCGGCCAGCCGGGCGAGAAGTGCCGACACGTGCGCCGGACCACGCGCCTGGACGACGATCTCGACCTCGACGCGCTGCGCGCCGATGCTGCCGAACGCGCGCTCGTGCCGGATCTCCTCGATGTTGGCCTGTTCGTCGGCCAGCAGCGCGGTGACTTGCGCAAGCGCGCCCGGAACGTCGCGAATGTCGACGTAGAGCCGGGCCAACCGGCCCGAGCGGACCATGCCGCGCTCGATGATCGAGGCGAGCAGCAGCGGATCGATGTTGCCCCCCGACAGCACCAGGCCGACGCGCCGGCCGCGAAAGTGCTCCGGGTGCCGAAGCAGCGCCGCCAGCGGCACCGCGCCGGCTCCTTCGGCTACGGTCTTCTCGATTTCGAGCAGCATCAGCACCGCCTGCTCGACGTCGCCTTCGTCGACCAGCAGCACCCGGTCGACGCGCTGCCGGATCACCGGCAGCGTGCGCTCGCCCAGCCGGTCGACCGCGATGCCTTCGGCGATCGAACTGGCGCCCAGCGGATGCTGCCCGCCCTCGATTGCATCGTGCACCAGCGCGAAGCGCTCGACCTGCACGCCGGTGACCCGGATGCCGGGTTTGAGGTGCTTCGCGGCGGTGGCGATCCCGGCGATGAGTCCGCCTCCGCCGATCGGCACCACCAGGTCGTCCAGGTCGGGCCGGGCGGCCAGCATCTCGACGCCGATCGTCCCCTGGCCGGCCATGACCGCATCGTCGTCGAACGGGTCGATCATCGTCAGCCCGCGCTCGGCGGCCAGCGCCAGGCCGTGCGCGCGCGCCTGGTCGAAACGCTCGCCGTGCAGCACCACCTCGGCGCCGAATTCGCGGGTGCGCTCGACCTTCACCGACGGCGTGAAGCGCGGCATCACGATCGTCGCCGGGATGCCGAGCCGGCTCGCGTGCCAGGCCACGCCCTGCGCGTGGTTGCCGGCCGAGACCGCGACGACGCCGCGCCTGCACTCGTCCGCACCGAGCAACGCCAACCGGTTCAGCGCGCCGCGCTCCTTGAACGAGGCGGTGAACTGGAGGTTCTCGAACTTCAGGAACACCTCGGCCCCGGTGATCTGCGACAGCGTGCGGGAAGCCAGGCAGGGCGTGTCCTGCACCTGGCCGGCAAGGCGCCGGGCGGCGGACTCGATGTCGGCGAATCGCAGAACGGGTGCGTCCATGACAGTCTCCGGGCGGGTTAGGGCGTGTTCACGCCCTGGCGCCGCACGAGCAAGGTCGGGACGCTGCCGGCATAATGCGCCGATCCGAGGCGACAACCGATCCGATGACTCCCGAAGCCCCATCGCCGTTGCGCCCCGGCCTCGCCCCGGTGGCCGCGCAGGTGGCGCCGTGGGCGCCGCTGCGCTGGCTGGCGCTCGGCTGGGAAGACCTGCGCGCGACGCAATTCCGCGGGCTCTTCTACGGCGTGCTCTTCGCGCTGATGGGCACCGCGATCCGCTCGATCTACGAGACGCAGTGGCAGCTGACGATGGGGCTGACCGCCGGCTTCTTCCTGCTCGGGCCCTTCGTCTGCACCGGCCTCTACGAGCTGTCGCGCCAGCGCGAGCGCGGCGAGCCTGCCAGCCTGGCGAAGTCGCTGGTCTGCTGGCGGCGCAACCCCGGTGCGATCGCGTTCTTCGCGGCGATCCTCACTTTCGCGATGATCGTCTGGGCGCGCGTCTCGGTGGTGCTGTTCGCGCTCGCCTCGACCACCGAATTCCCGACCGTGCGCGGCATGCTCGCGCAGATCGTGTCGCTGGCGAACCTCGAGTTCCTCGCGCTGTGGACCGCGGTCGGCTTCGTGTTCGCATCGCTGGTGTTCGCGATCTCGGTGGTGTCGGTGCCGCTGATGCTCGACCGCCGCGCCGACACGATGATGGCGGTCTTCTCGAGCGCCCGTGCGCTGGCCACGCACCCAGGGCCGGTCTACCTGTGGGCCTTGCTGATCGTGGCGCTGGTCGGCACGAGCCTCGTGCTGTGGCTCGGCCTGCTGACGGTCACCGCCCCGCTGGCGGGCCACGCGACCTGGCACGCCTACCGCACGCTGATTCGGGACGAGCCGGCCGGAGGCTGAGCGCGCTGCACCGCTGCGTGCTAAGTTGTCGCAGACGCATCGCCCATCGGGGCCGCACATGCGACGAGTGCCGCTCTACAGCAGTTCGGGCCGATCCGGACTCCCCGGTTCGCCGGGCGCAGCGCCTGCGCCCGGCGAGTCCGAGGCTCGGCCGGCGTACGCGTCGCGGGCGTCCGGCGCACGCCAGCCACCCGCGACGCTGCGGGCGCCGCGTCGCGCGGCGACGCTGTTCGCATCGGCCGCGCGCCATCGCCGCGCGCTGATCGCTGCCGTCGCGCTGGCTGCCGCGGCATCGGTCGCGCTGCGTCTGGCCGCTCCTCACTGGCCGGCGCGCATCGCCCAGGAAGACATCGACGCAGCGGTGCTTCAGTCGCTGCAGACGGCTTCGCTGCCCTCGCCCGCGGCGCGGGCCTACGAAATCATCCGGCCGGCAGTGGTGCGCGTGCGCGCGCTCGAAGCGCCGCGGGCCGGCCACGCCGAGGTCGAGCGCAGCGTCGGCACCGGCGTGGTGATCGTCGACACCGGCACGATCCTGACCAACCTGCACGTGGTGGCCGGCGCGCCGCGCGTTCGCGTGGAGTTCGCCGACGGCCTGGAGTCCGACGCATCGATCGTCGCGCTCGAGCCCGACCAGGACCTCGCCGTGCTGCAGGCGAAATCGATCCCCGACGACCTCGCCGCGGCGACGATGCGCTCGACGCGCGACCTCGCGGTCGGCGACCACGTGGCGGCGGTCGGCTTTCCGTTCGGCATCGGCCCCTCGGCGAGCGCCGGCGTCGTCTCGGGCCTGCGCCGCGAGTTCCGCTCGCCCGAGGGCGAGCGGCTGCTCACCGACCTGATCCAGTTCGACGCGGCGGCCAATCCCGGCAACTCGGGCGGGCCGCTGGTGACTGCCGACGGCGAAGTGGTCGGCATCGTCACCGCGATCATGAACCCGACCGACCAGCGCGTCTTCATCGGCATCGGCTTCGCGGTGCCGATCGAGACGGCGGCCCGCTCGGCCGGCATGTCGCCGTTCTGAAGCCCCACGCAACCGGGAGCCACCCGTGGACGACACAGACATGAGCACCGGAATCGACGGCGCGCCCGACGTGGCCGCGCTGATGCAGCGCATCCTCTACGAAGTCAAGCGCGTGGTCGTCGGCCAGGACCGCTTCCTCGAGCGCGTGCTGGTGGCCATGCTGGCGCAGGGCCACCTGCTGGTGGAAGGCGTGCCCGGCCTCGCGAAGACGCTGACGGTGAAGACGCTGGCGCGCACGATCCGCGGCAGCTTCCGGCGCATCCAGTTCACGCCCGACCTGGTACCGGCCGACCTGGTGGGCACGCGCATCTACAACCAGAAGACCGGCGAGTTCACCACTTCGCTCGGGCCGGTCTTCACCCACCTGCTGCTCGCCGACGAGATCAACCGCGCGCCCGCGAAGGTGCAGAGCGCGCTGCTCGAAGTCATGCAGGAGCGGCAGGTGACGATCGCCGGCGAAACGCACGCGGTGCCCGAGCCCTTCCTGGTGATGGCCACGCAGAACCCGATCGAGACCGAAGGCACTTATCCGCTTCCCGAGGCGCAGGTCGACCGCTTCATGATGAAGGTGGTGGTCGGCTACCCGAGCGAGGAGGAGGAGTTCGTCATCGTCGAGCGCGTCACCGGCCCGCAGGTGCCGGTTGCCGCGGTCGCCACCACCGCGCAACTGCAGGCGCTGCAGCGCGAGTGCCGCACCGTTTACGTCGACCCGTCGCTCGCGCAGTACGCGGTGCGGCTGGTGGCCGCCACCCGGGATCCCGCGCGCTGCGGCCTCGCCGAGTTGTCGCGCTTCGTCACGTTCGGCGCGAGCCCGCGCGCCACGATCCACCTCGTCGAGGGTGCGCGGGCGCTGGCCTGCCTTCGCGGCAGGCGCTACGCATTGCCCGAAGACCTGCTCGACCTGGCGCCCGACGTGCTGCGACACCGGCTCGTCCTCTCTTACGAAGCGCTCGCCGAATCGATCGGCGCCGACCGGCTGATCCAGCGGATCATCGAAGCGGTGCCCGCGCCCGAATCACCGCTGCGCAGCCATGGCGAGCTCGTCGCGAACGCCTGAGCCCGCCGGCGCCGACGCGCTGCTGCGCCGGCTCGAGTGGACCGTGTTGCGCCGGCTCGACGGCGTGCTGCAGGGCGACTACCGGACGCTGTTCCGCGGCAGCGGGCTCGATCTCGCCGACCTGCGCGAATACCAGCATCACGACGACGTGCGCTACATCGACTGGAACGTGACCGCGCGGCTGCAGACGCCGTACGTGCGCGAGTACACCGAGGCGCGCGAGCTCGCCGCCTGGCTGCTGCTCGACCTGAGCGGCTCGGTCGACTTCGGATCGCAAGCGGTCACCAAGCAGATGCTCGCCCGCGACTTCTGCGCGGTGCTTGCACGGCTGCTCACGCGTCGCGGCAACCGCGTGGGCGCGATCTTCTACGGCGCCGGAGTCGAGGCGGTGATCCCGGCGCGCAGCGGCCGTGCGCAGGTGCTGCAGATCCTGCACCGGATCGCGACCCGGCCGCCCGCGCCGCGATCGCCGGGCACCGACCTGGGCGCGCTGCTCGCGGCCGCGCAGCGCGTGATGGCGCGACGCTCGCTGGGCTTCGTCGTCTCCGATTTCCTCAGCCTGCCGCGCTGGGAGCAGCCGCTGGGCAGGCTCGCGCAGCGCCACGAGGTCGTCGCGGTGCGGCTGGTCGACCCGCTCGAGCGCACGCTGCCCGATCTCGGCCTGCTGGTGATGCAGGACGCCGAGACCGGCGAGCAGCTGTTCGTCGACACGCACGAGCACGCGCTGCGGCGGCGCTTCGGGCAGGCGGCGGAGCGCCGCGAGCAGGCGCTGCGCGCGAGCTTCTCGCGCGCCGGCGTGGATGCGCTCGAGTTGTCCACCGACGAAGACCTGGTCGACGCGATCCTACGCTTCGCCGACCTGCGCGCGCGACGCAGCCGCCTCGCCGCCGGCGGGTCGCCGGCGCACGCCGGAGCGTTGCGATGAAGTTCCTCTGGCCGACGATGCTCTGGCTGCTGCTCGCAGTGCCGATGCTGGTCGCCGCCTATGGGTGGCTGTTGCGCCGGCGCAAGCGCACGGCGCTGCGCTATCCGGGCCTGGCGATCGTGCGCGAGGCGATGGGCCCGGGCCAGGCCGTGCGGCGCCACCTGCCACCGGCGCTGTTCCTGCTCGCGCTCACCGCGATGCTCGTCGCCACCGCGCGGCCGACCGCAGTGGTGACGCTGCCGGCGCAGTACGAGACGGTGATCCTGGCGATGGACGTGTCGGGCAGCATGCGCGCGACCGACGTCGAGCCGACGCGTCTTGCCGCGGCGCAGGCTGCCGCGCGCGCCTTCGTCGCCGAGCAGCCCGGCAGTGCGCGCATCGGCGTGGTCGCGTTCGGCGGCAGTGCCACGCTGGTGCAGCCGCCGACGCACAGCCGCGAGGACATCGTGGCGGCGATCGATCGCTTCGAACTGCAGCGCGGCACCGCGGTGGGCAACGGCATCCTGGTCTCGCTGAAGACGATCTTCCCCGACCAGGAGTTCGAACTTCCGTCGCAGGGCGCGCAACGCGCGCGCCGCAACGCGCCGCGCGAAGCGAGCCGGGGAACTGCGGCGCCGGCATCGCAGGAGCCTGCCACGGCCGGCTCGTACGCGTCGGCAGTGATCGTGCTGCTGTCGGACGGGCAGACCACCACCGGCCCCGATCCGATCGAGGCGGCGCGGCTGGCCGCCGAGCGCGGCGTGCGCATCTACACGGTGGGCATCGGCACGCCGAACGGCGAGATCCTGGTAGGCGACGGCTGGTCGATGCGCGTGCGCCTGGACGAGGAGGCGCTGCAGGCGATCGCGCAGGTGACGCGCGGCGACTATTTCTACGCCGGCACCGCCACCGAACTGAAGAACATCTACGCGACGATGAGCTCGAAGATGGTGCTCGAGAAACGCGAGAGCGAGATCACCGCGCTGTTCTCCGCCGCGGCCGCGCTGGCGGCAGTGCTCGCGGCCCTGCTGTCGATGCTCTGGTTCGGCCGCGTCTTCTGAGCGCCGTCGGCGCGCCGCGCTACCAGCCCCACGCCAGGCGCCGTGCCACCCAGCCGACCCGGCCGCTCTCGCTGCGGATCCGGATCCAGTCGCCGCGACGCGCGAGGGTGCGCAGCACCTCGCCGTAGCTGGCCTTGCCGACGATGCGGCTGCGCGTGCCCGGCGCGCTGCGAATGTTGGCAACCTTCGCCTTCACGACCACATGCGGCGTCCTGTCGGTGAGCGAACGGTGAACCCAGCCCTCGTCGCTCTCGAAGTCGCGCACCTGCAGCCACTGGCCCTTGCGCGCCAGCACCTCGAGCGGATAGCCGCGTCCCAGGATCCAGATGACCTCGTGCCGGGTGCCGGGGCCGGTGCGCAGGTTGACGTCGGGACGCGCGATGCTGACCATTTCGCGCGCCTGGACCGCCTGCATGGGCACAAGCATCAGGAGCGCCAGAACGAAGGCTGGCAATCGTCGTATCCCGGTCATCCCATCTCCCTGTAGAACGGCGAAGCGCACGACCCGGCCAACGACCGGGTCGGGTCGATTCTAGTGCGCATTCGCGGCGGGGGCCGGCGCCCGCGCCCGCTGCAGGGCAATTGGCGGCGAGGGCTCGAGGCCCTTTCAGGCTTCGAGTGCCGGCTCCTGCATCGCCGCGACCTGCTCGCGCAACTCGAGCACCCGGTCCTGCCAGTAGCGCTGCGTGCCGAACCACGGAAACGCGGCCGGGAACGCCGGGTCGTCCCAGCGCCGCGCGATCCACGCCGAGTAGTGGATCAGCCGCAGCGTGCGCAATGGCTCGATCAGCGGCAGCTCGCGCCGGTCGAGTTCGGCGAAATCCTCGTAGCCCGCCAGCACGTCCGAGAGCTGCCGCGTCATCGACGGGCGGTCGCCCGACAGCAGCATCCACAGGTCCTGCACCGCAGGCCCGTTGCGCGCGTCGTCGAAGTCGACGAAATGCGGACCGTCGTCGGTCCACAGCACGTTGCCCGCGTGGCAGTCGCCGTGCAGCTTCTGGATGCGCACGCCGGCCGCGCGATCGAACGCGCGGCGCACCGCGTCGATCGCCTGGTCGACGATGCTCGTCCATGCCGGCAGCAGGTCGGGCGGCACGAGCCGGTGCGCGAGAAGCCAGTCGCGCGGCTCCACGCCGAAGCTTTCGGCGTCGAGCGTCGGCCGGTGCTCGAAGCGCGCCACCGCCCCGACCGCGTGGATGCGGCCGATGAAGCGGCCGATGCGCTCCAGCGTCGCCGGGTCGTCGAGCTCGGGCGCGCGCCCGCCACGTCTCGGATAGACCGCGAAGCGATAGCCGTCGTACTCGGCCAGCGTGGCGCGCGAGTCGTCGAGCGACAGCGGTGCGACCACCGGGATCTCGCGGGCGGCGAGGTCGGCGACGAAGTCGTGCTCCTCGCGGATCTGCGGCACGCTCCAGCGCCCGGGCCGGTAGAACTTCGCCACCAGCGTGCGCCCGTCCTCCAGGCTCACCTGGTAGACGCGGTTCTCGTAGCTGTTCAGCGCGAGGAACCGGCCGTCGCCGCGCAACCCGACCGACTCCAGCGCGTCGAGCATGCGATCGGGGGTGAGCCGCGCGAAGGGCGCTTCCTGGTCGGGCACCATCGGGCGATTCTAAGGCAGGCCGAGCGTTGCACCCGCGGTCGCGCCCGCTTTGCACCGCGGCGCCGCTGCCCTACGATCTTCCGGAAATCCGGCAGCCCGCGGCGGGCGCCGGCGCGCCGGAGCATGCGATGAAGGTAGGGGTCCCGAAGGAAATCAAGGTCCACGAGTATCGCGTCGGCCTGACGCCGGAGTCGGTGCGCGAATACGTGCACCATGGCCACGAGGTACTGGTGCAGACGCAGGCGGGCGCGGCGATCGGCGCCGGCGACGACGCCTACCGGCAGGCGGGCGCGACGGTGCTGGCCGATGCGCGTGCGGTGTACGACGCCGCCGAGCTGATCGTCAAGGTGAAGGAGCCGCAGGCGGCCGAAATCGCGATGCTGCGGCCGCGACACCTGCTGTTCACCTACCTTCACCTCGCGCCCGATCCGCAACTCGCCCGCGGCCTGCTCGAATCGGGCTGCACCGCGATCGCCTACGAGACCGTGGCCGAGAGTGACGGCACGCTGCCGCTGCTCGCGCCGATGAGCGAAGTGGCCGGACGCCTGTCGATCACGATCGCCGGCCAGCTGCTGATGCGCGACGCCGGCGGTGCAGGGCTGCTGCTGGGCGGCGTCACCGGCGTCTGTCCGGCGCGGGTGCTGGTGCTCGGCGCCGGCGTGGTCGGCGCGCAGGCGGTGCGGATGGCCGCCGGTGCCGGGGCCGAGGTGAGCGTGGTCGACCGTTCGCTTGCCAGGCTGCGTGCGCTCGATGCGCAGCTTCCCGGGCGCATCCGCACGCGGCCGTCGACGCGCGCCGCAATCGAGGAGGAGATCGCCACCGCCGACGTGGTGATCGGCGCGGTGCTGGTGGCCGGCGCGAGCACGCCGCGCCTGGTCACGCGCGCGATGCTGCGCACGATGAAGCCACGCTCGGTGATGGTCGACGTGTCGATCGACCAGGGCGGCTGCTTCGAGACCTCGCGCCCGACCACGCATGTCGCGCCGACGTACGAGGTCGACGGCATCGTCCACTATTGCGTCGCGAACATGCCGGGCGCGGTGCCGCGCACCTCGAGCCACGCGCTGAACCTGGCCACGCTGCCCTACGGGCTGGCGCTGGCCACCCAGGGAGTCGACGCGCTTCGGTCGGACCCGGCGCTGCGCGCCGGGCTCAACGTACGGGCCGGGCAGATCACCCACCCGATGGTGGCGCAGGCGCTGGGCCTGCCGTTCGTCGACCCGGCGATCGCACTGCAGCGGACCGCCTGAGCGACCCCGGCGGGCACGCCGGGCCGCTCAGCCGAACTTGTAGAGCACCCCGTAGCCGCCGCGCGGGTACGACCATTCGACGTTGTCGAACTCGCTGCAAAGCAGCCGGCAGGTGCCGCATTCGAGGCAACCGTCGGTGGACAGGACCACGCTGCCGTCCTCGGTCTTCGTGTAGCAACCGGCCGGGCAGCACCAGGTGCACGACGGCGTCTCGCAGCGGTCGCGGCAGATCTCCGGCGTCCTGATCGCGATATGCGCTCGGCCTTCGTCGACCCGGTAGCGGTTCTCGAACAGCTTCTCTTCGACCTTGACCGTCATCGCAATGCCCTCATCAGCTTGATCGCGTCGCCGACCAGGCCGAAGCGCGAGCGCCTGGCCACGAAATCGCGCTTGATCTCTCTTTCCTTGGTGAGCTTGTCCACGCCGTCGACCTTCAGCATGGTGTGCGCCGCGCGCGTGAGCAGCTCCGGATAGGTGGTGAGGAACTGCCGGTTGCCGTGCAGGATCTCGGGCACGTCGCGGTATTTCTTCAGGTCCTTCATCACGAAGCTCTGCTCGAGCGCGCTGCGGTAGCCCTTCAGGTTCGCCGCGGTGTAGTCCTTGCCTTCGTCGCGCAGCCGGATGATCGTCTCGGCCGCCATCTTTCCGGTGGTCATCGCCAGGTTCGAGCCTTCGCGGTGCACCGAGTTGACGAAGCCGCCCGAGTCGCCGCAGATCACCCAGCCGTCGCCGTGCACCGTCGGGATCGCGTTGTAGCCGCCCTCGGGGATCAGGTGCGCCGAGCGATCAGCGGCCTGATCGACGGGTGGCTCTTCAGCTCCTCGAGAAGCTGATAGGGGCTCACGCCGGTGGACTTGAAGTCCTCGACCATGCAGCCGATGCCGAGCGAGACCGACTCCTTGTTCGTGTAGAGGAACCCGGTGCCGACCATGCCCCGGGTGATCTTGCCGAACATCTCGATCACCACGCCGTCGTTGCCCGAGATGTTGAAGCGCTCCTCGATCGTCTGCTTCGGCAGGAAGTGCATTTCCTTGACCGCCAGCGCGACGTCGTGCGCCTTCACCCGCGGCCTCAGCCCCGCCTTCGTCGCGACCAGCGAATTGACGCCGTCGGCCAGCACCACCACGTCGGCGAAGATGTCGCCGTTCACGCGGTCGGTGCGCACGCCGACGACGCGCTCGCCGTTCTTCAGCAGGTCGACCACGGTGGTTTCGCAGATCAGCAGCGCGCCGGCGTCCTGTGCCTTGCCCGACAGCCACTTGTCCATGTTGGCGCGGATCACCGTGTAGCGGGTCGGCTGCTCGTCGGCGTCGACCGTGCCGCGGAAGTGCGACCCGACGTGCGAGCGCTCGTCCATCAGCCACATCCGCTGCTCGAGCACCGCGCGCTCGAACGGCGCCTGCCGGCGACAGTTCGGGATCACCGCCTCGAGTGCCTCGGCGTACATGATCGCGCCCTGCACGTTCTTCGAGCCCGGATACTCGCCGCGCTCGAGTTGCAGCACGTTCATTCCGGCTCTTGCCATCAGGTAGGCGGCGGCGTTGCCCGAGGGCCCCGCGCCCACCACGATCGCGTCGAATTTCTCGGCCATCGGTCGCTCCTTCTCGTCAGGCGGCCACGCGGCGGCCGAGCCGTTCGCGCAACGCCTCGGTGAGCGCCGGCAGGATCTGCAGCGCGTCGCCGACCACCGCATAGGTGGCGAAGTCCATGATCGGCGCGTTCGGATCGCTGTTGATCGCGATGATCACGTCCGAGCCCTCGACGCCCACCCGATGCTGGATCGCCCCGGAAATGCCCGCGGCGATGTACAGCTTCGGGCGGATCGTCTTGCCGGTCTGGCCGATCTGCCGATCGGCGCTCACCCAGCCTGCCTGCGCCACCGGCCGCGAGCCGCCGTAGTCGCCGCCGAGCAGCTCGGCCAGCTCGCGCACCAGCCGGAAGTTCTCGGGCTTGCCCAGGCCGCGACCGCCGGCAACGACCACGTCGGCATAGGCGAGCTGCGCCTTGTCGGCGTCGGCGTCGGGGATGTACGACAGGATCTTCGTGATCACGTCGTCCTCGGCGAGTGCGACGCGCTCCTCGAGCAGCCGGCCGGTGCGCTGCGCGTCGCGCCGCGGCATCGCCATCACGCGCGGGCGCACCGTGGCCATCTGCGGGCGATACTCGAGCGTGTGGATCGTGCACAGCAGCGTGCCGCCGAAGGTCGGCCGCGTGGCGGCGAGGCTGCGCGTCTCGTCGTCGATGCGCAACTCGGTGCAGTCGGCCGTGAGCCCCGTGCCCAGCGTGGTGGCGACGGCGCCCGCGAGGTCGCGGCCCAGCGTGGTCGCCCCCAGCAGCAGGATCTCGGGCTTGTTGCGCTCGACCAGTTCGGTGAGCGCCCGCGTGTACGGATCGGTGCGATAGTGCGCGAGCACCGCGTCGCGCACCACGTGCACCGCGTCGGCGCCGTGGCGGAACGCCTCGGCGCAGGCCTGCGCGGTCGCCGGGTCGTCCGGGCCCATGACCACGCCCGACAGCGGCACGCCCAGGTGGTCGGCCAGCTTGCGTCCCTCGCCGAGCAGCTCCCAGGAGACCGGATGCACGCGCCCGCGCTCGAGCTCGACGTAGACCCACACGCCGCGCCAGGCGCCGAGGTCGGCGCCGTCAGCGCGGCGCGGAGCGGCGGCCGAAGGCGCCGCGGCCTGATCGTCGCCGCTCATCGGCCGATCTCCTCTTCGAGTTGCGGATGCTTCGCGAACACTTTCGCCAGCAACGCGTCGACGGCCTCGCGCGCCGGCTTGCCGCGCGCGTCGACCACCTCGGCCTTGTTGGCGCGCGGCGGCGGAGCGAAGACCTTCTTGACGACAGTGGGCGAGCCCTTGAGCCCGCAACGCGCGACCTCGGGGATGCCGGCGGCCTTGTGGTCCCACTCGATCGGCTGATAGCGCGCCGCGCGGAACATCGAATCCATGTCGGCGAAGCGGATCGTGTTGGCGCCTTCCATCATCGTGACCAGGCACGGCAGCTTCGTCTTCATCACCTGCACCCCGCCCTCGGCGCGACGGTGCACCACGATCTCGCGCGCCTCGGGGTCGAGATGCTCGATGCGCGACACGTAAGTGAGCTGCTGCAGCCCGAGCCGGCGCGCGATGCCCGGGCCGACCTGCGCGGTGTCGCCGTCGATCGTCTGCTTGCCGCAGAACACCATGTCGACCGGCCGGTCGGCGCCGATCGTGCGGATCGCCGACGACAACGCATACGAGGTCGCGAGCGTGTCCGAACCGGCGAACACGCGGTCGGTGATCAGGATCGCGTCGTCGGCACCGAACGAAACACATTTCTTCAGGGCCTCGACCGCCATCTTCGGACCCATGCTGAGCACGGTGACCCGCGCCCCGAAGCGATCCTTGATGCGCAGCGCCTCCTCGAGCGAAACGAGGTCGTACGGATTGACGACCGCCGGCACGCCCTGCCGCATGATCGTGTTGGTGACGGGATGGACCCGTATCTGGCTCGAATCGGGCACCTGCTTGATGCAGACGACGATATGCATGACCATGCCGCGACTCCGGTATTTCGGTACCGTTTTACCATTATCGACTCGCGAGCCGCAAGGGGTGCGCGACCCCCATCCGGGCTACCCCACCCAGACCGGCTTGATCTGGATCAAGCGGAGCGCGCCGCAGGCATAATCGGGGCCGGCTCCGGCCTCCCGATCAATCCTCAACGTTTCCTCATGGCCCAGTACGTCTACACGATGAACCGGGTGGGCAAGATCGTGCCCCCCAAGCGCGTGATCCTGAAGGACATCTCGCTCAGCTTCTTTCCCGGCGCCAAGATCGGCGTGCTCGGCCTGAACGGCTCGGGCAAGTCGACGCTGCTGCGCATCATGGCCGGCGTCGACCGCGAATACGAAGGCGAGGCCACGCCGATGCCGGGCCTGCGCATCGGCTACCTGCCGCAGGAACCGCAGCTCGATCCCGCAAAGGACGTGCGCGGCAACGTCGAGGAAGGGCTCGGCCCGATCGCGGCGCTGCTCGAGGAGTTCAACGAGATCAGCGAGCGCTTCGCCGAGCCGATGGACGACGACGAGATGAACCGCCTGCTCGAGCGCCAGGGCGAGCTGCAGGGCCGCATCGACGCGTCCGGCGGCTGGGAGATCGAGCGCAAGCTCGAAGTGGCCGCCGACGCGCTGCGGCTGCCCGCCTGGGACGCCGACGTGACGAAGCTCTCGGGCGGAGAACGGCGCCGCGTCGCGCTGTGCCGGCTGCTGCTGTCCGAGCCCGACATGCTGCTGCTCGACGAACCCACCAACCACCTCGACGCGCTGTCGGTGCAGTGGCTCGAGCAGTTCCTCGAGCGCTTTCCCGGCACGGTGATCGCGGTCACCCACGATCGCTACTTCCTCGACAACGTCGCCGGCTGGATCCTCGAGCTCGATCGCGGTCACGGCATCCCGTGGCAGGGCAATTACTCGTCGTGGCTCGAACAGAAGGAGCAGCGGCTCGAGATCGAGGCGAAACAGGAGTCGGCGCGCATCAAGGCGATGCAGGTCGAACTCGAATGGGTGCGCGCCAACCCGAAGGCGCGCCAGGCCAAGAGCAAGGCGCGGCTGGCGCGCTTCGACGAGCTGGCATCGACCGAGACGCAGAAGCGCAACGAGACCAACGAGATCTACATCCCGCCGGGTCCGCGACTGGGCGACCTCGTGGTGCAGGCCGACGGGCTGCGCAAGGCCTTCGGCGAGCGGCTGCTGTTCGACGGATTGTCGTTCAACCTGCCGCCCGGCGGCATCGTCGGCGTGATCGGCCCCAACGGCGCGGGCAAGACCACGCTGTTCCGGATGCTGATGGGACGCGAGCAGCCCGACGCAGGCACGCTGCGGATCGGCGACACGGTCAAGGCCGCGTACGTCGACCAGAGCCGCGATGCGCTCGACGCGAAGAAGACCGTCTGGGAGGAAATCTCCGACGGCCGGGACCTCATCCAGGTCGGCAGCTACTCGACGCCGAGCCGCGCCTACGTCGCGCGCTTCAACTTCAAGGGAGCCGACCAGCAGAAATCGATCGGCGAACTCTCCGGCGGCGAACGCAACCGGGTGCACCTGGCCAAGGTGCTGCGCGCCGGCGGCAACCTGCTGCTGCTCGACGAACCGACCAACGACCTCGACGTCGAGACGCTGCGCGCGCTCGAACAGGCACTGCTCGACTTCCCCGGTTGCGCGGTCGTGATCTCGCACGACCGCTGGTTCCTCGACCGGATCGCCACCCACATGCTGGCGTTCGAAGGCGACAGCCGGGTGGTCTGGTTCGAGGGCAACTACGCCGACTACCTCGCCGATCGCCGCCGGCGGCTCGGCGACGACGCCGACCGCCCCGAGCGCCTGCGCTTCCGGCCGCTGTCGGCCTGAGGTCGCACGGCGGCGCACGGCGGCGCACGGCCGCGCGCCTGCGCCGCACGCCAGGCGCCGCCGAGGTTGCGGGCCGCGACGCGCTATCCTCGCGATCTGAGCGCAGTGGCCATGAGAGTGCTTCTCGTCGAGGATGACCGGATGATCGGGCAGGCGGTGCAGACCGCGCTGCGACAGGACGGCTATGCGGTCGACTGGGTGCGCGACGCCGAATCCGCCGATACCGCGCTCACCACCGCGAGCTTCGACCTGGTGCTGCTCGACCTGGGCCTGCCGGGGCGCGACGGCGTCTCGCTGCTGCGCACGATGCGCGGGCGCCATGATGCGACGCCGGTGCTGATCGTCACCGCCCGCGACGAAGTGCAGGACCGCGTCGGCGGGCTGGACGCCGGTGCCGACGATTACCTCGTGAAGCCCTTCGACCTCGACGAACTCGGCGCGCGGATGCGCGCGCTGCTGCGTCGCAGTGCCGGCCGCGGCGAGTCGGTGTTCGAGCATCGCGGCGTGCGCATCGACCCGGCCACGCGCGAAGTCACGCGCGACGGCGAGTCGGTCACCTTGTCGCCGCGCGAGTTCGCCGTGCTCGAGGCGCTGGTGCTGCGCCCCGGCGCGGTGCTGTCGCGCGCGCAGCTCGAAGACCGCCTCTACGGCTGGGGCGAGTCAGTCGAGAGCAACGCGGTCGAGGTCTACATCCATGGCCTGCGCCGCAAGCTCGGCCACGACTTCGTCCAGAACGTGCGCGGTGTCGGCTACTTCGTTCCCAAGGATGAATCGCAGGCCACGGGATGAGCGCACCGTCGATCCGCGCCCGACTCCTGCTGTCGCTGCTGCCGCTGTTCATCCTCGCCGAGGCCGTCATCGGCACGGTCAGCTATCGATACGTCCTGCGCGAGAGCCACGAGCTGTTCGACTACCACCTGCGCCAGATGGCGCTGTCGCTGCGCGACCAGGGCGCGGTGCTGCCGCCGCCGGGGCCGCCCGAAGACCGCGAGCAGTTCGACTTCGTGGTGCAGATCTGGAGCGCCGACGGTTCGAAGATCTACCTGTCGCACACGCGCTCGCGCGCGCGGCTGCCCGAACGCGCGACGCTCGGCTTCGCCGACGTGGTCGCCGACGGCGAGCGCTGGCGCGTCTACAGTACGCTGGCGGGCGGGCGCGTGATCCAGGTCGGCCAGCCGTTCGAAGTGCGTGAGCGCATCGCGGCGGCGGCCGCGCTGCGCAGCCTCACCCCGCTGCTGATCTTCGCGCCGGTGGTGGCACTGGCGATCTGGTGGCTGGTCGGGCACTCGCTGCGGCCGGTCGAACGCATCGCGACCGAGCTGCGCCGACGCGATGCCCAGCGGCTCGACCCCGTCCCCGAGGAGCAGCTGCCGACCGAAGTCGAGCCGATGGTGCGCTCGCTGAACGGCCTGCTCGAACGGCTGCGCCGCGCCTTCGCCGCGCAACGCGCGTTCGTTGCCGACGCCGCGCACGAACTGCGCACGCCGATCGCGGCGCTGAAGCTGCAGGCCGGGCTGGTGGCGCGCGCGCGCGACGACGCTTCGCGCAGTGCGGCGCTGGTCGAACTGAACGCGGGCATCGACCGCTCCGCCCACCTGATCGACCAGCTTCTGACGCTGGCGCGCAGCGAGCCCGAGGCGCTCGCGGCCGCCGGAGCGAGCGTCGACCTGGCCCGCATCGCCGGCAACGCGGTCGCCGAAATGCTGCCGCTGGCGCAGGCGCGCGGATCGCGGATCGAGCTCTCGGCGGCGCAGCCGGCCGCCGTCCGCGGCGACGAGAAGGCGCTGCAGAGCCTGGTGCGCAACCTGGTCGACAACGCGCTCAGGCACACCCCCGGCGGCAGTCGTATCGAGGTCGAGGTGGCCGCCGACGGCGACGCGGTGCGCCTGAGCGTCGACGACGACGGGCCCGGCATTCCGGTGGAGGAACGCGATCGTGTCTTCGATCGCTTCTACGGACGCAGCGTGGGCGACGATGCGGGCAGCGGGCTCGGCCTGGCGATCGTCAAGGCGGTCGTCGAACGCCACGACGGCCGCATCGAGCTTGCGCAGTCCGCGCTCGGCGGGCTTCGCGTGGCGGTGCACCTGCCGCGTGCCGCCGGCGCGACTGCTTAAGGATGATCTAAGGCAGGCACCCTATCGTGGGGCAAACGGGCGCTGCCCGCCTCGCACGCCGGGAATCCACGGATGAATCGACACTCGCTGATTGCAGCATTGGCCGCTGCTGGCCTGGCCAGCGCCGGCACCGCCTGGGGCTGGAGCCTGAACCCGGCCGACTGGTTCGCGCGAACCTCTGCGCCGGCCGCGAGCGCATCGACGGCCCCCGCCGGCAACGCAGCCTCCAGTCTCGTCGCGCCGATCAGCGCGCCCGATTACCGGACGATCTTCCAGCGTTTCGGCCCGGCCGTGGTCGGCATCACCGTCGAGGGCACGGTTCCCGCGTCGCGCCAGCGCGCCCCCGATCTCGACAACGATCCGTTCTTCCGCTTCTATCGCGGGCTGCCGATCCCGCCTTCGCCGCGCGGCGACGCGCCGATGTACGGCCAGGGGTCGGGATTCATCGTCAGCGACGACGGACTGATCCTCACCAATGCGCACGTGGTGCGCGACGCGAGCAGCGTGTCGGTGAAGCTCGCCGACCGCCGCGAATTCGAGGCGAAAGTGCTCGGCGTCGACCCCGCAACCGACGTTGCGGTGCTGCGCATCGCGGCCAGCGGCCTGCCGGTGGTGCAACTGGGCGACCCCTCGCATCTCGCCGTCGGCGACTACGTGCTGGCGATCGGCTCGCCGTTCGGCTTCGAGCAGAGCGCGACCTCCGGCATCGTCAGCGCCAAGGGACGCTCGCTGCCGGGCGACACCTACGTGCCTTTCATCCAGACCGACGTCGCGGTGAACCCGGGCAACTCGGGCGGGCCGCTGTTCGACGCGCGCGGCCGCGTGATCGGCATCAACTCGCAGATCTATTCGCGCACCGGCGGCTACCAGGGCCTGTCTTTCGCGATCCCGATCGACGTGGCGGTTCGCGTCAAGGACCAGATCCTCGCCACCGGCAGCGTGCGGCACGCCCGGCTCGGCGTCACGGTGCAGGAGCTGAACCAGGGCCTGGCCGAGTCGTTCAAGCTCGACAGCCCGCGCGGCGCGCTGGTCTCCGGCGTGGCGCCTGGCAGCGCGGCCGAGAAGGCCGGACTGCGCGCGGGCGACGTGGTGCTCGCGCTCGATGGCGAGCGCATCGAGCGCTCGGGCGACCTCGCCGCGATCGTGGGCCGCTCGAAGCCGGGCGACCGCGTGACGCTCGACGTGGTGCGCCAGGGCAAGCGCGAGACGCTCACCGCAGTGCTCGCCGAACTTCCGACCAGCACCGAGACGGTATCGCAGCAGTCGCCCGAGCGCAGCGAGCGGCGGCTCGGCGTCGCCGTGCGCCCGCTGGCGCCGCAGGAGCGGCAGGCCACGCGGCTGAACGTGGGACTGGTGGTCGAGGACGTCTCGGGCCCCGCGCAGCGGGCCGGCATCGAGCCCGGCGACGTGATCCTGTCGGTGAACGGCAAGCCGGTCGCAACCGTCGAGCAGCTGCGCGGGCTGGTCAACGGCGACGCGCGCCAGCTCGCGCTGCTGGTGCAGCGCGGCGACGTGCGAATCTTCGTGCCCGTGCGGCTCGGATGAGGGAGGGCGAGCCATGCGAGATCACCGACCGATCGTGCGTGCCCTGCTGATGACCACGGCGGCTGCCTGGTCGATCGGGACGCGCTGCGTCGACGACGCCCGTGAACAGTTGCCGGTGCAATGGTCCGGCAGTGCAGACGCCCGTCCGCAGCCCGGCCCGGTCGTGCTGCCGTTTCGCCGCATCCCGGGGGCGGCGGCCGGCGCCGCGAGCACTACGGAGAAGCGCGGCACGGCATGAACCTCGCCGAAGGCGAGGCATCCGCCTAGTGCACCGCCCCGCGATGCGCGAAGCGTCGCTCGAGTTCGCCGGCCGGCATCGGCGGCGCGAACAGGAAGCCCTGCCCTTCGCCGCAACCGACGCCCTGCAGGAAGCGCAGCTGGTCTTCGGTCTCGATGCCTTCCGCGACCACGCGCAGTCCCAGGCTCGCCGCGAGTCCGGCAATCGCGCGCACGATCGTCGCGTCGTCGGCGTTGGCCGGCAATTCGCGCACGAACGAGCGGTCGATCTTCAGCAGGTGCACCGGAAAGCGCTTGAGGTAGGACAGGCTCGAGTAACCGGTGCCGAAGTCGTCGATCGAGATGCGGATGCCGAGCGCGGCGAGCGCCTGCAGCGTCGCCAGCGCCTGGCCCCCGTCGTGCATCAGCGTCGACTCGGTGATCTCGATCTCGATCGTGCGCGGATCGACGCCCGCGTCTTCCACGATCCGCCTCACCGTATCGGCCAGCTCGGGGCTGCGGAACTGCCGCGCCGACAGGTTCACCGCGATCGATCCGGGAACGAAGCCGCGTTCGTGCCAATGCCGCTGCTGACGGCAGGCCTCGCCGAGCACCCATTCGCCGATCGGGTGGATCAGGCCGGTCTCTTCGGCCAGCGGAATGAACTCGGCCGGCCCGATCATGCCGCGCCGTGGATGCTGCCAGCGCACCAGCGCCTCGACCGCGACGAAGCCGCGGCGCGACAGGTCGAAGCGCGGCTGGTAATGCAGCACCAGCTCGCCGCGCATCACCGCCGCGTGCAGCTCGTTTTCGAGCTGCAGGCTCTGTGTCGACGCGCGCTCCACCCGTTCGGTGAAGAACCGGAAGCACTGGCGTCCTTCGGCCTTGGCGTGATACATCGCTGCGTCGGCGCGGCTGAGCAGCGTCTCGGCATCCTCGCCGTCGCGCGGATAGACGCTGATGCCGATCGATGGCGTCACGCGCAGCGAGTAGCCGGTGATCTCGTACGGCTGCGACAGGCACTCGAGCAGCCTGCCCGACACCGCGGTCGCCTCGTCGGCGCCCGTCGCGTCGCCCGGCACCACCACGAACTCGTCGCCGCCGACGCGCGCGACGGTATCCGCGGGACCGAGCGCGTCGGTCAGGCGCAGCGCCACCGCGCGCAGCAGGGTGTCGCCGACGGCATGCCCGAGCGAATCGTTGATCGTCTTGAACCGGTCGAGGTCAATGAAGATCACCGCGGCGCTTCGCCCGCCGTCGCGCGCCGACACGACCGCCTGCTCGAGCCGCTTGTGCAACAGCCGCCGGTTCGGCAGTCCGGTGAGCACGTCGTGGTGCGCGAGGTGCCGGATCCGGCGCTCGGCGCTCTCGCGCTCGGCGATCTCGTCGCGCAGGCGCGCGTTGGCTTCGGCCAGCGCCGCGGTGCTCTCGCGCACGCGGATCTCCAGCTCGTCGTGCGCGCGGCGCAGCGCTTCGACCGAGCGCCGCTCCTCGGTGATGTCCTCGACGATCCAGATCGTGCCGCCACGCGTCGGATGCGTCGGGTCGGCCGACTTCGCGCGGATCCGGGCAAGGAAGGCGCTGCCGTCGCGACGCGCGATCTCGTGCTCGAAGTCCGCCGACTGGCCGCGCGCCAGCAGCGGCCCGACGAAGGCGCTGATCGCCGTGTGTTCCTGCCGCGACCTCCAGACGACGTGGACGGGCTGGCCGGCGAGCGCTCCGCGAGGCCAGCCGAGCAGCTCCTCGAAGCGCGGGTTCGCATGCTCGAAACGCTGGTCGCGGGTGAACGCGATGCCGATCGAGGCGTTCTCGAGGATCTCCTCGTACTTCAGCAGCCGCTGGCGCAGCGAGCGCTCCTCACGCAGGCGCGTCTCCTGCGTGTTCTTCGCCAGCAATTCGAGCGGTGCGTAAGCCACTTTGCGCAGCTGCGTCGTGGACGGTTGGGGTTCGGGCTCCCCCCACAGTACAGGCCCGGACCCCTGCGCGGCCCATGCGGCGGCCGACGGGTGGCCGGCCGCGGGCGCCCGCCGGTCAGCCCAGCCGTGTCGGCGAGGCCACGGTGAAGCCGACTTCCACCCCGCCGGCGATGTCGCGAGCGAAGGCATGTCCTCCGTGGAACTCGGCCACGAGCCGCACCAGGTACAGCCCCAGGCCCAGGTGCGCGTCACCGGCGCTGCGACGCTCGCGAATCGACACCATCGAGTCGAACAGGTTGTCGCGCATCGCGCTCGGCAGCGACGGGCCCTGGTTGCGCACCGAGAACAACCATCGCTCGTCGCGCGCACCGTCGGCGTCGTCGTCGTGCCGCAGCGACAGCACGATCGGCGAGCCCGGCGACGCGAAATCGACCGCATTGGAGACCAGCTTGTCGAGCGCCTGCACGATCGCCTCGGGAACGACGGGGCAAGGAGCGGCGCCGGCCGCGCAATCGACCGCGAACTCGCGCGCCGCGAAGGCGCTGCGATACCCGTCGGCGCAGGCACCGAGCAGCGCAGCCAGGTCCACCGTTTCGAGCCTGCTTTGCGCGAGCATCGCCTCCAGGCTCGAAGCCTCGCCCATGCTCGCGACGATGCGCTCCAGGCGCTGCGCGCCGTCGCGCGCGCGGCCGAGGTAGGCCTCGCGATCGCCGGGGTCCGACTCGCCGGCCAGGTTGTCCAGCGACGAGCGCACCACCATGATCGGCGTGCGCAATTCGTGGACCAGGCGTCCGCGCAGGTTGCCCACGTATTGCTGGTGCTGGCGCAGGCGCTCGAGCACGTTGGCGTGGCTCTCGGCGAGCGCACCGATCTCGTCGTGGATCAGCGGCGCGCGGATGCCGCCCACCACGCGCCCGCGCGAATCGATCGCCTGCTCGGCCTGGCGACGCAGCCGGACGACTCGCGCCACGGTCACCGATCCGACCGCCAGCAGGGCCAGCGCACTGGCCGCCATCGCCGCCGCGGTGAGCAGCGCGAGGTGTTCGATCGCCTCGCGCGCCACACCGAGCCGCGAGCCGGTGTTCTCCTCGAGCACCAGTGCGCCGACGACGCGGTCGCCGACCCACAGCGGCTGCGCGCTCGTGAGCATCCAGACCGGCAGCCCGGCCTGGATCGCGATCCGTTCGGACTGCTGGGCCGCCACGCCGGACAGCGCCCGGGTCAGCGGCGGGATCGGAGACACGCCGCCGGCGGGAGATTCGTCCAGGAAGCGCTCGGGACGCAGGCTCAGCGTGGCCGCCAGCAACCGGCGCGCGAGGCGCGACTTCCAGTCTTCGGCCGGCGGTGGCCCGGCGGACACGTTGCCCGACTGGGCCAGCAGCGCGCCGCTCGCGTCGAACACCGAGATGCGGCCGCTGGCGCGCGCCAGGCCGCGCACCGCATCGGCCCACAGCGCAGGGCGCCGATCCCTTCGGGTCGCCGCCGCGAACGGGCGCACCGGCGCGAGCAGGCCCGAATCGGCCTGGCCCTCGATGCGGCGCGAGCCGAGGTAGTCGACGTCGGTGATCCGTACCCGCAGCAGCGCCGGTTCGGTGTCGAAGCCGATCTCCGCGATCCAGCCGCCTGGCCGCTCGACCGGCTGCACGCGCCGCGTCTGCATCGCCCCCGGTGCGGCGCCGAAGTCCACCTGCAACTCGTCGCCCGGCAGGCTGACGCCGTCGCGGATCTCCGGCACGACCAGCCGCTCGTCGTCGGCGTCGACCAGCAGGAAGAACTTGCCCGGCTGCTCCTGCGAGCGGGCCGCCGCCAGGCGCACCCGCAGCACCGAAGCGACCGTGCCGTCGGGCGCGCGCATCGGCAGCGCGCGGCCGGGCACTTCGAGCCATTCGCCCGCATGCTGGTCGACGACCACGTCGGCCAGCAATTCGACCGGAAGCGGTTCGGCGCCGGAGCGGCGGTCGACGGCGGGCGACGCGGCCTCGAACAGCTCGCGGCGTTCGTGCAGCGAGGCCGCGAGGTTGCGCGCTGCCTGCGCCTGGTTCTCCAGCCGCTCGTTGCGCGCGAGTTCGGTCATCACCTCGGCAAAACGCAGGCCGACCAGCGGCAGCACCAGCATCGGCAACATCGCGAGCGCGAGCGTGAGCCGCAGGCCCAGCGGCAGGCGCCAGCGACGCGCGCTACGCCGCGGCTGCGCCATTGCGCTCGACGAAGCGATAGCCCAGTCCGTAGACGGTTTCGATCGCGTCGAAGGCGGGATCGACCGCCTCGAACTTGCGGCGGATCCGCTTGACGTAGGAGGTGACCGTCTGGTCGTCGACCGTCAGGTTCGCTTCGCGCATCAGCGCATCGCGGTCTTTCACGTGACCCGGATGCCGCGCCAGCGCGTGCAGCATCCAGAACTCGGTCACTGTCAGCTCGATCGGGTGCTCGCGCCAATGGGCCTCGAAGCGCGGAACGTCGAGCCGCAACGCGCCGCGCACCAGCTGTTCGGCCGCCCCCTGGGGTTGCGCGAGCGCATCGACGCGACGAAACAGGGCGGTGACGCGCGCCAGCAGGTGAGGCAGGCTCACGTTCTTCGTCAGGTAGTCGTCGGCGCCCAGCCGCAGCCCCGAGACGATGTCGATCTCGGAGTCGCGAGCCGAGAGGATCAGGATCGGCAACGCCGGGGCGCGCTCGCGCAGCCAGCGGCACAGCTCGAAGCCACCGTCGGGCTCGTCGCCCAGCCCGATGTCGATGATCGCCATGTCGGGAAGCCGCGATCCGAACGCCGCCTGCACCTCGCGTCGCTCGGCGAAGCCCTGGACCTCGAACCCTTGGCGAACCAGCGCATCGCGCAGGTTCTCGCGGATGGCGGGTTCATCCTCGACGATGGCGATGCGTCGGCTCATGCGCGCAATGTAGCGCAAAGGCCCGCGTGCCCTGCACGGCCCCGGGACCGTGTCGGCGAAATGCCCGAATCGCGCCGGCTTCGGTCCGATTCGCGCCCGCGCTCTTGCCTGCCCGGGGCGCGCAATCGATCCTGTCGCGGCGCGCTGCCGCAGTTGTACAGGAGAAGCCGGACATGTCCCGCAACGTCGCCACCGAACCGGTTCCCGCAACCCACGCCGTGCCGCACTTCGACTGGCGCGAATGGCTGGCCTTCGCCGGTAGCGTGGTCGGAACCGCGCTGTTCGTCTCGGTCGTGCTGGGCGCGCTGGTGCTGGTGATCAACAGCAACGCGATCGGCTGACGCCTGTTCGCGCTAAGGCGTGCGCCCGCAGCAGGCCTTGAACTTGCGCCCGCTACCGCAGGGGCAGGGGTCGTTTCGACCGACCTTCGGCTGCTCGCGGCGCACCGTGGCCACGCGCAGCGCCTGCGGAGTCGTACCCGCCTGCCGGTAGGGGCGGAAAAACTCGTGGATGTCGCCGACGTCGGCGATCATCGCGTCGATCAGCGCCTCGCGTTCGCGCCGCGGCAAGGGCCGCGCGCCGGGCTCGTCGTCGAGGGTCGCGGCCAGCGCCTCGACCGCGTCGAGCACGTCGCCGAACTCCTTCTCGGCGAGCATCGCATCCCAGCTCTGCGGCGCCATTTCGACCGCACGCAGGAAGCCCACGGCCCAGGCGCTGCCGTCGGGTACACCGTTTTCGTCGTAGGCCAGCACCGGCGCGAAGTCGCCCGCCCCGAGCGCCGCGGCCACCGTCTGCGCGTGGCGCCGTACCAGCGACGCCAGTTCGTCGGGCGCCGCCTTGCCGCGCGGTGGCTCGACGGCACCGCGTTCGAAGCCCAGGACCACCGGAAGGTAGTCGTCGGCGCCGATCGGCTCGGGCGCGCATGCGAGCGCCGCGAGAAATCCGTCGAGTTCCTCGACGATCATCGCGTCGTCGTTGTCGAGTTCGCCGAGCAGGCGGTCGAGACGGTCGAAATCGGCTTCGCCGAGCGGAGCGCGCTCGGCGTCGGAGGCAGCGGCATCGGTGATCATGCCGCGATCTTACGCGCGCGCCAGGCTCAGGCGTGCGCCCGCAGCACGACCGGCTCGAAGGCGACCTGGCCGTCGTCGGAGCCGAAGAGCACCTGGCGCTCCTGGATCGAGCAGTGCAGCTGCAGCGCGCGCCGCGCGAGTGCCGCGAGCGCGGCCGCCGCATCGGCCGGCACTTCGAGCACCTCGAGGTTGTCGCAGCGCGCGAGCGCCGGTCCGACCTGGCGCCACCAGGCCTCGGCCTTCGCGCCGCCGTAGGTCACGACCAGCACCTCTCGCGCCCGCGAGCAGGCGCGCCGCACGCGTCGCTCGTCGGGCCAGCCGACGTCGATCCAGAAGTCGATCGCCCCGGTCAAGTCGGTGCGCAGCAGGTCGGGATCGTCTTCGGTGGACAGCCCGCGACCGAACGCGAGCGCCTCGTCGGCGCGCAGCGCGAACGCGAGGATGCGGATCATCATCCGCTCCTCGGTTTCGGACGGGTGCTTCGCGATCGTCAGCGTGTAGTCGGCGTAGCGGCCGCGGTCGATGTCGGCGACCGACAGCTCGGCCTTGTAGATCGTTGCCCTGAGTGCCATGCGGCACTTTAACGGAAGCCACGCGGCCCGCGTTGCTCCCAGCGCGCCTGGCGCTCGATCACCTTCGCCTGCTGCTCGGGGGTGAGCACGCGGAAGATCTCGTTCATTGCGCGCGTACGCAGCTGCGCCATCGTGCTCATTGCCTGCGCGCTGCGATCGGTGAGCGCCCTGGCCTTCGTCTCGTCGTAGTCGTTCGACAGGGCGAGCTTCGACAGTTCGACCCGCGTGGCGCGCAGGATCTTGCCCTGTTCGCGCATCGCCGGCTCGCTGGCGTGCCGCACCGCGAAGATCTTGTCGCGCTGCGCTTCGGTGAGGTCGAGCCCGCGCAGGAACGCGCCGCCCGTCATCCCGCCCTCGCCGAAGCCGCCGTGCCGCGCGTGCACGTGGCGGAACCCGCCGTCCCGCATGCCCGGACCGTCGCCGCCGGGCGCCCCCTGCGCCGATACGAGGAACGGGACGGCAAACGCGATGCCTGCAGCGGCAGCGATGGCCGCGATTCGTGCTTTCTTCATCGTGAACTCCTTCGGACGGGCCTCGGCCCGGATGGTCGGTGGATCGGCCGGGCGGCGGCCCGGCTGGCCGGGAACTGCCTCGGCACGCATGCAGGATGCGCGCGCGGCGCGTTAACCGTCGTTGGCCAGGTGTAAACGTTGGTAAAGAAGCGCACCGTCTCGCGCGGCGCGGGTTCCGGTGCGGGTATGGCGCCGATATGATCGGGCCGATGTGCACGAGCCCGGCCCGCCATGTCGAAGGTCCTTCTGGTCGATGACGACGTCGAGCTGACCGAGCTGCTGCGCGAGTACCTGCAGCGCGAGGGCTTCGACACCGACGCCGTGCACGACGGAGAGGCGGGTGTCGCGCGCGCGCTCGACGGCGGCTACGACATCGTGGTGCTCGACGTCATGATGCCGAGGCTCGACGGCGTCGAGGCGCTGCGCCGGATCCGGACGGCGAGCCGCGTGCCGGTGCTGATGCTCACCGCCAGGGGCGACGACGTCGACCGGATCGTCGGGCTCGAGCTGGGTGCCGACGACTACGTGCCCAAGCCGTGCACGCCGCGCGAACTCGCCGCCCGGCTGCGCGCGATCCTGCGCCGCGCGCGTCCGGCCGGCGAGGCCGGCGTCGCCGACGAGCCGCTCGCCGCCGGGCCGCTGTCGTTGTGGCCCGGCCGGCGCCTCGCGCACTGGCACGGCGAAGCACTGGCGCTGACCAGCACCGAGTTCAGCCTGCTCGAGGCCCTCGTGCGCCAGGCCGGTCGTGTCGTGGGCAAGGCCGAGCTTTCCGAACAGGCGCTGGGACGGCCGCTTGCACGTTTCGATCGCAGCATCGACGTTCACGTCAGCAGCCTGCGCCAGAAGCTCGGCCAGCGCGACGACGGACGCTCATGGATCGAGACCGTGCGCGGACGCGGCTACCAGTTCCTGCTCGACTGACCCGGGCGCCGACGACGATGGGCCGGCTGTTCTGGAAGTTCTTCCTCGCGTTCTGGCTGGCGCTGCTGCTGGCCGGCGCCGCGGTCGGCACTCTCGTCTGGCTGCACCAGCAGCGCAGCGCGCGCGAGGAGCCGGTGCTGGCGGCCGGCCCGCGCGCGGCGCTCGCGTTGCAGGCGGCGGCGGCGACGCTGCGCCATGGCGGCGTGCCCGCGCTTCGCACGCTGCTCGACGACACCGCGCCGCCGTGGAACGCAACGATCGTCTATGCGGTCGACCGCGAGGGGCGCGACCTGCTCGGCCGCGAGGTACCACCCGATGCGCTGGCGCGGGCGCGGCTGCTGGCCGCCGGCCCCGCCACGCCGCGCACAGCACGCGTCGTGCGCGTCGACGAGGCGAGCGGGCTGTTGCTGTTCGTGCCGTTCGCGGCCGACGGCACGATCCGGCCGATGCCGCGTCCCGTCCGGCTTGCGCGGGCGCCGGAACGGTTTCCGCCGCTGTTGCTCGCAGCGATCGGCCTGCTCGCCAGCGTCGCGTTCAGCGCCCTGCTCGCATGGTCGCTGAGCCGGCCGATCCGCCACCTGCGTCGCGCCGTCGCCGCAGTGTCCGCGGGCCGGCTGGAGACTCGCGTCGCGCCGCTGGTCGGAAGGCGCGCCGACGAACTGGCCGAGCTGGGGCGCGACTTCGACCAGATGGCGCAGCAGTTGCAGCAGTTGCTGGCGTCGCAGCGCCGCCTGCTGCACGACGTCTCGCACGAACTGCGCTCGCCGCTGGCGCGCCTGCAGGCCGCGGTGGGGCTGGCCCGGCAGAGCCCCGATCGGGTGCCGGCGATGCTCGAGCGAATCGAGCGCGAGGCGAGCCGGCTCGACGGGCTGGTCGGCGAGCTGCTCGCGCTGGCGCGTCTCGAAGCCGGCCGCGCACTTCCCGAACCGCAGTCCGTCGACCTGGTCGACCTGGTGGCGGCGATCGTCGAGGACGCGCGCTTCGAGGCGCGCACCAGCGGACGCGACGTGGCGTTCACCTCCGCCGGCCCGGCGGTCTCGAGCGCCCGCGCCGAACTGCTGCACCGCGCATTCGAAAACGTGATCCGCAACGCAATCCGGCACACGGGCGAAGGAAGCGTCGTCGAAGTCGCGGCAGGGCCGACGCCCACCGGCGAGGCCTTCGTGCTGACGGTGGCCGACCGGGGGCCCGGGGTGCCGGCCGCCGACCTCGAGGCGATCTTCGAGCCGTTCCATCGTGCGCGCAACAGCGCAACCGGGGGCGGCTTCGGGCTGGGCCTGGCGATCGCCCGTCGCGCGATCGAGGCGCACGGTGGGCGCATCGTCGCGCGCAACCGCGACGGCGGCGGACTGGTCGTCGAGGTCGAACTGCCCCTCGCTCGCCCGCGCGCGAACGGCGGCGCGCAACGCGGCGCCGGTGCCTGAAACGCCAGCCGAGGCGCCGTCCGAAGCGGCCGTCCGAAGCGACCGTCCGAAGCGGCCGCTTCAGGCGAGCGCGGCCGGCCGCAGCGCCGGCCCGCGGCGCACGCGCCCGAGCAGCCACAGCGCGATCGACACGTTCAGCAGGTTCCACCCGATGCCGTTCACGAACGCGGCGTCGTACGAGCCGCTCAGGTCGAAGATCACACCCGACATCCAGCCGCCGAGTGCCATGCCGAACAGCGTCGCGGTCAGCACCGTTCCGACGCGCATCGCGGCGTCTTTCGGGGCGAAGTACTCGCGCACGATGATCGCGTACGACGGCACGATACCGCCCTGGAACAGGCCGAACAGCGCCGAGACGACGTACAGCGACGCGAGCGAATCGAAGGGCAGGTAGAGCAGCAGCGCCACGCCCTGCAGCGTCGAACCGAGCAGCAGCGTGCGCAGCCCGCCGATGCGGTCGCAGATCATGCCCGAGACGAGCCGGCTGACGATGCCGAAGCCGAACATCAGCGACAGCATCTGCGCGCCGCGCGCCGGCCCGTAGCCGAGGTCGCCGCAGTACGCGACGATGTGAACCTGCGGCATCGACATCGCCACGCAGCAGGCGACGCCGGCAATGCACAGCAGCGTCTGCAGCGCGGCGGGCGACAACCCCAGCGCGGTGCGCGAGCCCGCACCCGCGGCCACGGCGCCGGTCGGCGCGAGCGCAGCCGGCGCGGCTGCCGCCTTGCCCGACGCGGCTGCCAACGCGGCGGCACCGGACACCGTCTCGCGCGGCTCGGCGCCCTCGGTCTGCGCCCGCGGCGCCTGCACCCCTGGCGCAGGCCCCTTGCGCCGCCTCAGCAGCGCGGCCAGCGGCAGCATCGTCGCCAGGCAGAACAGGCCGATGCCCATGTAGGTCTGGCGCCAGCCGATCGTTCCGACGAAGTGCTCGACGACCGGCGGCCACAGGGTGCCCGCCAGATAGTTGCCGCTGGCGCAGATCGCCACCGCGATGCCGCGCCGGCGCACGAACCAGAACGAGATGTCGGCAACCAGCGGGCTGAAGGTCGCCGAACTGCCCAGCATGCCGATCAGCAGTCCGTGCGCGATCGCGAAGCCGGTGAGGGTCTGCGCCGAGGCCGCAGCAAAGCAGCCGAGCGCCAGCGACACCGCGCCGATCGCGACCGGGACAGCGACCCCGTATCGATCGGTGAGCCGCCCCATCAGGATGCCGCCGATGCCGAAGCCGATCAGCGTGGCCATGTACGGCAGCGAGGCACCGCCGCGCGCGAGCCCGAAATCGGCCTGCACCGCGGGCAGCACGACCACCACGATGTACATGCCGCAGCCGCCGATCGTCGCCAGCGCGAGACTCACCCAGAGACGGAACCAGGCGTAGCGGGAATCGGGGTCGTGGGTCATGAAGAGACTGTCCGTCGCGGCGATGCGGCGGACAGTCTATCGTGGCGCGCGGCGCCGGCGTTTCAGCGCAGCGTCGACAGGAACTGCCAGAGCGCGGTCAGCTCGACGTCGTTCATCTTCCCCAGCACCGCCACCGGCATCGGGGCCCGTAGCGCGTGCCCGTCGAGCGCCGAGCGACCCTCGCGCATCGTGCGCATGAACCCGGCGAGATCCCAGCGCGAGTCGGCGCCCAGCCGCAGCGACGCAGCCGCGGCCCAGTCGGGCGGCGCACCCGGAATCGGCCCGCCACGGAATTCGCTGCCATGACAGCCGCTGCACGAGGCCGAGGCCAGGTAGCGACCGAACGCCGCGGTCGGCGCCTCGTGCGGCTTCTCGTCGAACCCGCGCGATACGTCGATCGTCTCGACCGGCAGCAGCGTCGGGAACTTGCCGAACGCGTAGAGCACGCGCGGCAGCGGCCCGACTTCGACCGGCGGCACCTTGCGCTCGATGGCGGGCAGGCTGCGCAGGTAGGCGATCACCGCCGCGAGATCGTCACGGCCGAGATGCTGGAACTCGTGCGACGGCATGATCACCAGCGCGCGGCCATCGGGCCGGATGCCGGTGCGGATCGCCGCGGCGATCTGGTCGTCGGTCCAGCTGCCGAGCCCTGCCGGCGTCAGGTTCGGTGCGTAGACCTTGCCGACGACCGGGCTGTCGACCACCCGGGCGCCCGCGAGGTCCTTGCCATGACAGTCGGGGCAGCCGTTGCGCACGCGGACGATCCGCTCGCCGGCAGCGAGCGGCGCGTCGCGCACGTCCTGCGCGATGCCGATCGACGGCGGTGCGTGCCGGCGCGCCAGCGCTGCGTCGGTGTATTTCCAGGCCCAGAGCACGGTCGCCACTGCGGCCACGAAGGCCAGCGCGAACGCCGCTCCGAGCAGTTTCAGAAACCGTTTCATCCCCGCCTCCTCAACGAAAGCCCGTTCGAGGCTTCGCAGGCTATCGGGCCGGCGCGAGGCCAGCAATGGCTCGGAGGGGCATGGCTCCATCGAGCCATGCGCATTCACCACATCTGGCGAATGCGGGCGGCGACGTCGACTTTCGGGGCTGAAACAGCGCGCTCGGCAGGACCGTCGACCGCGGCAGGCGGCGGCCCGATCCGGTCGAAGCGCTCGAGCAGCGCATGGGTGAGGAAGCGGCTGCGCGCGCCGTGCACGTAGCCGTCTCCGTGGCGCGGCTGCTGCGTGACGAAATAGCGTTGCGGCTCGATCAGGTAAAGCGAATCGCGGGCGCGCGTGAGCGCCACGTAGAGCAGCCGGCGTTCCTCGTCGATCGACTCGGCGCGCCCGGTCGCGTACTCGTTCGGGAAGTTGCCGTCGTTCACGTTGATGACGAACACCGCGTCCCACTCCTGTCCCTTGGCCGAATGCACGGTGGAGAGCACCAGGTAGTCTTCGTCGCGCAGCGGGTCGCCGGCGAGGTCGCCACTGGCCTGCGGCGGATCGAGCGCCAGCTCGGTCAGAAACCGCTCGCGCGTGCCGAAGCCGGCGGCGATCGACTGCAGCATGTCGAGATCGGCGGCGCGGACCGCCGCGTCGTCGTGGCGGCGTTCGAGCAGCGGCCGGTACCAGCGGCGCACCGGCTCGAGTTGCGCCGGCCAGCGCGCCGACGGGTCGAGCAGGACCGCCATCACCTCGACGAAGCCGCTCCACTCCTCGCGTGCCGCTGGCGGCGCCGCGAAGTCGCGCAGCACCTCCGGCAGGCGCGACGCCGCGCCCCCGATCGCGTCGAGGCAGCGCTGCGCGGTTGTCGGGCCCACGCCGCTCATCAGCTGCAGCGCGCGGAATCCGGCGATCGCGTTGCGCGGGTTCTCGGCCCAGCGCAGCACCGAGAGCAGGTCCTTGACGTGCGCCGCCTCGAGGAACTTCAGGCCGCCGTGCTTGACGAACGGGATGTTGCGCCGTGCGAGTTCGATCTCCAGCGTCGCGCCGTGATGCGAGCTGCGAAACAGCACGGCCTGATGTTTCAGCGGCACCGCGGCCTCGTGGTGCCGCAGCACCGCGTCGATCACCCAGTCGGCCTGCGCGCGCTCGTCGACCACGGTGACGAGTTGCGGACGCGCGCCGCCGCCGCGCTGCGCGCGCAGCACTTTCGGATGCTGGCGGCTCGCCTGCGCGATCAGCGCGTTGGCCGCGTCGAGCACCGGCTGCACCGACCGGTAATTCGTTTCGAGCGTGATGCGCCGCGCCGGCGGCTCGAACTTCGCCGGGAAGTCGAGAATGTTGCCGACGTCGGCCGCACGGAACGCGTAGATCGACTGCGCGTCGTCGCCGACCACTGCAAGCCCGCGGCCATCGGGCTTCATCGCCAGCAGGATCTGCGCCTGCAGCGCGTTCGTGTCCTGGTACTCGTCGACCAGCACGTGGTCGAAGCGCGCGCCGATCTCCGCGGCCAGCGACGGATCCGACACCGCCGCGTGCCACCACAGCAGCAGGTCGTCGTAGTCGAGCACGCCGTTGGCCTGCTTGCGCTCGACGTAGCCGCGAAACAGCGCCGACAGTTCGTCGCGCCATTCGGAGCACCACGGGAAGACCTCTTGCAGCACGCGTTCGAGCGGCCAGCCGCTGTTGACCCGCTGCGAGTAGATCGCCAGGCAGGTGTCCTTGCGCGGGAAGCGCCGGCGCGTGGCCGACAGGCCGAGTTCGTGGCGCACGACGTCGATCAGGTCGGCCGCATCGCCGCGATCGAGGATGCCGAACGACGCGTCGAGGCCGACGCGGTCGGCGTACTCGCGCAACAGCCGCGCGCCGATCGAGTGGAAGGTGCCGGCCCAGGGCAGCCGGACCGGGCCGGGGCGCGCCGCGGCCACCAGTCGCTCGGCACGCCGGGTCATCTCCCGGGCCGCGCGCCGGCTGAAGGTGAGCAGCAGGATCCGCATCGGATCGACGCCCTGCATCACCAGGTGCGCGACGCGATGCGCCAGCGTGGCCGTCTTGCCGGTGCCGGCACCGGCGACGACGAGCAGCGGCGCCGACCGGAAGCGGCCGTCGGCGCCGCGCTCGCCGAAGGCGGCCGCAGCGCGCTGCTCGGGGTTCAGCGAATCGAGCGGGTCGGGGCGAATGGCGGTGCGCCGGTTTGCGACACCGGTGTCGGGGGCAAGCGCTACAGCGATCGCGGGATCGGCGGACATCCCCGCGAGTTTAGCTGGATATCCGTTCAGTACACCACCACGCTGCGGATCGACGCGCCGCGGTGCATCAGGTCGAACGCGTCGTTGATCCGCTCGAGCGGCATCGTGTGCGTGATGAGGCTGTCGATGTCGATCCTGCCGTCCATGTACCAGTCGACGATCTTCGGCACGTCGGTGCGACCGCGCATGCCGCCGAACGCGGTGCCCTTCCAGACCCTGCCCGTCACCAGCTGGAACGGCCGGGTGGAAATCTCCTGCCCGGCGCCGGCCACGCCGACGATCACCGACACGCCCCAGCCGCGATGGCAGCACTCGAGCGCCTGGCGCATCAACTGCACGTTGCCCACGCACTCGAAGCTGTAGTCGGCGCCGCCGTCGGTGAGCTCGACCAGGTGCGCGACCAGGTCGCCCTGCACGTCCTTCGGATTCACGAAGTGCGTCAGTCCGAACCTTCGGGCCAGGGCTTCGCGCTCCGGATGCCGATCGACGCCGATGATCCTCGCGGCGCCGACCATCCGCGCGCCCTGCACCACGTTCAGCCCGATGCCGCCCAGGCCGAATACGACGACGTTGGCACCCGGCTCCACTTTCGCGGTGTTGATCACCGCACCCAGGCCGGTGGTGACGCCGCAACCGATGTAGCAGACCTTGTCGAAGGGAGCATCCTCGCGGATCTTCGCGACCGCGATCTCGGGCAGAACCGTGTAGTTCGCGAAGGTGGAGCAGCCCATGTAGTGGTGGATCTTCTTTCCACCGATCGAGAAGCGGCTGGTGCCGTCGGGCATCACTCCCTTGCCCTGCGTGGCGCGAATCGCGGTGCACAGGTTCGTCTTGCGCGACAGGCACGACTTGCACTGCCGGCACTCGGGCGTGTAGAGCGGAATGACGTGATCGCCTTTCTTCACCGAAGTGACGCCCGGCCCGACGTCGACGACCACGCCCGCACCCTCGTGCCCGAAGATCGCCGGGAAGAGCCCTTCCGGATCGGCCCCCGACCGGGTGAAGTCGTCGGTGTGGCACACGCCGCTGGCCCTGATCTCGACCAGCACCTCGAAGGCGCGCGGCCCGTCGAGCTGCACGGTTTCGATCGTCAGCGGCTGGCCGGCTTCGTGGCAGACTGCTGCGCGCACGTCCATCGGTCGTCTCCTCGCGGGACTCGGTCGCGACGATTATCGGGCATCATGACTCCCCCCGACCCAGCCGAGGAATTCCGCCATGTCGATCTCGATGTACGACGCCAGCGTGCCCGTCTATACGCAGATGCTCGGAGCACTCGACAAGATCCTCGCTAAAGCCGACGGCTACGCGCAGGCACGCAAGATCGACCCGAAGGTGCTCGGGCAGGTGCGCCTGTTCCCGGACATGCTTCCGCTGGTCTCCCAGGTGCGCATCGCCTGCGACACCGCGAAGCTCGGCCTGGCGCGCATCACCGGCCTGGAGGCGCCGAAGTTCGAGGACAACGAGCAGACGATCCCCGAGCTGCGCGAGCGTATCGCGAAGACGCTCGACTTCATCGGCAGCGTGCCGCGCGAAAGCGTCGACGGCCAGGAAGACCGTGACGTCGTCGTGCCGTTGCGTGATCGCAAGCTGGAATTCAAGGGGCAGGCGTTTTTGCTGCAGTGGTCGCTGCCGAACTTCTTCTTCCACGTGACCACCGCCTACGCGCTGCTGCGGCACAACGGCCTGGAAATCGGCAAGTCGGACTACCTCGGGCGAAACTGAATCCGGCGCGGCCGTGCGGCGCCCGGCTTGCCGGGCGACTGCGGCGAGGCCTCGCCCGAGGCGTCGATCGACCACCCCGCTGCGGCGTCCTGTGCCAGGGCATCGGCCAGCCACGGCAGCGCGTCGCGCAACGCAGGCTGCAATGTCCACGGCGGATTGACGATGAAAACGCCGCTGCCGTGCAGGCCGAGCCCGTCGGGAGACGGGGTGCGCACCGTCAGGGTCGCGTGCAGCCAGCGCAGGCCCGGCATCCGCGTGAGCCGGCGAACCATCTCCGCAGGCTCGCGCCGCTGCACCTGCGGATACCAGATCGCGTAGCAGCCGGTCGCGAATCGCACGAGCGCGTCGCGCAGCGTCGCGACCACGCGCGCGTAATCGCGCTTGTCCTCGTACGACGGGTCGATCAGCACCAGCGCGCGCCGCGGCGGCGGCGGCAGCAGCGCCTTCAGCCCGTCGAACCCGTCGCCGGCCTGCATCCGCGTGCGCCGGGCCGCCTCGCGGCCGGCCTCGGCGACATTGCCGGCGAGCACGCGGCTCTCGGTCGGATGCATCTCGAAGAGCCTGAGCCGGTCGTCCGCGCGCAGGTGCGCGAGCGCGATGAACGGCGACCCCGGGTAGTGACGCAACGCGCCGTCGGGGTTCGCCGCGCGCACCGTCTCCAGGTATTGCGCGACGGGCACGGGCGCATCGGCTCGCGACCACAGCCGTCCTATGCCGTCGACGAATTCGCCGCGCTTCGCGGCCCATTCACCCTCGAGCGAATACAGCCCGGCCCCGGCGTGCGTGTCGATCACCCAGAACGGCGTGTCCTTCGCCGCGAGGTGGCGCAGCAGCTGCACCAGCATGACATGCTTGAGCACGTCGGCGTGGTTGCCGGCATGGAAGGCGTGGCGATAGCTGAACATGCCCTCGATCATGCCGGATCACGGCGTCGGCGGCGAGGATGGACGCGGCCGGCTCCGGCCGGCGCGCGTGTCCGCTCAGGCGCCGGCGTGCCCTGTCAGGCGCCGGCGTGCCCTGTCAGGCGCCGGCGTGCCCTGTCAGGCGCCGGCGTGCTCGCCCAGGCTCGCGCGCTCGTCGCGCATCGTGCGCCACGCCGCCCAGGCGAGCCAGGCCACAGCCACCGCACCCGCCAGCCCGACCAGCGCCTGGCCGACGAACGCCTGCTCGTCGAGCCGATAGCTGTTGCACAGGCGCGCGGAGGCCTCCTGGTAGAGGACCCCGGCGACGGCCATCATCGGCAGCACGTTGCCGAGAAAAAAGCCCTGCACCACCAGCCCCGCGGGCCGCCACGACAGCCGCAGCGCGGCGCCGCACAGCAGCAGCGCAAGCCACTTGGCCGCGTCGATGCGCGGGTCGGCCAGCGCCAGGTCGAGCAGCCGCGGAATCATCGACAACGCGAGCACTCCCGCGGCCGCCACCAGGCCGGCGATGCCCAGCGCGTTCCAGCGGGCGATGCGGCTGCGCAGCCAGTCGGGGCACGCTGCCGCAAGGAGCGCACCCGCCGTGACCAGCAACGGGAACTGCGCCAGCATGTGCGTGGCCATCCCCGCTTCCATCGGCTTGCGCACAACAGGCAGCGCGAGCAGCGCGATGGCCGCGGCACCGGCCAGCGCCTGCAGCCGAGGCGAGCACGCCGCAGCCATCCAGCCCGCACCGGCACGGCGCCGCCCGGCTCCACGCTGCGTCGCGGCGACCGGCTTATCCATGCGTATCCGCCGCCGCAATGGCGCGAGCGAAGCCGAGCGCCTCGTCGATGCGGTCGTAGTCGAAGATCCTGACCAGCCGCCCGCGCGGATCGACCACCAGCAGCGCCGCATTGTGTTCGTAGCCGCCCAGCCCGTCGGGGATCACGACCACGCGGAACTGCCGCAGCAGCGGCGCCAGTTCGCGCCCATCGGCCACCGTGGCGAAACGCCAAGTGTCGCCGCGCGCCTTCATCGTGGCCGCGTAGCGCGTGAGCGTCGGCAGGTCGTCGCGCGCGGGATCGAAGCTGATCGAGAGCAGCCGCACCTGCCCGCGCGCTTCGTCGCCGCCGCGCGCGCTCTCTGCACGGACGCGTTCCTGCAACTGCTGGAACGCGGTGCCCAGCGCGGCGCAGGCCGACCGGCAGTCGGTGTAGATGAAATCGACGATGGTGGCGGCGCCGTCGGCGGCCAGCAGTTCGGGCAACGCGCGCGGGCCGAGCCCCGGCACGAGCATCGCGACCGCAGGAGCCGGCACCGGCTCGCGCGCGACCTCGTGGCGCCGCGCGCCTTCTTCGGTGAAGGTGCGGAAGCCGTGCGTCAGCCACGCCCCCGACGAGACGACGAGCAGCGCGATGGCGGCGCTCGCCGCGGCCGTGCGCAGCATCACACGGCCCGCGCGCTCAGGCTGCGCGCGCCTTGCCCATGCGGGTCAGCGGGCGCGCGCGAAGGGTGCCGGCCTCGCTTCCGCTGCCCGGCGGGACGATGTCGGCGAGCGTGTGCGAGTCGAACGCCTTCAGGAAGCCCTGCAGCGCCTCCTGGACGATGCCGGTGAGCCTGCAGCTGCCGGTGAGCGAGCACTGGTTGCCGGTGCCGAAGCACTCGGTCAGCTGGAAGTCGGACTCCATGCTGCGCACCACCGCGCCCAGGTTGATCTTGTCGGGCGGATGCGCGAGCCGCATGCCCCCGCCCTTGCCGCGCACCGTCTCGATCCAGCCGTTGAGCCCCAGCTGGTGCGTCACCTTCATCAGATGGGCCTCGGAAACGTCGTAGACGCGCGCGACCTCGGCGATGGTGCACAGGCGGTCGGGATGCTGCGCCACGTACATCAGCAGCCGCATCGCGTAGTCGGTCATCATGGTCAGGCGCATCTGGATTCTCCTGTCGCGTGGTGCCAGCTAGCGCGACTGCGAAGCCAGCGCCTTCAGCTCGGCGCCACCCGCGAAGGGCGTGCTGCGCGCGCCGGCCCTGCGCTCGCGCTCGAACGACGCCGCATCGATCGCCGGCGCCTTGTTCGACCACTGGCTGCGAACCCAGCTCGCGATTGCCGCCAGTTCCGCGTCGGCCAGCTTGTCGAACGCGGGCATCGCACCGTTGTACTTCGCACCCGCCACCTCGATCTCGCCGGTGACACCGTGCAACAGGATATTCGAAACGACGCGTTCGTCGCCATTCACCCATTCCGATCCGTCGAGCGGCGGAAAGACGCCGGGCAACCCTTTGCCGGTCGGCTGGTGGCAGGCCGCGCAGTGCGCGGCGTAGAGCGCCTTGCCGTCGGCACCCTTCGTCGACACCGCGGGCGCGCCGGCCAGGTCGGCGACCGTGCGCCGGTCGCCCAGTTCGGGGCTGCCGAAAGACTCGGACAGCAGGAGGTACACCACGCCGAACAGCACCATCGCCAGGGTCACCGCTACAGCCGCCAACGGTATCGGACGAATGTATTCCGACGGCTCGGCATTCTCGCGCTGCTGGGCGCCGGTGGAGGCGCCCGGATCGTTCAGCATCTGCTTCCTCCGGATGCGCGCCGCGGGGGCACGGGCTGCCGGCTCATCGCGCCGCGGCTGCCGCGGGCAGCGCCGGGTAGGTCCGGTCGAGCGACTGCAGGTACCGGACCAGGTCGAGGGCTTCACGGGTGGCCACCGTGACCTTGCCCGGCTCGCCGTAGCCCGGCGGCAGGTTCACCACGTGGTCGCCCTCTTCGGCCGCGTCCTTGTGCACGAACAGGTACCGGTAGGCGGGCATGTTCGATCCCTGCACGTAGGCGCGCGGCTGGTAGAGGTGGCCGAGATGCCAGTCCTGGCTCGGCTGGCGCGCCCCGATGTTCAGCAGGTCGGGGCCGGTGCGCATGGTGCCGAGCAGGTGCGGGTTGTCGTAGTAGTAGTCGGAGGGCACCGATGCGCGGCCCCAGCCGCGCTCGAAATCGGGCCCGAAATTGCGGTCGCGCGGCTGCTGGCTATGGCAGTAGACGCAGCCGTTGGCGATGTACAGCTGCCGGCCGCGCAACTGCTGCTCGGTATACGGCTTCAGCCCCTTGGCGGGCTCGAGGTCGCGCACCTGCAGGTACGGCAGCACCACGAGCGCCGCGGTGGCGATGCCGAGCGATGCGAGCGCGCCCCCGCCCAGCTTGAGTTCATTTTCCATGCGCGATCGCCCCGTCGGACGCATTCCAGAACAGCGCAGCTCCCGCGCGATGCGGCCCGAAGCGCAGCGCCATCGCGAAGAAGTGGCCGACGAACACCAGGTGGCCGAGCGTGAGCATCGCGCCGCCGATGCTGCGCCATTCGAGATACGGCATCGTGACCGCCACCGAGTCGATGAAGGGACGCGAGCCATCGAGCATCGCGAGCCCCTGCAGCCAGCCTCCGACCGACAGCGGGATCACGTAGACGAGGCTGCCGATCACGGCCAGCCAGAAATGCGCGGTGATCAGCCGCGGGTACGGCCACTCCCAGGCGAGCACGCGCGGCAGCATGAAGTAGACCGCGCCGAACATCACCATCGTGACGAACGAGTAGGCGCCGAGGTGCGCGTGCGCGACGGTGAAATGCGTGAAGTGCGCGACCTGGTTGACGCTGCGCAGGGCCTCGATCGAGCCCTCGACCGAGGACGCGAAGTACATCAGGCCGCCGAACATCATGAAGCGCAGCGTCGGCGAGTAGATCGCCAGGCCCATCCGCCCCCAGAGCGTTCCGCCCTGGTTGATGCTGAACGCGACCACCGGGATCACCATCATCACGCTCTGGACGATCGACAGCGTGGTGAGCCAGCCGGGCACCGGCCCGCCGATCAGGTGGTGGCCGCCGACCTGCGGATAGAAGAAGGCGAGCGTCCAGAACCCGAGCAGCGACAGGTTGTACGAGACGACCGGCCTGCCGAGCACCTTGGGCAGGAAGTAGTAGATCGCGCCCACGCTCACCGGCGTGAACCACAGGCCCAGCACGTTGTGGCCGAACCACCAGTTGGTGGTCGCCTGCTGCACGCCCACGTGCACGCCGGGCAGGTTGGCCACCAGGAACAGCACCGCGACCCACAGCAGCGACGCGACGAAGTACCAGACGCTGACGTACAGATGCTCGACCTTGCGGTTGGCCAGCGTATAGAGCGCAGGCAGGATGACCAGCGCGAAGCCGCCGAAAATGAAGACGTCGATCTGCCACGGAATCTCGAGGAACTCCATGCCGTCCGACCAGCCCGAGGCGATCGCGCCGATGCCGGCGGCCACGCCGGCGTTGAGGAAGGTGCCGCCGAGCATCGCCCAGCCGGCTCCGGCCAGCCGCGTGCGCAGCAGGCGTGGCAGCAACCACAGGATGACCGCGATACAGGCGTTCGAGACCCAGCCGTAGAACACGGCGTTCGTGTGCACCGCACGCAGGCGGCCGAAGGTGAGCCAGGCGTCGTCGGTGAGCCAGTCGGGCGCATGCAGCTTGATCGACGCGGTCAGCCCGGCGGCCGACCCGACGAGCAGCCACAGACAGGCGAAGGCCACGAACATGAAGACCGGGAACGCGCTCGAGCGGTCGGACTCGATGCGGTCGCGTACCTCGCCGACGTCTGCGCCCCGGGGCGCGCCCAGCTGCGCGGTGGACGCGTCCTGCATCGCGTGGCGCGCCTCGTCGGTGAGCGCCGGGTCATCGACCTGGCCGATCTCTCCGCGCGCGAAGATGACACCGGCGCCTGCCGGGTTCTCGACCAGCAGCCCCTTGCGCAGCGACCATATGAACGCGAACAGCCCGAGGATCGACAGCAGGAAGGCCCCGAGCAGGCTCAGGATCGCGCTGTCCATCAGCGCGGCCCGTATCGAAAGACCGACATCCGCTCAGGACTCATCGTTTTCTCCCCTCTTGTCGAGCAGTTCTTTCTTGTCTTCGACCTTCGCCCATTCGTCGGCGTCGGGCAGCGAGGCCTTGGTCTTCGTGATCGTCGGCCACTTCTTCGCCAGGGTCGCGTTCAGCCCGATGTAATCGAGCTGCGACTGCGGCACGTCTTCCTCGGTGGTGATCGCGTTGACCGGGCACTCGGGGATGCAGACCCCGCAGTCGATGCACTCGTCCGGATCGATGACGAGCATGTTCTTGCCCTCGCGGAACGCGTCGACCGGACACACGTCGACGCAATCCGTGTATTTGCACTTGATGCAGGCTTCGCCGACGACGTGGGTCATGGCGTGAAGAATGGGCGAAAAGAAGGGGGAGACCGGAAGGCCGGAACTATGAGACGCCGGAATTAAGATCGATACGTTGTATATCTTATAAACCCGCCGCCCGCCTGTCAAATCGACTCGCGCACTCCCCTCCGGCAGTCGCCCCCCCCCCGTGGCACGCGACGCCTGGCCGGCGCCAGCGCGCGTGCCCCACCCGCAGTGGCGGTAAAGTCTCGCGATCGACCCCCACCGAGGAGACCACCGTGCGCGTCCACCAGATCGAAGGCGACTGGGGCATCGAGCACCTGCGCATGTCGACCCGCCCCGACCCCGTGCCCGGGCCGGGCCAGGTGCTGCTCAGGATGCTCGCCTCGTCGCTGAACTACCGCGACCTGGTGGTGCTCGGGCGCGGCTACGGCAACTTCACCGGAACGCTGCCGCTGGTGCCGCTGTCCGACGGCGTGGGCGAGGTCGTCGCGGTCGGTGCCGGCGTCGAGCGCGTCGCGGTGGGCGATCGTGTCTGCCCGATGTTCTTTCCCGACTGGATCGCCGGCGATCCCGACCTGTCGCGGCTCACCCAGTCCCTGGGCGGACCGCTCGACGGCACGATGAGCGATTTCATGGTGCTGCCCGCAACCGGCGTGGCGCGCGTGCCGGCCGCGCTCGACGACGAACAGGCGGCTTGCCTGCCCTGCGCCGGCCTGACTGCCTGGCGCGCGCTGGCCGTGCTGGGCACGACGCGGCCCGGCGAGCAGGTGCTGATCCAGGGATCGGGGGGCGTGGCGCTGTTCGCACTGCAGTTCGCCAAGCTGTTCGGTGCGCACGTGACCGTCATCTCGTCGAGCGACGAGAAGATCGAGCGCCTGGTCGCGATGGGCGCCGACGCCACCGTCAACTACTCGCGCACGCCCGACTGGGCGCGCGCCACGCGCGAGATCACCGGCGGGCGCGGCTACGACCAGGTCGTCGAGGTCGGCGGCGAGAAGACGCTGCCGCAATCGCTGCGCTGCATCCGCCCGGGCGGCACGATCTCGATGATCGGCGTGCTCTCGGGCGCCGCGATGCAGGCCTCGCTCGGCCACGTCGTGACGCGCCAGGTGCGGCTGCAGGGCGTCACGGTGGGCACCCGCGACGACTTCGAGCAGATGTGCCGCGCGATCGCGCAGCACGGCGTCGCTCCGGTCGTCGACCGGGCCTTCGCCTTCGACGAACTGGTGCCGGCGTTCGAGCGGCTGAAGAGCGGCGCGCAGTTCGGCAAGATCTGCATCCGCCACTGACGCGCACGCGCGGCGAGCGCGCGGCCGCGCCCGTCAGGCGTCGCCCCAGACCTCGCGCGCCGTCTCGATCACCAGCGCCAGCTTCGCGCGCTGCGCCTCGACCTGGATCACGTTGCCGTGCACGGTCGACGAGAAGCCGCACTGCGGCGACAGGGCCAGCTGGTCGAGCGGCGCGTAGCGCGCAGCCTCGTCGATGCGCCGCTTCAGGTCGTCCTTCTTCTCGAGTTCGCCCAGCTTGGTGGTCACCAGGCCGAGCACGACGATCTTGTTCTTCGGCAGGAAGCGCAGTGGCGCGAAGTCGCCCGAGCGCGCGTCGTCGTACTCGAGGAAGTAGGCGTCGACGTTCATTTCGGAGAGCAGCGCCTGCGCCACCGGCTCGTAGCCGCCCTGCGCCGCCCAGGTGCTCTTGAAGTTGCCGCGGCACAGGTGGATCGCCAGCGTCATGCCCGCCGGCTTGTGCGCGGCGACGCGATTGATGAACTTCGCATAGCGGTGCGGCAGCTCGTCGGGGTCGTCGCCGCGCTGGCGCGCCGCCTCGCGCATCCTGTCGTCGCACAGGTAGGCGAGGTTCGTGTCGTCCATCTGCACGTAGCGGCAGCCCGCCTCGTGCAGCGAGCGCAGCTCGTCGCCGTAGGCGCGCGCCACGTCCTCGTAGAAACCGGGCTCGAGTTCGGGATAGTGCTCGCGGCTGATGCCGGCGCGCCCCCCGCGGAAGTGCAGCATCGTCGGCGACGGGATCGTCACCTTCGGGGTCCGCCCCGCCGAGACCTGGCTCTTCAGGTACTCGAAGTCGGCGCGCTGGATGTCCTTCACGTGGCGCACCTTGTCGACCACGCGGATCACCGGCGGCGCCAGCTCCTCGGTGCCGTCGGGCTTGCGCACCGTGACCGGGATGTCGGTCTTTACGCCACCGAGCTGCTGCAGGAAGTCGATATGGAAGTAGGTGCGCCGGAACTCGCCGTCGGTGATGCTCTTCAGGCCCACGTCCTCCTGGAACTTCACGATCTCGGCGATTGCGCGGTCCTCGACCTCGCGCAGGTGCGCCGGCGTGATCTCGCCCCTGGCCGCCTGCTCGCGCGCATCGAGCAGGTAGCGCGGACGAAGGAAGCTGCCGACGTGGTCGGCGCGGAAGGGCGGGGCGGTGCGGGCGGTCATGGCATGTTCCCTGGCATGGGCGACTGAAAGCACGAAGCCTAGCGCAAACCGCCCGCACGAGCCCCCGCCTGCACGGGCGACCGGCGCGCCGGTACACTTGCGCGTCAGGCGCGACGGGGATCGGTCAGGGTCCGCGAAAGATGGCAGCAGCGAAGAACGGCGGACATCACGTCTGGCGGCGATTCGCCGTCATCGCCAGGCCGTACTGGCTGTCCGAGGAGAAGTGGAGGGCACGCGGCCTGCTCGCGCTCGCGGTGCTGCTGCTGCTCGGCCAGACGGCCTTCAACGTGCTGCTCAACGAGCAGACCGGCGAGTTCACCTCGGCGCTGGCGGCGCGCGACGCCGACCGCTTCTGGCTGTCGATCCGCCAGTCGGTGGCCATCGTCGTGCTCGCGGTACCGGCCTATGCGCTCTACTACTACGTGCGCGACACGCTGGGAATCTTCTGGCGCCGCTGGCTCACCAATCGCTTCCTCGACCGCTACTTCACCGATCGCGCCTACTACGAGCTCAACGCCGCCGGCACGATCGACAACCCCGACCAGCGGATCTCGGAGGACATCAACGCGTTCACCCAGCAGTCGCTGTACTTCCTGATGATTGCGCTCGGCGCGCTCATCCAGCTGGCCGCGTTCACCGGCGTGCTGTGGTCGATCTCCCGCGAGCTGGTCTACTTCCTGGTGGTCTACGCGATCGTCGGCACCGCGGTGACGATGCTGGTCTTCGGTCGGGTGCTGATCGGCATCAACTTCCTGCAACTGCGACGGGAGGCCGACTTCCGCTTCAGCCTGGTGCGCATCCGCGAGCACGCCGAGGCCATCGCGCTGCATCGCGGCGAGGAGCAGGAGTCGTACCAGGCAAAGCAGTTCTTCGGCGCCGCGTTCACCAACTACCGCAAGCTGCTCAGGGCGCAGCTGAACCTCAACCTGTTCCAGTACGCGTACAGCTTCCTCACGATCGTCCTGCCCAGCGCGATCATCGCGTCGCGCGTCATCTCCGGCGAACTCGAAGTCGGCCGCGCGGTCCAGGCTGCCGGCGCGTTCGCGGCGATCCTCGGCGCGGTGGCGGTGATCGTCGATCATTTCGAGGGACTGAGCCGCTTCGCGGCCGGCATCGACCGCCTGGGCTCGTTCTCCAAGGTGCTCGCCGGCAAGGAAGGCGGCAAGCCCGACTCCGCGGGACGCATCGAGTCCGTCTGGGGCCCCTACCTCGCGCTCGAGCACCTCACGCTGCTCACGCCGGGCCGCGAGCGCACGCTGATCGTCGACCTGTCGGTATCGGCCGAGCCGGGACAGGGGCTGATGATCGTGGGCGAAAGCGGCGGCGGCAAAAGCTCGCTGCTGCGCGCGATCGCCGGGCTGTGGGGCGCCGGCTCGGGGCGCATCGTGCGCCCGGGACCCGAGGAGACGATGTTCCTGCCGCAGCAGCCATACATGGTGCTGGGCAGCCTGCGCAGCCAGCTGCTCTACCCCGACCACGGCCGCCTCGTGCCCGACCAGGAACTGCTGCGGCTGCTCGAGCGCGTGAACCTCGGCGACCTGGCGGGGCGCTTCGGCGGGCTCGACGCCGAGCTCGACTGGGGCAAGGTGCTGTCGATCGGCGAGCAGCAGCGCCTGGCCTTCGCGCGCGTGCTGCTGCGCCGACCCCGCTTCGTGATGCTCGACGAAGCCACCAGCGCGCTGGACGCCGGCAACGAGGAGATCCTGTATCGCGAGCTCGCCGCGACCGCGACGACGCCGCTCAGCGTCAGTCACCACGCCGCGCTGCTGAAGTTCCACCGGCAGGTGCTCGAGCTGACCGGCAGCGGCGCCTGGCGACTGCACCGCGCGGACGACTACCGGTTTCGCTGATCGCGCCGCCACCGGCGGCGGGATGCCGAAGTCGCCCCCACGGGAGCAGGGTTATCGCCCCGGACATATACTGCCCCAGAGTATCCGGCCACCCGCCGTCGAGCGGTCAGGCGCGCGCGTCCCGGGGTCGAGCCCCGGCGTCGCGGCCCCGGATTTCCCACCCGCAAGCATCCAGGAAGGAGACCCCCATGTACGGACCCATCACGATCCCCTTCGGCGCGAAAATGCTGTTCAACGCCGTCAAGCTCAAGCCGGGGGTGACCATCGACGACGTCGAGCTCGCGGTCGGAGAAATGTGCAACGTCGTCAAGGAGACCTACGGCGGCGACAAGGGCGGCTTCATCGGCGGCCAGGTGTTCCGCTTCTCGGGTTTCGCGTCCGAGGAAGGCTCGATGGGCAGCGCCCGCGACTCCGACCACGACCTGGCGATCGTCACCTACTGGCGCTCGTTCGAAGAGCACGAGCGCTCGCACGCCGACTCGGTCTTCAAGGCCAAGTTCGCGGCGGTGGGCCAGATGTGCACCGACAGCAAGGAACTCGGCTACGACATGCTCTGGCAGGGCGTGCCCGAAACCGAGGGCATCGCCACGGCCTGAGCGCCGCTTGGCTGCCGCGCGTTCGCCGGCGATCTGGCTCGCGGCCACCCGGCCGCAGTTCCTGAGCGTCACCCTCGTCTCGGTGCTGGTCGGGCTGGCCGGCTCCGCCGGCGACGGCGTGCCGCCCCACTGGGGCATCGGCGCGGCCACGATGGTCGGCGCATTGCTGGTGCACGCGGGCGCCAACCTGGTCAACGACTTTCACGACCGCGACGCCGACGCGGCGAACGACGAGCGGCTGACTCCGTTCACCGGCGGCAGCCGCATGATCCAGGACGGCCTGATGCGCGCGCACACGGTCGCGCTGTACGGCTACGCGCTGCTCGCGCTGGCAGCCGCGCTGGGCGCCGGGCTCGCGCTGCAAGTGCGCCCGCAACTCTGGTGGATCGGCGCGCTCGGCCTTGCGCTGGCGATCGCCTATTCGGCGCCGCCGCTGCGGCTGTCGGCCCGCGGGATCGGCGAGCCGGTGATCGCCGCCGCCTGGCTGCTGGTGGCGGTCGGCTCCGACCTCGCGCAGCGCGGCAGCTGGTCGATCGTGCCGGTGGCAGCGGGCGCACCGATGGCGCTGCTGGTTGCGGCGATCCTGCTCGCCAATGGCTTCCCCGACCGCAAGGCCGACGCGGCGGCGGGCAAGAACACCCTCGTCGTGCGACTCGGCCCGCGAATCGCTGCGCGCGCCTACCTGATGCTCGTCGCAGCGGCCTACCTCGTGCTGGTCGCCGCCACCGTCGGCGGCGTGCTTCCGCGGGCCGCGCTCGTCGGCCTTCTCGCCGCGCCGGCGTCGCTGTTCGCGGCACGCCTGCTGGCGCTCGAGGGCGAGGAGACGCCGGGCCCGCGGCTGCTGCCGGCGATCGGTGCCACGATCGCCGCGGCCCACCTCTACGGACTGTCGGTGGCAGCTGCGCTGCTGCTGGCGCGCCACTGAGCGCTGCGGCGCGCCCGGGTCACTGTCCGGGCAGTCCCGCGCCCTGCTCGTCGGGGCCGATCGACTCCTCGATCCACTCGCGCCAGACCGCCATCAGCACCGCGAGGATCACCGGCCCGATGAACAGGCCGACCAGCCCGAATGCCGCGAGCCCGCCGAGCACGCCGAACATCACCAGCAGGAACGAGATGCGCGTGGCGCTGCTGATCACCATCGGGCGCACCAGGTTGTCGACCCAGCTCACCACGAGCGTGCCCCAGAGCAGCAGGCCGATGCCGTCGACGGTCTGGCCGTTGGCGATCAGCCAGGCGCCTGCGCTTCCCCAGACGAACGGCGTGCCGAACGGCAGCAGCGCGATGACGGTCGTGATCGCGCCCAGCAGCACCGGCGCCTCCAGGCCGAACCACCAGTAGCCGATTCCCGCAACGAGCCCCTGGCCGAGCGCGGTCGCCACCAGCCCCCAGACGACCGCCATCGTCATGCTGCCCACCGCCGCCAGGTAGCGGTCGACGCGCCCGCCGAGGAAGCGGTGCAGCACACGCTGTGCCTGCGCGAGCACGTGCTCGCCGTCGCGGTACAGGAAGAACACGGTGATCAGCGCAAAGCCCAGCTTCGCCGCGTTGCGGCCCAGCCCGCCGATGATCCCCAGCAGCTCGGCCGCGCGCGTGTCCACCCAGCGGGCAAGCTGGTGACGGATCGCGTCGGGATCGCCGGTGAACTGGTCAAGCAGCCCCTGCAGCCATCCGCCGAGCACGGGCACCCCGGCCACCACGTCCGGCAGCCGGTAAGGACCCTTCGCCAGCAGCGCGGCGACCGCCGCATAGGCATCGGCCATTTCGGCGCGCAGCAGCATCGCGAGCCACAACGCCGGCAGCGCGAAGGCCGCGGTGAGCAGCGCAGTCATCAGCGCGGCAGCCAGCGTGCGCCGGCCGCCGAGCACGCGCCGGATCCACGCCAGCAGCGGCCAGGTCGTGTACGCAAGAATGATCGCCCACGCGACCGGCACCACGAACGGGCGCACCACCACATAGGTGAGCAGCAGCAGCCCGCCCAGCAGCAGCCCGAGCACCACCCGGTTCGAGAGCTTCTCGGTGTCCCCGTCGTCCTTCATCGCGGCTCGCGAGACGTCGATCCGCGCGAGCATACCGGTATCCGGCCCGGACGGCGCCCGCATGGCCCGCACGCGAGCGCTTCATCGTTCACTCTTCCTCCTTCCGGCCTCGGCGCATCGGCCGCCGTGCGGCCGATGCGCCGGAAGGAGGCCAACCCCTTTACGCGGCCATCTCCTTCACTTCGGCCAGCAGCGCCCCCGCATCCGGCCCCATCGCATCATCGAGCATCGGATACATCATCTGCTCTTCCTTCAGGTTGTGGGGCACCAGCACCTCGAGCAGCGCCTGCGATGCGCGCTGCCAGCCGGCCGCGTCCTTCGCCGCGATCGCGTCCCGCATCTGCTGCAGGATGCCCTGCATCTGCTCGTGCTCGGCGCGCATCTGCACGCTCGGACCGGCCGCGGTCATGCCGGTGCGTTCCTCGAACGCGGGGAACAGCAGGTTCTCCTCCATCTCGATGTGGCGCTCGAGCCGCTGCAGGAACAGCGCTCCGTCGCGCTCCATGCCGGCCAGGTCGCCGGCGGCGGCGGCCGCGGCAGCGCGCTCGGCGATGCCGTCGATGAGGTCGTGGTCCTGCTGCATGTAGTCGGTGATCGATTCCATCGTGAATCTCCTCGAAGTGAGTGTCGGGCGCCCGTTCAGGGCTGCCGGAGCTGGTCGAACTTGTCCTTCACCGTGGCCCAGTGGCCGGCATCGGGCAGCGCCTCGCGCTTCTTCGAGATGCCCGGCCAGTCGCGGGACAGCTCGGCGTTCAGCGGAATGAACTTCTTCATGGTCGACGGAACGTCGGCGTCCGCGTAGATGGCCTCGACCGGGCACTCGGCCACGCAGGCGGCGCAGTCGATGCAGGCGTCGGGGTCGATCACGAGGAAGTTCGGCCCTTCGTGGAACGCGTCCACCGGGCACGCTTCGACGCAGTCGGTGTGCTTGCAGTTGATGCAGGCTTCGGTGACGACGTAGGTCATGGCAACCTCCGTGGTTGATGCCGTGGATCCTGGTGCCGGCGATCGCCGGCGCGTGCCTCGGGCGGCCCTCAGGCGGCCGCCTGCTCCGCCTTGCCGGCCGGACGCTTGACGACCACGACCGGGCATCCGCCCGTGTCGCTGCAGGGCTCGAAGCGCTTGCGGGTGGCGGCCATCGCCGACCAGCGGCGCACCGCCTTGGCCTGCACCTGCCCCTGCTGCGCGGCGGTCGGCGGAATCGGCCTGCCCTCGGCCAGCAGCTTCTCGACGCGCCGCAGCCCGAGGTAGGCCGCGCCGTAGGCGCCGTTGAGCTGTCCCAGTCCGTTCGGCGCCACGTGGAAGCGCTCGCCGAGCGCGGCCTCGAGCGCCGAGACCATCGCCTCGTTGCGCGTCATGCCGCCGGTGAGCATGTAACCCGGCTCCAGGCCCACGCGGCGCATCAGCTGGATCGCGCGCCCGCCCAGCGAGATCATCGCTCCCATCATGATGTCTTCGGCGGCGATGCCGTTGGACAGGTGGTTGATCACCTCGGACTCGGCGAACACCGCGCAGACACTGCTGATCGCCTTGGGCGACTTCGCGCGCATCGCGTAGGGGCCGATGTCCTCGGTGGTCAGGCCGAGATAGCGGGCGGTTTTCTCGAGGAACGCGCCGGTGCCGGCGGCGCACTTGTCGTTCAGGCGGAACGCCTTCACGCGGCCTTCGGCGTCGACCTTGATCGCCTTGATGTCCTGGCCGCCGATGTCGAGGATCGTGCGCGTGTCGGGAAACAGGTGCACCGCCGCCTGCGCGTGCGCGGTCAGCTCGGTGATCTGCGCGTGGCGAAACGGCACCGTGTAGCGGCCGTAGCCGGTGGCTCCGACGTAGACGACCTGCGAGCGCTCGAGCCCGCAGTTCTTCATCAGGTCGTCGAAGACCGCCTCGGAGGCCTGAGCCAGCTTGAAGCCGGTGCGGCGCACCGCGGTGCCCACCACCTTGCGCTCGCTGTCGAGCGCGATCGCCTTGGTGTAGGTCGATCCGATGTCGAGTCCAGCAACGTAGAGCATTTTCATCCTCCTACGCCAGCGCTTCGGCCGGCAGGGGCGTGGTTCCGAAGGCGTGCTCGCGTGCGACCAGCGCCGCGCCGAGCGCGCCGCAGAAGTGCGCGTCGGGACTCACGTTGATCTTCATGCCCACCGCCTCCTCGATCAGCTTCACCATCGCCACGTTGCGGCTCACGCCACCGGTGAAGGTGACCTCCGAATGCACGCCGACGCGCCGCGCGAGCGACACGCAGCGGCTGGTGATCGCCTGGTGCACGCCCATCAGCACGTCCTCGGGAAGGATTCCCTTGGAGAGGTGGCTGATGATCTCGGACTCCGCGAACACCGTGCAGGTGGTGGTGATGCGCACCGGGTTCTGCGACTGCATCGCCAGCGGCCCGAGCTCGCCGAGCGACATCTCGAGCGCGTACGAGGCTGCGCCGAGGAAGCGCCCGGTGCCGGCGGCGCACTTGTCGTTCATCGTGAAGTCGGCCACCTGTCCGTCGGGCTTGACCGCGATCGCCTTGGTGTCCTGCCCACCGATGTCGATCACCGTGCGCGTGTTCGGAAACAGCGCCACCGCGCCGCGCGCGTGGCAGCTGATCTCGGTCACCTGCTCGTGGCCGAACGACACGTTGTAGCGTCCATAGCCGGTGCTGGCGACCCGCTCGACCTGTGCCTCCTCGATGCCGGCGTCGGCCAGTGCCGCCTTGAATGCGTCCTGCGCGATCGTGACCATGCTGGTTTCCATGTCGAGCAGCGCGCGCCCGACCACCTTGCCGTTCTCGTCGAGGATCACCGCCTTGGTCTGCGTGGATCCGACGTCGACTCCGCCGACATACCTCATGATTGGCTCTCCTTCGTGGTGGACGCATGCTTGCCGCCCCCGGGCGCTGCGCCGCCGCGCTGCTGCAGCGACTCGAAGAATGCGTCGACGCGGTTCTTGATCTGCGCGTCCGACCAGTAGCGCGGGTCGATCAGGTCCGACTCGATGTACAGGCTCGGCATGTTCAGTCGCTTGTTCAGGTAGTTGCGCGTGTCGGCCATGCCCGAGGACACGAAGCGGCAGCTCTTGATGCCGTGGAACACGATGCCGTCGACGTCGTAGTCGCGGATCTGCTGGGCCAGCCGTTCGTGCGCGAAGAACTGGTTCGACAGTCCGCGCTGAGCGGCCAGCGCGGTGATCTCGGCCAGGCTCTCGAGCGGACGCGAGGTGTCGTAGACCATCTCGCCTGCGTCCATGCCGCCGGCTGCGAACGTCAGGTAGTCGGAGTACGCGAACACGCCGCCCCAGCTCTCGAACAACTCGACCAGCCGGCGCATCGACACGTAGCAGGGCGTGCCCGAGAACAGCAGGCGGAAGCGTTCCTCGGCGACCCGGCCTTCGCCACGTGCCACCTTCGCGCGCAGCTGCTCCTCGAGGCGGCGCATGTACTCGACGCCCTCCTCGGTGCCGCGGTAGACGTTCATGATGCCGATGTAGGTGAGGCCGTCGAGCATCGCGTTGTACGGCGCGGGGCACTGGCGGTTGAGCGCCATCACGTTGTTCCAGTGGAACACCATTCGGTTGACGCGATCCTGCACCTCGGCCAGCCGGTCGAAGTCGAAGCGCCGCCCGGTGATCTTCTCGCAGCGCTCGATCAGGTGGCGGAACTGCGCCTCGACCCACTGTGCGTCGGCCATGTGCTGCGCGTCGCCGCGGCGCACCTGCCAGTTGCCCGCGCGCTGGCCCGGCAGGTCGAGCACGAAGGTGGGGGTCTTGAGCATGCGCTCCCAGATCTCGCCCCACTTGATGAAGGTGCTGCACATGTTCGACGCGATCGCGATGTCGGCCTTCGGGATCGTGCCGGCGGGATGCTGCTGCTCGCGCAGGATCAGGCCGACGTCGGCCTTCACGTACGAGCAGACGTCGGGCGAGTAGCCGTAGTCTTCCGACTCGCGCAGGTACTCCTCGGAGACCTTGCGCACGCCGGTCTGCAGCGAATTGATCTCCGGGAACACCAGCTGGAAGTCGAAGGTGCGCAGGATCTCGACCGCGTTGCCCATCACGAAGACGTTGGCGACGTTCTGGCCGCGCTCGCGCGCCAGCGCGAGGTTCGCGTACCAGGCCTTCATCATCTGCTGGCCTTCGAGGTGCGGATTGAATTCGGCGCTGGCCGGCGCGGCCGCGGCGGCCGAGGCGGGTTTTTCTGCGGTGGCTGTGGTCATCTCGTGTCTCCGGTCAGGCGGTGGCGAACAGCAGCGACTCGGCGAAGGTTTCGAGCTGCATCGCCATCTGCTCGAAGGAAGTCATCTTTTCTTCGAACTCGAGCACCAGGTACTGCACGCCCACCTGGTCGAGGTGCTTCGACCAGGCGACCTGCTCGTCCAGTCCGGGCTCGCAGAACTTGGCGGCGGTGACGATCGCCGCGTCGGCCCTGGAGGTGCCGAGCATCTCCATCAGGTAGCCCTCCTTGGTCTTGCGCTCGTCGTGCTGGACCGGGCTGGCGGCCGAACGCTCGACGAAGCTCTCGGCGAGCGCCCAGACCGGGTCGCCGGTCTCGGGCACGTCCCCGGTGATCCAGCGCAGGCCGATGAGCAGGTCGTCGTCGACCACGTAGCAGTTGTCGTCGATTGCCTCGAGCATCTCGAGCGGCGGCTGCTCGCAGAAGCCGCCGACGAAGACCACGCGCGGCTTGTCCTGCGCCGCGCGGTTGCGAGCGCGGATTCCGGCGATCGCCCTCTCGAGCAGCGCGTTGTGCTCCTCGCAGGGAATTCGCGTGCGCGCCCTGAGCAGCAGGTACGACTCGGTGCAGCTGAGCTTCCACGGCTCGTCGCGCCGGATCGCGTAGAGCTCGCGCAGCAGCTGCCGGTTGCGGTTGTAGGCGCGGATGCTGGCACGCAGGCTCTCGTCGTCGGTCGACCGCCCGGCCTTCTTCTCCATCTCGGCGCGCAGGCGCTGGTACTCGGCAGCGATGTAGCGCACCGCGCCCGGGGTGTTGACGTTCTGCGGCAGGTACAGGATCTGCGACAGCTGCTCGGGGAAGTTGCGCGCCCAGATTCCGCCCAGGTGCTTGGCCGCGTCGCAGATCGGGTGCGTGACGAAGCCCGACAGGTTGCCGAGCGCGCCGTTCAGGCCCATCTCGGTGGTGGAGCGGCAAATCGAACAGATGAACGAGCCCATGTGGGCATCGGCGTGCTTCAGTTCGAGCTTGTTGCCGCCGCCGAGGATGCCCACCGGCAGCAGGCCCGCCGCATGCGCGATCTCCTCGGGGAAATACACCGGGAAGTGCCCGATCGTGCCGGTGAAACCCTCAGGCAGCGAGTCGTTGCCGGGCACCGGCGCCTGGCGCAGGGTGTTGCAGTACTCGAGAATCTCGTCGAGTTCACTCTCGGGAACGTAGGGGGCTTCGGTCGCCATCGCTTTCTCCTCGCGTCAAATACGCATTCCGGTACCGGAATACATAATTGAGCCGTGAGGCCCCCTGGATCCTTGATCTGGATCAAAGATCGATGTTTTGGCGATCTTTCAGGAAATATTGCGGCGCACATATTGCAACGCCGCAATCAGACGGGCGCGCCGTCCTCAACCGGGGGAATGCCTGCCCACCGACACGCGCTTGGCCTGCGGCCCTTCTTCGGCGCCGTAGTCCTCGATGAACTGGACCTTCATGCCGGGTTCGAGCGCGTCGAAGTCGGGATCGACCACGTTGTCGGCCGAGAAATAGAGTTCACTGCCATCGGCCTTCTCGATGAAGCCGAAGCGCTCGTCGGCGACCAGGCGCACGACGGTGCCGCGCTGCGGGGTGTCGTGCACCTTCACCTTGCCGCGCTGCTGGCGCACCACGTCCTCGAGCCACCGCTTGGCGACGTCGAAAGCTTCGCGGATCGCAATGTCGAAGTCTTCGTGGTGCTCGCGGGTGGTGGCGAACTCGTGGCCGGGCACGCGCAGGTCGAGCCGGACGTTGAAGCGCTGACCCTGCTGGTGGTGCAGCGCCTCCTTCTCGATCACGACCCGGCAGCTGATCAGCGCCGGATAGAACTCCTCGAGCTTGTCGACCTTGTCGCGCACGAGTGTCTCCACCGCATCCGAAGGCGGCATGTGGCGCACCGTGAGTTGCAGCGGTACCTGTGGCATGGGCTTCTCCGTGGGCGCGGCCTCAGTGCTCGCGCGTCCAGCGCGCGCGCACGAGTTCCTGCTGCTTGTCGTAGTGCAGGTCGAGCGTGCCTTTCCAGGCCTCGTGCAGGCCATCGGCAATGCGGCGCGCGAGGCGGGTGGAAGTGGTGGTCGTGATCGATGTTCCGTCGGGCTGCTCTTCGATGGCGATGATCCGTTCCATCGGATGCTCGGCCTTCGCGCGCGCCTCGCAGTTCTTCACGAAATTCAATACTTCATCGCGATGCTGCGCGAAGAAGCCGCCACCGATGGTCACGTGGCCGGCCGGATAGCGGTCGTGCGTGCGCCGGCAGGCCGGGCAGCGGGTGCGGTGCGCCCCCTCGGGCGCGCTGGCCCAGACCCAGCGACCCTGCCGGTAGACCGCTCCGCAGTCCGGGCAGACGGTGGGCTCGGGAAGTTTCTCGCGGACCTTGTAGGCATCGTGGACCTGCTCGGTGGGCACCTCGTCGCGGTGCGCCGACCTGCCGGACCCTGTGTGCGTCTTCATCGGGGCGAACTCCTGCAAACGCGGCGAAACGCTCCACACAGAGGAGAGGCCCTGCGCATTTCGCCGCAAGCCAGCATAGGCGCGCAGCCGGCGATCCGTCTTGCCCGCGATCAACGCCTCTTGCGCTCGGTCCGCCAGGCTTTCAGGGGCACAGCGAGTAGCGGTGCGCGCCGGGGCGCAATGACGCGAGGCGCCGTGCCGCATCGAGCATCACCCTGGCGGCGAAGGTCGCCACGTCGAAGCGCGCCTCGAACAGCAGGTTCTGGTGGGCGCCGCCGCGCGCGGTGCCGAGCCGTTCGAGGACGACGCCGCGCGCCGCGTGTTCCAGCGACTCGACGCTTTCGACCGGAAACGGGTCGCGCGCGAATGCCTCGCGCACCGGATCGATCGCCGCCCCCTTCGCCAGTTCGACGTACACGTAGCGCCTGAGCGCGCCCGAGGCGTCGCGGGCCTCGGTGGCCAGCGCGTCGGCCACGCCGGGCACGAGGCGCGCGGCCTCGGTGTGGTGCAGGCTGGCGCCCGGCCGGTCGCGGACCTCGGTCCGACCCTCTGGAATCAGCATCTCGAAGGCCTGGCGCAGCACTGCGCCGACCAGCTCGAGGTCATGAGCATGCAGGGCCGCGTCGGCGCAGGCGCGCCCGAGGCGGCCGAAGCCGACGATCGCGAGCCGCAGGCGCTTCACGCGATCGCCGCTGTCGACGATGAGCCGGTTCGCCGCAACCCGGACTCCTACATCCTGCCGACGATGTCGGCCATCTCCTCGCGCGAGAATGCGCGCAGCGTCTGGGTGCGCACGTTGCCGGCCGAACCGATGGCCATCGCGAACGCGGTGGCCGCTGCCTCGTCCTGCGCGTCGATGATCGTGACCAGGTCATAGGCGCCGAGCGTCCAGTAGATCTGCGACATCTCGCAGCCGTACTTGCGTGCCGCCTCGCGCACCGCGTCGGCGCGCTTCACGGTCTCCTTGACGTTGCGGATGCCCTGGTCGGTGAAGCTTGCGAGCGCAATGTACTTCGCCATGATCGAACTCCTTGCGAAGTGGGGCCGCATGGGGTTTCCGGGCGCCGGCGCCGGCCCCGTGACGCCGGCCGGAACGGACTCCGGTGACAGGGCGGGAAACTGCCTACTTTCCGCCGGCATCCAGCCGCCGTCAATCGCCCTCGGGCCCCCTGCGCCCGGCGCGGCGACGAGCAGCCGGCGCGTCCGCACCGCGCCCACGGCGCCATGGCAGCGATCGCGTAAGCTTGCCGGATGCGCCGCCGATCGCACGCAACGTCTCCGTCGCCCGCCCGCCGGGATCCCCGCTGATGGCCGGCGAGATCTTCGGCTCGGACGCATTCTCGCCGCGCGAAGTCGCCGCCCGCATCGAAACCATCGGTGTGGCCAAGGCGCGGTTGCCGTTGCGCTCGATGTCGATGCTGGCGCTGCTGGCTGGCGCCTTCATCGGGCTCGGCTCGATCGCCTTCCTGCTGGTGGCGAGCGACCCGTCGCTGTCGTTCGCGACCTCGCGCGTGCTCGGCGGCGTGGTGTTCTCGCTCGGGCTGATCATGGTCGTGGTCGCCGGCGCCGAACTGTTCACCGGCAACAACCTGCTGGCGATGGCCTGGGCCGAAGGAAAGCTCGGCACGCGCGATCTGCTGCGCAACTGGGTCGTCGTCTGCCTGGGCAACCTCGCCGGGGCCACGGGCCTTGCGGTGCTGGTGCTGCTGGCCGACACCGGCTCGCTGAACGGCGGCCTGGTCGCGAAGAAGGCGGTCGAGGTCGCCGCGGCGAAGGCGGCGCTGCCCTGGGACGTCGCCTTCGCTCGCGGCGCGCTGTGCAACGTGCTGGTCTGCCTGGCGGTCTGGATGGCCGCCGCGGGCCGCAGCGTCGTCGACAAGGCGGTGGCGATCGTCCCGCCGATCGCCGCCTTCGTGGCGCTCGGGTTCGAGCACTCGATCGCCAACATGTTCTTCTTCCCGCTGGCGATCTTCCTGCTGGCCGGCGACCCGACACTGCTGGCGCTGCCCGGGGCCGGATCGATCGGATGGCTGGCAATGATCCGCAACCTGGTGCCGGTGATCGCCGGCAACCTGGTGGGCGGCAGCGTGCTGGTGGCGCTGGTGTACTGGGTGATCTACCTCAGGAAGCGCTGAGCGTCATCGCGCGGGCGGCACCAGCGCGCCACGCAGCTCCTTGCCCACCGCGAGCAGGAAGCGCAGCGTGTCCTGGGCCTCCGGGTCGCGCATCAGTTCCCACATTCCCCCCAGGCCTCCGCGCGATGGCGGCATGCGGCTCGTGCGCAGCGCCGCCGACTCGATCGCCGCGAGCATCGACTGGATGCGCGACATCCGCTCGGCGAGATCGGGCAGCGTGTCGGACAGCTTCTGCAGCGCGCCCGAGCTTTCCAGCCGCTCGAGGATGCCGATCACGCGGTCGGCGCCCCCACGCGCGAAGCGGTCGAGCAGCGACAGGCCGTTGCCCACCGTTTCGGAGAGCCGCCCCACCATTTCGTCGGTGACCGCGTCTTCGGCCGAGCCGTAGACGCGCGCCAGCTTCACCAGCCGCTGCAGGTCGCCGTTGTGCACCATCTCGGCCAGCGCGGGAATCGCGCGGTCGAGGCCGGCGCGGTTGACCTGGTCCATCAGCGCCATGCCGTCGCCGATCGTCGCCGAAAGCCGCCCGACCATTTCGTCGGTGAGCGAGTCCTGCGCCGAGCTGTAGACGCGCGCGAGCTGCCCGAGCCGCTCCAGGTCGCCGTTGTGCGCCATCTGCGCGAGCGCAGGAATGGCCCGGGCCAGCCCAGCCCGGTTGACCTGGTCCATCAGGTCGGCCGCGTCGGCCGCGGTGGTCGCGAGGCGACCGACCATCTCGTCGGTGAGCGCGTCGCGCGCGGCCGCCACCAGACGCTCGATCTCGCCGTCGACGGCGCGCGATTCGCCGGTCTGCGTGTCCATCTTCGGTCCTCCCGGGGGTCAGAGCAGGCCGCGTGCGGAAGTCCAGTACAGCTTGTTGTAGGCCATCTTGAACCAGTGGATGGCCTTCGTCGGCGGCTTCGGGTCGGGCGGGTTCAGGTAGTCGAACATCGCGTAGGTCGCCCGGTCTTTCCCGGCCTCGATGAAGCAGAAAACCTTGCCGTCGTAGTCGCGCACCGGCGCGCCGAGCTTCACGATCGCGGCGATGTTCTCGCCGAGCGCCTCGGCCTCGAAGTGCGCGGTGGAGCCGGCCTTGCTGATCGGCAGGTTGGTCGTGTCGCCCAGCACGTAGACGTTCTTGCGGCCCTCCATGTTGAGCTGGTGCCGATGGGTGGGGATGAAGCCGCCGGTGCCGAGGTTGTTCTTCTCGATCACCTCCATGCCGCGGTGCGCGGGAATCGAGACCAGCAGGTCGAACGGCGTTTCGGAGCCCTCCTCGCTGCGCACGACCTTCGCCTTGCCGTCGACCTCCTTGATGTTGAACAGCGTCTCGTAGCTGATGCCCAGCCGCGTCATCTCGGGCGCGGCCCACTTCGCGACGTTCTCCAGGCTGTGCACGCGGCCGATCGGATACGTGTAGTGCAGCTTCACCTTGTCGAGGATGCCGCGGTCCTTGAAGTAGTCGTGCAGCATGAAGGTGATTTCGAGCGGCGCCATCGGGCACTTGTGCGGCACGCCCACCGCCACGACGACCCGACCGCCGTCGAATTCGCGCAGGCGCCGGAACATCTTCAGCGCCGTCTCCTCGGTGTAGAAGGTCTCGGAGTTCTCCGGCAGGCCGGGGATCAGCTCGGGCACCGGACGCGAGCCGGTGGCGATCGCCAGGATGTCGTAGTCGAAGGTGCGCCCGCTCTTCGCCTTCACCTGGTTCTGGTCGAGCAGGAACTGCTCGGCGGGGTCGACGAAGAATTCGATGCCGGGTTCGAGCAGGCTTGCCTGATCGCGGTACAGCTCGTCGGGCGTGACGCGCCCGAACGCCAGGTAGAGCAGCCCCGGCTGGTAGAAATGCCGCTCGGACGCCGACAGCATCGTGATCCTCGCCTTGCCCGTCTTCAGCTCGGGCGCCAACCGCCGCGCGAGATTGTTCGCCAGGATCGTGCCGCCCATGCCGCCGCCGATGATCAGGATGCGCATCTCTCTCCTCCTGTCGTTCGTGATCGAAACGTCGCTTCAGCCCACCTCTCTTGCCGCATCTCCTACTTCACCTTCCTCACCAGGATGTGCCAGACACCGGCCTCCTCGCGAGTGCCGACGTGCTCGTGCCCGGCCTTGTGGATCCACTCGGGAATGTCGTTGGCCGAGCCCTTGTCGCTGGAGAGCACTTCGAGCTCGTCGCCGACCTGCGCCATCTTCATCCCGGCGATCAGCTCCATCAGGGGACCGGGGCAGAAGCTTCCGCGCGCATCGATCACCTTCTTCCCGGCCATGGCTCCTCCCTCGTTCGTGCGTCGGCGAATGTTCAGAACGACCAGACCTGCGCGTCGGCCGCGTCGCCGAGGAATTTCGTGAGGCCGAGCGGTTCGGCCAGCCACGGCTCGAGCGCGGCAGGCTCCAGGCCCATGACGTCCATGGCCATCGAGCACGGATGGATCTTCGCGTCGCCCAGCGTCACCGCCTGCTCGAACATGGCCCTGAACGGCGGCGCGTTCTTCGCCTCGAGAAGCTTGCCGAACGGACCCTCGGTGGGCGCCGCAGTCTGGTCGCCCTTCACGAAGTACTGCAGCGCGTTCATCGACAGGAACACCGTGACCGGGTTGCCGCTGACCGCCCCGACGGCCGCGACCATCGCGGCCATCTGCAGGCGCTCCCTCGACCCCGACACGACGATGATGCTGAGCGGTTTCGCAGCCATGCCTCACCCTTTCTGCACCGCCATCGGACGGCCGGGTGGAAAGGAAATGCGTTGCATATCGTGAGTTGCACATTGCGGATCCCGCATTGCGCCCCCGGACTGCGCACGCCGCACGAGCGGCGCGCCCGACGGCCTCGCCGTCGAATGACCGCGATCAAGCTGCGGGCCTCGGTCGCGGATCATCCTGTGCGCAGCCACGACTTTCACTCGTGGCTGTCCGGGAGATCGCGATGAAGGCCAGGACCCTGCTCGTCTTCCATTCCCGTACCGGCTACACGCGCACGATCGCGTCGAAAATCGCGGCAGCC
>MEED01000033.1 GCA_001724855.1 Lautropia sp. SCN 69-89
AGCGCGAGGCCGAGGTGCTCGAAGCGATCGAGCGGCGCAAGCTGCTGCTCGAACGCGGGCCGGGCTATGTGCGCATCACCGGGCCGGGCGTCGATGTCATGGCGCGCAAGCTGGCCGAGCTGGACGCGCGAGACCTCGACCCGGTGTACTGAAAACGGCTGGCCACCGTGGGGCGCTTGCCTTGTTCAAGTCCCGAACGGCTGCTGTTCCTCGGCGAGTGGGCGACAACCCCGAGAGCCGGCGGCGTCACTTCCTGAGGGCGCGCGGCCGGCGATCGATTTTCACGCGAGTTTCACGCAACGACTTCCGGCCGAAAGCCGATTCCTTCGTAAGCTCTTGATTTTCTTGTGGAATCTGGTGGGCGGCACAGGGTTCGAACCTGTGACCCCTGCCGTGTGAAGGCAGTGCTCTACCGCTGAGCTAGCCGCCCCTGGAGGAGGGAGGCGCAATTGTAGGCAAATCCGCCCCCCCGATCAAATCCACGTGGGGCTCCAGGTGAGCCCTCCGCCCCGGTCCTCTCACCCCCGCTTCCAGACGATGCACCGGTTGTTCGCCGGCATCGCGCGATCTTCCTGCAGCTTGAATCCCGCGGCGCTTGCCAGCGCATCCACTTCCTCGAAGTCGCGGATGCCGCGCTTCGGGTTGGCGCTGTGCAGCGCCTCGTCGAACTGCGCATTGCTCTGGCTGGTGTACTGCCCCTCGTAGTTGAACGGCCCGTAGATCACCAGGATCGCGCCGCGCTTCGTGATTGCGGGCAGTGTCGCGAACATCCGCTCCACTTCCTTCCAGCCCATGATGTGCAGCGTGTTGGCGCTGAACACCGCGTCGTATTCGCCCGTGGGCGGAGGATGGTTCACGTCGTAGGCGATCGGCGACGGCGTGTTCGGCAGCGCCGCTTCCTTCAGCCACGAGCGGATGCCGGGCAGGTTCTCGCTCACGTCCGACGTCTGCCAGCGCAGCTTGGGTAGCGCCGCAGCGAAGTGCACCGCATGCTGGCCGGTGCCGCTGCCGATCTCCAGCACCTGCTTGCGATCGGCGAACCAGTCGCGCAGCACCTCGAGGATCGGCTCGCGGTTTCGTTCGCAGGCGGGCGAGAAGGGCTTCTCCATGGATCAGAACAATAGCGCCTGAACAGTCCAGAGGTAGATCGGCAGGCTCAGCACGTCCTGGATGATCGTCGCGATCGGGCCGCCGCCGAACGCGGGGTCGCGGCCGGTGCGCGCGAGCAGCCACGGTAGCGCAAAACCGATCGTCGTGGCGCATGCGCTGGCGGTCGAACGGGCCCTGGTCCGGCCAGGCCACCGGCCCGGCCGGCAGGTGCGCTCGCGTAAAATCGAACGCTTCCCCTGCCTTCCGGATACCCGCGACATGGTTCGCACGCGCTTCGCTCCCAGCCCGACCGGCTTCCTGCACATCGGCGGCGCCCGCACCGCGCTGTTCGCCTGGGCGTTCGCGCGCCACCACAAGGGTACCTTCATCCTGCGCATCGAGGACACCGACCTCGAGCGCTCGACGCCGGAGGCGGTGCAGGCGATCCTGGACGGCATGCGCTGGCTCGGCCTCGACGCCGACGAGGGTCCGTTCTACCAGATGCAGCGGATGCCGCGCTACCGCGAGGTGATCCGGAAGATGCTCGCCGACGGCACCGCCTACCGGTGCTGGTGCACGAAGGAGGAGCTTGAGGAGATGCGCGCCGCGCAGGAGGCGAGGGGGCTCAAGCCCCGCTACGACGGCCGATGGCGGCCCGAACCGGGGCGCACGCTGCCGGCGCCGCCTGCAGGCGTGGACCCGGTGGTGCGCTTTCGCAACCCGGTGGACGGCGCGACCAGCTGGAACGACACGATCAAGGGCCCGATCGCGTTCGACAACAGCGAGCTCGACGACCTGATCATCGCGCGCTCCGACGGCACGCCCACCTACAACTTCTGCGTGGTGGTCGACGACTGGGACATGCGGATCACGCACGTGCTGCGCGGCGACGACCACGTGAACAACACGCCACGGCAGATCAACATCCTGCGCGCGCTGGGCGCGCCGGTGCCGCAGTACGGTCACCTGCCGATGATCCACGGGCCCGACGGCCAGAAGCTGTCGAAGCGCCACGGCGCGGTGTCGGTGATGCAGTACGACGAAGACGGCTACCTGCCCGAGGCGGTGGTGAATTACCTGGCGCGGCTCGGCTGGAGCCACGGCGACGAGGAGATCTTCTCGCGCGAGCAGTTCGTCGCCTGGTTCGACGGCTCGCACGTGAGCCGCTCGCCGTCGCGCTTCGATTTCGACAAGCTGCGCTGGCTGAACCACCACTACATCAAGGCGGCGGCCGACGCTGATCTCGCCGTGCGGGTGCTGCCGCGGCTGCGCGCGTCGGGCGTGGAGCCGGCTGCGGGTGCGGCCGACCTCGCCGCGGTCTGCGGGCTGCTGAAGGAGCGCGCGCAGACGCTGAACGAGCTGGCCGAAATGGCGCACATGTTCTACGTCGAGCCGTCGATCGCGCAGGCCGACCGGGAGAAGCATCTCGACGCGGCGCCGCCCGCACTCGGGCCCGCGCTCGCCTCGCTCGCCGCGCGGCTCGCCGGCGGCGACTGGACGAAGGACGCGATCGCCGCGGCGCTGAAGGCAACGCTCGCCGAGCACGGGCTGAAGATGCCGCAGCTCGCGATCCCGGTGCGGCTGAAGGTATTTGGCACGACGCAGACGCCGTCGGTCGATGCAGTCCTGGCGGCCATGCCGCGGGAGACGGTGCTTGCGCGCTTGCGCGCGTAAAGGGGGTGGGCAGGGGCATTGCGCCCGACAGGTCATCGACCTTTCGTTCGATTGACGGCACCGCCACTTTCTGGTGACATATGCATCTGTATATGCCAATCGGAACCAGGGGGTGACGCATGCAACGTGAACGCACTGCCAGGCTCTTCATGAACAACCGCAGCCAGGCGGTCCGGCTGCCCAAGGAGTTCGAGTTCTCGGTCAGCGAGGTGTACGTGCATCGCGAAGGCGAGAAGATCGTCCTCTCGCCGCGGCCGAGCAGTTGGCATGCCTACCTTGCCGAGGGCCCCGTGGCTCCGGATGATTTCATGGAAGGCGTCGAGGATCTGCCGCTGCAGGAACGCGTGATCTGATTTCCTGCAGGCCGGACATGTACCTGCTCGACACCGATACCTGTTCGTACGTGATGAAGCGTTCCAACGCGGCGCTGCTGGATCGGCTCTGCGAAGTTCCGATCGAGGAGCAGGCGATCTCGGTCATCAGCGTCGCCGAATTGAAGTTCGGCGTGCGGCTGTCGTCGCGGCCGGACCAGGCTGCGGCGGCGTTCGCAGCCTTCGTTCGCCATCTCGTCGTCCTCGATTGGGGTGGCGACGCGGCGGATCACTATGCGGACATCCGGGCCGACCTTCGTCGTCGCGGCGAGATGATCGGTGCCAACGACCTGCTGATCGCGGCGCACGCGCGCGCGCTGGACGCCACGCTCGTGACGAACAACGTGCGCGAGTTTCGACGTGTGAGGAACCTGAAGCTGGAGAACTGGGTCCGCTAGAATTACCGTTTCAGCATGGGGTCCCCTCGATGTCCGGCAGCACAATCGGTCGCCTCTTCTGCGTCACCACTTTCGGCGAGTCGCATGGCCCGGCGATCGGCTGCGTGGTCGACGGCTGCCCGCCCGGCATGGCCCTCTCCGAGGCCGACATCCAGCCCGACCTCGACCGCAGGAACCGGACACGGTCGAGATCCTCTCGGGCGTCTTCGAGGGCCGCACCACCGGCACGCCGATCGCGCTGCTGATCCGCAACCAGGACGCGCGCAGCAAGGACTACTCCTCGATCGCTCGAACCTTCCGTCCCGGCCACGCCGACTACACCTACTGGCACAAGTACGGCGTGCGCGACCCGCGCGGCGGCGGGCGCTCGTCGGCGCGGCTCACGGCGCCGGCGGTGGCCGCGGGCGCGATCGCGAAGAAATGGCTGCGCGAGCGCTTCGGCACGCAGATCCGCGGCTGCATGACGCAGCTGGGCGAGGTGGTCATTCCGGTCACCGACTGGTCGCAGGTGCCGAACAACCCGTTCTTCGCTGCCGATGCGAGCGTCGTGCCGAAGCTCGAGGAGTACATGGACGCGCTGCGGCGCGCTGGCGACTCCTGCGGCGCGCGGGTGCGCGTGGTGGCCGACAACGTGCCGGTGGGGCTGGGCGAGCCGCTCTACGACAAGCTCGACGCCGACATCGCCTACGCGATGATGGGCGTCAACGCGGTCAAGGGCGTGGAGATCGGCTCGGGCTTCGCGTGCGTGACGCAGAAGGGCAGCGAGCACGGCGATGAGCTCACGCCCGAGGGCTTCGCGACGAACCACGCGGGCGGAGTGCTCGGCGGCATCTCCACGGGCCAGCCGATCGTCGTGGAACTCGCAATCAAGCCCACGTCGAGCATCCGTGTGCCGCGTCGCTCGATCGACCTCGACGGGGCACCCACGACGGTGGAGACGCTGGGTCGGCACGATCCCTGCGTGGGCATTCGCGCGGCGCCGATCGCCGAGGCGATGCTGGCGCTGGTGCTGATCGATCACGCGCTGCGCGACCGCGGGCAGAACGCCGAAGTGGCGGTGGCCACGCCGCGCATCGCGGGGCCGGCGCCGCACGGCACGCGTTGAACGCGGGCGGCATCGGCGCCGCCGGCATCAAGGCGCTCTTCCTCGCCTATTTCACCTGGGTCGGGCTCTTCTCCCCGTACCTGAGCCTTTACCTGGCCGCGATCGGGTTGACGATCGCCGAGATCGGCGTGTTGCTGGCGGTGCCGCAGGTTCTGCGCATCGTGGGGCCGCCGTTCTGGGGCTGGATGGCCGACCGCAGCGGCAGCCGGGTCGTGTTGCTGCGGGTCAGTTCGGTGGGCGCGCTGGCGGGGGCGCTGCTGCTGCCGCTGGCGGGCGATCGCTTCGCGGCGCTTTTGCCGGTGCTGGCACTGCTGTACTTCATGACTGCGGCGCAGATGCCGATCGGCGAGACGATCGCGATGCACGCGTCCGGCGGCGACGCGGGACGCTACGGGCGCATTCGCATCTGGGGCTCGGCGGGCTTCATCGTCGGCGTGGTCGCGATGGGGCCGGTGCTCGACGCCTGGGGCATGCGCACACTGCCGTGGTGGACGGCGGCGATCATGCTCGGGCTGGTGGCCAGCGCCTGGCGGATGCGCGCGGTGCCCGCGCCGCGAGCGGGGCCACCGGCGATGCGGGTGCGCGAGCGGCTGCGCCAGCCGCGGGTGCGGGCGTTCTTTGCGTCGGCGTTCCTGATGCTGTTCGCGCACGCGGCGCTGTACGCGTTCCTCTCGCTGTACCTGGCGCAACTCGGCTACAGCAAGACGGCGATCGGCCTGCTGTGGGCCGTGGGCGTCGTCGCCGAGATCGCGGTCTTCTGGGTGCAGCGTCGCCTGTTCGAGCGTTTCGGCGCGATCCGGCTGCTGCACGCCAGCCTGTGGGTGGCGGCGCTGCGCTTCGCATTGATCGGGCTGGCGGCGACCTGGCTGCCGGCCCTGGTGCTTGCGCAGTTGCTGCACGCGGTGACCTTCGGCATTCACCATAGCGCGACGGTCGCGACGCTGCAGCGCTGGTTCGAGCCGGCCCAGCATGCGCGCGCACAGGCGCTCTACGTGACGGTCGGCTACGGGCTGGGCGGCGCGCTGGGCGTGCTGGTGGCGACTGCAGTCTGGTCCGCGGTGTCGCCGTCGGCCGCGTTCCTGGTGTCGGCAGCCGCCGCGGCGCTCGGCGGCTGGGTGTTCCGGCGTTGCCGCGAGCCGATGGGCGAAGCGGGCGGCGCCGACGGATGAGCTGTTGGTCGTCCGGCCTGCGGTACCTCCAGCCGGGTCGTACCTGCGGCATGTCCCTCCGACCTCGGGGTGTCCGGATTGGCCCCTTGCGCCGCGCTTTGCGAGAATCGGGCGGATCGAAGAGGCGGCTGCAGCGGCCGCCAGCCCTGGGAGAACGATCATGAGAGGAATCCGGATCGCCGCAGCCGCGCTGGCCGCCAGCGCCGTGCTGCTGTCGGGCTGCCAGTCGGTGAAGACGACCAGCCCGGGCGCGGTGGGCATCGAGCGCACGCAGCGGATGTCTTCGATGGTCTCCGAGGCCGACATGCGCCAGCAGGCTGAACTTGCATACCGCGAGACGCTCACCAAGGAGCGCCAGAAGGGTGCGTTGAACGCCGATCCGGCGCTCACCGCGCGCGTGCGCGCGATCACCAACCGGCTGATCCCGGCCAGCGCGGCGTTCCGCCCGGAAGCGGCGCAGTGGAAGTGGGAAGTCAACGTGATCCGCTCCGACCAGGTGAACGCCTGGTGCATGCCGGGCGGCAAGATCGCGGTCTACAGCGGGCTGATCACCAAGCTGAACCTGAGCGACGACGAGATCGCCGCCGTGGTCGGCCACGAGATCGCGCACGCGCTGCGCGAGCACGCGCGCGAGCGCGCCTCCGAGCAGATGGGCGCGCAGGTGCTGATCAGCGGCGCATCGATCCTGCTGGGTACCGGACAGGCGGGCAGCGACCTGGGCGGCGTGTTCTACAAGGCCTTCTTCGGCCTGCCCAACAGCCGGCTGCACGAGACCGAGGCCGACCGGATCGGCGTCGAGATCGCGGCGCGCGCCGGCTACGATCCGCGGGCGGCCATCACGCTGTGGCAGAAGATGGCGCGGGCCTCGGGCGCCAGCGACGGCCCCGAGTTCCTGAGCACGCACCCGTCGGCCGAGACCCGGCTGAAGGATCTCGAGGTCTATTCGGCGCGGGTGATTCGGCGCGGGTGATGCCGCTGTACGAGCAGGCGCGGCGTCGATAGCGCGCATGGCATAATTTCTGCATGTCGATCGCCCCCCGCACCCTCTACGACAAGCTCTGGGATGCCCACGTCGTCCACCAGGAAGACGACGGCACCGCGCTCATCTACATCGACCGCCACCTGGTGCACGAGGTCACCAGTCCGCAGGCGTTCGAGGGGCTGAAACTCGCCGGGCGCAAGCCGTGGCGGGTCGCGGCCAACCTCGCGGTGGTCGATCACAACGTGCCCACCACCGACCGCTCGCAGGGCATCGCCGACCCGATCTCGCGGCTGCAGGTCGAGACGCTCGACGCCAACGCGCGCGAATTCGACATTCCGTATTTCGACATCAACGACCGTCGCCAGGGCATCGTCCACGTGATCGGTCCCGAGCAGGGCGCCACCTTGCCCGGCATGACGGTGGTCTGCGGCGATTCGCACACCAGCACCCACGGCGCGTTCGCCTGCCTCGCCTTCGGCATCGGCACCTCCGAGGTCGAGCACGTGCTCGCCACGCAGACCCTGGTGGCGAAGAAAACGAAGAACATGCTGGTGAAGGTCGACGGCGCACTGCTGCGCGGCGTCACCGCGAAAGACGTGATCCTTTCGGTCATCGGCCGCATCGGCACCGCCGGCGGCACCGGCTACGCGATCGAGTTCGCCGGCTCCACGATCCGCTCGCTGTCGATGGAAGGCCGGATGACGATCTGCAACATGGCGATCGAGGCGGGCGCGCGCTCGGGCATGGTCGCGGTCGACGACATCACGCTGAACTACCTGCGCGGCCGGCCGATGGCTCCGGCCGGCCCCGACTGGTATCGCGCCGAGGAGTACTGGCGCACGCTGCACTCCGACCCCGGTGCGCGCTTCGACCTGGTCATCGAGGTCGACGCCACCCAACTGAAGCCGCACGTCACCTGGGGCACTTCGCCCGAGATGGTGGTGTCGGTCGACGAGCGGGTGCCCGATCCCGACAAGGAAAAGGATGCGGTGCGCCGCGAAGGCATGGAGCGCGCGCTGCAGTACATGGGCCTGAAGCCGAACACGGCGATCCAGGACATCCGCATCGACAAGGTGTTCATCGGCTCGTGCACCAATTCGCGCATCGAAGACCTTCGCGAGGCCGCAGCGATCGTGCGTGGCAAGCACAAGGCCTCGAACGTGACGCTGGCGATGGTCGTGCCGGGCTCGGGCCTCGTGAAGAAGCAGGCCGAGGCCGAGGGGCTCGACCGCGTCTTTCGCGACGCCGGCTTCGAGTGGCGCGAGCCGGGTTGCTCGATGTGCCTGGCGATGAACGCCGACCGGCTCGAGCCGGGCGAGCGCTGCGCCTCCACTTCGAACCGCAACTTCGAGGGCAGGCAGGGGGCCGGCGGGCGCACCCACCTGGTCAGTCCCGCGATGGCGGCTGCCGCAGCCATCGCCGGGCATTTCGTCGACGTGCGGCGCATCTGATCGAAACGAGAGGCAACGATGAAGCGAATCATCTCCGCCGTGCTGGCTGGCGCTTTCCTGCTGTCGCTGGGCGCCTGCAACACGATCGCCGGCGCCGGCAAGGACATCGAGAAGGCCGGCGAGACGATCCAGGGCGCGGCCAAGAAGTAGCGGCGCGAGGGCAAAGCGGTCATGCGAAGCCTCACGGTTCACCGCGGCCTGGTCGCGCCGCTCGATCGGGCGAACGTCGACACCGACGCGATCATCCCGAAGCAGTTCCTGAAGTCGATCAAGCGCAGCGGCTTCGGGCCGAACCTGTTCGACGAATGGCGCTATCTCGATCGCGGCGAGCCGGGCATGGACAACAGCCGCCGGCCGCTGAACTCCGACTTCGCGCTGAACCAGTCGCGTTACCAGGGGGCGTCGATCCTGCTCACGCGCAAGAACTTCGGCTGCGGCTCGTCGCGCGAGCACGCGCCGTGGGCGCTCGAAGACTACGGTTTCCGGGCGATCATCGCGCCGTCGTTCGCCGACATCTTCTTCAACAACTGCTTCAAGAACGGGCTGCTGCCGATCCGGCTGTCCGAGTCCGACGTCGACTGGCTGTTCGACCAGGTCAATGCGTTCAGCGGCTTCGAACTCGTGGTCGACCTGCCGGCGCAGCAGGTGCGCACCGTGGACGGCGCGCGCAGCTTCGCTTTCGACATCGACCCGTTCCGCAAGGAGTGCCTGCTCGGCGGGCTCGACGAGATCGGCCTCACGCTCAGGCACGCCGACGCGATCCGCGAATACGAGAGCCGGCGACTGGTCCAGCAGCCCTGGCTCGCCAACAGGCTGGCCGATTGACGCGCGCCGGGCCCGCAGACGTCTCGCAGGAATCGACCGAGGCGGCTCGGCCGGGAAACCGGGCCGGGCCGTTTCTCATGCAGAACATCGAACAGGATTGTCCGACATGAAGATTGCAGTGCTGGCCGGCGACGGCATCGGGCCGGAGATCACCGCGCAGGCGGTGCGCGTGCTGCAGGCGCTGGCCGCCGACGGCCTGTCCGTCGAGCTGGAGTACGCGCCGGTGGGCGGCGCCGGCTACGACTCGGCCGGCGATCCGCTGCCCGAGGCCACGCTCAAGCTGGCCGGACAGGCCGACGCGATCCTGTTCGGCTCGGTGGGCGGACCGAAATACGACACGCTGCCGCGCGCCAAGCGCCCCGAGCAGGGGCTGCTGCGGCTGCGCAAGCATTTCGACCTGTTCGCCAACCTGCGTCCGGCGATCGTCTACCCCGAGCTCGCGCACGCGTCGACGCTCAAGCCCGAGGTGGTGTCGGGGCTGGACCTGCTGATCCTGCGCGAGCTGACCAGCGACATCTACTTCGGCCAGCCGCGCGGGGTGCGCACCAACGAGAACGGCGAGCGCGAGGGTTTCGACACGATGCGCTATACCGAAAGCGAGATCCGGCGCATCGCGCAGCTGGCGTTCGAGACCGCGCGCACGCGCCAGCGGCGGGTGTGCTCTGTCGACAAGGCCAACGTGCTGGAAACCACGCAGTTCTGGCGCGAGGTGGTCACCGAGGTGCACGGCCAGTACCGCGATGTCGAGCTCACCCACATGTACGTCGACAACGCGGCGATGCAGTTGGTGCGCAACCCCAGGCAGTTCGATGTCATGGTCACCGGCAACATGTTCGGCGATATCCTGTCGGATGAAGCGTCGATGCTGACCGGTTCGATCGGCATGTTGCCGTCGGCCTCGCTGAACGCGCGCGGCTTCGGGCTGTACGAGCCGATCCACGGTTCGGCGCCCGACATCGCCGGCAGGAATCTCGCCAACCCGCTGGCGACGATCCTGTCGGCGGCGATGCTGCTGCGGCACTCGCTGCACCAGGAGGCGGCGGCGCAGCGCGTCGAGACGGCGGTGCGCAAGGTGCTGGCGCAGGGCTTCCGCACCGCGGACATCGCCGAGACTGGCAAGCGCACGGTGGGGACGAAAGAGATGGGCGACGCGGTGCTCGCGGCGCTGTAGGCACGATGCAGCCGGCCGCGGGCGCCGGCGATCTGGGAGCGATGTCATGTTGAAGGTCGGAATGGTCGGGTGGCGCGGAATGGTCGGTTCCGTGCTGATGCAGCGCATGCGCGAGGAAAACGACTTCGCGCACGTCGAGACGGTGTTCTTCAGCACCTCGAATGCCGGGGGCGCTGCGCCCGAGGTGGCCAACCTCGGCGAGCGCACACTGCACGGCGCCGGCGACATCGACACGCTGAAGAAGATGGACGTCGTGCTTACCTGCCAGGGCGGCGACTGGACCAACGAGGTCTATCCGAAGCTTCGCGCCGCCGGCTGGAACGGGCACTGGATCGACGCGGCCTCGGCGCTGCGGATGAAGGACGATGCGGTCATCATCCTCGACCCGCTGAACCTGCACGTGATCAAGGACGCGCTGGCGCGCGGCGGGCGCACCTTCGTCGGCGGCAACTGCACGGTCAGCCTGATGATGATGGGGCTGAACGGCCTGTTCCGCGAGAACCTGGTCGAGTGGATCAGCGCGATGACCTACCAGGCGGCATCGGGGGCCGGCGCCCAGAACATGCGCGAACTGCTCGCGCAGATGGGCGCCGCGCACGCGGCGGTGGCGCCGCTGCTGGCCGATCCGGCTTCGGCGATCCTCGACATCGACGCGAAGGTCTCGCAGGCGATGCGTTCGGGCGCGTTCCCGACCGCGAATTTCGGCGTGCCGCTGGCCGGCAGCCTGATTCCCTGGATCGACAAGGACCTCGGCAACGGCACTTCGCGCGAGGAATGGAAGGGCGACGCCGAGTGCAACAAGATCCTCGGGCTGCCGGCGTCCGGGCCGGGCCACATTCCGATCGAGAGCCTGTGCGTGCGCATCGGCGCGATGCGCTGCCACAGCCAGGCGCTCACCATCAAGCTGCGCCGCGATGCGCCGCTCGACGAAATCGAGTCGATCGTCGCGTCGGGCAACCAGTGGGTGAAGCTGGTGCCCAACACACGCGAGGCCAGCATCCGCGAGCTCTCGCCAGTGGCGGTGAACGGCAGCCTCGTGGTGCCGATCGGACGGCTGCGCAAGCTCTCGCTGGGCGAGGGCTATCTCAGCGCGTTCACCGTGGGCGACCAGTTGCTGTGGGGCGCGGCCGAGCCGCTGCGACGCATGTTGAGGCTGCTGGCATCCTGAGCGTCTCGCCCGCAGGCGGCCAGATGCCGCCGGATGCCCGTCAGGCGCCGTTCGTCACGTGGCCGCCACAGGCCGAACTTCGGCCACTTCCTAAGCTTGCGCGGGTAAGTGGCTGATGTTAGCCTCGAAAAATCGCTTTTTGCCACTGGGGACAAGCGTGAAATCGACGCACGTACAACCGGTCGGACGGCGCCGAAAAGGCACTCCGACGATTCTTGCAGTGGCGATCGCGGCGGCTCTCGCGGGCGCGGTGCCTGCCGCCGACGCGGCGGGGCTGGGGCGGCTCACCGTCCAGTCGGCCCTGGGTCAACCGTTGCGGGCCGAGGTCGAGGTCACCTCGCTCGGGCTCGACGAACTTGGCTCGCTCAGCGCTCGGCTCGCCTCGCCCGAGGCCTTCCGGCAGGCGGGGCTCGAGTTCAATCCGGCGCTCGCTGTACTGAAGTTCTCGATCGACCGCCGCCCGGATCGTTCGGCGGTGGTGCGGATCACGTCCGCGCAGCCGATCAACGAGCCCTTCGTCGACCTGATGGTCGAGTTGAACTGGGCATCGGGCAAGTTCGTCCGCGAATACACCTTCCTGCTCGATCCGCCCGAACTGCGCATCGGGGCGCGCGGCACTGTCGCCGGTGGGCCGGCCACGCAACAGGTCGTGACGCCCAGTGTCGCGACCACGGGTTCGCCGGTCGCGCAGGCCACTCCGGCTCCGGCGGCCGCGCCTGCGGCCGCCTCGAGCGCCGCGCCGGCGGCGAGAAGGTCGGCCTCGGGTGCGAGTCCGACCGCTGCAGCGGCGCGTCCGGCACCGACGTCGACGCAGCCGGCGCCCGGAGCCTCGGGTACGCCGGGTCAGGTCACGACGCATACCGGCGACACGCTGGCGGGGATCGCGGCGCGCGTGAAGCCCGCCGACGTCTCGCTCGAGCAGGCGATCATCGCGATCTACGAGGCGAACCGGAGCGCGTTCTTCGGCAGTGTCCACCAGATGCTCGCCGGCAAGCAGCTCGAGATTCCCGGCCACGAAACCATGGCGGCGGTCGATGCGGCGGCTGCGCGCAGCCAGATCCGCGCCGACGCGGCCACCTTTCGCGCGTATCGTGAGCGGCTGGCTGCCGCGGTGCGGCGCGTCGAGCCGGCGCAGGCCGGCCAGAGCGCTGCCGGCACGATCGCCGGCGTCGAAGAGAAGTCCGCGCCGGCCGCCGCCGGCGACCAGCTGAAGCTGTCGCGTCCGGGCGAGGCCGGCGGCAAGGCGGCCGGCAAGGGTGCCGGCGCCGCCGGCGCCGCGGTCGGTACCGACAAGGGTGCAGAAGCGCAGATCGCGCGCGAGGCGGCGCTGCGCGAACAGCAGGAGCGGGTCGCAGCGCTCGAGAAGAATGTCGCCGACCTGCAGAAGCTGGTCGAATTGAAGAACCAGCAGCTCGCCGAATTGCAGCGACAAGTCGAGGCGGCTCGCGCGCCGGGCGCCACCGTGGCCGGCAAGGTGGCCGCACCCGAGGCAGGGGCTGCGGCATCTGCCGCCTCGGGTGTTGCGGCCAGTGGCGCCGCGCCTGCGGCTCCCGCGGCGGGCCAGGCGCCGGCCGGCGCCACCGCGCCCGCTGCCGAACCCGCGACGTCGGCCGCCCCTCAGCCTGCGGCGCCTTCGGCTGCGCAGCCGGCCCCGGCGCAAAGCACGGCAGCGCAGTCCGCGCCTGCCGCAACACCGGCGCCTGCCACGCAGGCCGCGCAGGCTCCGGCCACCACGCCGGCGGCCAAGCCTGCCCCGGCGCCGGCTCCGGTCGAGGAACCCAGCTTCATCGACGACCTGATCGCCAACCCGCTCACGCTTCCGGGCCTGGGTGCGATCGTTCTCGCGCTCGGCGCTTACGGCATGTACTCGGTGCGCCGGCGCAAGAAGGCCGAGCAGTTCGACGAAGACAGCCTGGTTGCGGCCGACGCGTTCACCGCGAATTCGCTGTTTGGCTCCACCGGCGGTCAGGCGGTCGATACCAGCAGCAGCCTGTTTGCCACCAGCACGCGCGACAGCGGCGTCGACGTGCACTCGACCGAGGTCGATCCGATCGCCGAAGCCGAGGTCTATATCGCCTACGGGCGCGAGGCGCAGGCCGAGGAGATCCTGAAGGAGGCGCTGAAGAAGCAGCCCGAGCGCCAGGCGATCCGGCTCAAGCTGCTCGAGATCCACGCCGGTCGCAAGGATGCGGCAGCGTTCGGCGCGCTGGCCCAGGAAATGTACGACCAGACCGGTGGGCAGAACGAGGAGTGGCCGAAAGTGGTCACGCTCGGACTGTCGATCGATCCGGCCAATCCGCTTTACACCGGGCAGGGCGAGGCTGCAGCGGCGCCCGCGGGCGGCTTCCCGGCACCCGCAGCGCCTGTGACGTCGGCTGCTCCTGCGGCGGCCCCCTCGGCCTCGGGGGCGGCGCTGTCGGGTGCGGCGGGGCTGGCTGCGGCAGCCGCGGGTGCCGCGGCGATCTTCCCGGCCGATCGCATGCTGCCGGGCGACGAGGCGGCCGTGCACCGCGAAGCCGGTCCCGTTTCGTTCGCCGAGACGGTGCCGATGGACGGCGACGCGTCCGCCGCGCAGGAGATGCCGGCGCTCGACTTCGATCTCGATCTCGACACCACGATCGGACGCGCGGCGAGCATGCGCGAGGCGGCCGGCACGCCGGTCGAGGAGGCCGCACTGTCCGAATCCGACCTCGCCCGCGCGATCGACGGCCGCTTCGAATTGCCGTCGCTCGAGGTGGACGCGGCAGAGGCGCCGCCTGCCGAAGCCCGGCTCTCGACCGCCGCCACGGAGACCGAACCGGCGGCTCTGGCCGATCTCGGCGACTTCAAGATCGACCTTCCGGCGCTCGAAGGGCTGGATGAGGGCTCGGCGATCGACGAACGCGCGGTCGCCGGCGCGATCGGCGATGTGAGCCTCGCGGCCGTCGAAACCGAAGTGGCACCGCCGGTCGAGTCGTCCCGCTGGCAGGAGATGGCCACCAAGCTCGACCTGGCTTCGGCGTACGAGGAGATCGGCGACAAGGAAGGCGCCCGCGAACTGCTCGAAGAGGTGCTCAAGGGCGGCGACAGCGCACAACAGCAGAAGGCACGTTCGATGCTCGCGAAGATCGGATAAGTTCCCGAAAAGCGCAGTGCCTGGGGAAGCCTCGGCTTCCCCTTTTTTGTTTCCATCCGATGGCCAGGTTCGCCCTCACGCTCGCCTACGACGGCAGCCATTTCAACGGCTGGCAGACCCAGCCCGGCGGCGAGGCCGCGCAGGACGTGCTGGAGCGCGCACTCGCGGAGATCGCCGGGCACCCGGTCGGCACGATCTGCGCCGGCCGCACCGACGCCGGCGTGCATGCGATGCGCCAGGTGGTGCACTTCGACAGCGATGCCGCGCGGCCGCTGTCGGCGTGGGTGCGCGGGGTGAACTCGCACCTGCCCGAGGGGCTCGCGGTGCGCAGTGCCACGCTGGTGGACGGCGACTTCCATGCGCGCTACGGCGCGCTGCGCAGGCGCTATCGATACCTGCTGTACCGCTCGCCGGTGCGTCATCCGCTGCTCGCGCGCCGCGCCGGCTGGACCTTCCGCGACCCCGACGTCGGACGCATGCGCGAGGCCGCGGCGCTGGTGGTGGGCGAGCACGACTTCTCCGCGTTCCGCTCGGCGCAGTGCCAGGCAGCCTCGCCGGTGCGCAGGCTGGAGGAACTGTCGCTCGACGAGCGCGGCCCTCTGGTCGTCTTCACCTTCACCGCCAACGCGTTCCTTCATCACATGATCCGCAACCTGATGGGCGCGCTGCTTGCGGTGGGCGAGGGGCGCCATCCACCCCAGTGGATCGAGCAAGTACTGGCCGGACGCGATCGTCGCCACGCACCGGCGACTTTCGCGCCCGACGGCCTGTATCTCGACGGCGCGCAGTACGACGCACGCTACGGCGTGCCCTCCTGGGGCGACGAGCTGCTCGACTGGCTGGCATGAGCGGCGCAGGCAAGGCTCGGGGCTACGGACTGCGCGGAGACGCGGACCTTCGCGCGACCGGCGCGGCCGCGGCTACACTGCCGCCGATGCGAACACGGATCAAGTTCTGCGGCCTGGTTCGCGCCGACGACGTCCGCACCGCCGCGGCGCTCGGCGTGGACGCGGTCGGTTTCGTCTTCTATCCGAAGAGTCCCAGGGCGCTCGGGGTCGCGCAGGCCGCCGGCCTGCGCCGGCTGATGCCGTCGTGGGTGGCCGCGGTGGGGCTCTTCGTGAACGCGCCCGAGGGCGAAATTCGCCGCGTGGCCGGCGCAGTCGGGCTCGACGTGATTCAGTTCCATGGCGACGAGGACCCGCTCACCTGCGAGAACGAGCGCCCGGCAGGGCTGTCGTACTGGCGTGCCATCCGGATGGGCGAGGGGGTCGATTTGATAGAATCGTTCGATCGCTACGCCAGCGCCGAGGCATTGCTGCTCGATTCGCACAGCCCCGGCTACGGCGGCAGCGGCGCAGGTTTCGACTGGTCGCGGGTGCCGCGCGAACGTTCGCTGCCGATCGTGCTGTCGGGGGGTCTCGCGCCGGAGAACGTCGCGGCGGCGATCGCGCAGTTGCAGCCGACGATGGTCGACGTGTCGACGGGCATCCAGGTCGGGGGGCCGAAACCCGACCCGCGCGCGAAGTCGCGCGAACGCATGGAACGGTTCGTCGCAGAGGTGCTGCGGGCCGACTCGGCACGACAGGATTCACGATGAAGCCGTACGACCTACCGGATGCCCGGGGCCACTTCGGTCCCTATGGCGGCATCTTCGTTGCAGAGACCCTCGTGCACGCGCTCGAGGAACTGCGCCTCGCCTACGAGCATTACCGCAACGACCCGGAGTTCGTCGCCGAGTTCGACTACGAACTCGCGCACTTCGTCGGCCGGCCCAGTCCGGTCTACCACGCGAAGCGCTGGTCGGAAATGCTCGGCGGCGCGCAGATCTGGTTCAAGCGCGAAGACCTGAACCACACCGGCGCGCACAAGATCAACAACACCATCGGCCAGGCGCTGCTCGCCAGGCGGATGGGCAAGCCGCGCGTCATCGCCGAAACGGGCGCCGGCCAGCACGGCGTGGCCACCGCGACGGTGGCGGCACGCTACGGGATGAAGTGCGTCGTCTACATGGGCTCGGAAGACGTCGCACGACAGGCGCAGAACGTCTACCGGATGAAGCTGCTGGGCGCCGAGGTGGTGCCGGTCGATTCCGGCTCGAAGACGCTGAAGGACGCGCTGAACGAGGCGATGCGCGACTGGGTCACCCACGTCGAGGACACCTTCTACATCATCGGCACGGTCGCCGGCCCGCATCCGTACCCGATGATGGTGCGCGACTTCCAGTCGGTGATCGGCAACGAGTGCAAGCGGCAGATGCCGGTCGATGCCGGCCGCCAGCCCGACTACGTGGTCGCCTGCGTGGGCGGCGGCTCGAACGCGATCGGCATCTTCCATCCGTACATCGACATGCCCGGGGTGCAGCTGGTCGGCGTGGAGGCGGGCGGCGAGGGGCTGGCCACCGGCCGGCACGCGGCTTCGCTCACCGCCGGCACGCCGGGCGTGCTGCACGGCAACCGCACCTACCTGCTGCAGGACGAAAACGGGCAGATCATCGACACGCATTCGGTCTCGGCCGGGCTCGACTATCCCGGCGTCGGTCCCGAGCACGCGTGGTTGAAGGACACGGGGCGCGCGAGCTACGAAGTGGTCGACGATGCCGAGACGCTGAAGGCGTTCCACGACTGCTGCCGCATCGAGGGCATCATCCCGGCCCTCGAATCGAGCCACGCGCTCGCCTGCGCGGCGCGCCTCGCGCCCACGCTCGCGAAAGACCGCATCATCCTGGTGAACCTCTCGGGACGCGGCGACAAGGACATGCATACGGTCGCGCAACGCGCGGGGATGCGCTTCTGATGTCGCGGCTCGCGGCCACGTTCGAGCGGCTTTCCGCGGCGGGCCGCAAGGCCCTGATTCCCTACGTCACCTCGGGCTTCCCGGAGCCCGGGCTCACCGTGCCGATCATGCATGCGCTGGTGGCGGGCGGTGCCGACGCGATCGAGCTCGGCGTGCCGTTCTCCGATCCGATGGCCGACGGCCCGGTGATCCAGCACGCCAACGAGCGGGCGCTCTCGCTCGGCGTGGGCATGCGCGACGTGCTCGGCTTCGTGCGCGAGTTCCGCAGTCGCGATGACGCCACTCCGGTGGTGCTCATGGGCTACGCCAATCCGGTCGAGCGCATGGGCGTGGAGCGCTTCCTCGACGAGGCGGCGCAGGCCGGCGTGGACGGGGTGATCGTCGTCGACTATCCGCCCGAGGAGTCCGGGACGTTCGCGGCCGCGGCGCGCGCGCGCACGATCGACCCGATCTTCCTGCTCGCGCCCACCACGACCGAAGAGCGCGTCGGGCGCGTGCTGGCGATCGCCAGCGGCTACGTCTACTACGTGTCGCTCAAGGGGATCACCGGCGGCAAGATCGACACCGCCGACGTCGTGCGCCGCGTCGGCGCGATCCGCCGTCGCACCGCGCTGCCGGTGGGGGTGGGCTTCGGGATCCGCGACGGCGCCACTGCGCGCGCGGTGGCCCAGGCCGCCGACGCGGTGATTATCGGCACCCGCACCATCCAGTTGCTCGAAGACGGGCCCGCGGGCGAAGCGCCCGCGCGCGCCCGCGCGTTCATGGCCGAGATTCGCGCCGCCCTCGACGGCGCGCCACATCCGGAGGTGACTGCATGACCTGGCTCGACAAGCTGCTGCCCCCGCGCGTCAAGCGATCGCCTGCCGGCGGCAAGAAGGTTCCCGAGGGCGTCTGGGTCAAGTGCCCGTCGTGCGACGCGGTGCTCTATTCGGCCGACCTCGAGGCCAACCTGAACGTCTGCCCGAAGTGCACGCACCACATGCGGGTGTCGTCGCGCAAGCGGCTCGACCTGCTGCTCGACGCCGAAGGACGCTACGAGATCGGCCACGAGGTGCTGCCGGTCGATGCGCTGAAGTTCAAGGACAGCCGCAAGTATCCCGACCGCCTGCAGGAGGCGATCGACGACACCGGCGAGACCGATGCACTGGTGGTGATGGGCGGGGCGATCCGCACGATCCCGGTGGTCGTGGCCTGCTTCGAGTTCGACTTCATGGGCGGCTCGATGGGGTCGGTGGTCGGCGAGCGCTTCGCGCGCGGCGTGCAGGGCGCGATCGAGCAGAAGGTGCCGTTCGTGTCGATCGCCGCCTCCGGCGGCGCGCGGATGCAGGAGGGCCTGCTGTCGCTGATGCAGATGGCCAAGACCACCGCGATGCTCACGAAGCTCTCGGAAAAGCGCCTGCCGTATGTCTCGGTGCTCACCGACCCGACGATGGGCGGCGTGGCGCTGATCGGCTTTGCCGGCCCGCGCGTGATCGAACAGACCGTGCGCGAGAAGCTGCCCGAAGGCTTCCAGCGTGCCGAGTTCCTGCTGGAGAAGGGTGCGATCGACATGATCGTCGACCGGCGGGCGATGCGCGACGAGATCGCGCGGCTGCTCGCGCTGCTGCTCAGGCAGTCGAGCGAAGCCGTCTCCTGAATCCCCGATGAGCGCTGCCGACTCGCCAGCGCTGCGCGACTGGCTGGGCCGCATCGAGCGGCTGCACCCGAAGACGATCGAGCTCGGGCTCGAGCGGGTGCGCGAAGTCGCCTCGCGCCTCGCGCTGTCGTTCGCCTGCCCGGTGATCACCGTGGGCGGCACCAACGGCAAGGGCTCGACCTGCGCAATGCTCGAGTCGATCCTGCTCGCCGCAGGCTACCGCGTCGGGCTCTACACCTCGCCGCACCTGGTGCGCTTCGCCGAGCGCGCCCGCATCGGCGGTGCGCCGGTGGACGATGCGGAACTGGTCGCGCAGTTCGAGGCGGTCGAGGCCGCGCGCGGCGCGGTCGCGCTCACCTGGTTCGAGTTCACCACGCTCGCGGTGCTGCGGCTGTTCGCGCAGCGCGCGCTCGATGCGGTGATCCTCGAGGTGGGGCTGGGCGGGCGGCTCGACGCGGTGAACCTGGTCGATGCCGACTGCGCGATCGTCACCAGCGTCGACATCGATCACACCGAGTACCTGGGCGACAGCCGCGAGCGCATCGGCTGGGAGAAGGCGCACATCTTCCGTCCCGGCCGCCCGGCGATCTGCAGCGATCCGTCGCCGCCGGCGGCGCTGGTCGACCACGCGAACTCGATCGGCGCCGACCTCTGGCTGCACGGGCGCGACTTCAACCACAGCGGCGATCGCCAGCAATGGGCCTACGGCGGGCGCGCGCAGCGTCGCAGCGGACTGGCGTACCCGGCGCTGCGCGGGGCCAACCAGTTGCAGAATGCCGCCGGCGCGCTCGCCGCGCTCGAGGCGCTGCGCGAGCGGCTGCCGGTGCAGCAGCAGGCGGTGCGGGAGGGGCTGGCGACCGTGTCGCTCGCGGGGCGCTTCCAGGTGCTGCCGGGACAGCCGGTGGTCGTCCTCGACGTCGCGCACAACCCGCACGCGGCCGCGCACCTGGCGATCAACCTCGACGCGATGGGCGGTTTCAGGCGCACCTTCGCGGTCTTCGGCGTGATGCGCGACAAGGACGTCGACGGCGTGATCGCCGCGCTGAAGCACCGCGTCGACCACTGGCTGGCGGTCGACCTGCCGGGCCCGCGCGCGGCCAGCGCGGAGTGGATCGCCGCGCGGCTCGAAGCGGCCGGCATCGCGCGCGACGGCGCGAAGACGAGCATCGAGCGCTACCCCGATCCGTCTTCGGCGCTCGCTGCGGCGCGGGAGCGCGCGAGCGCCAATGATAGAATCGTCGCCTTCGGATCCTTCCTCACCGTCGCCGACATCCTTGCTGCCCGTGCCGCGTAGCGTCTGCATCCAGGGCTCCCGCTCCGATTCGCGCGCCGCCGCGTGCGCGCCGGGTTCGGCGATCACGGGTGTCCATGGCCAGGCCTGACGCGGGCGGCGCCGACGGCGCGCTCGATCCGGCGCTGACGCAGAAGAAGCGCGCCCGCCGGCGCCTGCTCGGCGCGCTGGCGCTGGGCATTGCCGCCGCGATCGTCTTGCCGCTGGTGCTCGACTCCGAGCCGCGCCAGGCGATCACCGACGTGCAGGTCGAGATTCCGCCACGCGACGCCGCGGGGCCGGCGAAAGACGACGAATCGCCGGCGCGCCGTGCCGAGGTGGCGGTGGTGCCGCCGATCGAGCCGGCAGCGCCGGAGAAAGACGCCGCCGCGCTGGTCGAAGCACCGAAGCCGACCACCGCCGAGCCGAAGCCCGAGGCTGCGTCGAAATCGCAGCCGGCGCCGAAGTCGCAGCCTGCGCCGAAGGCGGAGGTCGCGCCGAAATCCCACGTTGCCTCGAAGGCCGAGGCCGCGCCGGCGCCGGCCAGCGCGCCGAAATCGGCGGCGCACTTCGCGGTGCAGGTCGGCGCGTTCGCCAACTCCGGCAGCGCACGCGCGCAGGCCGACAAGGCCCGCAAGGCGGGCGTTCGCGTCTACACCGAAACCGTCAAGACCGCCCAGGGCGAGCGCACGCGCGTGCGCGTCGGGCCGTTCGCCAGCCGCGAGGACGCCGAGCAGGCGCGCACCCGGCTGAAGTCGATCGGCGTCGAATCGGCGGTGGTGCCGCTGTAGCGATGTCCATCGACGTCGCCTCGCTCACCGGCTGGGACTACTTCGTGATCGCCACGCTGCTCGTTTCCGTTGCGCTCGGCCTGCTGCGCGGACTGGTGCGCACGGTGTTCGCGCTCGCGGGCTGGGTGGTCGCGCTGGTGGGCGCGCCGCTGGCGACCGGGCCGCTGCTCGCGGCCACCGGCTGGTCGCTGAATCCGCTGTTCGTCGGCGTGCTGATCTTCTTCGCACTGCTGATCTCGGTACGCCTGCTCGGCGCCCTGATCGCACGCGCGCTGAGGAAAGTGGGGCTCGGCCCGGCCGACCGATCGCTGGGCGCGCTGCTGGGCGTGGCGCGGGCGCTGGTCATCGTGACCGTGGTGGCGCTGGTGGGACGGCACTTCGGGGCCGATCGCGAGCCTGCCTGGCAACAGGCGCTCTCGCGCCCACTGCTCGACGAACTGGTATCGTGGGTGAAGCCGTACCTGCCCGCGCGTTCGGAGCCGGTCAAGCAGGTCTGAACGCAGAATCTGGGAGTCTGTCATGTGCGGAATCCTCGGCGTCGTAGCGCGCTCCCCCGTCAACCAGTTGTTGTACGACGGCCTGCTGCTGTTGCAGCATCGCGGCCAGGACGCAGCCGGCATCGCCACCGCGATGGGCAAGGCGTTTCACCTGCAGAAGGGCAACGGCCTGGTGCGCGACGTCTTCCGCACGCGCAACATGCGCTCGCTGCTCGGCCACAGCGGCATCGCGCACGTGCGCTACCCCACCGCCGGCTCTGCGGGCAATTCCGAGGAGGCGCAGCCGTTCTACGTGAACGCGCCGTTCGGGATCATGCTCGCGCACAACGGCAACCTGACGAATTCCGAGCAGTTGCAGGACGAGATGTTCCGGCGCGACCGCCGCCACATCAACACCGACTCCGACTCCGAGGTGCTGCTGAACGTCCTGGCCAATTCGCTGCAGTCGGCGGCGCGTGGCGTCTCGCTCGATCCGGACACGATCTTCGAGGCGGTGGGCGAGCTGCACGCGCGGGTGCGCGGCGCCTATGCCTGCGTGGCCCAGATCGCCGGCTACGGCGTGCTCGCGTTTCGCGACCCGCACGGCATCCGGCCGCTGTGCTACGGCGTGGCCGAAACCGACCAGGGCGTCGAGTACCTGGTCGCCTCCGAGTCGGTGGCGCTCGAGGGGCTGGGCTTTCGCATGGTGCGCGACATCGCGCCGGGCGAGGCGGTCTTCATCGACCTGGACGGCAATTTCCACGCGCGCCAGTGCGCGACGGCGCCGTCACTCGATCCCTGTGTGTTCGAGTACGTCTATTTCGCGCGGCCCGACTCGATCCTCGACGGCGCTTCGGTCTACGCGGCGCGGCTGCGCATGGGCGAGTACCTGGCCGAGCGCCTGGCCGCCGAGCTGTGGCGCGGCGACATCGACGTGGTGATGCCGATTCCCGACACCTCGCGGCCGTCGGCGATGCAGCTGGCGATGAAGCTGGGGCTGAACTACCGGGAGGGGTTCCTGAAGAACCGCTACGTCGGGCGCACCTTCATCATGCCGGGGCAGGCGGTGCGCAAGAAGTCGGTGCGCCAGAAGCTCAATGCGATGAGCGTCGAGTTCAAGGGCAAGAACGTGCTGCTGGTCGACGATTCGATCGTGCGCGGCACCACTTCGCGCGAGATCGTGCAGATGGCTCGCGACTCGGGCGCGAACAAGGTGTTCTTCGCGTCGGCGGCGCCGCCGGTGCGCTATCCGAACGTCTACGGCATCGACATGCCCACGCGCAGCGAGCTGATCGCGCACGGCCGCACCGACGAGGAGATCCGCATCGCGATCGGCGCCGACGCGCTCATCTACCAGACCGCGGAGGCGATGAAGCAGTCGGTGCGCGACGTGAATCCCCGGCTGTGCAGCTTCGAGGCCTCGTGCTTCGACGGGGTGTACGTCACGGGCGACGTCACCTCCGAATACCTCGACCGCATCGAGCGCGAGCGGCTGATCGGGCCGCCGGCCGGCTACGACGACGACGCGCCGAAGAACCAGATGAACCTGCAGTTCCCGGTGGCGGCCGATTGAGCGCGGCGGCCACTGCATCGGGAAATCGACGATGAGCGAGCGCGCTGCGCCGCCGCCCGGGGAGGGCGACGAATACGGCTTCGACACCCGCGCGGTGCGCGCGGGCTTCGAGCGGACCGCTTTCGGCGAGCACACCGAACCGATGTTCCTCGCGTCGAGTTTCGTGCACGACAGCGCCGCTCACGCCGCCGCGAAGTTCGCCGGCGAGGCCGAGGGTTTCATCTACTCGCGCTTCGGCAACCCGACCGTGCGGTTGTTCGAGGAGCGGCTCGCCGCGCTCGAAGGCGCCGAAGACTGCCGCGCGACGGCTTCGGGGATGTCGGCGATCATGTCGGTGCTGATGAGCCTCACGCGTGCGGGCGACCACGTGGTCTGCTCGCAGGGGGTGTTCGGCACCACGATCCAGTTGTTCGCGCTGTTCGCGCGCTACGGGATCGAGACCAGCTACGTGCCGCTGGACGACCCGTCCGCCTGGGAGGCGGCGATCCGGCCGAACACGAAATTGCTCTTTCTCGAGACGCCGTCGAATCCGCTGACCGAGGTGGGCGACGTGCGTGCGCTGGCGGCAATCGCGCGCGCGCGCGGCATCCCGCTGGCGGTCGACAACTGCTTCTGCACGCCGGCGCTGCAACAGCCGTTCGCGCTGGGCGCCGACATCGTCGTGCACTCGGCCACCAAGTACCTCGACGGGCAGGGGCGCGTGCTCGGCGGCGCCGTGCTCGGCTCGCGCAAGTACGTTGGCGAACTGCTGCAGCCGGTGGTGCGCTACTGCGGGCCGACGCTGTCGGCGTTCAACGCCTGGGTGCTCGCCAAGGGTCTCGAGACGCTGTCGGTGCGCATGGCCCGACACTCGGAGAACGCGCTCGCGGTGGCGCGCTGGCTCGAGGCGTGCCCCGAAGTCGAGCGGGTGCGCTATCCCTGGCTCGAGTCGCATCCGCAGTACGCACTGGCGCGCGCGCAGCAGCGCGCCGGCGGCGCGGTGCTCGCCTTCGACCTGAAGGGCGCCGACGACGCCGCCCGCAAGGCCGCGGCCTGGCGCGTGGTCGACGGCTGCCGGCTGCTGTCGATCACCGCGAACCTCGGCGACGTGAAGTCGACGATCACGCATCCGGCCAGCACGACGCACGGACGCATGCCGATCGAGGCGCGCCGCGAGGCCGGCATCGGCGAAGGCATGCTGCGCGTGGCGGTGGGCCTGGAGGATCCGGCGGACATCTGCGCCGACCTGGCGCGCGGGTTGGGCGGGTAGCGGCGCATCAGCGGAAATCGCGGCTGCCGACGACCAGTTCGCCCAGCAGCGCACTGTGGTCGACGATGCGCTGCGCCACCAGGTGCCTGACCTGGCCGCCGGTGTCGGCGTCGCACTGCCAGGTGCCGTAGACGGTCATCAGCTGCGCGCCGAGCACCTCGCGGCGCTGGCGCTCGAACACGCGTGGCCAGACGATCACGTTGATCGCTCCGGTTTCGTCTTCCAGCGTGACGAAGATCGTGCCCTTCGCGGTCTCGGGGCGCTGGCGGTGCGTGACCAGGCCGCTGGCGCGCGCCGGCCGGCCGTCGGGAAACGCGCGCAGCGCCTCGGCGGTCGAGATCCGCAGGCGCGCCAGCCGCGGCCGCAGCAGCGCCAGCGGGTGGCGGCCCATCGGGATGCCCAGGCTGCGATAGTCGGCGACGATCTCGCGGCCCTCGGGCGGCGCGGGCAGCCTGGCCGGCGCCTCGTCGAAGCGCGTTTCGGCCAGCAGCGCCGGCATCGGCCGGATGCCGGCCGCCTCCCAGTGCGCCTGTGCGCGATGCCCGGCCAGCTGGCGCAGCGCGTCGGCCTGTGCCAGCGCCTGCAGCTCGCGGGCGTCGAGTCGTGCTTCGCGGGCGAGGTCTTCGACGCTGTCGAACGCGAAGTCGTCGCCGCGCTCGCGCCGGCGCGTCGCGCGCGCATCGAGCAGCCGCTGCGCGCCGGCCTGCGACAACCCGCGCACGCGGTTCAGGCCCAGGCGCACCGCGGGCTGCGGGCGCCAGTCGATCGCGCTGCCGTCGGCGGGGGCGACGTAGGCGGGGGCGTGCCCCGGCGCATCGGTGGGTGCGGCATCGGGCGCTGCAATGGGGCCGGACTGCGGCGCCTCTTCGAGCGTGCTGTCCCAGTCGCTGACGAGCACGTCGACGCCGCGCACCTCGATGCCGTGCTCGCGCGCGTCGCGCACCAGTTGCGCCGGCGCATAGAAGCCCATCGGCTGGCTGTTCAGCAGCGCTGCGAGGAAGGCCGCCGGCTCGTGCCGCTTGATCCAGGCCGACACGTAGACCAGCAGCGCGAAGCTCGCCGCGTGGCTCTCGGGAAAACCGTATTCGCCGAAGCCCCGGATCTGCCGGAAGATCGCTTCGGCGAACTCGCGCCGGTAGCCGCGCGCGAGCATGCCGTCGACGAGGCGCTGCTCGAACGGCTCGAGCCCTCCCTTGCGCCGCCAGGCCGCCATCGCGCGGCGCAACGCGTCGGCCTCGCCGCCGGAGAAGCCCGCCGCGAGCATCGCCACCTGCATCACCTGTTCCTGGAAGATCGGCACGCCGAGCGTGCGCTCGAGCGCCGGGCGGATCTCGTCGCGCGGGTAGACGACCGGCTCGAGCCCCATGCGGCGGCGCAGGTACGGATGCACCATGCCGCCCTGGATCGGGCCGGGGCGCACGATCGCGACCTCGATCACCAGGTCGTAGAAGCGACGCGGCCGCAGCCTGGGCAGCATGCTCATCTGCGCACGCGACTCGATCTGGAACACGCCGATCGTGTCGGCGCGCGAGATCATCTCGTAGGTGGCCGGGTCTTCGGCGGGGATGTCCTGGATGCGAAACGGCACCCCGCGTCGCTGCCCGATGAGCACGAGCGCGCGGCGGATCGCGCTGAGCATGCCCAGCGCCAGCACGTCGACCTTGAGCAGGCCGAGCGCGTCGAGGTCGTCCTTGTCCCACTCGATCACGCTGCGCCCGGGCATCGCGGCGTTCTCCACCGGCACCAGCCGCGTGAGTGCGTCGCGCGCGATCACGAAGCCGCCGGTGTGCTGCGACAGGTGGCGCGGAAAGCCGCGCAGCGCGCCGGCCAGCTCGAGCCACTGCTGCGCGACCGTCGACGAAGGATCGAAGCCGGCTTCGCGCAGTCGTTCGGGCTGCACGCTGCGGTCCCACCACTGGTGCGCGCGTGCCAGCTGTTCGATGCGCTGCGCATCGATGCCCAGCGCCCGCCCGACGTCGCGCAGCGCCGAGCGCGAGCGATAGCTGATCACGGTAGCAGTGAGCGCGGCACGATGGCGGCCATATTTCTCGTACAGGTACTGGATGACCTCCTCGCGCCGCTGGTGCTCGAAGTCGACGTCGATGTCGGGCGGCTCGTTGCGCTCGCGGCTGACGAAGCGCTCGAACAGCACGCTGGCGCGCGCCGGATCGACCTCGGTGATGCCCAGGCAATAGCAGACCGCGGAGTTGGCCGCCGAGCCGCGGCCCTGGCACAGGATGCCGCGGCCGCGCGCGAACTGCACGATGTCGGCGACGGTGAGGAAGTAGGGCTCGTACTTCAGCTCGGCGATCAGCGCCAGTTCGTGCTCGATCTGCGCAGCCACCGCCGGCGGCAGGCCGTCGGGGTAGCGTCCGGGCACGCCGTCGAACACGAGCCGGCGCAGCCAGCTCGCCGGCGTGTGGCCGGCCGGGACGATCTCCTCCGGATATTCGTAGCGCAGTTCGTCGAGCGAGAAGCGGCAACGCGCGGCCACTTCGAGCGTCTCTTCGAGCAGCGCCGGCGGATACAGGCGCGCGAGCCGCAGCCGGCTGCGCAGGTGCTGCTCGGCATTGGACGACAGCGCGTAGCCGAGCGCGGCCAGCGGCGTGTTCAGGCGGATCGCGGTGAGCGTGTCCTGCAGCGTCTTGCGCGAGCGCAGGTGATAGAGGACGTCGCCCACCGCCACCCGCGACAGGCCGGTGGCGGCGGCGACGCGTCGCGTGCTCTCGAGCAGCGCCGCGTCGTGGCCGTGCACCAGCAGCGGCACGCCGAGCCAGCAGCGGCCGTCGAAGCGCTCGCGCAGGAAGCGCGCATCGCGCAGCAGTTGCGCGCACGGCGAATCGGGCGGCGGCGCGGGCGATGCGGCTGCCGGGTCGACGGCGATGGCCGGCGAGGGCACCAGCAGCGCGAGGCAGTCGTCGAGCCCGTCGGCAAGGTCGTCGGCGAGCAGCCGGTAGCGACCCTTGTCGGCGCGCATGCGCGCGCGCGTGATCAGTTCCGAGAGGTTGCCGTAGCCGTTGCGCGAGGCGGCGATCAGCACCAGCCGCGAATCGCCGCCGAAGGCCTCGTTCAGCGAGAACTGCGCGCCGACGAGCAGCGGCAGGCCGACTTCGCGCGCGCGCAGGTGCGCGCGCACCACGCCGGCGAGCGAGCATTCGTCGGTGATTGCGAGCGCGGCGTAGCCGAGGGCGTGGGCGCGCTCGACCAGCTCTTCGGGGTGGGAGGCGCCGCGCAGGAACGAGAAGTTCGAGGCGCAGTGCAGTTCGGCGTACGGGGACAGCATCGGAGGCTGCTTGATACTGTATGTACATACAGTATACGCCCGGCTTCGCTCTCGGGGGTGTGGGGCTGCCCGCGCTGCGGCGGCTGTGCCTGCGCCTGCGCGCGGGGCCGTGGGGTCAGGGCCGGCATGCGGCGAGCCTGCGGCGATTCGGGCAGGGCCGGCGGCGGCCCGCTTGCGGCGGCCGTGCGCCCCGTCGGGCAAGAGGCTTCGGCCCCGCTTCGCAGGGCTGCCGGCGTCCACCTCGGAAATCCGCACCCGCGTCGTACGCGCTTCGCGCGGACGAGCGGGTCCCGCGGATTTCCTTTCGGTGGCCCGCCGCTCGCCTATTGCCCGACGGGGCGCACGGCCGCCGCAAGCGGGCCGCCGCCGGCCCTGCCCGAATCGCCGCAGGCTCGCCGCATGCCCGCCCTGACCCCCCGGCCCCGCGCGCAGGCGCAGGCACAGCCGCCGCAGCGCGGGCAGCCCCACACCCCCGAGAGCGAAGCCTCGATGCCGGTGGTGCTCGCAGGTGCCGGCGTCGGTGCCCCCCGACGCTTCGCGCCCCCCGACGCTTCGCGCCGTCGGCGCGGTTTCTCAGGCGCGGTTGACCAGGACGATGCCGGTGGCGATGAGGGCGAGGGCGGCGATCAGCGTGGGGCCGACCGGCTCGCCGAGCAGGAGGGCGCCGGCGAGCACGCCGAACAGCGGGGTGAGGAAGGTGAAGGCGTGCAGCGTGGTGGCGCGATAGCGCGAGACGAGCCAGAACCAGACGGTGTAGCTGGCCCAGGCGATGACGACGGTCTGGAACGCGAGCGCGGCCCAGACGATCGGGGTGGGGGCGAAGACGCCCGGCTCGCCGAACGCGTACGACAGCACGACCATCAGCACCGCCGAGATCGCGAGCTGGTAGAGCAGCGTGGTCTCGGGCGGGGCGCGGCGCAGCGCGCTGGCCTTGATCAGCACGGTGGTCGCGCCCCACATGAATGCGGCGCCCAGGCACAGCAGGTCGCCGACCAGCGCATTCGCGTCGGGGAGGGTCAGCCGGTCGCCGAACGCGAGCACCAGGCCGGCGAAGGCCGCCGACAGGCCGAGCAGCTTGTTGCGCGTGATGCGGTCGCCGGGCACGAAGAAGTGCGCCCCCAGCGCGACGAAAAACGGCGCCGAATAGAGCAGCAGCACCGCGCGCACCGCGGTGGTGTGGACGAGTCCGACGAACAGGAACACGAACTCCAGGCCGAACAGCAGCCCGGCGATGACGCCGGGTACCAGCGTCTCGCTGCGCTCTCCCAGCGGGATGCGTCGCCACGCGATCCATCCCACCAGCAGCAGCGTCGCGCCGATCGAGCGCAGCGCTGCCTGCCAGATCGGCGAGATGCCGGAGTTGCCCACTTTCGTGGCCACCTGGCCGAGGCCCCAGATCATGCACAGCAGCAACTGGGCCGCGACCGCCTGGGGCGGGAGCGTGCGCGTGTCGTTCATCGCCGCGTTTATACCCGGGTTCGGCCCAGTTGCGGGCGCGCCACGGTTCTGCAATATTCCGGGCAAGACAATAACGTGCCGCCCGCCCGGGCGGCACGGCCCTCAGAAGCCGGCACCACTGGAGAGAACCCCATGAAGACATGCAGGCAGGGCGGCGTGGCCGCCTGGACGCGGCGCGCATTGGGCGCAGGCGCGATTGCGCTCGGGCTGGCGATGTCGTCGCCGGCGCTGGCGGTCACCGAGATCCAGTGGTGGCACGCGATGACCGGCGCGTTGAACGACAAGGTCAACGACTTCGCCGAGCGCTTCAACAAGAGCCAGACCGAGTACAAGGTGGTGCCGGTCTTCAAGGGCTCGTACCCCGAGACGATGACCGCGGCGATCGCGGCGTTCCGTGCCGGCAACGCGCCGCACATCGTGCAGGTGTTCGAGGTGGGCACCGCGACGATGATGGCGGCCAAGGGCGCGATCGTGCCCGTCGAGAAGCTGATGAAGGACGCCGGCGAGAAGTTCGACCGCAGCGCCTACGTGCCGGCGGTGGCGGGCTACTACACCAGCCGCAAGGGCGAGATGCTGTCGTTCCCGTTCAACAGCTCGACCACGATCTTCTACTACAACAAGGACGTGCTGGCGAAGGCCGGCGTCGACAAGGTACCCGAGACCTGGCCCGAGTTCGCCGCCGCGATGGCGAAGATCAAGGCCTCGGGCGCATCGAGCTGCCCGTTCACCTCGAGCTGGGCAAGCTGGGTGCACATGGAGAGCTTCTCCACCTGGCACAACACGCTGTTCGCGACCGAGAACAACGGTTTCAGCAGCCTGAAGGCGCGCATGGCGGTGAACACGCCGCTGCACGAGCGGCACCTGAACAACCTGCTGAACTGGTCGAAGAGCGGGCTGTTCTTCTATCCGGGCCGCACGAACCAGGGCGACGCGAAGTTCTACAGCGGCGAGTGCGCGCTGTTCACCGGCAGCTCGTCGGCCTACGCGAACGTCAAGCGCAACGCGAAATTCAACTTCGGCATCTCGAAGCTGCCGTACTACTCCGACGTGCCGGGCGCGCCGCAGAACACGATCATCGGCGGCGCGAGCCTGTGGGTGATGAGCGGCAAGAAGCCAGCCGAATACAAGGGCGTGGCGAAGTTCTTCGCGTTCCTGTCCTCGCCCCAGTTGCAGGCCGAGTGGCACCAGAGCACCGGCTACCTGCCGCTCACGCTGGCCGCCTACGAGCTCACGAAGAAGAGCGGCTACTACGAGAAGAACCCGGGCACCGACGTGTCGGTGCAGCAGATGATCGTCAAGACGACCGACAAGTCGCGCGGCGTGCGGCTCGGCAACATGGTGCAGATTCGCGACATCGTGCATGAGGAGATCGAGTCGATGCTCGGCGGCAAGCAGGACGCGAAGACCGCGCTCGCCAACATGAAGCGGCGCGGCGACGAGCAGCTCGTCCGCTTCGAGCGCACTGCCCGGGAGTAGCGCCTGGAAAAGCGTGTCGTTTTCCGCGCGACCGGCTGGCTGCCGGTCGCGCTGCTCGCGCCGCAGCTGACGATCGTCCTGGTCTTCTTCTACTGGCCTGCGTCGCAGGCGCTGTTCCAGTCGGTCTTCATCCAGGACGCGTTCGGCGGCAGCCTCGAGTTCGTCGGGCTGGAAAACTTCCAGACGCTGTTCGCCGACGAGCTGTACCTCAATTCGTTCGAGGTCACCGCGGTCTTCTCGGTCGCGGTCACGCTGATCGGCCTGACGCTGAGCCTGGGGCTGGCCTACTTCGCCGATCGCGCGATCCGCGGCGCGCTGGCCTTTCGCACGCTGCTGATCGTGCCGTACGCGATCGCGCCGGTGATCGCCGGCGTGCTATGGATGTTCCTGTTCAACCCGACGCTGGGCATCGTCACGCACTGGCTGCGCGGGGCGGGCGTGGAGTGGGACCACGTGCTCGACGGCAACCAGGCGATGATCCTGATCGTGATCGCGGCAGTCTGGAAGCAGATCAGCTACAACTTCATCTTCTTCCTGGCCGGCCTGCAGTCGATCCCGAAGTCGCTGATCGAGGCGGCGGCAATCGACGGCGCGGGCGCGTGGCGCACGTTCCGCTCGGTGATCTTCCCGCTGCTGTCGCCCACCACCTTCTTCCTGCTGGTGGTGAACGTGGTGTACGCGTTCTTCGATACCTTCGCGATCGTCGACGCGGCCACCGCCGGTGGGCCCGGCAAGGCGACCGAGATCCTCGTCTACAAGGTCTACAACGACGGCGTCAAGGCGCTCGACATCGGCAGCTCGGCGGCGCAATCGGTGGTGCTGATGACGATCGTGCTGGTGCTCACGGTGGTGCAGTTCCGCTACGTCGAGAAGCGGGTCCGGTACTGAAGCCGCGCCGCGAGACCCGACGCCGCCTCCACCGCCAAGCCGTCGCCCGGAACCATGCCCGATCGCAGCCTGCTCAGCCGCCTGCTCACCTACGCGGTGCTGGTGGTCGGCGTGGCGATCGTCGCGTTCCCGGTCTGGGTGACCTTCGTCGCCTCCACGCAGACGTTCGACCAGGTGATGGCGGTGCCGATGTCGCTCGCGCCCGGCGACCAGTTCCTGCAGAACTACGCCCAGGTGCTTGCATCGGGCGCCGGCAACAGCGGCGCGCCGGTGACGCGGATGATGCTCAACAGCCTGATCATGGCGCTGGCGATCGCGCTGGGCAAGATCGCGATCTCGCTGCTGTCGGCATTCGCGCTGATCTACTTCCGCTTCCCCTTCCGGCAGACGGCGTTCTGGCTGATCTTCATCACGCTGATGCTGCCGGTGGAGGTGCGCATCATGCCCACCTACCAGGTGATGTCCGATCTCGGACTGCTCGACACCTACGCCGGGCTCACGCTGCCGCTGATCGCCTCGGCCACCGCGACCTTCCTGTTCCGCCAGTTCTTCATGACGGTGCCCGACGAACTGGCCGAAGCCGCGAAGATCGACGGTGCCGGCCCGATGCACTTCTTCTGGCACGTTCTGCTGCCGCTGTCGCGCACCAGCATCGCGGCGTTGTTCGTGATCCAGTTCGTCTACGGCTGGAACCAGTACCTGTGGCCGCTGCTGGTCACCACGCAGGAGTCGATGTATCCGGTGGTGATCGGCCTGAAGCGCATGATCTCGGGTGGCGACGCCGCGATCGAGTGGAACCTGGTGATGGCCACCGCGGTGCTCGCGATGCTGCCGCCGGTGGCGGTGGTCGTGCTGATGCAGAAATGGTTCGTCAAGGGACTGGTGGAGTCCGACAAGTGAGCTGGCCGTATCCGCGCATGGTCGCGCATCGCGGCGCAGGCAGGCTCGCGCCGGAGAACACGCTGGCGGCGATCCGGCTGGGCGCGTCGTTCGGCTACGCGATGTTCGAATTCGACGTGAAGCTCGCCGGTGACGGCGTGCTGGTGCTGATGCACGACGCGACGCTCGAGCGCACCACCGACGGCGCCGGGCGCGTGGCCGGCCACGCGTTCGGCGAGCTGGCACGACTCGACGCGGGAAGCTGGCACTCGGCGGCCTTTGCCGGCGAGCCGATCCCGACGCTCGAGCGCGTGGCCCGCTGGCTGCTGCGCAACGGGCGAATGGCCAACATCGAGATCAAGCCTTGCCCCGGGCGCGAGGCCGAAACCGGCGCGGCGGTGGCGCTCGAGGCGCGCAGGCTCTGGCAGGGGGCGGCGACGGTGCCGATCCTGTCGTCGTTCTCCGAAGAAGCGCTCGAGGCGGCGCGCCGCGTGGCGCCGGAGTTGCCGCGCGCGCTGCTGTTCGGCGAGTTGCCTGAAGACTGGGCGCAGCGCTGCCTGGCGCTGGGCTGCGTCGCGCTCGACGCGCACGAGGCCACGCTCACCGAGCCGGTGATCGCCAGCGCGCATCGGGCCGGGCTGCGAGTGATCGCGTATACGGTGAACGACCCGGCGCGCGCCGAGGCGCTGATCGGGTGGGGGCTCGATTCGCTGATCACCGACGCGGTCGACCTGATCGCGCCCTGAGCGCGTGGGTTCGGGCTTTCCCGCATTGGCTGCGGTGCGCCGAGCACGCTTGACTGGGGTCAAGGTGGGCGTCGGGGTCGGCCTTACGATGGGCGCATCGCTCTCGGGAGACGGGAATGCCTTTGTCCGAAGCCCAGCTCGGCGAGCTGCTCAGCCAGATCCGGCAACGGCTCGCCGTTCTCGAAGAAGAAATCGCGCGCAAGCTCGGCCAGGCGTCGGAAGAGTTCTCGGCGTTCGAGCGCATCGGCGACAGTGGCGACCTGTCGTCGATCCTGATCGAAGGCGAGGTCGAGATGTCGGAGGCGCTGCGCGACATCGACGAATGGCGCGGGCTGCGCGGCGCGCTGCGCCGGTGCGAAGAGGGCACCTACGGCGTGTGCATCGATTGCGGCGCCGAGATTCCGTTCGAGCGGCTGCGCGCCAGCCCGATGGCGCTGCGCTGCGTCGATTGCCAGGTGCGTTCGGAGCGGCGCGAAGGGTCGCATCACTCGACGATGTGAGCAGGCGGGAGGGTGAAGGAGTCCTAGCCGAACCGCCCGTGCACGAACCATCCGCGGCGGGCGTCATCGGGCGCCAGGCGTTCGCGGTAGATCCAGTACAGCGCGTGATGCTCGTCTTCGGCGATGAAGTAGTCGCGTTGCACCAGCGAGGCGTCCCACCAGCCGCCTTCGATCCGCTCCGGGCCGGCCAGCAGGGTGAGCGCCGAATGCCACCAGGGCCGGTTGTTGCGTTCGCCGATCGCCACCGGTTCGCGCAGTAGCCACAAGGGCCTGGGCAGGCCGGCCACCGGGGCGTCGGCGATCGGCCCCGACGGACGGGAGCGGCTCGCCGCGGCAGCCGTTTGCGACGCGCCGGCCGACGGCGGCTGCCCGGGCGCATTCACCGCTTCGACCCGGTAGGCGACCTCGGGACGATGGTCGGCCACCAGCGCCAGGCGTTGCACCTGGCGCGGGCCGAGTCGTGCCTGCAGCCGCTCGACCAGCCGCGCCAGGCTTTCGTGCGCGGTGTCGGTGCCCGGAAAGAGTTGGGCGCTCGTTGCGGGCAGCGGGAGGATCTCGTCGCAGCGCAGGCGCAGCGCGCGTACCGGCGCCGGCAGCCGGGTGACCGCCAGCCGCTCGCGCAGCAGCGTGCACAGCCGCTCTGGATCGCGGCTCGGGTCGGCGAGCCGGATCGCCAGCAGCGTGTCGGCGCGCCGCTCGCTCGCGCTGCGCCGCTCGTGCTCGGCGTGCAACTCGAACCCGTGCACCGCGCAGTGGCGTGCCGCCAGCCATCCGGCAAGCCGCTCGAGCAGGCGCCGCGCGGCGAACAGCAGCGCCTCGGCGTGCTCGACCTGCGACAGCAGTTCGAGCCGCGTCTCGAAGCACTCGGGCGCCTCGAACCAGCGGCGCGGCTCGGGCTGGCGTCCGAGCGCGCGGTCGAGTTCGTCGAGCAGCGCGCGCCCGCAGCGGCGCGCCAGGCCGGCGCGCGGAAGGGCGAGCAGGTCGTCGATGCGGCGCGCGCCGATCGCTTCGAGGGTGTCGCGTTGCGCCCGGCTGCGGGCGAGCAGCGCCGCCGGCAGTTCGCGCAAGGCGGCTTCGAGCCCGGCCTCGCCGGCCTGCAGGCCGTCGCGATGGCGCGCGAACAGCCAGGCTGCCGCGGCGTTCGGCGCCGCGCCGATGCGCGCCGGGAATCCGAGTACTTGCAGTCCCTGACGCAATTGCGCGAGCAGGGCGCCGGCTCCGCCGAAGCAGCGCAGGCTGGGCGCCACTTCGAGCAGCAGGCCGCATGGACAGGGCGTGTCGTCGAGTTCGCCGAACGGCAGGTCGGCCTGCAGGCTGACCGCGGGCGTGAACTGCAGCGCCCAGGCGGCCAGCGCGTGAAGGGTCGCCTGTTCGCCTGCGCGGTCGCGCTCATGCAACAGCAGCGCCGGGGCGAGCGCCAGTGCGGCGGCGCGCTTCATGCCGGGCACGATGCCCAGCGCGCGCGCGTGTTCGTCGGCGTCGAGGATCAGCAGCCGGTCGGAGATCGCCAGCGGCCGGGCCTCGCTGGAGGCCGGCGCGCCGCAGCGGGCAGCGTCGAGCGAGAGCCGGTCGAAGAACAGGCCGAACCACCACATGGGATCGTTGGGGCGAGGCGGGTGCTGCCGGGATGCGTCTCGATCTTGCCCGGGCGGGGCTAATTGAGCGTGCCTGCGCGCGAGGTGTCGTGGCGGACGTGGATCGTGCGCATCGGGCGGGATTCGGCGGTGGTGGCGAGCGTGCTGGCACGCGGGCGGATCGCTGAAACCGGCTGCGGCAGGTCGATGAGAATCGGGTCGGCGATGACCGGGCCGCGGCGCTTGAGGATCTGTACCGACAGGCGCTGATCGGGGCGCGGCAGCAGCAGCAGGCGCAGCGGTGCAGGCGAGGCTTCGAACTGCGCCGCCAGCGGCCGGAACAGGAAGACCGGGCCGCTGGCCGGCTGCGCGGCCGACTGCATGCGGCGCAGGTGCTCGGGGCGGGTGCGCTCCTGGGGCAGCCAGGCGAGCAGGGCGCCGAAGGCCGCGCTCTTCAGTGTCTGCTCGACCGCCCACAGGCGATCGGCGGCATTGGGCGCCTGCACGACCAGCAGGTAGTCGAGGTCGATGCCGTGGCTGGCGAGCGCCGGGGCGTAGGGCTGCAGCGGTGGCGCCAGCAGCACGACGAAGCGGCGCTCGCGGGTGAGCTGGCGCAACAGCGGCACCAGCAGGCGCAGTTCGCCGATACCCGATTCGCGGCCGATCAGTTCGGTGAGCATGCCCGCCGGCCAGCCCGCGCCGGGCAGCTCGGCGTCGAGCACCGGGAACCCGCTGGACACGGCGGCGATGCCGGCATGCAACTGGCTGGCACGCCAGACCGCGGCGGGCAGGACCGACGACATCGTTGCCTCACAAGGCCTTGCCGCCGCGCAGCAGGCCGACCGCGATGCCTTCGAGCGCGAAGGTATCGCTGCGGCTGTCGACGAGGATCGGCTCGAAGTCGGGGTTTTCGGGCAGCAGTTCGATCGTGTGGCCCTTGCGGCGCCAGCGCTTGACGGTGACCTCGTCGCCGACGCGGGCAACGACGACCTGGCCGTTGCGCGCTTCGCCGGCGCGACGTACCGCGAGCAGGTCGCCGTCGAAGATGCCGGCGTCGCGCATGCTCATGCCGCGCACCTTCAGCAGGTAATCGGGCTTGTCGTGGAACAGGTTCGGATCGACCGCGTAGCTGGCTTCGATGTGCTCCTGCGCGAGGATCGGGCTGCCGGCGGCTACCCGCCCGACCAGCGGCAGGCTGAGTGCGATCTGCACCGCCCGCGGGGTCTCGTCGACCGAATCGGGCAGCAGCTTCAGGCGAATGCCGCGCGACGCGCCCGAGGCGAGTTCGATCACGCCCTTGCGCGCCAGCGCCTTCAGGTGCTCTTCGGCGGCGTTCGGCGAACGAAAGCCCAGCTGCGCGGCGATTTCAGCCCGGGTGGGCGGAAAGCCGGTGTCGGCGATGTGCTGCCTGATCAGTGCCAGGATCTGCTGCTGGCGCGCGGTGAGATCCCGCATCGGGGGCTCCGGGTCGGCGTGTTCGGGATCTGTATTTTTATACAGTACCCGGGTCTTTTCAAGCGATTTCGCACTGGATGCGGGCGTGGCGATCGTCGCGCCGGCTTCGCACGCCCACGCGATCTGATTCCGCGCAAGAACCCGGCGGGCGGCACTGTGCATCGATGGACGTTTGTGGCAAAGTCGAAAAACGGACCGGCAATCCGGTCCGCGGTATTGCATTTCCCGGTTTGCTCGCTCAGGTGTCCCTCGAAATGCAATGAGTCCAACGGTCCGAGGAACGAGTTTCGATGGGAACCAAGATCTACGTGGGCAACCTGCCGTGGCGTGCGACCGATGCGCAGCTGTCGCAGCTGTTCGGCAATCACGGTGAAGTCATCGACGCCAAGATCGTCACCGATCGCGAAACCGGCCGCTCGCGCGGCTTCGGTTTCGTCACGATGGCTTCCGACGAGGCTGCACAGGCCGCCATCCGCGCCCTGAACGGCTATTCGCTCGAAGGCCGCAGCCTGGTGGTCAACGAGGCGCGCGAGCAGTCCGGCGGCGGCGGTGGCGGCTTCGGCCGCGGCGGCGGTGGCGGGGGCTACGGCGGTGGCCGCGGAGGCGGCGGCGGCGGCTACGGCGGAGGTGGTGGCGGCGGTGGCCGCGGAGGCGGCTACGGCGGCGGTGGTGGCGGCTACGGTGGTGGCGGCGGCGGCGGCTACGGCGGCGACCGCGAAGGCGGTGGCGGCCGCGGCGGCCAGCGACGCGCCCGCCAGTTCGGCCAGTAGAGCCGTCTTCCTCTATCCTGTCCTCATCGCTTCGCGCCGGTACTGCCGGCGCGAAGCGTTTCTGCCGGACAACACTCCCCGGGGGTAGGACGCGCCTCCCCCTCGATGGCTATAGACGGGTCGATCCGGACTGCGCCCAATACGCACGAGTGCCTGAGACAGGCATTCGCCCACTGTTCCCGCCGAGGAGGAAGACCCGATGAAGCACCAGGTGACCCGTGCCATTCCCGCGCTCGCCGCGCTGCTGCTCGCCGGATGCGCAGCTGCGCCGAGCGAGCCGGTTGCCGCGCCACCCGGCTATCTTGACCAGGCGCGCAACCTCGCGGCCACGGTGCCCGCCAACCTGCTCGCCGTGCTCACCGACGAGTTGAACCGCAGCGGGGCCGCCGGCGCGATCGAGGTCTGTCGCGAGAAGGCGCCGCAGATGGCGCGCGCGGCCTCCGAGCGCTCGGGCTGGAACGTGCGCCGTGCGAGCCTGCGCAACCGCAATCCGAAAGGCGTGCCCGATGCCTGGGAGCGTGCCGCGCTCGAGCGCTTCGATGCGCAGGCGGCCGCCGGCGCGGCACCCCCGACGCTGGAGACCTGGCAGGTCGTCGACGAAGGCGGCCGGCAGGTGTTCCGCTACGCGAAGGCCCTGCCCACGCAGCCGCTGTGCGTGCAGTGCCACGGCAGCGCCGACAAGCTGAGCGAGCCGGTGAAGCAGAAGCTGCGCGCGCTGTATCCGGCCGACCGCGCGACCGGCTACGAGCCCGGGCAGATCCGCGGGGCGCTGTTCCTGAAGAAACCGATCTGAGCTTGCGCAGCAGGCGGGCGGCATTGCCGCCCGGCCCCTGCTGCCGTCGCGCGAAGGCCCGGGGCAGGGCCTGTCTCACATGCCCGCGTAGTTCGGCCCGCCGCCGCCCTCGGGTGTGACCCAGACGATGTTCTGGGTCGGATCCTTGATGTCGCAGGTCTTGCAGTGCACGCAGTTCTGCGCATTGATCTGCAGGCGCTCGGCTCCGTCGTCGTCGCGCACGAACTCGTAGACGCCGGCCGGGCAATAGCGCTGCTCGGGCCCGGCATAGCGCGCCAGGTTCACCGCCACCGGTACCGACGGATCCTTCAGCGTGAGGTGGATCGGCTGGTTCTCCTCGTGGTTGGTGTTCGAGATGAACACCGACGAGAGCCGGTCGAAGCTGAGCTTGCCGTCGGGCTTCGGATAGCTGATCGGCTGGCACTCGGCCGCGGGCAGCAGGTACTCGTGGTCGGGCTTCGTCGTGTGCAGCGTGAACGGCGCCTTGCCGCGGAACACCACCTGGTCGATGCCCACCAGCAGCGTGCCGAGCCACAGGCCCTTGCCCATCGCCGGCTTGAAGTTGCGCGCGCGGTGCAGTTCGTCGTGCAGCCACGAGGCGCGGAACGCTTCGGCGTAGCCGACGAGCTCGTCGCCCGAGCGACCCGCGGCCAGCGCCTCGTAGGCGGCCTCGGCGGCGAGCATGCCGGTCTTGATCGCCGCGTGGCTGCCCTTGATTCGCGAGGCGTTCAGGAAGCCGGCGTCGCAGCCCAGCAGGCAGCCGCCAGGGAAGACGAACTTCGGCAGCGAGTTCAGGCCGCCGGCCGTGATCGCGCGCGCGCCGTAGGCGAGCCGCTTGCCGCCTTCGAGGAAGGCGCGGATCGCCGGGTGCGTCTTGTAGCGCTGGAACTCTTCGTACGGCGACAGGTACGGATTGCGGTAGTTCAGGCCCACCACGTAACCGATCGCCACCTTGTTGTCGCCGAGGTGGTACAGGAACGAGCCGCCGTAGGTGGCGTTGTCCAGCGGCCAGCCCGCGGTGTGGATCACCAGCCCGGGTTTCGATTTCGACGCATCGATCTCCCAGAGTTCCTTCAGGCCGATGCCGTAGCTCTGCGGATCGCGGCCGGCGTCGAGCGCGAACTTCGCGATCAGCTGCTTGCCCAGGTGTCCGCGCGAGCCCTCGGCGAAGAAGGTGTACTTCGCGTGCAACTCCATGCCCGGCTGGAAGCTGTCGGTGGGCTGCCCGTCGCGGCCGATCCCCATGTTGCCGGTGGCCACGCCCTTGACCGAGCCGTCGTCGCGGTAGAGCACCTCGGCGGCGGCGAAGCCGGGGAAGATCTCCACGCCCAGTGCTTCGGCCTGCTCGCCCAGCCAGCGCACCACGTTGCCCAGGCGCACCACGTAGTTGCCGTGGTTCGTGAAGCACGCGGGCAGCATCCAGTTCGGCACCTGGCGTGCGCCCGTTTCGGACAGGAACAGGAAGCGGTCTTCGCTCACCTCGGTGTCGAGCGGCGCGCCGCGCTCGCGCCAGTCGGGCAGCAACTCGTCGATGGCGCGCGGATCCATGACGGCGCCCGACAGGATGTGCGCGCCGATCTCCGAGCCTTTCTCGATGACGCACACGCCGATCTCGTTGCCTTTCTCGGCGGCGAGCTGTTTCAGACGGATCGCGGCTGCGAGGCCGGCGGGCCCGCCGCCGACGATCACGACGTCGAATTCCATCGATTCGCGCTCAATGTCCATGAAATGGGCTCTCCGGATGTCCTTGACGAAGCGTGCAGCGGCCACGATTGTCCCGGAAAGCGGCAATCGCGCGCAAATGGGGCGCGGCACGGCGAGGCGCGTGGCGCGGGGTGCCCGACCTCGCGCGCGGGCGGCGCGTGGCGTCGCATCGGCTAACATCGTGGCCGAGTTGTCCTCGCACAGGAGAGTCCATCGTGCCCACCCGCTTCGACCTCGACGGCAAGACCGCGCTCGTCACCGGTGCCTCCAGCGGGCTGGGCGCGCGCTTCGCGCGCGTGCTCGCCGACAACGGCGCCCAGGTGGTGCTCGCCTCGCGACGCGTGGAGCGGCTGAAGGAACTGCGCGCCGAGATCGAGGCGGCCGGCGGCGACGCGCACGTCGTGGCGCTCGACGTCACCGATACGGCGAGCATCCGGGCCGCGATCGAACAGGCCGAGAACGACGCCGGCCCGATCGACATCCTGGTGAACAACTCGGGTGTGAGCACGACGCAGCGGCTCGTCGACGTGAAGCCCGAAGACTTCGACTTCGTCTTCGGCACCAACACGCGCGGCGCATTCTTCGTCGCGCAGGAAGTCGGTCGCCGGATGATCGCGCGCGCCAGGGTCGACCCGGCGCGCCAGGCGCGCATCGTCAACATCGCGTCGATGGCGGCGCTGCGCGTGCTCGCGCAGATCGGCGTCTATTGCATGAGCAAGGCCGCGGTGGTGCAGATGACGAAGGCGATGGCGCTCGAGTGGGGACGCTACAACATCAACGTCAACGCGATCTGCCCCGGTTACATCGAGACCGAGATCAACGCACACCACTGGCAGACCGAAGCCGGCCAGAAGCTGATCCAGATGCTGCCGCGCCGGCGCGTCGGCAAGCCCGAGGATCTCGACGGCGTGCTGCTGCTGCTCGCATCCGAGCGGTCGAGCTTCGTCAACGGCGCGGTGATCGCGGCCGACGACGGGTTCGGGGTATAGCGGCGCAGCGGTGCAGGGCGCCGCCGCATACGGCGGCGCAACCGCCGGTGCAGCCGGCGACTCGATCGGCGTGCCGCTGGCTGCTACGCGCCGCCGAGCCGCCGGCGGATGCCTTCGCGGATGTGGCGCACGCCGAGCGCCACCGCGATCGCGATCGGCACGATCGCCAGTCCGGTGGCCAGTTCCGGGTCGACCGGCCAGCCGATCGCCTTCATCGCCCCGAACAGATAGTGGACGATACCGGCGCCGTAGTAGGTGATCGCCGCTACCGACAGTCCTTCGACCGTCTGCTGCAGGTGCAGCTGCAGCCGGGCGCGCCGGTTCATCGTCGCAAGCAGCTCCTGATTGTGCCGTTCGCGCTCGATCTCGACGCGGGTGCGCAGCAGCGCGCTGGCGCGCGCGATGCGCTCGGCCACCGATTCGACGCGTCGCCCGACGCTCTCGCAGTACGCCATGGCGGGATCGAAGCGGCGCTCGAGGAACGCGGTGAGCGTCTGCAGGCCGGGCAGCCGCTGCTGGCGCAGCTCGGTGCCGCGCTGGCGCACCAGCGAGTGGTAGGCGCGCGCCGCGCCGAAGCGAAAGCCCACCGAGGCGGCGATCCGCTCGACCGTGCCGGCGAGCCGGCTCACTTCGCCGAGCAGCGCCGGCTCCTCCTGCACCGGAGCGGTCTCCAGCCTGCCGACCAGCGCGCCGAGCGAGGCTTCGAGCCGGTCGAGCTCGGCGGCGCTGGTGCGCGCCAGCGGGAAGGCGAGCATCGCCATCATCCGGTAGACCTCGACCTCGATCAGGCGCTGCACCACGCGGCCGGCGTAGGCGGGGCTGAGCGAACGATCGACGACCAGCACGCGGGTGAAGCCGCGCTCGTCGACGCGAAAGTCGGTGAACGCGCAGGCCGCTCCGTCGGCGATCGACGCGCCGGCGAGTTCGCTCGCGCCGAACGCGGCGGCTGCGCCGGCCAGGTCGTCGGGCATCTCGCGTGCCGGCAGCAGTGCGACGTGGACCGCGGCGATCAGCAGCCCGGGCAGCGTGTCGAGCCAACCCTCGGGCAGCGCGTCGATCGCGGGGCGCGCGAACGGCGTGCGCGCGTCGCCGCCATCGCAGTAGACGGTGTAGTCGTCGAATTCGCCGTGGCGCTCGCGCTTGAGCCGAAATGCGCCGAAGTCGGCGAAGCAGTGTCCGTCGCGGGTGTCGGGCGGGGCGACGCCGGCGGTCGCGCACAGCCGCGTGAGCGGATCGTCGGCCGTGCGGTCCTCGATGCGCGCCGGACGCAGCAGCGCGATGTGCGACACTCGCTGCGGCGTCGCCAGCGGCTGGCGGGGCCGCGCATGGATTTCGTTCTGCAGCGCGTCCCGGTCGGGATGGGCGATCATGATCAGGCGGTGCCGTGGCGGTCGAGCCGGCCGCGGGCGCCGGTCGATGGACGAGGCAAACAAGTGAGCGAGCGCATCCTGGTTTTCGAACTCGAAATGCCGATCCGCTGGGGCGACATGGACGCGATGGGCCACGTGAATAATACGGTCTATTTCCGCTACATGGAGCAGCTGCGCATCAGCTGGTTCGACACGCTGGGGTTCCGGCCGGAGCCGACCGGCGAGGGACCGCTGATCATCAACGCGAGCTGCACCTTCCTGCGCGAGCTGCAATACCCGGGCACGGTGCTGGCGCGCCAGTACGTCGGCGCGATGGGGCGCTCGAGCTTCGAGACCTGGGTGGACATGCTGCGCACCGACGATCCGGACACCGTGTATGCGCAGGGGGCGGCCAAGGTGGTCTGGGTCGACTACTCGAAGCGCAAGTCGGCTCCGCTGCCCGAATTTGCGCGCCGGGCGATCATGGGGTCGCGGCTGCGGTAGCTAGCGCTTCGACTGCGATGGTGGGCGCGTCGGCTCGCGCTGCCGGAGGCGACGGCGGGCGGGCCGCTGTGCGGCGGCCATGCCGATGCCTCTTGCCGGGAAAGGGGCCCGGGTTCGCGCTCGCCACCGACGCGCCGACGCTCGAAGGAGCGAAGATCGATCCAGCCGCCCGTGCAGGCGGCGCAGCCGAGCCTACTGCACGCTCGAAACGTCGATCGGGCAGCCGGTCTTCGCGACGACTTCTTCCTTCGTGACGCCGGGCGCCAGTTCGCGCAGCTTCAGGCCGGTCTGCGTCACGTCGATGACGCCGAGGTCGGTGATGATCATGTCGACCACGCCCACGCCGGTGAGGGGCAGCGCGCAGGCCTTCAGGATCTTCTGCTCCTCGGTGCCGTCCTTCTTCTTCGCGGTGTGTTCCATCAGCACGATGACGCGGCCCACGCCGGCGACGAGGTCCATCGCGCCGCCCATGCCCTTGACCATCTTGCCGGGGATCATCCAGTTGGCGAGGTCGCCTTTCTCGCTGACCTGCATCGCGCCGAGGATCGCCAGGTCGATCTTTCCGCCGCGAATCATCGCGAACGAATCGGCCGACGAGAAGATCGACGAACCGGGCAGCGTGGTCACCGTCTGCTTGCCGGCATTGATCAGGTCGGCGTCGACCTCGTCTTCGGTGGGGAAGGGGCCGATGCCGAGCAGGCCGTTCTCGGACTGCAGCCACACTTCCATGTCGGCCGGCACGTGGTTGGCCACCAGCGTGGGCAGGCCGATGCCGAGGTTGACGTAGAAGCCGTCGCGCAGCTCGCGCGCTGCGCGCGCAGCCATCTGGTCACGGTTCCAGGGCATGTCGATTCTCCTTATCGCGGCCGCGTGGTGCGCTGCTCGATGCGTTTCTCGGGCGTCGGGTTGTGCACGATGCGGTGCACGTAGATGCCGGGCAGGTGGATCTGGTCGGGGTCGAGCTCGCCGGTGGGCACGATGACCTCGACCTCGGCGACGGTGAGCCGGCCAGCCATCGCGACGTTGGGGTTGAAGTTGCGCGCGGTGCGTCGGAAGACGAGGTTGCCGGCGCGGTCGGCCATCCACGCCTTCACCAGCGAGACATCGGGCACCAGCGAGCGCTCCATCACGTAGGTGTGGCCGTCGAACTCGCGCAGCTCCTTGCCTTCGGCGACGATGGTTCCCACGCCGGTGCGGGTGAAGAACGCCGGAATGCCGGCGCCTCCGGCGCGCAGTTTCTCGGCGAGCGTGCCCTGCGGCGTGAATTCGAGCTCCAGTTCGCCGGCGAGGTACTGCCGCTCGAACTCCTTGTTCTCGCCGACGTACGAGGCGATCATCTTGCGGATCTGGCGGGTCGCGAGCAGTTGGCCGAGGCCGAAGCCGTCGACGCCGGCGTTGTTCGAGATGCAGGTGAGGTTCTTCGCGCCGGAGTCGCGCAGCGCCGCGATCAACGCCTCGGGAATGCCGCAGAGGCCGAAGCCGCCGACCGCGATCGTCTGGCCGTCGGCGACCACACCCGCCAGGGCTGCCGCGGCGCTCGGATATACCTTGCTCATCGATGTCCTCGCCTGGATCGTTTGCGCTTCGGCAGCGATTATAAGGGCCGCTACAATCCCACGATGACCGAACAGCGCGCAGCCCACGCCGCTCACTCTCACCATCAGGCCCACGCCCACGAGGCGCACGTGCACGACGACCACGGTCATCCGCACCATCGCGTGCATGCACCGTCGCGGGCGCTCGGCTGGTCGGTGCTGATCGTGCTCGGCTTCGGCGTGCTCGAGATCGTGGTGGGGCTGGTCAGCGGCTCGCTGGCACTGGCCTCCGACGGCGTGCACATGCTCACCGATGCGGCCGCGCTCGGCCTCGCCTGGACCGCGCAGTGGGTGGCGCGGCGCAAGCCCGCGCCCGACATGAGCTTCGGCTACGGACGCATCGAACCGCTGGCGGCACTGGTGAACGGCCTGTTCTACCTGGCGGTGCTCGGTTTCATCGTGCACGAGGCGATCGACCGGATGTATACGCCGCACGCGATCGACCCGACGGTGGCATTGCCGGTCGCAGTCTTCGGGCTGCTGGTCAACGCCGCGGTGTGGCGACTGCTGCATGGCGATCGGCACGAACTGAACACGCGCGGGGCGTTGCTGCACGTCATCGGCGACTTCGCCGGCTCGCTGATCGCGATCGTCGCGCTGACGGTGGTCTGGTTCACCGGCTGGACGCTGGTCGACCCGCTCCTGACGCTGGCGATCTCGGTGCTGCTGCTGGTCTCGACGGTACGGCTGCTGCGCGCGAGCGGCCGGGTGCTGATGAACGCCGCGCCCGAAGGCGTCGACCCGGCGGCGGTCGAGGCCTCGCTGTGCAGTCCGGCCGGGGTCGGCTCGATACACGACCTGCACCTGTGGTCGCTCGGCGACGGGCGGCCGGCTCTGTCGGCGCACCTGGCGATCGACGACATTGCACACTGGCCTCGCATACTCGAGGAACTGAGGCGGACCATGGACGAGAAGCACGGTATCCGGCACCTGACCCTGCAGCCCGAGGTCTCGCTCGATGCCGCGCTCGCGCGGCTGCGCGAGGTGGAGGCGGAGCGCGACCTGCAGCGCGACATGGCCTTGCGCTTCGAGCGCGAGCTCGAGTCGCAGCGGCGCGAACTGGGCGCGGCGGTGCAGCGTGAGCTCGGCGAGCCGCTGGCCGGACTGCGCTCGATGGCCGAGACCCTCGAGACGCGTCTCGCGCGGCGCGAGCCTTCGCTGTCGGAGCTGGCGATGCTGGTGCGCCGCAGCGCCGACTCGATGGCCGCGTCGATCCGCGCGCTGCTCGCACGGGTGCGCAGCCACGAGATGCAGGGCGAGTCGCTGCCCGACGGACTTCGCGCGCTGGTGGCCGACTGGCGGCTGCGTCATCCGGGGGCGCGCATCGAGCTGCTGCTCGAGCCCGCCGAAGACCGCAGCTTCGGGCTCGGCGAGCCCGCGGTCGAGACGCTGGCCTGGCGCATCGCCGATGGCGCGCTCGGGCGGGCCCTGGGTGAGCGCGGCGCCGACCTGGTGGTCGTCTCGGCGATCCGCGAGGACGACGAGCTGCGGCTGCAGGTGAGCGACGACGGCGAGCCGTGGAGCGCCGGCGACGATCGCGGTCCGGCGGGCGAGGCGTTCGACGAATTCGCCCGGCGCGTCGCGGCCTGCGGTGGCCGCTGCACGATCGCCCGCGGCGAGGCCGGCGGCACCGAAGTGCGCGTGCGGCTGCCGTGGCCGGGGCTGCGCGAAGAGCGGAAACAGGGCGCTTCGCCTGTATAATCGCGGTTTACCGGGCGAGCCTCATGACCAAATTCGTATTCGTCACCGGTGGCGTGGTGTCCTCGCTGGGCAAGGGCATCGCCGCCGCGTCGATCGCCGCGCTGTTCGAGTCGCGCGGCATCCGGGTCACCCTGCTCAAGCTCGATCCCTACATCAACGTCGACCCGGGCACGATGAGCCCGTTCCAGCACGGCGAGGTCTTCGTCACCGAAGACGGCGCCGAGACCGACCTCGACCTGGGGCACTACGAGCGCTTCGTCTCGGCGCGGATGCGCCGCACGAACAACTTCACCACCGGCCAGATCTACGAGTCGGTCATCAAGAAGGAGCGCCGCGGCGAATACCTCGGGCGCACGGTGCAGGTCATTCCGCACATCACCAACGAGATCCAGGCGTTCATCGAGCGCGGCGCGGGCGTGGGCACGGACGAGGCCGCGCAGGTGGCAATCGTGGAGATCGGCGGCACGGTGGGCGACATCGAGTCGCTGCCGTTCCTCGAGGCGGCGCGCCAGATGAGCCTGAAGCTCGGGCGCGGCAATGCCTGCTTCGTGCACCTCACGCTGGTGCCGTTCATCCCGTCGGCCGGCGAGCTCAAGACCAAGCCGACGCAGCACTCGGTGCAGAAGTTGCGCGAAATCGGTATCCAGGCCGACATGCTCATGTGCCGCGCCGACCGGCGCATTCCCGACGACGAGCGCGCGAAGATCTCGCTCTTCTCCAACGTGCAACTCGACTCGGTAATCTCCGTCTGGGACGCCACCAGCATCTACAAGATCCCGCGCATGCTGCACGAGCAGGGCGTCGACCGCACGCTGTGCGAGATCCTGCGGCTCGACACGAAGCCGGCCGACCTCGGCGTCTGGGACCGCCTCGTGCACTCGCTCGAGAACCCGAAGCACGAGGTGCGCATCGCGATGGTCGGCAAGTACGTCGACCTCACCGAGTCGTACAAGTCGCTCAGCGAAGCGCTGGTGCACGCCGGCATTCACACCGAGAGCCGCATCCAGATCGAATACATCGATTCCGAACGCATCGAGGCCGAGGGGCCGGCGATGCTGGCCGGTTTCGACGCGATCCTCGTGCCCGGCGGGTTCGGCCGCCGCGGCGTCGAGGGCAAGATCCGCGCGATCCGCTACGCGCGCGAGAACGGCGTGCCCTATCTGGGCATCTGCCTGGGCATGCAGCTGGCGGTGATCGAGTTCGCCCGCGACGTCTGCGGACTCGAAGGCGCCAACAGCACCGAATTCGACCCGCAGACGCCGCACCCGGTGGTGGGCCTCATTACCGAATGGCTCGACCGCGAAGGGCGCGTCGAGAAGCGCGACACGCACTCCGACCTCGGCGGCACGATGCGGCTGGGCGCGCAGCGCTGCCCGGTGCAGCCGGGCACGCTGGCGGCTTCGATCTACGGCGACGAGGTCAACGAGCGCCACCGCCATCGCTACGAAGTCAACAACCATTACGTCGCGCGGCTCGAGCAGGCGGGGCTGGTGGTCGCGGCGCGCACGCCCTCCGAAGCCCTCACCGAGATCGTCGAGCTGCCGCGCAGCGGCCCGATGGCGCACCCGTGGTTCGTCGGGGTGCAGTTCCACCCCGAATTCACCTCCACGCCGCGCGCCGGCCACCCGCTGTTCCGCTCCTACGTCCTGGCGGCGCTCGCGCGCGCGGCGCAGCGGCCGGCGCGCAGCGAGCCGGGCGTGGTGAGGCTGGTCTGAGGAACGCGCGCATGCGCCTTTGCGGATTCGAAGCCGGACTCGACCGCCCGTTCTTCCTGATCGCAGGGCCCTGCGCGATCGAGTCGCGCGAGCTGGCGCTCGATACCGCCGGCCAGCTGAAGGAAATCGCCGGCTCGCTGGGCATCCCGTTCATCTACAAGTCGTCGTACGACAAGGCCAACCGCAGTTCCGGCGCGTCGTTCCGTGGCCCCGGGCTCGAAGAAGGGCTGAAGATCCTCGCCGAGGTGCGCCGCCAGGTCGGCGTGCCGGTGCTCACCGACGTCCACGAGATCGACCAGGTCGCGCCGGTGGCGGCGGTGGTCGACGTGCTGCAAACGCCTGCTTTCCTGGTGCGCCAGACCGACTTCATCCGCGCGGTGGCGTCGGCGGGCAAGCCGGTGAACATCAAGAAGGGCCAGTTCCTCGCGCCGCACGACATGAAGAACGTGGTCGACAAGGCGCGCGCGGCGGCGATCGAGGCCGGCGGCGACGGCGAGAACATCCTCGTCTGCGAGCGCGGCGCCTCGTTCGGCTACAACAACCTGGTCTCCGACATGCGCTCGCTGGCGATCATGCGCGAGACCGGCTGCCCGGTGGTGTTCGACGCCACGCATTCGGTGCAGCTGCCCGGCGGGCGCGGCACCTCGTCGGGCGGCCAGCGCGAGTTCGTCCCGGTGCTGGCGCGCGCGGCGATTGCCGCCGGCGTCTCGGGCCTGTTCATGGAGACGCACCCCGATCCGGCCCGCGCGCTGTCCGACGGGCCCAACGCATGGCCGCTCGCCCGCATGGCCGAACTGCTGGCGACGCTGAAGGCGCTCGATGATATCGTCAAGCGCGACGGCTTTGCCGAGCAGTCGATCCACGACTAGCAGAGGAAGGAATCGCATGCCCGCCTACGTGATTGCCGACATCAAGGTGACCGATCCGGAGAAATACAAGCAATACATGGCCCTGTCGCCCACGGCGATCGAGGCTGCCGGCGGCCGCTTCCTCGTGCGCGGCGGCCAGCACGAGGTGTTCGAGGGCAACTGGCAGCCGAACCGCATGGTCATGGTCGAATTCCCCGACCTCGCCGCGGCGCGCGCGTTCTACGACTCGGCGCGGTATCGCGAGGCGCGCGCCCGGCGCGCCGGCGCCACCGAGTTCTTCAACATGGTGGTGGTGCAGGGAGTGGAGCCCGCATGAGCGCGATCGTCGACATCATCGGCCGCGAGATCATCGATTCGCGCGGCAACCCCACGGTCGAGTGCGACGTGCTGCTCGAGTCGGGCGTCATGGGTCGCGCGGCGGTCCCCTCGGGCGCCTCCACCGGTTCGCGCGAGGCGATCGAGCTGCGCGACGGCGACCCGGCGCGCTACCTCGGCAAGGGCGTGCTCAGGGCGGTCGAGAACGTCAACACCGAGATCTCCGAAGCGATCATGGGGCTCGACGCGGCCGAGCAGGCCTACATCGACCGCACGCTGATCGATCTCGACGGCACCGAGAACAAGGGCAGGCTCGGCGCCAACGCGATGCTGGCGGTCTCGATGGCGGTGGCCAAGGCCGCGGCCGAGGAGTCGGGCCTGCCGTTGTATCGCTACTTCGGCGGCTCGGGCGCGATGTCGCTGCCGGTGCCGATGATGAACGTCATCAACGGCGGCGCGCACGCGAACAACAACCTCGACCTGCAGGAGTTCATGATCCTGCCGGTGGGGGCGCCGAACCTGCGCGAGGCGCTGCGCTATGGTGCCGAGGTGTTCCACGCGCTGAAGAAGCTGATCAACGAGCGCGGCATGTCCACCGCGGTGGGCGACGAAGGGGGCTTCGCGCCCAGCGTCGAGAACCACGAGGCAGCGATCCGCCTGATCCTCGAGGCGATCGAGAAGGCCGGCTACGAGCCCGGGCGCCAGATCGCGCTCGGCCTCGATTGCGCCAGTTCCGAATTCTTCCGCGACGGCCGCTATCACCTCGACGGCGAGGGCATGGTGCTCTCCGCCGAAGACTTCACCAACCTGCTGGCCACCTGGTGCGACCGCTACCCGATCATCTCGATCGAGGACGGCATGGCCGAGAACGACTGGGAGGGCTGGAAGCTGCTCACCGACGTGCTCGGCGACCGGGTGCAGCTGGTGGGCGACGACCTGTTCGTCACCAACACGAAGCTGCTGCAGCGCGGAATCGACGAGGGCATCGCCAACTCGATCCTGGTGAAGATCAACCAGATCGGCACGCTCACCGAAACCTTCGCGGCGATCGAGCTGGCCAAGCGCTACAAC
>MEED01000034.1 GCA_001724855.1 Lautropia sp. SCN 69-89
TCACTGCGCGCTCACGCACCTCGGGTGAGAACTTGTTCGACTTCTTCATGGCTCAATCCTCTCAGAGTGTTGAGCCTCCACAAAATCCGGGGCGATTCACTCGACGTTTTCGCCCTCGACGTGGGCTCGATCCTGCTCGACTCGCTCACGGACCTCGACGGCGCGCGTAAGCAGCGCGCGATGCTTGCAGCCAACATCCAGAAGGCCGCCGACGCTGGGATCACCTGCCTCAAGTACAACGTGCAGATGGTCGGCATCACCCGCACCGGCCTTAAGCCCGGACGCGGTGGTGCTCAGAACTCTGGCTTCGTGTATGCCGAATATTCGGCCGATGAAGATCGCAAGCACTCGTACTGGGGGGTTGGCTACCCCAGCAACCAGGAAGAGGGCGGATCTGCATCGGCGGCATTGTGTGGCCAGAAGATGGCGCGTGAAGTACCGCCCGTGACGGAAAAGGCCGGCTGGGACGCCATCGAGTTTCTGGTGGAAGGGCTGGTGCCGGCCGCTGACAAGGCAGGGGTGCGGCTCGCTTGTCACCCGCACGACCCGGCGTACCCAGTGGGAGGCCTGAACGGTATCGAACACGTCGTGGGCTCTGCTGACGGGATTCGACGATTTCTCGCGCTTTCGTCCAGCAAGAACCATGGCTTGAATTTCTGCCAGGGCACCGTGGCTGAGATGTTCAAGGAGCCAGGCAAACACATGATTCCCGTGATTGAGGAATTCGCTTCGACCGGCCGAATCTTCATGGTCCATTTCCGCAACATTCGTGGCGGCTACCTCGACTTTCAGGAAGTGTTTCCCGACGAGGGCGACGTCGACATGTATGAAGCAGTGAAGGCTTACCAGCGTGGTGGCTATGCGGGGCCCCTGTGCCCTGATCATGTTCCCGTGTCGGAAATCGACGAAGGGCGCGAGCGCTTCATGTCGTTCGCATTGGGCTACACCCGCGGTCTGCTTCAAGCGGCCGGCGTGCGCTGAGCCGCGCGCCACTGAATCTCACCGTGCCGAGCGGCCGCAGAGCCGAGGGCGCATTCGCTTACTCATCGGAGACAAACCTTGACTTTTACCCGCCGCATCATCATTTCGGCAGGCGCTATCGCAGCTGCTAGCGCCTTCATTCCTGCCTCGTTCGCACAAGCGGATGGGTGGCCTTCGCGACCTGTCAAGCTCATCGTGCCGTTCCCTGCTGGCGGCACCTCGGACCAGATGGCCCGTCTGGCCGCTGAAGAGCTGGGCCGCGCCCTGAAGCAGCCCTTCATCGTCGACAACCGCTCGGGCGTCGCCGGCAACATTGGAACTGCAATGGCGGCACAGTCGGCGCCCGACGGCTACACGCTTGCGCTGTCCGGTGTCGGCTCGAACGGCATCAATCCCGGTCTGTACGAGAAGATTCCGTTCGACACCAACAAAGACTTCGTCCACATCACGCAGCTGATCAGTGGCCCCAACGTGCTGGTCGCCAATCCGCAGTTTCAGGCCAAGACCTTCAAGGAGTTCATGACGTATGCGAAGGCCAATCCCGGCAAGCTCAGCTATGCGAGTTCAGGCTCGGGTTCGTCGGGCCACCTTGCCATGGAACTCTTGAAGCAGCGCACTGGCACAGACATGCAGCACATCCCGTACCGCGGAGGTGCGCCCGCGCTCAACGATCTGCTGGCCAACCAGGTCCCGGTGATGTTCATCAACCAAGATGTGGCACTGCCACACGTGAAGGCTGGAAAGCTGCGTGCGCTCGCCGTGACGAGCGCTGAGCGAATTCCGCTCTACCCTGACGTCCCGACAATTGCAGAGTCTGGGTATCCTGGCTTCGAAGCCAACTCGTGGGTCGGCCTGTCTGCGCCAAAGAACACTCCACAAGCGATTGTCGATCGTGTGCAGCAAGAAATCGCTCGTGCATTCAATAGCGCCACCCTCAAGAGCCGGCTTGAGGCACAAGGCTTCGTCGTTGCAGCGTCCAAGCCGGCACAGTACCAGGCGTGCGTCAAGGCCGAATCGGAGCGTTGGGCGAAGGTCATCAAAGCTGCGAACATCAAGCCTGATTGATCAGAGATAACCAAGATGGCCGAACTCCAGAAACTCCGCAGCCAGCGCTGGCTGGCGAACGATGACTTCCGCACGTTCAACCACCGCAGCCGCATCATGCAGATGGGCTACGACCGAAAGGACTGGGAAGGCAAGCCACTGGTGGCCATCTTGAACAGCTGGTCGGACTACAACCCGTGCCACATGCACTTTCGCCAGCGGGTGGAGGATGTAAAGCGCGGGGTGCTTCAAGCTGGCGGTTTTCCTCTCGAGATGCCCACGATCTCTCTGAACGACGCCATCGTGAAGCCATCGGCTCTGCTCTACCGAAACATGATGGCGATGGAAGTGGAGGAGATGATCCGCTGCTACCCCGTTGACGCAGTCGTACTGATGGGTGGATGCGACAAGACTACCCCGGCCATGTTGCTCGGCGCTACCAGTGCAAATGTACCTGCGCTCTTCCTGCCCGCGGGGCCGATGTTGCGTGGCAACTCACGTGGCACCACGCTCGGCTCGGGATCGGATGCGTTCAAGTATTGGGACGATCGCCGCGCAGGCGTCATCACCGAGCCTGAGTGGGACGGCATCATCAGCGGTATTGCGCGCAGTCCAGGAACATGCATGACCATGGGCACTGCGAGCACCATGACCGCTATTGCCGAGGCCCTGGGCATGTCACTGCCGGGTGCCTCCGCCGTCCCAGCCGTGGACGCGGGGCATCAGCGGATGAGCGCACACGCCGGTCGACGGATCGTGGAAATGGTGCACGAAGACTTGCGGCCATCACAAATACAGACGCGCAACGCGTTCCTCAATGCGATCACAGTCGCAATGGCGATGGGCTGCTCGACCAACGCGATCATTCACGTGATCGCGATGGCGCGCCGTGCGGGGACTGACGTCGGATTGCAGGACTTTGATCGCATCAGTCGGTCGGTGCCTGTGATCGCCAACATTCGACCCAACGGTACGAGTCAATACCTCATGGAAGACTTCTACTACGCGGGCGGACTGCCCGCGTTGATGAATCGGCTTTCGCCGCACTTGCACCTAGGTGAGAGGACTGTGACCGGGCAGACGGTGGGCCAGAACATCGAAGGCGCGCAAGTCTACAACGACGATGTGATCCGCAGCCTGGACAACTGCGTGTATGCGGAAGGTTCGCTCGCGGTTCTCAAAGGCAATCTAGCGCCCGATGGCTGCGTGATCAAGCCGAGCGCCATGAGCGACAAGTTTCTGCAGCACAGCGGCCCGGCTGTCGTATTCGATGATTACCCGAGCCTCAAAAAGATGATTGATGATCCGGAAGCTGACATCACCGAGAACCACGTCATCGTGCTACGTAACGCGGGACCGAAAGGTGGACCAGGGATGCCAGAATGGGGAATGATTCCTGTCCCGACGAAGCTTCTGAAGCTTGGTGTTCGGGACATGCTTCGCATCAGCGACGCGCGCATGAGTGGAACGAGCTATGGCGCCTGCGTGCTACATGTGGCACCTGAAGCTTACGTTGGAGGCAACCTGGCATTGGTTCGCACTGGTGACGTCATCAGCATCGATGTGCCGGGCCGACGCATCCATCTGAATGTCGACGACGAAGAACTCACGCGCCGTCGCGCAGAATGGAGTGCGCCCAAGCAGAGATTTGGGCGTGGCTATGGATGGATGTTCTCGGAACACATTTTGCAGGCCGACCAGGGCTGCGACATGGACTTCCTGCAAACGGCATTTGGTGAGTCTGCTGGGGAGCCTGACATCTTCTAACCATCTGCCAAGAAGAGCGAGCGGGATTGGGTGATCAAGCGCTTTCGCGCACGACCAGCTTGAAACCTAGATCATGCACCCGCGGCGAGTTTTCGGTTTCCCCGCGCAACCGTTGCACGAGCAGAGAGCCAGTTCGCTCACCTAGCTCGCGCGACTCTATGCGCACCGTCGTCAAGGCTGGCACGCTCGCTGCAGCTACGGGAAGGTCTGAAAAGCCCGCGATCGCGATCCTCTGCGGCACTACCCACTTGTTGTGCCGGCAAGCCATCAGCGCGCCCAATGCGAGCGTGTCGTTGCTGCAGAACAAACCATCGAGCGCAGGCTGCGCAGCGATCAGTGCTTCGAGGCTGCGCGCACCGTCGTCTACCGAGGACGGTGGCTGCACCAGCTGAACAGCCACATTCGAGATACCGATCTCCTTTGCGGCCTCGCGAAATCCTTGAAGTCGCTGCGACGAGCGATGCTCTTGCGCGCCAATAAAGCCAAGCCGCTGGCACCCGCGCGCCAGCAGGTGTCGTGCCACGGCTGCACCAGCTGCAGTATTCGAAAAGCCCACCACTGTGTCGATCGGTGAATCACTGAGGTCCCAGCACTCCACAACCGGAATTCCTGCGCGCTGAAGTTTCGCGCGGACGCCGCTCGAGTGCTGCGTGCCGGTGAGCACCATGGCGTCGACCCGACGACCGATGAACGCGTCAACGAGCCGCTCTTCCTCTCGCGTGTCGTACCGGGTCTGGCCCAGCAGCAGTTGGTAGCCAGCGGCTGAGAGCGTGACCGACAGCCCGTCAATTGTGTCCGCGAACCATGCGTTTGACAGCGTGGGTACCAAGGCGCCAACGATGCGCGAACGGCTTGATGCGAGCGTGCCCGCGTTGAGGTTGGGCACGAAGCCGAGCCGAGCGATGGCGGCCTCCACGGCGGCACGGGTGACGGGTGCCACGCTTTCGGGCGCGCTGATGACGCGTGAAACAGTGACGCGGGCCACGCCGGCCTCGCGTGCGACGTCGGTCATTCGAACACGAGATGGCAACGAGAAGCTCACGCACTGCTCCGTTGGAAAGCCGCAAAACCCATGCTCGCGAGGCGCGCGTTGGGACGCAGCCTCCCGGCAGCATAGAACACGCGTGTCTCGTCGATCCCGGCGCGGCCGATGAACAGGGTGGATTGTCGCGGCGAGGCGGGTTCAGTTCGGGCTGCCACCCGCAATCCTGAAAAGCCTCCCCGACAAAGGCGCGTCGTTGAGCACTTCGAGGCTCACGGACTGGCGCGCCGTAGCGACGTATAGGCTGGAGAACTGGCCGTCGAAGGCCAGGTCGGTCGGGCAGGGCACGGGCAGCCCCACCACCCTGTCCAGACCGCCATCGGCCGCGAAGCGCACCACTCCCCAACCACCTTGCAGACATGTCCAGATGCCGCCTTCGCTATCGAAGGCCAAGCCGCTCACCGAGCCGGAACCTTTGGGAATGGTGGCCAGTCGACGCACGCCTGGTGTGCCAGGCTTGAGCATGAGAATGCTGCCGGTGTCGGGCGCTGCTGCGAAAAGAGTGGCATCTTCCGAGCGCCATTTGAGGCACTGCACGGCCTCGCTCACGCGCCACTGGACGTTGATGCCTCCATCTGACTGCAACTGTCCAATCACCGTGACGCCGGCTTGCTCCACCGCAGCCCAGAGAGGACCGCCGGCTTCATCGCACAACGCACGCAGGCCGGAAGGAATCGGTTGGTCTACGGACCGGGTCGAACCGTCCGGGTCAATGGCCACCATGGCTTCTCCCACCACGGCGCAGACGGCATCATCGCGCTGCACCAAGGCGACGATCGGCTGCTCGAACGAGGCGTGCACAGTGTCGACGCCCCCCAGTGTGCAGTGCACCGCGGGCGCAAGCCTGTCGGCCCAGTACAGGCACTGATTCCGCGAGTCCCAAAGGGGGTAGGCGCCGTGAAACGCCCAGTGACCGGGTACAGGCTCTGCTGCGCCATTCGGGACAGTGGCGGCCTCGGGATGCAACTGGGCACCGACCCGGCGTGCCGCGTCGGCAAGTTCGGGCCCCAGCAGTTGAAGGCGGTCGGGTGTGAGCCGGTAGGCGGGCCCAGCCACGCTGATCGCGCCCCGCACCCGTCCATTGGTGTCGACAATCGGCGCACCGACACATCGCACGCCCAGCACGATCTCCTCGTCGTCGATGGCATAGCCGCGTGCGGCCGTCACCTTGAGTTCGGCCTGCAGCCGTCGTCGGTCGGTGATGGTGTGCTGCGTGAGCGGCTTGAGATTCAGCTCGCGTATCAGGGCCTCGCGAGCACTCTCGTCGAGCACGGACAGGATGGCTTTGCCTTGACTGGTGCAATGGATGGGTTTGCGCTGCCCGAGCGCAGCCTGCGAGCGCCGGCTGTGTGCCCCATCGCAGCGCTCGAGCGAAATGACCTCGCGGCCGTCCAGAGCTGCAAGATAGGAGGTCTCGCCGGTCAGGTCGCGCAACGTACGGAGCTCGATAGCGGCGGCGGCCACCAGGTCAGGCATCGCATAGGCTTGGCGAGCCATCTCGAAGCACCGAAAACCCAGGCAGTACACCTTGCGCAGCTGGTCGCGCCTCAGCAAGCCGCGCGTCACCAGCGTGGCGAGCAGGCGATACACCGTGGTACGCGGGATCGCCAACCGATCGGCCAGCTCCGTCTGGCTCAAACCCTCAGGCGCCGCGCCTACCGCCTCGAGCACGTCGAGGGCCTTTTCCAAGGCCCCAGTTCCTTCGCCGATGTTTTTGGTCACTTTGTCTCAAATGGTGGTACTTGAACGGGCTCTAGGGTGCTCTGAGCCAGGGCTCCTATTTTATTTGGTGCGCTTCATTCTTACGATAGCGCCACGAGATCGGCACGAGCCCGCAGCTCATCCGATTCCCACAATCTGAGACAAGCCGTCTTGCTTCTGCCCACCACCATGACCCAACCTGCCGCACCCCTCGCCTCCATCCCTCAGCGCCCCGCAGCGCCGCACGTGCCCGATTCGGTCCTGGACCGCCTGGCCAAGGCCACCAGCGGCTCGCTCACGACGCAGCTTTACATCAAGGGCATTCGCCAGCCAGTGCTGCACGGACTCACGCCGCTGAGCAAAAAGATGAAGCCCTTCGCGGGTCGCGCGTACACGATGCGCTTCATTCCTGCGCGAGAGGATGTCGACCGCTACGACAACCTCACGACCAGCCCCAGTGCAGACAACCTCCAATGGGTCGGCGTGGAGCAGATCGAGCCGGGTCACGTGCTCGTGATCGACAGCAACCAGGACGGCCGCGCGGCGTCCATGGGCAACATGCTGATCACCCGGATGATGATGCGCGGTGCGCGCGGCGTGATCACCGACGGTACCTTCCGCGACGGCACCGAGCTGTCGGAGATGGACTTTCCGATCTGGTGCACGGGCGTCACCGCGACCACCCGACTGTCCTATCACCATGTGGCCGACCTGAACGTGCCGATCGGTTGCGCCGGCGTGGCCGTGTACCCGGGCGACGTGATCCACGGGGACGGCGACAACATCACTGTGATCCCCGCACACATGGCTGAAGAGATGGCCGACCTGTGCGAGAAGCGCGACGACATCGAGGCTTACCTCGCGCTGCGCGTGCAGGCCGGCGAAGCCCTGTGGGGCCTGTATCCGCCCAGCGACGCCACGCGGCAGCAGCACAAGCAGTGGGTGGCCGACGGACGGCCTCCAATTCCTGCGGCGAAGCCTGCTGGCGAGCGCTGAATTCTTTGAACTGAACCTGGAAGCAGACCGATGACCACCACTACCTACACACCCGATTACTACGACGCCTTGATCCGTCGCTACTTCGATGCCTGCAACGCCGCCGACTATCAGGCGCTGGTCGATTGCTTCACTCCCGATGCCGTGCACTATTTCCCCTCCGGCCTGCCTGAGGTGCCCTGGAAGAGCGCAGACACCATCGCCCGGAAGTGGCAATGGTGCGTGGAGACGCTGGGCTCGCAATGGACCATCGAACGCATCATCGTGAGCCATGACAAGCCGGAGGCCATGATCGAGTGGACCCACTGGAAGAACAAGAGCGGCACGGCGCTGCGTGGCGCCGAGTGGTACGACTTCGAAGACGGACGGATCAAGGAGATCCGTGCGTACTACGCGTCGCCGGCCGACAAGAGCACCCCGATCAACGAACTGGTTGGCTTCGACTACGCAGCTCGCGGCTACAACCTCCAGAGCGCGTGACGATGACGTCGTATCCCCAAAGCACCGTTGCGGACGTCGATGCCGCTGTCAAGGCAGCGCACGAAGCCTTCCAGTCGTTCTCCAGTTCCGGCGCGCAAACCCGCGCGGCATTGCTGCGCGGCCTCGCGCAAGTGCTCGAAGACAACCGTGAGCGGCTCGTCCTGCTGGCCGATTCGGAAACGCATCTGGGTCCGGCGCGACTCAACGGTGAACTCGATCGCACTGCCTTCCAGTTGCGTGGCTTTGCAACGCGGGTGGAGCAGGGCGCCGCTTTTGCTTTCGAGGACGACCCGGCCGTGGCCGGCAGCCCGCCTGTGGGCCATCCGCATTTGGTTCGGGTGCGTATTCCCGTAGGCCCTGTTGCAATGTTCAGCGCCAGCAACTTCCCGTTCGCGTTCTCCGTGCTGGGTGGCGATACCGCCTCGGCGCTGGCTGCAGGTTGCTCCGTCATCGTGAAGGCACACGGTGGCCACCAGGGCCTGTCGCACACCGTCGCAGGGCTGGCCCGCGATGTGATTGCGACGCAGGGCTTGCCGGTGGGACTTCTGGGCTTGGTCGACGGCCCCGGATCCCAGATCGGCGTGGCACTGGTCGAGCATCCGCTCATCCAGGCTGCAGCGTTCACGGGATCGGTGCGCGGTGGGCTCGCACTCGAAAGTGCGGCCCGTGGTCGGAAGCAGCCGATTCCTTTCTATGGCGAGCTTGGCTCCGTCAACCCGGTTGTCGCATTGCCCGCGGCCCTGGCTGTGAAGGGGGCCGAACTGGCGCAAGCGCTGGCCGGCTCCATCACCATGGGCACCGGCCAGTTCTGCACCAGCCCCGGCATCGTCTTGGTGCCCGCGGGCGAGAGTGGCGATGCCTTCGTCGCGCAGCTTTCGGAGGCGCTGCGTGGCGCCAAGACACACGAGATGCTCACGCCGCAGATGCGCAAAGGTTTTGACCAGGGCTGCGCGCAGTGGGCTGGCGAACCGAAACTGAAGGCGCTGTTGGCTGAGCCTGCCGCGGCCGATGACGTGTCGCCGCGGCCGTACCTGGCGCAGATCGATGCTCAAGGATTCCTTTCATCCCACAAGTTGCATGAGGAGGTCTTCGGTCCCGCCGCGATCGTCGTGCGTGTATCCGGAATCGAGCAGGTGATTGATGTCCTGGACGCGGTGGGTGGCTCGCTCACGGTCACCGTTTGGGGCGCGGACGCGCCCACGGACGACAACGTCTCGTTGGTGCGCGCCGCATCGCGCATCGCCGGGCGTGTGCTGTTCGCGGGCTTCCCGACGGGCGTTGCTGTGACGGCGGGACAGCACCACGGCGGGCCATTCCCCGCCTCTACGGTCCCGTTCACCACCTCGGTCGGCTATGCCGCGCTCGACCGCTTCCTGCGCCCTGTCGCTTTGCAGGACGCGCCCCAGTGGCTTCTCGACCGCAAGGGGGTTCCCGCATGATGCGTCACGTCGTTCTGTTTCGGCGCAGGCAAGACGTCGAGAAAGATGCAGGTCGCGAGAAGGATCTGGCCGACCGCATGGCGGCGTTGGGAGCGCAGATTCCCGCGATCCAGAAATGGCATGTCGCGGCGAACGAAGTAAACCGCCCGATCTGCTGGGACTATGTGCTCGAGTCTGAGGTGGCCGACGCGAATGCGCTCGACGAGTACCTGTTCCACCCGCTGCATCAGGCACTGGTGGCAGACCTGAAGCTTTACTTCGAGTGGGCCGCGGTGGACTACACGGCCTGAACTGCGTTAGAGCGGTGTGGGCACGGGCAGCCCCGCCGCACGTAGACGATCCGCCAGCGCGGCGATGGTGCCAGCCGACAGCGGCACGCCATGCTTCTGGGCCGCGCGATGCAGAACCATTGCTTGCTCGCCCGGCACGCGTACCTTGCGCACGCCCGGTCGTGGCGGATTGTCGCGGCATGCATCGGCGAGCCACGTGGTCTCGGTGACAAACGCGTCGGTCCCGCCGAACGCCGCGGGATCGATCACCTGCAGGAACACGTTCATCACCACGCCCTTGGGTCGGCTGTTGCGCCCCAGACCCGAGAGCCCTTGAGTGAGCGCCTCTACCAGCAACGCCATGCCGTAGCCTTTGTGGCCGTGGTCCAGCCCGCCCACGGGCAGCAGTGAGCCGCCGTCCTGGACCGCCGCCACGGGGTCATCGGTCGCGTGTCCTTCGGCATCTATTGCCCAAGCGCCTGGAAATCTCCGACCTTCGCTCGCCAGTTGCCTGGCCCGGTTATTGGTAGTGATCGAGGAGCTGATGTCCAGGAGCATCGGGTCCTGCGATGTTGGTATGCCGGCTGCCAACGGATTGGGAGTGAATAGGGGACGCATACCGCCAAAAGGTGCCACTCCGCTCGATGCCGGCCCCGAACAACTGAGAATCGGCATGAGTCCCCGGCTGGTGAGGCGCGGCAGGTAGGTGGCCAGGGCGCCTGTGTGATGTGCGCCTGCGATCGTGATCGTGAAGACACCGTGTTCAGCGATCCGTTCGAGCGAAAGATCGATCGCGCGATGGATCAGCCAGGCCCCGGGGAGCCGATGCCCGTTCCATGCGACGCAGGCACCCCGGTCGGAGACAACTTCTATCTCTCCTGCGTGAGCCAGGCTGCCGCTCTCGATGGCTTCCAGATACCAAGGCACCAGCACGAGGCCATGCGTGGCGTGACCCATCATGTCTGCATCGAGCAGCGTGCTTGCGACGGTGCCTGCCTTGTCAGCCGCCAGCCCCGCGTGCACGAACAGCTTCGTGACATCTTCGAGGAGCCTGTCCGCTGGATAGCGAGACTCGGCGGCGCCTTCGACAGTGGAAGGCGAATGAGGAAGTGTGTGAGTCATGAGATGCAAGTCGGTGGCACAACGTCTGCCAATGTACTTTTCAAGGCGTGAAGGCGCATCGGAACCGCTTCCCATTCCTCCGGGCAATCCCTTGTTTTGGAGCGTGCATCTCACCCCTTGGGACATGAGACGGGCACGCCGGTTTCCGGTTGCTGACATCGCTCGTATCGTCCGTGCCAACTACCGCGCATGCGCCGACATGCGCGGCTCATATCAACGATTCAACAAGGAGACTCCATGGCTATCAACAGCCGTACGCACGCGCTGACGAGCGTAAAGAAAGACCGGCGCACCCTGCTCGCGGCGGGTCTGGCACTCGGCGCCGGTGCGCTGGCGCAGACAGCGGGCGCTCAAAGCAATAGCGCAAATGCATGGGCACCATCGCAGCGCTACCCCGATCCCGCGATCGAGATCCTTGACCCGTCGTTCGCCAAGTACCGGCTCTACAGCGCAGGAGTGGAACGGCTGGCGACGGGTTTCCGCTGGGCCGAAGGACCCTGTGTGGGTGGGCGACGGCAACTACCTGCTGTTCAGCGACGTCGCCAACAATCGCATTGTTCGCTGGGATGAAGCCACAGGGCAGTCCACGACCTACCGCGCCTCTGCCAACTACGCCAATGGCAATACGCGAGATACGCAGGGCCGGCTCGTCACTTGCGAAGGGGCGGCAGTGGGCGGCGTGGGACGTCGAATCGTGCGCACGGAGCCAAGCGGCAAGATCACCGTGTTGGCAGACAACTTCGAAGGCAAGCGTTTCAACTCGCCCAACGACATCGTCTGCCGTTCCGATGGATCGATCTGGTTCACGGATCCGCCATTTCAACTGACCAACGACTACGAGGGGCGTATCGGTAAGCAGGAACTGCCGCACGCGGTCTATCGCATCGACGGCAGAAGCGGCAAGGTGACGCAGGCGATCAGCGACCTTCAGGGCCCCAATGGCCTGTGCTTCTCTCCCGATGAGAAGACGCTGTACGTCATCGAGGGTCGCGCGCAGCCGCACCGGCTGATCTGGGCCTACGAGGTGTCGGCAGACGGCCGCCTCGCGGGCAAGCGCAAGCATGTCGATGCCGGTTTGCCGGCTGGAGCGCTCGACGGCATCAAGTGCGACGTTGACGGCAACATCTGGGCGGGATGGGGTTCGAGCGGTATGCCGGGCGTGGACCCCGCAACGTTGGATGGCGTGATCGTCTTCAACCCTCAGGGCAAACCCATCGGCCACGTCCGCCTGCCGGAACGCTGCGCCAACCTGTGCTTCGGCGGCGTTGACAACAACCGCCTGTTCATGGCGTCCAGTCATTCGATCTACAGCTTGTACGTCAACACCCGCGGCGCCGAAGTGCGCGTGTGAAACCTTTGGGAGACATCACCAATGCAATCACTGAAACCTCTGGTCCTGCTGGCTATCGCGTCGCTTGGCGCAGCCTCCCACGCCGGAACATTTGCCTACGTGTCGAATGCGGAGGACGGCACGATCTCCAGTTACCGCATTGACGCAGCAGGCGGCACACTGCAGCCGCTTGCCACGACGCCGACGGGAAAACTGGTGATGCCGCTCGCGCTGAGCCCGGACGGTCGGCATCTCTATGCTTCCGTGCGGTCGCAGCCTTATTCGGTCGTGACCTATCGGATCGACGCGCGAAGTGGTGCGCTTGATCGACTTGCGACGGCGAATTTGCCAGACAGCATGGCTTACATCTCGTCCGACCGCGGCGGAAGGTATCTGTTCGGTGCCTCGTTCGGCGGTGACGTGATCAGCGTCAATCCCATTGGTCCCAACGGCGTGGCACAGGGCGAAACGCTCCAACTGATCAAGACGGGGCGCCACGCGCATTCGATCGTGGTGGACCCCAGCAATCGCTTTGTCTACGTCGGAAACCTCGGTGTGCACCGCGTGCTGCAATTTGCATTCGACGAGCACAGCGGCGCGCTGGCTCCGATCGATGCAGGCTTTGCGCCTGCCGAGGCGGGGTCGGGGCCGCGTCACTCCGCACCGTCGCCCAATGGCAACTTCCTGTATGTGCTGAGCGAGTTGTTCGGTTCCGTGACCACCTATGCGATTGATCGCAAGACAGGCGCCTTGAGCGCGAAGGGATCTTTCGACGGCGTGCCGGCCGCTCGCTACAAGCTCGAGAAAGGTTTGATCCGCCCGCCGCTGGGTCAGGGCGAGAAGGTGGATGACACGCCGCGGATCTGGGCCGCAGACATCAAAGTCTCGCCCGATGGACGCTTTGTCTACACAACCGAGCGAACCAGCAGCACCGTCACCTCGTATCGCGCGGATCCTGTGACCGGAGCGCTGAGCTACCAGGCCACGATCGAGGTGGAAAAGCAGCCACGCGGCATCGCCATCGACCCTCGCGGCCGTTGGCTTGTCGTGACGGGGGAAAGAGTGCTGAGGTGGGTCTTTATGCCATCAATCCGCAGTCCGGTGCTCTCAAGCGCGTCGCCGGTGCGCCGGCTGGCAAAGGTGCCAACTGGGTAGAGATTGTCGATACGGAGTAATTGCGAGAGACGACCGGGGTCAAGAGGAGAAGCCTTCTCGACCTCGATGGCTTCCGATCAGTCGATCGCTGTCGGGGCGCCAGCCAGCAAGGCCGCATAGCGCCGCAGATCCACGTTGCCGCCGCTGAGGATCACGCCCACGCGCTTGCGATGCACCGGCAGCACGTGCTCCAGCAGTGCGCCAAGGCCCAGTGCGCCCGTGGGCTCGACCACCATCTTCATGCGCTGGGCCAACCATTGCATGGCATGCACGATGCTTGCGTCTTCGACCGTGACGACGTCGTGGACGTGGTGCCTAATGATCTCGAAGTTGCGCTCGCCCAGTTGCGTGCCCAACGCTCCTTCCGCAATCGACTGCGGCGGTGATATGCGCACGATGCGCCCTGCGCGCAGCGACTGCTGGCCGTCGTCACTGGCGGTGGGTTCCACGCCCACCACCTGGCAGCGTGGGGACAGCAGATGCGCGGCGAGGGCGCTGCCGGCAAGCAGGCCGCCGCCGCCCAAGGGAGTCAGCAGCGAGTCCAACTCACCGACCTCCTGGATCAGCTCCAGTGCCGCAGTGCCCTGGCCTGCAATCACCCGGTTGTCGTCGAAGGGATGGATCAACGTCAAGCCGCGCGCCTTTACCAACGTCGCGCACATCGCCTCTCGATCATCCCCCAGACGGTCGTACAGCACGACCTCGGCACCGTATCCACGCGTCGAATCGCGCTTGACCGTTGGCGTATCGCCGGGCATCAGGATGGTGGCGCGCGTGCCCAGCAGCCGCGCTGCCAACGCGGTTGCCTGTGCATGGTTCCCCGACGAGTAGGTGATGACGCCGGCGGCCCGCCTCTCGGGGTCCAGTTGCGCGACGGCGTTGAAGGCACCTCGGAACTTGAAGGCGCCCATCCGCTGGAGGTTTTCGCACTTGAAGAAGATCTCGGCGCCGAGGCGCTCGTTCAACGTGTGCGACTGCATGACGGGCGTCCGGTGCGCGACGCCCTGCAGCGCGCGCGCCGCCACCAGCACGTCCTCTGCCGTTGCAGGCGTGCCGATGTCCTGCGCGATCAAGACGCTTTGCCGAAGGTCTCGCTATCGGCACGCCAGGAAATGGCTTGCTCGCTCAGGCTGAAGCCCAGGCCATGGCGATCCGACACATGCATGCGCCCGTCCTGCAGGTGCATCTGCTCGTTGAACATCGGGCCGAGCCACTCGAAATGCTCCAGCCAAGGTTCGATCGGATACGCAGCGGCAAGGTGAAGATGGATCTCCATCGCGAAGTGCGGCGCGAGTTTGCGCCCCTTCATCGCGCCGAGCGCCATGATCTCGAGGAACGGCGTGATGCCGCCGACGCGCGGCGCATCGGGCTGAATAAAGTCGCTGCCTTCGGCCAGAATCAGTTGCGCATGTTCTCCCGCGCTCGTCAGCATCTCGCCTGTGGCGATCGCGGTGTCGAATCGCGTTGCCAACTGGGCATGGCCTTCGAAGTCGTAGGCGTCCAGCGGTTCCTCGATCCAGGTGAGGTCGAAACCTTCGAAGGCGCGGCATGCGCGGGTGGCTTTCTGACGGTCCCATTGCTGATTGGCGTCGACCATGAGCGGGAAGCTGTCGCCCAACAACTTGCGCACGGCACCCACGCGCTCGATGTCGATCGAAAGGTCTGGCTGGCCCACTTTGAGCTTGATGCCGCCAATGCCGCTTCGCTGCGAGATCTCGACGTTCTTGAGCACCTGGTCCAGCGGCGTGTGCAGATAGCCGCCCGAGGTGTTGTAGCACTGCACTGAGTCGCGGTGTGCGCCAAGCAACTTGGCCAGCGGCAGCTTGGCACGTTTGGACTTGAGATCCCACAAAGCGATGTCGAATGGCGCGATCGCCTGCGTCGTCATGCCGCTGCGCCCCATGCTGGCGCCTGCCCACAGCAGTTTGGTGAAAATCTTCTGAATGTCGCTCGGGTCTTCTCCCAGCAGGTTGGGAGCGATTTCCTTGGCGTGCGCGTACATGCCGGGTCCGCCTGCGCGCTTGCTGTAGCCGAAGCCGATGCCGTCCAGCCCGTCGCGTGTCCGGATTTCGGCAAAGATGAAGGCGATCTCGGTCAGCGGCTTTTGCCGCCCCGTGAGCACCTTGGCGTCACTCACCGGCGTAGCCAGCGGCAGGAATATCAGCGACACCTTCACGGAGTCGATGCGGTCGCCCGTTTCAGCCGCGGTGCGCGCGCCCTCCGCCACCTTGGCGTAAGAAACGATGTTGGATTCGACAGCAGATGCCATGGAGAAGCTTTCAGTGTTGAGATGCGAAAAGTCGACGGATCATTCGGGCTTGAGACCGCCTTTGCGGATCACCTCGGCCCAGCGTGCGTTCTCCGACTCGACGAACTTCGTGTAGTCGACGGACTTCGATGCGACCACGACGAAGCCGGTGCTCTCGAGCTTGGCGCGAGCCGCTGGATCGTTGAACGCCTTGACCATGGCTGCCTCTAGCTTTTCGACGATCGCCTTGGGCGTGCCCTTCGGTGCCGAGAGACCAGTCCAGGACACTGCGCTGAAGCCGGGGTAGCCCGACTCGGCGACGGTGGGCGTGTCGGGGTATAGCGGATTCCTTGTCAGGCTGGTGACGGCCAGTGCCCGCAGTTTTCCTGCCTTGACGTGAGGAAGCGCCGCGTCCTGGTTGGTGAACATGCCTGGAATCTGATTGGCGAGAACGTCGGTCAGCGCGGGGCCGCCTCCCTTGTAAGGGATGCCGACGATGTCCAGACCTGCAACCTGCTTGAGGTATTCCGTCGTCAGGTGACCCGAAGAGGCGGGCACCTGACCGTAGTTCACCTTGCCCGGGTTCGCTTTGGCATAGGCGATGAATTCCTTGAAAGTCTTCGCGGGGAAGTCCGGGTTCACGACGAGCACGTTGGGGCCGGCGGCGAGTTGCGAGATGTGGATGAAATCGCTTTCCTTGTAGTTCGGCTTGGGCGCCTGGAAGCCATGAATGACGGCGTTGCTGCCAATCCCGGACAGCACGAGCGTGTAGCCATCCGGTGCCGCCTTGGCAGCCTGGTCCGCGCCGATCGCACCGCCGGCGCCGCCCTTGTTGTCCACGATGAAGGGCTGCTTGAGCTGCTTGCCGAGCTCCTCCGCGATGATCCGCCCCATCAGGTCGCTGGTGCCTCCCGCAGGGAACGGCACGATGATTTTCACGGGCTTGTTCGGGTAGTCAGCCTGGGCGTGGACGGCCAGGGGTGCAAATGCGGCGGTCACCAGCGCGATGGCGGTCAAAACTAGTTGGCGTTTGTGCATGGGATCTCCTTGGAGGGCTCGAATGAAAGAACTTGGTGGACGTTTTGAAGTCCTGAATGAAAGCGTTTCCATTGAACCGGAGCTGACTCTGAACTTCTGCAGGGTTATCCCGATGGGCTTGTGATAGCGTCCCGCATGTTGAGACTGAACGTCTGGTTCAGTCGGCGATGCCGAGCGGCCAGGGCACAAACTCGTTGAGCCCCACCCCCAAGGCCTCGCTCTTCGTCTTCTCGCCGGAGGCGTGGCGCAGCACTTGCTCGAAGATCCGCTGGCCCATGTCGGCAATGGTGGCGTCACCGTCGATCACAGGGCCGCAGTTGATGTCCATGTCAGGCTCCATGCGCGCGTACATTGGTGTGTTGCTGGCCAACTTGATGGTGGGAGAGGGCACCGAGCCGAAGCACGAGCCGCGGCCCGTCGTGAAGCAGATGAGATTGGCTCCGCCCGCGATCTGTCCGGTGGCGGAGACCGGGTCATAGCCGGGCGTGTCCATGAATACCAGACCGTGCTGTGTCACAGGCTGGGCGTACTCGTAAACCTCCATCAACGGTGCGTTGCCACCTTTCTTGGCCCCGCCGAGCGACTTCTCCAACACGTTCGCGAGGCCACCAGCGTTGTTGCCAGGGCTCACCTGGCCGTTGATCTGCGTGTCGCGTCCCTTGTTGTACTCGAGCCACCAGTCGATTCGGGCCACGAGCTTTTGGCCGATCTCGGGCGTGCGTGCTCGCGCTGTCAGCGTGTGCTCTACGCCGTAGATCTCGGAGGTCTCGGAAAGGATGGCCGTGCCGCCGTTGCGAATCAGTATTTCCATGGCCGCGCCAAGCGCGGGGTTGGCGGACAGACCGGAAAAGCCGTCTGAGCCGCCGCACTGCATCCCGACCATGATGTGCTCTGCAGACACTGACTCGCGCCGCGCTGTATCGGCTTGCGGGAGCATGGCACGGACGATCTCGATGCCGGCTGCAATTGCTTTTTTGGTACCGCCTGCATCCTGGATGACGAGTGTCTGGAGCATCGGGCCGCGGACCAGACCCTGGTGTTCGAGGAAGGCCTCAAGTTCGTTGTGTTCCTGGCCCAACGCGATGACCAATGCGCCTGCCGTGTTGGGGTGCTTCACATAGCCTCCGATCGTGCGGCGCAGCATGTCCATAGGCTCACCGCTGCGTTCCATTCCCGAGCCTTGTTCGTGGATGTAGGGAACGACGCCGTCGACATGGGGATAGGCAGCGAGCTCGTCCGCATCGAAGAAGCGGGCGATCTGGCGCGCCACGGTGGCGCCGCTGTGGGAGACGATGAACACGCCGATGTAGTTGCGCGTGGCCACGCGCCCGTCTGCGCGCACGATGCCATGGAAGCGAGCCCGGTCGCCCGGCGACAGCAGCACTGTCGGCGCGTAGTCCAGGCCGTGCCTGTAGTCCTTGACCAAGTCGCCGAAGGCGATGTTGTGACTGTGCATCCAGGTGCCGGCGGGCAAGTCCTCGGATGCGAAGCCGATTACGGTGTTGTACTTCAGTACGGGCGCCCCCTTCGCTATCGCGCGAGTCGCCATCTTGTGGCCAGCGGGCACGGCCTGGAGTGTCGTCACACCCTCGGCTGGAACAGGTGTGCCTGCGGGAACTTCCATGCGCGCGACGACAACGTTGTCCTTCGGGTCGAGGCGGATGAAGGGATTGCGGAGCACGGCGTCGGAGGGCTTGACTGTCGAGGAAAGCGTCGGAGTGATGGGTTTGGCGGTGGTGGTCATCGTGAGAGGAGTTCGTTGAGCAAGGGCAGGAAGGGGCCTTCGGGAGGAGCGCTTCGCCTTCAGGCCAGCACGCCGATCGGCCAGGGCACATACTCGTTGTCGCCTACGCCAAGCTCCTCGCTCTTCGTGAGTTCGCCGCTCGCGTATTCCAACCAGCGCTGGAGCACCACTTGTGCCATCTCCAGTACGCCGGTGCTCCCGTCGAGAACAGGGCCGCAGTCGATGTCCGAGTCGTCCTCCATGCGTGCGAATGCGGCCGAGTTGCTGACCAGCTTCACCGTCGGCACACCGGCTGCACCGAATGTGGAGCCCAAGCCCGTGGTCAGCGCCACCAGGTTGGCGCCGCTGGCCACCTGACCGGTCGCGGAGACCGCCGCATATGCCGGCGCATCCATCAACACCAGCCCATTGGCGTTAACGGGGTGGGCGTATTCGAGGACGGCCTGGATGGGTGAACTGCCTGCGCGGAGGAAGCCCGAGATTGCGTTGTCGGCGGAGCTCGCCATTCCTCCCGGATTGCTGCCGCTCGTGCGAGTGAGTTGCGTGTCGCGGCCGTGTGTGTAGGTCTTCCACCAATGAATGCGCTGGGCGATGCGGCCACCGACCTGCGCGCTGGCGGCACGTCGTGCCACCTGCTCCTGCAAGGCGGCCAAGTCGCTGGTCTCGGAGAGGATGGCTGTACCGCCGGCCTCTACAAGCAGATCCACCGCTGCACCCAACACAGGATTGGCGGAGCGCGCGGCGAGATCATCGACGGCAGCGGACTGGAGTCCCACCACCAGATGCCGGGCCGGCACAGGTTCGCGTTGGCAGGCATCTGCCATGGGCAGCATTTCCTCGACGGCAGCAATACCGGCAGCTACCGCATTGGCCGTGCCGCCAATTTCCTGCATCACGATCATGTGCAACATGGGGCCCGCGACGAGCTTCTCCTGTTCAAAGAAACCGCGGATGTTGTTGCGTTCGCAGCCTAGCGCGATCACCACCGCGCCGACGATGTTCGGGTTGCGAATGGTCCCGGCAATGGTGCGGCGCAGGAGGTTCATGGGTTCGCCGGTCATTTCCATGCCGCAGCCCAACTCGTGCACGAACGGCACCACGCCATCGACGTTGCCGTACGACGCCAAGCGCTTCGACGTGAAGTGGTCGGCCACCATGCGCGCCGTGGTCGCGCCGCAGTTGCCCACGACAAAGATGCCAATGTGGTTTCGCGTGCCGACTCGCCCGTCCGGCCGCACGTAGCCCTGGAATTCGAGGTGTGCTTGCTGAGGCACGTCATTCGCGTGGCGTGAGGCGCGCGGCACGTTCGGGGCAAGCCGGGACTCGCCGGGAGAAGGGGTGTTCATCGAGGTTGACATGGCTCTTCAAAGCGTCATGGAAGCGCTTACATTGCGTGGTGAAAAAAGAGGCCCAAACGAGCCTGCTTTCCATTTTTCAGTGCATTTTATGGAAACGCTTTCATTGGGTCAATCGCGCGGTATAACCAATGCTTCCGCATCGTTATGCGGCCCCCAAAACGTGAAGCGCTCCAGAACCTCTCCCTCATCGTCTTCCGTGCCTTCGGGCTCGGCCCCTCGCATGTCGGACGTGGCTGCGGCTGCCGGGGTGTCGCTCGTCACGGTATCGCGTTGCATCAATCAGCCCGACAAGGTCACGCCTGAAACGCTGGCTCTGGTGCGCGCGGCAGTGGAACGCCTGGGCTACGTTCCCAATCTCACCGCGGGCAGCCTGGCGTCCAATCGATCACGCATCGTTGCCGCGATCGTGCCGACCATCTCCAATTCGGTCTTTTCCGAAATGGTCGAAGCGCTTGCCAGCACATTGAGTGCGGGCGGCTATCAACTGCTACTTGGACAATCCTCATACCGCGCGGACGACGAGGAGCGCCTCGTAGATGCGTTTCTGGGCCGTCGCGTGGACGGACTGGTGCTGACAGGAGCACCACGTGCAGAACAATTGGCACAGCGCCTGCGCCGTAACGGCCTGCCCGTCGTGCAGACCTGGGACCTGCCACTGCGGCCGATCGACATGGCGGTTGGTTTCTCGAATTTCGATACCGGCATGGCCGCAGGACGCTTCCTCGCTGGAAAGGGACGACGGCGCATTGGTTTTCTCGGCGCCAGCGAAGACCGTGCAGCCCAGCGGCTCGCCGGCTTGCGCGCTGCGCTGGCGGATGCAGGGCTGCTGCCACCAGAGGTTGAAACGCTGCCGCCTCCGGTGCTGGTGGACAAGGCTGGCCCAGGCCTTTCAGCCATGCTCGAGCGTGCGCCCGATCTCGATGCGATTTTCTGCAACAACGATCTCCTGGCCGCTGGCGTTCTGTTCGAATGCCAGCGCCGTGCTGTCCGAGTGCCTGACGACCTGGCTGTGCTGGGTTTCGGCGATCTGCCTATTGGTACCGCGGCCTTTCCGGCACTGAGCACCATCCGAATTGGCCTGCGCGGCATGGGTGAGCAGGCAGGGCGCCTTCTGCTTGCCCGTTTTGCCGGGGAGGGCAATCTGCCGGGCTTGACCGATCTCGGTTTCGAGGTGGTGCAGCGCGACAGCGCGTGAAGTGGCTTTTCGGCGATCTTCAGCGTACTGCCGGTGTGCCGTCGATCACCTCATTCGCGTTGCCGGATCGACGGCGGCTGCGCACGTTGAAGCGTTCGATCTTGCCCACGATGAGCCAGTAGCTCATCACGGCCACCAATCCGTGGAGGCCGACGAACACAAGGGCGTAGTGGAAGGAGTTGGTAGCTCCGAGGATGTAGCCGATGACGAGCGGTGTGGTGATCCCTGCCGTGTTGCCGATGGCGTTGAACACTCCGCCGGTCAAGCCGATCAGTTCCTTCGGGGCCGTGTCAGCAACGACCGTCCAACCCAGCGAGCCGAAGCCCTTGCCGAAGAAGGCCAGAGACATCAGGCCGATCACCATCCAGTCCGCGTCGACAAAGTTGCAGCCAATCATGCTGGCTGTCAGAAGCAACCCGATAGTGATGGGGATCTTGCGCGCGATCGTGAGCGAGCCGGTGCGCCTGAGCAGCCAGTCCGTGACGAACCCGGTGCTCACTCCTCCAATGAAGCCCGCAATGGCGGGTAGGGAAGCAATGAACCCGGCGTTGAGGATCGAGAAACCACGTTCCTTGACGAGGTACGTTGGAAACCAGGACACAAAGAACCAGGTGATGGCCGTGATGCAGTATTGCGCGAGGAAGATGCCTGAAAGCATGCGGCTGCGAAAAAGGTCCAGGATGCCGGGCGCATCCGGGTCTTTGCGCACCGAGGTCTGCCGTGCGTTGAGGTCGGTGAGCGCACCGCCGGCGCGGATCGAGTCCAGCTCCTGCGCCGAAAGCGAAGGGTGGGTTGCAGGGACGTGAAACCAGGCGTACCAGACCACGGCCAGCAGCAAGCCAAGGCCACCCATGACCGAGAAGACATGTTCCCAGCCGAAGCGATGGTCCAACCAGCCCATGAGCGGTGTGAAAACGGCAAGCGAGAGGTACTGCGCGCTGTTGAAGATCGCCCCGGCCACGCCACGTTCTCCGGAAGGAAACCACATCGCGATCACGCGGCCTGAAGCGGGTCCAACGGGTGCTTCGAAAACGCCCATCAGAAAACGCAATGCGATCAGCGTAGCGAACACCGAGCCGAACCATGCCGCGGCACCTTGCAGCGCCGTGCAAATCGACCAAAGCACCAAACCGATTACCACTGTGCGTTTGGCACCCAGCCGGTCGACCAGCCATCCTGCCGGGATGTGGGCCAGGACGTATGCCCAGGCGAACGAAGAGAACAGCCATCCCATCTGGACAGGAGACAACTGCAACTCCTTGGCCATGCCTGAACCGGCAACGGACAACGTGGCCCGGTCGCCAGTGCTGAAGGCCAGCACGACGGTGATGAGGGCGAGGATGAGAAATCGCTTGCGATGGGTAAACATGAGAGTGCTGGCAAAGGCGGTGAGTGACCCGGCTACTGGGTGCATCGGTGGGACGATGCAATGCGTGGGACACGGCTGTAATCGCGTGTCTCGAAGGCTCAGGATGGCGTGTCGGGGCGGCTGATTCATTGTCGTCAGCCCCTGTCTCCAAGGCCATTCAACGCATCGCACCAGTCCCACATGTTGGGCCGTACTGTCCCGGTTAAGGGATTACCCTAAGACCGAGGCCCCGCCGCTGCCGCGGAAAGGCCGTCATATTGAGGGGTGTTGAAAAACGCTCGTCCCGATATTTGGGCCAGCCGCATCCGTGGGGTAGGGTGCCGCCGAAGACCTTCCCTGTTGCAGATCAGTGGAGACCATTTCCATCATGAAGCGCATTGCCATCACTGGCGCCGCAGGGCTAGTCGGCACCGGCCTAAGGACACAATTGCTCGAGCGCGGCTACGGCGTGCACTCGCTCGACGTGCGACCGGTTGCGATCGAGCATCCATCAGAGACATCCGCAATCGCAGACGTCACCGACCAAGCCGCGCTCACGCGTGAGTTGGAAGGCTGCGACACGGTTGTGCACTTGGCCGCATGCACTACCGATGCGGCATGGCCCGAACAGGTGAAGCTCAGCATGGAGGGCAGCATCAGTCTTTTCGATGCGGCGCGTTCGGCGGGCGTGAAGCGAGTGGTCTATGCCAGCTCGCATCACGTGGTGGGATTGCATCCACGTGCGCCGCATGGCCCCCGGATGGGCAACATGGCCATCCTGAGGCCCGACAGCCGCTACGCGGTCGGCAAGGCGTTCGGTGAATCGATCGGCGCGCTCTACGCATACAAGTTCGGCATGCCCGTGCTTTCCATTCGCATCGGCAACGTCAACACACGTCCGATTGACCGGCGTCGCTTGGGCAGCTGGATCAGCTTTCGCGATCTGGCGCAGTTGGTTGTAATCGGCATCGAGCACGAGGACCTGATCTTCGACGTGGTCTACGGGATCTCCGATGCTTCAGGGCGTCACTACGACAACGCCGCTGCCTACGCTCTTGGTTATGTGCCCCAGGATCGCTCAGAGGGCTTGGACGACGAAGTGCTTCGCGATGATCCTCCGCCCGCACTTGGCAGCGCGGCCGCGCGCGCACCTTCCGAGCTCACGCTTGGCGGCATGTTCTCCCAAGCCGAGTTCGTTGGCGACAGCGCAAGACTGCTGACTACCCATGGGAACGACGCGAAATGAAGATCGCCGCCATAGAGGTCATTGAAGCCGTCGTACCCTTCGACGACGGAGGCTCGGGAATCGGCATCACGCCGGGTCGTTGGGATTCTTTGGAATTCGTGCTTGTGCGCGTCGAGACCGACACCGGCCTGATTGGCTGGGGCGAGTGCTTTGCCTACTCGTGCAGGGCAGCGGTTGCCACAGCGGCACGGACCATGGTCGCCCCGCTGCTCGAAGGCCGCGAACTGCCGGCAACGCCTGAGCCGCTCAATCTTGAACTGCAAAAACGTCTGCACATCTTTGGGCGATACGGCATCGCCATGTTTGCGATCTCGGGTTTCGACATTGCGCTGTGGGACATTGCGGCTCAGGCTCAGGGAAAGCCGCTGCATGCGCTGTTGGGCCCCCAAGTACGCAACGAGGTCTCCGCGTACGCGAGTCTCGTGCGCTACGGAGATCCTGCTCTTGTCAAAAAATACTGCAGCGACGCGAAGGCGCTCGGCTATCGTTTCGTGAAGCTCCACGAGATAGAACCGGCCGTCATGCGCGCGGCAAGGGAAGCTTGCGGCCCTGAGATCGGCATCTCGGTCGACGTGAACTGCGCATGGTCGCCCGACGTTGCCCGGGAGCGCATCCCAGTGCTCCAGGAAATCGATGCCATGTGGATCGAGGAGCCTGTGTTTCCTCCCGAGGACATCTTCAATCAGGCCGCTATCAATCGAGAGTTTCCGGTCGGTGCAGGGGAGAACGCCTGCACCCGCTACGAGTTCGCCCGAATGATCGATGCGGGTGCGGTGCGATTCGCGCAGCCATCGGTGATCAAGGTCGGCGGCATCACCGAGTTCGTCGGGGTGTGCGCATACGCGGCCGCCAAAGGTGTCGCCGTCATGCCGCACACCCCATATTTCGGCCCCGGCTATTTCGCAACACTTCACCTGCTTGCCGGGCTACGCGGCGAGCCGCTGTTCGAGCATCTATATATTCGCCCTGCAGCCGACATTGCGCTTGGCGGAACACCGCTGCCGGTACAGGGCACCGTGCCTATTCCGAGTAGCCCTGGGGTCGGCTTTGCTCCAGACCCGGCAGTGCTCGCGCGTTTCAGGCTCAATGCCTGAGCCTGTGCGGGAAACCTACGAGCGCCCCAACGAACGCAAGGCGCGTGACTGCCACAACTTCGATTTGGATGATTCTCGCGCCGGCAAGCAAATTCACTGCACGTAGATCGTGGCCGACGCGGCCACGCCCGCCACCGAGGTGCCGAAGGCCAGGCCCAGGCCCTTCACCGGCGCGGACAGCGACGCAGTTCTGCTTGGTGACTGCGCGGCAGGACTCATCAGCGTTGACATCCCTCTGAGCGTGGTAAGCGCCCAGTGAACACGCCTTGACGATGTCAGTGCGTCGTCGCCGAGCCTGATGTCTACCCATGGCACTATGACGGCTTGGCAAGACTTATGAGACATTGATGAGCGATCTTCACGCGCGAGTGGCGAACAGCTTTGCTGCGCAAGGCTTGATGGTGACCATGGGTGCCCGGTTGGCCGTGGTTTCTGAGGGCGAGGTACACATTGAGTTGCCCTTCTCAGGTGCCTTGTCCCAGCAGCACGGCTATTTGCATGCCGGGGCCACGACCAGCATCGTGGACAGTGCTTGCGGCTACGCTGCACTCACCAAGGCTCCCCCTGGATTAGAGGTCGTGACGGCGGAGTTCAAGCTGAACCTCTTGCGGCCTGCGCTCGGCACGCGCTTCTTGGCTGTCGGGCGAGTTGTGAGTTCGGGCAAGCTCTTGACGGTCTGCACCGGCGAGGTTCGGGCGTTTGTCAACGACGGTGATTCGTACAAGGTTGTGGCCTTGATGCAAGCCACGATCGTGAACGTGAACGCCACGCCGGCGTAGCTGCTAGAGCGCTCGCCAGTGATGCGGCAACAGCTCCGCAATGCGGCTGGCCGGGTGTGAGAGCAGCCGCTCGAGGACATCCCTGAGGTATGCGTGTGGCTCGTGGCCGTTCAGGCGCGCTGAGTGCACCAGGCTCATGACGGCCGCAGCCCGTTGACCAGCGCGCAAGCTGCCGGCGAACAGCCAGTTCTTACGGTTATGCGCAGCTGCGCGTAACCGAAATAAGGTGAACCGCGTGCTTATGCGAAGTCCGTAAGGCTGAGCCTGTCCTGAATTTTGTGTTCGAGGCATAGCATGACGAGAAGGAGCATGTATGCCAGTGAGCAAGACGAAGATTGTCCGCGCCGAAGTAGAACTGAGCCACCGTGCCGCTTGAATCGTGAGCCAGGGGTGGAAGCCGACGCAGCGATGGTCGGCTGTGGATAAGTGTATGTCCTGTCTTGGTTTGTGACTTCCTTTCGCTTCTTGTGATCGAGCTCATAGGGCGCAAAGGGCCAAGCCCGTAGCGCCCTGCCACGCGCTGCAGCCGTCAGTCGGTAGCGTCTATTGGATCGATCTTGGCGCCTGCCTTGCGGGTCTGCTCCCTGGCCTTGATGCGCCTTTTCGCCATGGCACTGCTATGCAGGAACCGATGGCTCTCGTTGCCCGTCTCCACGATGTGGCAGTGGTGCGTGAGGCGGTCGAGCAAGGCTGTCGTCATCTTGGCGTCGCCGAACACGGTCGACCATTCGGCGAAGTCCAGGTTGGTTGTGATCACCACGCTGGTGTGCTCGTACAGCTTGGACAGCAGGTGGAACAGCAACGCGCCGCCGGCCTGACTGAACGGCAGGTAGCCCAACTCGTCCAGGATCACCAGATCCATTCGCAGCAAGCCCAGCGCGATGCGCCCGGCCTTGCCCTGAGCCTTCTCTTGTTCCAAGGCATTGACCAGATCGACCGTCGAGTAGAACCGCACGCGCTTGCCGTGGCGCGTGATGCCCGATACGCCCAGAGCCGTTGCCAGATGGGTCTTTCCTGTGCCAGGACCACCGACCAGAACCACGTTGTGCGCGGCCTCGGTGAACTCCAGCATCGCGAGCTGGTGGACCAGCTTCTGGTCGACCACCGAGGCATCGAAGTCGAAGCCGGCCAGATCCCGGTGCACGGGGAAGCGCGCCGAGTTCATCTGGTGCTGCACCGAACGCATCGAACGGTCCGTGGTCTCGGCCTGCAGCAGGTGTTCGACCAGCCAGCGCGAGGCGTCCAGCCCGGACGCTGCACCTTGCTCCGCCAGATCGCACCAGGCACTGGCCATGCCGTGCAGGCGCAGTGCCTTGAGTTCGACTGTCACGTCACGCATGGTCCACCTCCTGTCCGCGCAGGCTGTCGTAGCGCGCCGTGTTGGCCAGCGGCGGCGTGACGATCTGCAGCGCCGTCTCGGCACTTTGCGCAGCTGCCGGCGCGGTGAGCCGGCCAAGCACATTGACGACGTGCTCTACGCTGACCCGGCCCGATGGCGGACCACTCTCCAGTGCCAACTCGACCGCCACGATCACCGCATCCAGTCCCGCCGTCGGCACGATGGCCAACACCTGAGCCATCACGCGGTCTCCACCGGCCTGGCGCAGCAGGCCGCGGCGCAGTCGCTGCAGCGCCTCGGGCATGTCTGCGAAGGGCGCACCGTTCCTCAATGCACCAGGCTTGCGCTGGACGAGCGGGATGTAGTGTTGCCAGTCGTAGCGGGTGCCGCCAGAGGCGCTCAGGCGCTCGTGGCGCGCCACTGCCGCATCTTCTGCGACCACCACGACGTTGCCTTGGTACAGCCGCGTGCTGACCATCTGCCCGGCCAGTTCGCATGGCACCGAGTAGCGATTGCGTGCCACCGACACCAGGCAGGTGCTCGACACCCGTGCCGGCTTCTCCACGTAGCCGTCGAAGGGCTCGGGCATGGGCATCAGGTGGGGCCGCTCGTGCTCGAGCATCTCGACCACGCTGAACTGGCCGTGCTCGGGATGGCGGATCTCACTCCACAAGGACCGGCAGCGCTCGCCCAACCATGCATTGAGTTCGACGAAGGAGCCGAAGCGGCGCTGGCCCGCCTCGATCCAGATGCGTCGACGACTGTCCTGCACGTTCTTCTCCACGCGCCCCTTCTCCCAGCCGGAGGCTACGTTGCAGAAGTCGGGGTCGTACAGGTAGTGCGCGCACATCACGGCGAAGCGGGCATTGACGGTGCGGCCCTTGCCCTTGTGAACCTTGTCGACGGCGGTGCGCATGTTGTCGTAGATCCCGCGGCGCGCCACACCGCCCAACGCTGCGAACGACCTCGTGTGGGCGTCGAACAGCATCTCGTGGCCTTGGCTCGGGTATGCCACCAGCCAGAACGCACGGCTCGCGCACAGCTTCAGGTGCGACACCTGCACACGGTAGTAGATGCCGCCGACGACCAGGCCCTCTTCGCTCCAATCGAACTGGAAGGCCTCACCGAGCTCGAAGTTCAGCGGCACGAACGCCGTGACGTTGACTGCCTGTCCCTCACCCTGGCGCCAGGCTCGAATGAAGTCAGTGACGGCCGAGTAACCGCCGTCGTAGCCCGCCGCCTTGATCTCGGCGTGCAGCGCACGTGCCGTTCGCCTCTCGTGCTTGGGCCGCCGCGCATCGGCCGTCAATGCCTGCTTGAGCGCTTCCTCAAACGGGCTGAGCTTGTTCGGGCGCGGCTCGCGCCGGTACTTCGGCGCCTCCTTCACTGGTGCGCGCAGCCACTTCGACACCGTGTTGCGAGACAGCCCCGTCCTGCGCGCTATCTCGCGCTCCGACAGCTTGTCCCTCGCGTGCAGCCGTCGGATCTTGCCAATCATGTCCATGGTGATCACTCCTCGAACCCCGCCGCTTAAATAAACAGCAGGGTAGGTTGAACACCTGGCTCACTTTTACTTCGGCACTACCTACAAAACTGGCTCAGTTTTCGGTCGGCGCCAACACATGGTCTGATACACGAGGGTGCCGAGGTTCTGAAGGGCATCAAATACGCGCTGCGCTCCGATGTCATGTTCGGAGCGCGCTGACCCTCTAAGGCCGGGAACGGCCAGGACCTGCCGTTCGGTGCCGACGCAGAATTCGCCCGCAACCGGACGCTCAATAGACGAGGATGTTGATGGAGACTAGGAAATCGGTGCTTGACGTGAGCGGCGCCACATCACCGCTATACGTGCGACAGGCCGTGGCGCGCTTTCTCGGCCTGTCCCTTGACCGTGAGCTCACGTGGGAATTCCTGCGTGAGAGCTTGGTGGCTGGCTCAGAACCTTCGCTTCCGGTCAAGGTCACGGTCATCGGTCTTCCTCGTTTGGCCGCGCTCTATCGCGATGAGGGCTGCGAACTGTCGGCGTGGCTACGTGGACTCGAAAAGCGGCATCCTGGAATCAGCATCCAGGTCAGCCTTCACGACTGAAGGCGCGCCCGGCAGAATCCGGCTATGAGCTGTCGGTCGGCTGCGCTGCAGAAATCGCCAGGTAGCAGACCTTTGCGGCGCTCGCACAACGTTCTGCTTCGAACCTGACGCTGGCCTCTTGCGAAGCGCGTGCACACCCCTGTGCGGCTGCTGACAATCACAAAAGTGTCTACCCGTCTGCAGGTCCATCACCAACTTGGCTTAATGTCCAAAAACCGACGAATGAAACCTCGCATCGACAACTCTCTTGCGGTGAGTGCGTTGGCCTTGTGTTTGCTCCTCTCAGGTTGCGCAACACCGGCCCCATTGGTCTACAGCCAGCTTGAGCGTGAGGCAGTTCAAGGCGACCGGTTCACTGTTGTAGATAAACGTGCCCCGGAAGAAAAGAAGTCTGAATTTCTTTCTCTTGTGGTCTCCAACGACAACTACGGCATCTATCGAATCGGGGACGTGGAAATTCAACCAGACCGAATTGCCTATATAGAAGCCAGGCTTCGGCAGAAGGCCGACAGCCGTTTGGCAGGAAAGACCGTGCAGGTTGAACAGGCGGTCATTCTCAATAACCAGCAGGCATTATCACGGCGCATCGCGGTCGGGGCGGCAGTCGGTGGCTCGGTAGGAGCTGCAATCGTCGAGGCAATGGACAAGTCCCTTCCTTTCATCGATACCACTATCAGGCTGCAGATTGCCGGGAGCACGTATACGTCGCGACAAGCCGTTGTGTACATCAATACCGGCCAAACACCGAACACCAATGCCAACATGGCCGCTAGCATCAAGAAAGCACTCGACTCGGCCGTCGATGACATAGCGTCGCGCATTTGACCCTCTGGAGGCGAATGCGTCGCTGCGCCTAGCGCGGGCCAGAAAAGGAGGGTCTCTCGCATGCAGATGAAGAAATGGGAGGCAGCGGGTGTAGTTGCAGAGCGCGACTCTTTCGACATCGACATCGACAGCGCCAAGCCGACTCGTCCCCCCAACGTCCGCTATCGCGACGACGCTACGTCTCCTTCGGGCCCCAAGACGACATTGCCCTCGCCGCAGAGCAGCCATTCCGGCGCCCCTTGAAGGCACAACCAGGTTCCAGCGGGGCCGGCGTTTTATGGCAGCATTCGGTCGCAACCGGATACATAAATGCACATTCTTCGCTTTTTCATTCAGGGGCAACTGGCCGTACTGACTCTGACAGCCGCATTGCTGTTCCCCACAACTGGCCTCACCCAGATTGCAACAAGAACCGAGTACCAAGTCGGCGACAGTGTAGAGATATCTCTCCCGAAAGGCTGGAGCGTGCCTGGCGCAGCGGAACTGCAACGTATCGAACGCGGAAGAGACCAGATGGCCAAGAACCAGGGTATTGCGGTCCCGCGCGTCGAAACATTAACCGCTCGAAAAGCCGACAGTACCGGCGCGGTAACTCTGGGGGCAATGATCATGGCCGCTGAAGCATCTCAGGCAGAGATCAGGAAGCTAACTCCTGCGCAGATCAACACCCTTGGCGAGGGCTACTCACGCAGCTTCACCGCAGTCCTTCGTCGGGCAGGAGCTTCGGAGATCGAGTTCGGTCCAGCAGCTTTGGAAGATGTCGGAGGCAAGCTCGCCGTTTCTCAAGCGATGAGCTACAGAGACCCGACGGGCGCAAAGCTTGCGGGCGTTCGCTACCACGTCTACATGCGGAACGCCACGGTCGTCTTGCACGAGTACGCAGCCATCAATGTCTCAAAGGGGCTGCGAGATGAGGCGACTGCGGTCATAAAGGGCGCACGCCTCACTGAACGCTAGCTCGGTGCTTCTAGGAGGCTAGACCATTTCGATTTGTGCGGAAGCCGGCTCGATTAGGGCGGGCGTTCAATATGTTCCACGGCCTAGCAGGCTGCTGAAATACCTCTCCCACCAGTCGGCGCGTGACAGGCCTCAGGCGTTGGAAGTTGACACCTCCGACAGTTGCAACCAAGACCCCAG
>MEED01000035.1 GCA_001724855.1 Lautropia sp. SCN 69-89
CCGGCCCGAGCAGCAGGCCGCGGTGCGCGCACTGGGCGCGCGCGCGATCGCGGCCGACCTCGACGACCGGCGCTCGCTGCGCCGGCTCGCGGCCTTCACCGGCTGGACGATCGATCTCGCGCCGCCACCGGCCAGCGGCAGCGACGATCCGCGCAGCGCCCGGCTGATCGCCGCGAGCGCCCAGGCGCTGCGCCGGCGCCGCCGCCGCGGCATGCCCGCGCGATGGGCCTACGTGAGCACCACCGGCGTCTATGGCGACTGCGGCGGCGCCCTCCTCGACGAGACGCGTCCGGTCGCACCGACCAGTGCGCGCGCGATCCGCCGCGTCGCCGCCGAGAAGCGCATGCGCGCACTCGCCGCGAGCGGCGTCGCGCGCGTGCCGATCCTGCGCGCGCCGGGCATCTACGCGCAGGACCGCCTGCCGATCGAACGGCTGCGCCGCGGCACGCCGGCGCTCGCCGAGGCCGACGACGTGTACACCAACCACGTGCATGCCGACGACCTGGCCCGGGCCGCCTGGCTCGCGCTGTTCCGCGGCCGGCCCGGCCGCGTCTATCACGCGGCCGACGACAGCGACCTGAAGATGGGCGCGTACTTCGACAAGGTCGCCGACGCGCTGGGCCTGCCGCGCCCGCCGCGGCTGCCGCGCGAGGAAGTGACCCGGCAGGTCAGCGCGGCGATGCTGTCCTTCATGAGCGAGTCGAGACGGCTGGTGAACCGGCGCCTGAAGCGCGAACTGCGCTGCCGGCTGCGCTGGCCGACGGTGGACGCGACGCTGGCCGCGTTGCGCCGGCCGCTGCTATAATCGAAAGCTTGCCGCGCTCGCCTTTTCTTCGATGGCGGGCCCGCGAAACGCCGGTGTAGCTCAGTTGGTAGAGCAGCGCATTCGTAATGCGAAGGTCGACAGTTCGAGTCCGTCCATCGGCACCAGTCTTCACCGGCCCGAAACCTCGGGCCGACTTTTTTTGGCCCCTGGCCAGACCGTTCAGCAACGCCGCGGGCGGCCGCATGCGCCGCGACACCGACGATGCGCGCCTCGCCCGACCCTGATGCGGCGTTCTCGCTGACCGGAGTCACCCACGCCTTCGGCGCGGTCCGCGCGATCGACGACGTCACGCTCGAATTCGGACGCGGGCGCACCACCATCCTGATCGGCACCAGCGGCTCGGGCAAATCCACCGCGCTGCGCCTGCTGATCGGGCTGGAATGGCCGGACTCCGGTGAGGTGCGCTGCGACGGCGAACCGTTGCGGCGCGAGACGGTGCTGGAAGTACGGCGCCGGGTCGGCTACGTGATCCAGGAAGGCGGCCTGTTTCCGCACCTGACGGTGCTCGGCAACCTCGGCCTGCTGCCGCACCACCTGGGCTGGAACAAGGCGCGCATCCGCGAGCGCGCGGGCGAACTGGCCGAACTGACGCACCTGCACACGGGCCTGCTCGTGCGGTTTCCGGCCGAACTGTCCGGCGGCGAGCGCCAGCGCGTGGCACTGATGCGTGCATTGATGCTGAATCCGCCGACGCTGCTGCTGGACGAACCGCTGGGCGCTCTCGACCCGCTGGTACGCCATGAACTGCAGGATGAACTGCGCGAGATCTTCCGGCATCTCGGCAAGACGGTCATCATGGTCACCCACGATCTCGCCGAAGCGGCGTTCTTCAGCGACCGGCTGGTGCTGATGCAACGCGGCCGCGTGGTGCAGGACGGCAGCCTCGACGATTTTCGCCGCGCACCTGCCGATGACTTCGTGCGGGCGTTCGTGGCGGCGCACCGCAAGCTGCCGGACGCTGCCTCGTGAAACGCTGGCTGGCATGGCTGCTGTGGCTGCCGCTGGTCTTCCTCGCGGCGCCGAGTGCATCGTCCACGGCCCCGACCAGGCTGCTCATCGGTTCGAAGGCGTTCACCGAGTCGGTGGTGCTGGCCGAGATCGCCCGGCTCGCCGCACGCGAGGATGGCGTCGATGCAGAACACCGGCGCAGCCTGGGCGGCACGCGCATCCTGTGGCGCGCGCTGAACGAGGGCGCGATCGACGCCTATCCCGAGTACACCGGCACGATCACCCACGAATTGCTGCGCGACCTGCCCGCCGATGCGGGCGTCGAAGCCTTGCGCGCGCGCCTGAGGGAAGTCGGGATCGGGATCACCGATCCGCTGGGATTCAACAACAGCTATGCGATCGGCATGCGCGAGGAGGACGCGGGGAAGCTGCACATCCGCAGCATCTCCGACCTCGCCCGGCACCCGGACCTGAAGCTCGCGTTCTCCAACGAATTCATGGACCGCACCGACGGCTGGCCAGGGCTCCGGGCGGCCTACCACCTGTCGATGGACGCACGCGGGATGGACCATTCGCTGGCCTACCGGGCGCTGGCGTCGCGCGCCGTCGACGCGATCGACCTGTACGGCACCGACGCCGAAATCGCCTATTACCGGCTGCGGGTGCTCGATGACGATCGGGGCTATTTCCCGCGCTACGACGCGGTGTACCTGTACCGGCTGGACCTCGACCGGCGCGCACCGCGATTCGTGGCGTCACTGAACGGCCTGGCCGGCCGCATCGACGCCGGGCAAATGCGCGCGATGAACAAGGCGGTCAAGCTCGACGGCGAGAACGAAAGCGTGGCCGCGGCCGCGTTCCTGGGCGTCGATGCGGGCAACCTGGCCGGAGACGATCTCCGTTCGCAACTGGCCCGCCACACCCTGCAGCACCTCTCACTGGCCGGCATCTCGCTGTCACTGGCCATCGTGGTCGCGGTACCGCTGGGCATCTTCGCCGCGCGCCGTCGACGACTGGGCCAGGTCGTCCTGGGCCTGACCGGAATCCTGCAGACCGTGCCGTCGCTGGCGCTGTTCGTGTTCATGATCCCGCTGTTCGGCATCGGCGCCGAACCCGCGATCGCGGCACTGTTCCTGTACAGCCTGCTGCCGATCGTGCGCAACACCCACGCCGGACTGACCGGCGCCGACCCCTCGCTGCTGGAGTCGGCGGCGGCGCTGGGCCTGCCGCCGCACGTCCGGCTTTGGCGCATCGAGCTGCCGCTGGCGCTGGGCTCGATCCTGGCCGGCATCAAGATCGCCGCGGTGATCAACGTCGGCACCGCGACCCTGGGCGCGCTGATCGGTGCCGGCGGCTACGGCGAACCGATCCTGACCGGCATCCGCCTCGACGACATCGGCCTGATCATGCAGGGCGCAATACCCGCCGCCGTGCTGGCGCTGGTGATCCAGGGCGTGTTCGAGTTGCTCGAGCGCGCGCTCACGCCGCGCGGATTGCGGCTGCGCGCGAAGTCGTGAGCGCGGGCGATCGCGCGGCCCTGCCGGCAGCCCTTCGAAGTCGCGGCGATCCGGGTCCGGCCGCCGGCGCGCGGGACCTGTTCAGTCGGCCTGTGCTTTCGGCCGCGCCAGTCCCCTGGGTAACGGGAAAGTCATGTTCTCGCGCACGCCGTGCAGCGGCTCCACGCTGCTCACGCCGAGCGACTTCAACCGGTCGAGAAGTTCCTCGACCAGCCGCTCGGGCGCCGACGCGCCGGCGGTGACGCCGATGCGGTGCTTGCCCGCCAGCCAGGCGGGGTCGAGTTCGGCCGCCGAGCCGATCATTCGCGCCTCGCAGCCCATCTTCTGGGCCACCTCTCGCAGCCGGTTGCTGTTCGAACTGGTGGGCGAGCCGATGACCAGCACCAGGTCGCATTGCGGCGCCATCGCCTTGACCGCGTCCTGCCGGTTCTGCGTCGCATAGCAGATGTCCTGTTTTTTCGGCTCGGCGATCGCCGGGAACCGTGCCTTCAGCGCAGCGATGATCTCGCGGCAATCGTCGACCGACAGCGTGGTCTGCGTGACGTAGGCGAGACGCTGCGGATCGCGCACCTGCAGCCGCGCCACGTCGTCGACCTTCTCGACCAGGTAGATGCCGTCGTCGGCCTGTCCCATCGTGCCCTGCACTTCGGGATGCCCGGCGTGGCCGATCATGATCAGTTCGCGGCCGTCGCGGCGCATCTTCGCGACTTCGACGTGCACCTTGGTGACCAGCGGGCAGGTGGCGTCGAACACGCGCAGCCCCCGCCGGTCGGCCTCGGCGCGCACCGCACGCGAGACGCCGTGCGCCGAGAAGATCACCACCGCGCCGTCGGGCACCTGGTCGAGTTCGTCGACGAAGATCGCGCCCTTGTCGCGCAGTTCGCCCACCACGTGCTCGTTGTGAACGATTTCGTGGCGCACGTAGATCGGCCGGCCGAACGCCTCGAGCGCGCGCTCGACGATCTCGATCGCGCGGTCGACGCCGGCGCAAAAGCCGCGGGGCTGGGCAAGAAGCGCGTCCATGCGGGGCCTCAAAGGATGCCGAGGATCTCGACCTCGAAGCGGATCCGCCGTCCGGCCAGCGGATGGTTGAAGTCGAAGAGCGCGCGGCGCTCGTCGAGTCCCATCAGCACGCCCGCGTAGCGCCCGCCGTCGGGCGCGGGGAACTCGACCGCGTCACCGGGTTGGTAGTCGGTGTCGCCGCCGGTGTTCGCGTCGAAGGCCGCGCGCGTGAGCGCCTGCAGCAGCGCCGGATTGCGCTCGCCGAAGGCCTGCGCGGGCGCCAGCTCGAAGCTCGCGCGCGCACTCTCGGCCAGCCCGATCAGGCATCGTTCGAGCGGCTCGGCCAGCTGGCCGACCCCGAGCTGAAGGGTCGCGGGACGCCCGCCGAAAGTGCTAATGACGTCCTCGCCGGATTCGACCAGACTGATCCGGTAGTGCAGCGTCAGATGAGAGTCGGCCGACACCGTGGCCGGTGCCGCCGCCGAAGAAGTGCTCGTCATGGCCGCCATTCTAGGCCGACTCGCCCGGCGGCCCGGCCGCCGACCTCGTACCGACCAGGGAGCCTGCGTTGAGAATCCGCGATTGGCCGATCGAACAGCGTCCCCGCGAGCGCCTGCTGGCCGGGGGCGCAACCGCCTTGTCCGACGCCGAACTGCTGGCGGTGCTGCTGCGCACCGGCACCGCGGGCAAGCACGCGGTCGAACTGGCCCGCGAGCTGCTCGCCGAATGCGGCGGACTGCGCGGGCTGGTGTGCGCCGACGCCCGCGCCGGCGCGCGCAACCCGGGCCTGGGCCCTGCGCGGCGCGCGCAACTTCAGGCGGCGGTCGAGCTGGCACGGCGCAGCCTGCGCGAGGAACTGCGCGACCGCGACACGCTCGCGTCGCCGGCCGCCGTGCGTGAGTTCCTCGCCTTGTGGCTGCGAGACCGCGGCCACGAAATCTTCGCCGGGCTGTTCCTCGATGCACAGAACCGGCTGATCGCCGCCGAGGAACTGTTCCGCGGCACGCTGACGCAGACGGCCGTCTATCCGCGCGAGGTGGCGCGGCGCGCGCTCGAACTGAACAGCGCCGCGCTGATCCTCGCGCACAACCACCCGTCGGGCATCGCCGAGCCGAGCGCCGCCGACCGACTGCTCACGCAGGCACTGAAGGCCACGCTGTCGCAACTCGACGTGCCGGTGCTCGATCACCTGATCGTGGCCGGCAACCGCTGCTTCTCGTTTGCCGAGGCCGGGCTGCTCTGAACGCGGCGCGCCGGATGCTCAGCGGTTGCCGTTGCCCCGGCCCTGGTTGCCCTTGCCCTTGCCCTGGCCGCGCGATCCGGGGTGGCCCGATCGACCATCGTGACCCCGCCCGCGCGGGGCGTCGTAGTGCGGATCGTGCCGCGGCGGCCGGTGCGCCGACCGGTAGCTCTCGCGATAGCGCGGCGCGTAGACGTCGTTGTACCAGCGGTCCTGCACGAAATACACCGGTTGGCCGCAGGCGCCGTAGTGGCGGCAGTACTTGCGCCAATCCTTCGCGTGGCCGGGCGGCACGTGCAGGTAGATCGGCTGGCGCACCACGCCGTACGGTGCCGGCTGGACGATCATCGGTTCGGGGTAGATCACCACCGGATGCGGGAACTGGCCGATGTCGATGCGGCCGTAGAAGCCGGGCTGGCCCACGCTGACCGATACGCCGACGTCGGTCGCCAGGGCCGGAACGGTCGCCGCGGCGAGCGCGGCAGCGAGCAGGAAACGCTTCATGCGGTGTCACTCCGGTTGCGCAAAACGCCCTTATAACCTGTCCGGTGCCGCGACCGCCCCCGCAACTCCGGGCCCCCGGTGGGCTCCCGTTGGCGGGGCATGGGCGCCGCAGCTTGCGCCGAAAACGCAAATAGCGCTACAATTCAAGGCTTTGCTGCAACGCCAAGACAACCAAGAACCGAGCCACGATCGAGGCTCGCGTTCCCAGGAGCCCACCATGGCCAAAGTCTGCCAAGTCACCGGAAAAGCGCCGATGGTCGGCCACAACGTTTCGCACGCGAACAACAAGACCAAGCGCCGCTTCCTGCCGAACCTGCAATACCGCCGATTCTGGGTCGAAAGCGAAAACCGCTGGGTGCGCCTGCGCATCACCAACGCGGCGCTGCGACTCATCGACAAGAAAGGCATCGATGCGGTGCTCGCCGACCTGCGCGCCCGCGGCGAAGCGGCCTGACCCGAAGGACCACGATCATGCGCGACAAGATCAAGCTCGAATCGACGGCCGGCACCGGCCACTTCTATACGACGACCAAGAACAAGCGGACGATGCCGGAGAAGATGGAGATCCGGAAATTCGATCCGGTCGCCCGCAAGCACGTCGTCTACAAGGAAACGAAGATCAAGTAAGGGGCTCTCAATGAGCCGCTTTCAATGAGCGGCTCTCAATGAGCGGCTCGGCGAGCCGGCCATGCGGCCGCTTCGCCGCTGCGCAAAGCCCCTCGCACGAGGGGCTTTTTGCATTTCCGGCCCGCGTATCCAGATGGGCCGGGCGCGGATGGGCCGGGCGCCGCCGCGCTGCGCCGTCAGTGTTCGCGGATGTCGTCGATCTCGCGCTCGCCGTAGTCGTCGCGTTCCAGGTACGCGAGGATGCGTCCGGCAACCTCGTCGGGCGAGCCCAGCGCGCCATCGGCCTTCAGCTTGCGGAAGCGCTCGACCGGCGGGAAATCGGCCTGGTCGGCCGCGCGGATCGTCACCTGCATGTCGGTGTCGATCACGCCCGGGGCGAGCGAACAGGCGCGCGCGGCGTTCGGCCTGTCGCCCTGCTCGGCCTTGATGCATCGCGTGAACATGTCGAGCGCCGCCTTGGCGCTGCAATAGGCCGACCAGCCGGCCACCGGATAGCGCGCGGCGCCCGACGAGACGTTCAGAACGCGCCGCTCGGCGCCCGAGGCATCGGTCGCGGCGAGAAACGATCCGGTGAGCAGCATCGCCGCAGCCAGGTTCAGCTGCAGCGCGGCCGCCAGCGGCGCGGCCGCCAGCGTCTCGACCGGGCCGATCGGCTCGATCATGCCGGCGTTGTTGATCAGCACGAAGCGCGACACATCGCTCGCAGACTTCATCGCCTGGCCGAGCGAATCGGCGAGCCGTACGGCGGCCGCGGCATCGGACAGGTCGCACAGCCGGTAATCGAGCCGCGCGCCTCTTGCTCGCGCCTTCGCCGCGAGCGCCTCGTTCGGCGAGCGCGCGACGCAGACCAGCTGTCGCGACGGCGACAACAGCCGTTCGGCCATGGCCGCGCCCAGCCCCCTCGATGCCCCGGTCAGGATGACGAACTGCATCGCTTGCCTCGCTGTGTGCTCGCCGGGCGCCGGCTTCAGTAACCGTGCTCGGGCCCAGGGAAACTGCGCGCCTTCACCGCGTCGCGATACGCCTGGATCGCGCCGCGCACGCTTGCGGCGCCGTCCATGAAGTTGCGCACGAAACGCGGCCGGCGTCCCGGGTACACGTCGAGCATGTCGTGCAGCACCAGCACCTGTCCCGAGCAGGCGGGGCCGGCGCCGATGCCGATGGTCGGGATCGCGAGCCGCTGCGTGACCTCTGCTGCAAGCGCGGCCGGCACCATCTCGAGCACCAGCATCGTCGCGCCGGCCTCCTGCAGTGCCAGTGCGTCGGCGAGCAGGCGCTCTGCCGCCTCGGGCGTTCGCCCCTGCACCCGGTAGCCGCCCAGCGCGAACACCGACTGCGGCGTCAGGCCCAGGTGCGCGCACACCGGGATGCCGGCGCGCACCATCGCGTCGACCGTGGGCGCGAGCCAGGCACCGCCTTCGAGCTTGACCATGCGCGCGCCGGCCTGCATCAGCCGGACCGCGTTCGCGAACGCGTTGTCCGCGCCCGCCTGGTAGCTGCCGAACGGCATGTCGGCGATGATCCACGCGTGTCGGGCGCCGCGCGCCACGCAGCGCGTGTGGTAGGCGACCTCGTCGAGCGTGACCGGCAGCGTCGAATCGTGGCCCTGCACGACCATGCCGAGCGAATCGCCGATCAGCAGGCACTCGATGCCGACCTCGTCGAGCAGCGCCGCGAAGCTCGCGTCGTAGCAGGTCAGCATCGCGATCGGTTCGCCGCGCGCGCGCAGCTCGGCCAGGTGCAGCTGCGTGACCGGCTTTCGGGCGGCGCCGGCGGCCGACTCGACGGGATGCACGCTCATCGGAGGGCCCCTCAGGCGGCGTAGCTGCGAAGCCGCAGCGCGAGATCCTGCAGCGCGCGAATGCCGCTCGCCTCGGCGCTCTGGCACCACTGCTGCAGGTGCGCCAGCAGCTGCTCGCGGCTGAGGCTGGAGCGTTCCCAGACGGCGGCGAGTTCGCGGCGCATCTCGACCAGCTTCTCGAGCCGCTCGCTCGCGGCGAAGATCTCGGCGAGCCGCGCCCGGTGCTGCTCGCTCCAGCGCGCCGCGTCGCGGTGCAGCCAGCGCCGCGCCGAAGCGACGAGCCTGCCCTCGGGACGTCGATCGAGGCGTGACAGTCGCCGCGCCTCTTCGGCACAGGCGCGCCTGAGCGAGCGCGCGTAGCGCGCCATCACGTCGTAGCGGTGGGCGATCACGGCCTGAAGCATGTCCAGGTCGACGGCCGGCCTGGCCGCGGCGAACCTGGGCCGGGGCGCGACGCGCCGCACGCTGGCCAGCCGCAGCATCGACAGCAGGCGGATGTACATCCAGCCGATGTCGAGCTCGTACCATTTCACCGACAGCCTCGCCGAGCTGGCGAAGGTGTGGTGGTTGTTGTGCAACTCCTCGCCGCCGATCAGGATGCCCCAGGGCACGATGTTCGTGCTTGCGTCGGGGCAGTCGAAGTTGCGGTAGCCGCGCGCATGGCCCAGCCCGTTGATCACGCCCGCCGCGAGCACCGGAATCCACAGCATCTGCACCGCGAACACCGTCAGGCCGATCGCGCCGAACAGCAGCAGGTCGACGAGCAGCGTGATCGCCACTCCGAGCACCGTGTGGCGCGAATACAGATTGCGCTCGATCCAGTCGTCGGGGGCGCCGTGGCCGTACTTGCGCACGGTCTCGCGATTCGCGGCCTCGACGCGATAGAGCTCGGTGCCCTCGAGCAGCACGGTGCGCAGGCCCCAACGCACCGGGCTGTGCGGGTCTTCGTCGGTCTCGCACTTCGCGTGGTGCTTGCGGTGCACCGCCGCCCACTCCCGGGTCACCATCCCGGTGGTGAGCCACAGCCAGAAGCGGAAGAAGTGCGCCGCGAGCGGATGCAGGTCGAGCGCCCGGTGCGCCTGGCAGCGATGCAGGTAGACGGTGACTGCGACGATCGTGAGATGCGTCGCGACCAGCGTATACGCGACGACCTGCCACCAGGCGGCGTCGAGCAGCCCGCGATCGAGGAAAACGAGAACGGAATCCAGCAAGGCCAGGGTCTCCTGCAACAGCGGCCCGATTCTACCCTTCGGAACCCTGCTGCTTCGGACGCTCCCAGCGCGCTGCGAAGAAGCCGTCGCAGTCGTCGCGATCGGGCAGCAGCCGCAGCAGGCCATCGGCGCTCGCCTGCGGATCGAGTCGCGCACCCTGCGCCTCGAGAACCTCGCCGGCGGGGCGGCGCTGCCAGTCCGGATGACGGGCCTCGAACCAGGCGACCTGCTCGTCGTTCTCCTGCGCCAGCAGGCTGCAGGTCGCGTAGACCAGCGCGCCCCCAGGCCGAACCAGCGCAGCCGCCGCCGACAGGATCGAGCGCTGCGCCTCGACGAGCCGCGCGAGCTCGTCGGGCCCGGTGCGCCACTTCAGGTCGGGGTTGCGCCTGAGCGTGCCGGTTCCGGTGCACGGCGCATCGACCAGTACTGCGTCGGCGCGCGCATGCAGGCGCTCGAGCCGCGGGTCGCGCTCGCCGGCGATCGCCATCGGCTGCACGTTGGTCGCGCCGCAGCGCTCGAGCCGGCGCCGCATCCGCAGCAGCCGCGGCGCCGAGACATCGCAGGCGTAGACCTGGCCAGTGGAGCGCATCGCTGCCGCCAGCGCCAGTGTCTTGCCGCCCGCGCCCGCGCAGAGGTCGACCACCGTCTGGCCGCGGCGCGGCGCCACCAGCGCCGCGGCCAACTGGCTGCCGAGGTCCTGCACCTCGCACCAGCCCGATTCGAATGCGGCACTGCGCTCCAGCGCGGGCTTGCCCGCCACGCGAAGCGCGCCTGGCCATTGCGGCAGCGGCTGCGCGTCGATGCCCGCGGCCGCGAGCGACGCGACGACCTGCGCCGGCGTCGCCTTCAGCGTGTTCACCCGCAGGTCGAGCGGCGCGGGCTGCAGCAACGCGGCCGCGAGCGACTCCGCCCGCGCAGCCCCGTGGCCGGCCACCAGCGCGTCGGCCAGCCAGTCGGGCAGGCTGAAGCGCAACGCGAACGGCAGCTCGGGCAGCGAGAGGCGCCCCGCGCGGCGCTCGTCCGACCGCGCGAGCAGCCGCGCCTCGAGCGGGCCGACCGCACCTCGAGCCAGGTGCGCATAGAGACGGCGGTGGCGCAGCACGTCGAACACCGCCTCGGCGATCTCGCCGCGGTCGCGCCGGCCCAGCGACGGATGACGGCGAAAGAAGGCACGCAGCGCAGCGTCGGCCGGCGCCTCGAAGCGCAGGACCTCGGCAAGCGCCACGGCGCGCAGCGCCTCCGGGGTGAGGGCGGCGCCGACACGCGCACGCGTACCGCCCCGCGCCCGGCCCGGCGAACCGCTGCGTGCAGCCCCTTGCGCAGCATTGCGCCCGCTCGTGCGCCGCGCGCGACGCGGCGCGGCGTCGTCACGCTTCATCGCCCGTCGCCGCAGAGCAGGCGCGTCTCGCCCGGACGCGGATCGAGCAGTCGCACGCGACCCTCTTCGATCCGAAGTCGACCCTCGACGAACCAGCGAACCGCCATCGGATAGAGCCGGTGCTCGGATTCGAGCACACGCGCGGCCAGCGTCGCTTCGTCGTCGTCGGGATGCACCGCCACCACCGCCTGCGCGACGACCGGCCCATCGTCGACTTCGACGCCCACGAAGTGAACCGTCGCACCGTGCGCGGCGACACCGGCCTCGAGCGCGCGCCGGTGCGTCGCCAGCCCGGGGAACGCCGGCAGCAGCGACGGATGGATGTTGAGCAGCCGACCCCGGTAGTGCTCGACGAAGGTCGCGCCCAGCACCCGCATGAAGCCGGCCAGCACCACCACGTCGGGGGCGAACGCGTCGATCGCCTGGCGCAGCGCCTGCTCGAAGTCCTCGCGACGTGCAAAGGCCCGGTAGTCGACCAGCGCGGTGGGCAAGCCCAGCTCGGCGGCACGCTGCGTGCCTGACGCGCCGGGCCGATCGCCGATGACACCGACGATCTGCGCGGGCCAGCGTTCGCTGCGCAGCGCCGCGGCGATCGCCAGCATGTTCGACCCCCGCCCGGACAGCAACACGACGATCCTTTTCATCGGGCAATCGTATCATCGCCATATAATTCAAGGTTTTGCATCGTCGCTCGGCGAACTCCGCCCGCGCCCCTCCCCCGCCCCTCCCCGAGATGGAAGTCTTCCGCCGCCTGCCGCCCGCCGATCGACGCGATCCCTGCGCGCTCACGATCGGCAACTTCGACGGGGTGCACAGCGGCCACCGGGCGGTGCTTGCGCAATTGCGCCGGCGCGCCGACGAACTCGGCCTGCCCACCTGCGTGCTCACCTTCGAGCCGCATCCGCGCGAATACTTCGCGACGCTCGCGGCGTCGGCGTCGGCCCCGGCGTTGGCCTCCGCAACCGCGGCGGCGCCCGCAGCCGACACCGGACCGCGCCCGCCCACGCCTGCGCCGGCGCGCATCTGCACCGAGCGCGACAAGCTCGACGCGCTGGCCGAATGCGGCGTCGACCGCGTCTGCATCGCGCACTTCAACGCGTCGGTGGCCACGCTGGCGGCCGAGCGATTCATCGACGAGATCATCGTCGAGGGTCTGCACGCCCGCTACCTGCTGATCGGTGACGACTTCCGCTTCGGTGCGAAGCGCCGCGGCGACTTCGCGATGCTCGAGCAGGCGGCCGCGCGGCATGGCTTCGAGCTCGCGCGCATCGCCACCGTCACCCGCGACGGCCAGCGCATTTCGAGCTCGGCGGTGCGCGCGGCGCTGGCGGCCGGCGACTTCGCGCGCGCCCGCGAGCTGCTCGGGCGCCCGTACTTCATTTCGGGGCACGTCGTGCACGGGCGCAAGCTCGGCCGGACGATCGGCTATCCGACGCTGAACGTGCCGATCCCGTTCGACCGGCCTGCGGTCGAGGGGGTATTCGTCGTGCGCGTGCACGGCCTGGGCGAACTGCCGGTGGCGGGCGTCGCGAGCCTGGGCACGCGCCCGGCAGTCGAAAGCGATGGCCGGCACCTGCTCGAAGTGCACCTGTTCGACTTCGACGCCGACATCTACGGAAAGCTGGTGCGCGTCGAGTTCCTCCACAAGCTGCGCGACGAAGCGCATTTCGACTCGATCGAAGCGCTCACCGCGCAGATCGACCGCGACGCGCAGGCCGCGCGCGCATGGCTCCGCGACGGCAGCGCCGTCCGGAACGACTGATCCGAGAGACATCCATGGCCCAAGGCAAATCGGAAGGCAAGTCCGGAGACAACGCGAAAGGCGATCAGTCGTACCGCGACACGCTGAACCTTCCCGACACACCGTTCCCGATGCGCGGCGACCTCGCGAAGCGCGAGCCGCAGTGGACGCGGCAGTGGCAGGAGAAGGGCGTCTACCGCCGCATCCGCGAAGCCTCGAAGGGCCGGCCGGTCTGGGTGCTGCACGACGGCCCGCCGTACGCGAACGGCGACATCCACCTCGGGCACGCGGTCAACAAGATCCTGAAGGACGTCATCGTCAAGAGCCGCAACATGGCGGGCTTCGACGCGCGCTACGTGCCGGGCTGGGACTGCCATGGCATGCCCATCGAGATCCAGATCGAGAAGCAGTACGGCAAGCACCTGTCGGCCGGCGAGGTGCAGGCGAAATCGCGCGCCTACGCGGCCGCGCAGATCGAGCGCCAGAAGAAGGACTTCATCCGGCTCGGCGTGCTCGGCGAGTGGGACAACCCGTACCTGACGATGGCTCCGGGCAACGAAGCCGACGAGCTGCGGGCGCTGGGCAGGATCCTGCGCATGGGCTACGTCTATCGGGGACTGAAGCCGGTGAACTGGTGCTTCGACTGCGGCTCGGCGCTGGCCGAAGCCGAGGTCGAGTACGCCGACCGCGTCGATCCGTCGATCGACGTCGGTTTTCCGTTCGCGCCCGAAGAGTCGGCGAAGCTCGCGAAGGCCTTCGGCCTGCCCGCGCTGCCGCTCGAGCGCGGCTACGCGGTAATCTGGACCACGACGCCGTGGACGATTCCGGCGAACCAGGCGCTGAACCTGCATCCCGACTTCGACTATTCGTTGGTGAGGGTGCAGTGGAACGGCGCGCCGGCGCTGCTGGTCGTCGCCAGCGAGCTGGCCGAAGCCTGCCTGAAGCGCTGGAAACTCGCCGGCGAGACGGTGGCCCGGTGCAAGGGCAAGGCGCTCGAACTGATCCGCTTTCGCCATCCGTTCGCCGACCGCTTCGCGCCGGTCTACCTCGGCGACTACGTGACGCTCGACTCGGGAACCGGGCTGGTGCACTCGGCGCCCGCCTACGGCATCGAGGACTTCGCCTCGTGCAAGCAGCACGGGATGGCCGATGCGGAGATCCTGCAGCCGGTGCTGGGCGACGGCACCTACGCGAGCTGGCTGCCCGATTTCGCCGGCCTGTCGATCTGGGACGCCAACCCGAAGATCGTCGAGCACATCCGTGCGCACGGCTGCCTGTTCAGCGTCGAGAAGTACCCGCACAGCTACATGCACTGCTGGCGCCACAAGACGCCGATCATCTATCGCGCGTCGAGCCAGTGGTTCGCGGGGATGGACATCGCGCCGCACGACGGCGGCCCGACGCTGCGCGAATCCGCGCTCGCCGGCATCGAGGCGACCCGCTTCTACCCCGCGTGGGGCAAGGCCCGGCTGCACGGAATGATCGCCAACCGGCCCGACTGGACGTTGTCGCGCCAGCGGCAGTGGGGCGTGCCGATGGCGTTCTTCGTGCACAGGGAAACCGGCGAGCTGCATCCGCGCACCGACGAGCTGATCGAGCAGGTCGCGCAGCGCATCGAGCGCGAGGGCATCGAGGCCTGGCAGCGGCTCGATCCGCGCGAACTGCTCGGCGACGAGGCCGACCGGTACGTGAAGAACCGCGACACGCTCGACGTCTGGTTCGACTCGGGCACGACGCACGAGACCGTGCTGCGCGGCTCGCACGCGGCGCAGTCGACCTTCCCGGCCGACATGTACCTCGAGGGCAGCGACCAGCACCGCGGCTGGTTCCACTCGTCGCTGCTCACCTCGTCGATGCTCAATGGCGTGCCGCCCTACAAGGCGCTGCTCACGCACGGCTTCACCGTCGACGAGCACGGCTACAAGATGAGCAAGTCGGCCGGCAACGGCATCGACCCGCAGGAGATCTGGAACCAGTATGGCGCCGAGATCCTGCGGCTGTGGATCGCGAGCACCGACTACTCGGGCGAGATGGCGCTGTCGAAGCAGATCCTCGCGCGCGTCGTCGAGGCCTATCGGCGCATCCGCAACACGCTGCGCTTCCTGCTCGCCAACGTGTCTGACTTCGACCCCGACCGCGACGCGGTGCCCGCGGACCGGATGATCGAGATCGACCGTTACGCGATCGCGATGACCGCCGCCTGGCAGCGCGACATCGAGCGCGACTACGAGCGCTTCGAGTTCCACCCGGCAGTCGCGAAGCTGCAGACCTTCTGCTCGGAAGACCTCGGCGCATTCTGGCTCGACATCCTGAAGGATCGCCTCTACACCACCGCAGCCGACTCGCGCGCACGCCGTTCGGCGCAGACCGCGCTGCATCAGGTTGCGCAGTCGATCGTGCGGCTGATGGCCCCGATCCTGTCGTTCACGGCCGAGGAGGCCTGGCCGCTGCTCGCCCCGCAGGCATGGAAGGCGGGCGGCGAGACGATCTTCACGCAGACCTGGCACGCGTTCGAAGGCATGGGCGAGCTCGCGTCGGAAGACTCGCAAGCGACCGCGCTGCTGCGGCTGAAATGGGAGGCGATTCGCGCGGTGCGCGCCGAAGTCATGAAGAAGCTCGAGGAAGCGCGCAGCGCCGGCGCGATCGGCTCGTCGCTGCAGGCCGAGGTGGAGGTACGCGCCTCGGGCGACACCTTCGACGCACTCGACTCGCTCGGCGACGACCTGCGTTTCGTGTTCATCACTTCGCAGGCGCGCGTGGTGCGCGGCGCCGACGACGAGCCGACGACGGTTGCGGTCGCCGCGAGCGCACACGCCAAGTGCGAGCGCTGCTGGCACTACCGCGCCGACGTCGGTGCCGACCCCGCGCATCCCACGATCTGCGGACGCTGCGTCGAGAACCTGCACGGCGCGGGCGAGCAGCGCAGCGCGGCCTGAGAAGCTGTGAACCAATCGGCCATGCCCGTCTTGCGCGCCCAGATGCGCCCGCTCTTCGTTGCAAATGCTCGCCATATCCCCGATATGGCTGCGCTTTGCGCCTCGATCGGACGCATCTGGGCGCGCTTTCCGGGCACGGCCGATTGATTCACAGCTTCTGAGCACACGCGCAAACACGTTTCGAGGGAGCCGGACAGTGGCCAAGGGTGGGTCGGGTGCGCTTCAGCGCTGGCTGTGGCTGGCGGCGGCGATCGTCGTCGTCGACCAGCTGTCGAAATTCGCGATCCTGCGCAGCCTGTCGTTCGGCGAGCGGATCGCGGTCGTGCCCGGCCTGTTCGACCTGACCCTGGTCTACAACCGCGGCGCCGCGTTCAGCTTCCTGGCCGGGGCCTCGGGGTGGCAGCGCTGGTTCTTCACCGGGCTCGGGATCGCCGCGGCGATCTTCATCGTCTGGCTGCTGGCGCGCCACGGCTCGCAGCGGCTGTTCGCGTTCGCGCTCGCGCTGATCCTCGGCGGGGCGATCGGCAACGTGATCGACCGGATCGCGCACGGCCAGGTGGTCGACTTCCTGCTCGTCTACTTGCAACGCTTCCACTGGCCGGCGTTCAACGTCGCCGACAGCGCGATCACGGTGGGCGCGGCGCTGCTGATCGTCGACGAGCTTCGCCGGGTGCGGCGCGGGCGCTGAGGCGGCGAGGCGCACCCCCGGACGGCTCCCCCCGGGACACGCGTGCGCGGCGCGGCTTACAGTCCGTGCCGCGCGTGCCACTGCGCAAGCGACTCGCCCGGATACTCGTCGTGGCACAGGTCGCCCGCGCGCACCTCAGGCTCGACCCACGGCGCCTTCGAGCCCAGCATGATGTGCACGCGCTGCGGCGGCACCGGCAGCGGCGTGTCGATCGCCGACGCATGCGGATGCACCAGGTCGGGCCAGCTCGGGTCGTACAGCCACAGCGCGCTGCCGCAGTGCCGACAGAAGCTGCGCTCGCCGCTGCTCGTGCTGCCGTCGTCGAGCCGTGCGCGATACACCGACAGGTGCTCCCCGCCCTGCACCGTCAGCGTGCTCCGTTCGGCACCGAGGTTGATCGCATAGCCGCCGCTGCCCGCGGTCTTGCGGCAGATCGAGCAGTAGCAGCGCATGAACGGATACGGCGCCGATGCCTGAACCGTGAATCGCACCGCCTTGCAGTGGCAGGAACCCTCGAGTTTCATCGGACACTCCCGGTCGAGTCGGCACGGAGCACCCGGCGCAACGGCGACGGGTGCCGTCGCGGGGGCACAGTGTGCTATACAGCACGGATGAACCTGAAAGGCAAACGGATCCTGCTCGGCGTGACCGGTGGCGTGGCCGCCTACAAGGCGGCCGAACTGGCGCGCGAGCTGCAGCGCGCCGGCGCGCGCGTGCAGGTCGTGATGACCGAGGCGGCCACCCGATTCGTCGGGCCGGTGACCTTCCAGGCGCTCACCGGCGAGCCGGTGTTCACCGACCAGTGGGACGCCCGCATCGGCAACAACATGGCGCACATCGAGTTGTCGCGCGCCGCCGATGCGATCCTCGTCGCGCCCGCGACTGCCGACTTCCTCGCGAAGGCGGCGCACGGGCTGGCCGATGACCTGCTCAGCACGATCTGCCTGGCGCGCGAATGCGCGCTGCTGGTGGCGCCTGCGATGAACCGCCAGATGTGGTTGCACCCGGCCACGCAGCGCAACGTCGCGCAACTCGCGGCCGACGGCGTGGCAATCGTCGGGCCCGACAGCGGCGAACAGGCCTGCGGCGAAACCGGCATGGGCCGGATGCTCGAACCGGCCGGGCTGGTCGACGAGCTGGCCGACTTCCTCGCGCCCAAACCACTCGCGGGCCGGGGCGTGCTGCTCACCGCGGGCCCCACCTACGAGCCGATCGATCCGGTGCGCGGCATCACCAACCTGTCCTCGGGCAAGATGGGATTCGCGATCGCCCGCGCCTGCCGCGCCGCCGGCGCGCAGGTCACGCTGGTAGCGGGCCCGACGGCGCTGGCCACGCCTAGCGGCGTGACCCGCATCGACGTGCGCACCGCGCAGCAGATGCACGATGCGGTGATAGCCGCGCTCGACGCGCCACCGCGCACCGACGTGTTCATCGCGGTGGCCGCGGTGGCCGACTGGCGGGTGGCGAGCCCCAGCGAACGCAAGCTGAAGAAGAGCGGCGCGCACGACGCGCCGAAACTCGAGTTCGTGCAGAACCCCGACATCCTCGCGACGGTGGCGCGCCGCGCCGACGCGCCGTGGTGCGTCGGCTTCGCCGCCGAGAGCGAAGACCTCGAGGTCAACGGCCAGGCCAAGCGCATCGCCAAGGGGGTGCCGCTGCTGGTCGCGAACATCGGCCACGAGACCTTCGGCCGCGACGAAAACGAACTCCTGCTGATCGACGAGCACGGCAGCCGACGGCTGCCGCGCGCCGCCAAGGCGCAACTTGCGCAGGCACTGGTCGCCGAGATCGCCCAACGGCTGCCTCCACGATGATGCACATCGACGTGCGGATCCTCGATCCGCGACTGCAGGGGCAGCTGCCCGCCTACGCGACCGCCGGCAGCGCTGGCCTCGACCTGCGCGCCTGCATCGACGCGCCGGTCCTGCTCGCCCCCGGCGACGCACAACTGCTGCCCACCGGCATGGCGATCCACATCGGCGACCCGGGCTACGCAGCGATGATCCTTCCGCGCTCGGGGCTGGGTACGAAGCACGGCATCGTGCTCGGAAACCTCGTCGGACTGATCGATTCCGACTACCAGGGCCCGCTGATGGTCTCGTGCTGGAATCGCGGCCGCGAGCCGTTCACGATCCAGCCGATGGAGCGCATCGCGCAAATGATCGTCGTGCCGGTGATGCGGGTGCAGTGGAACCCTGTGCAGGCCTTCGCCGCCACCGACCGCGGCAGCGGAGGTTTCGGCAGCACCGGCAAGGCGTGAGCAGGCGGCTGCTGGTCGTCTGGTGGACGATGACCGGCGGCACGCGCCAGCTGGTCGACGCGTTCTGCGAAGGTGCGTCGGCCCAGGAGGGCGTCGAGCTGCGGGTGCGCCGCGCCGACGAGGCCCAGCCTTCCGACCTGCTCGCCGCCGACGCGGTGCTGTTCGCCACCCCGGAAAACCTCGCATCGATGGCCGGGATGATGAAGGACTTCTTCGACCGCAGCTATTACGCCGCGCTCGGGCGCATCGAGGGCCGACCGTACGCGACGCTGGTCTGCGCCGGCTCCGACGGCCAGGGCGCCGCGCGGCAGGTCGACCGCATCGCCGCCGGCTGGCGGATGAAGGCAATCGCCGAACCGCTGATCGTGATCACGCATGCGCAGACGCCGGAAGCGATCCTCGCGCCGAAGTCGATCGACCCGGCCTCGCTCGGTCGCGCGCGCGAACTCGGCGCGGCGATGGCCGCCGCGGTGTCGATGGGGATCTGGTAGCGGCTGAACGGCGCACCGGAACGCCGCACCGGATCGGCACGACGCGAGGCGCCCCGCGGCCGCTCAGCGCGCCGCCGCCACCAGCGCTTCCAGCTTCAGCACGTCGACCGCGAACAGGCGAATGCCCTCGGCCAGCTTCTCGGTGGCCATCGCATCCTCGTTGAGCGCCCAGCGGAACTGCTTCTCGTCGAAGCGCACGCGCTCGACCGGCTCTTCGCGCGCGCGCGCCGGATCGAGCCTGCGCTCGACCTCCTGCGTGGAGCCGCGCAACTGTTCGAGCAGCTCCGGACTGATGGTGAGCAGGTCGCAGCCGGCCAGCGCCAGCACCTGTGAGGTGCTGCGAAAGCTTGCGCCCATGACCTCGGTCGGATAGCCGAACTTCTTGAAGTAGCCGTAGATGCGCCGCACCGACTGCACGCCCGGATCGTCGTCGGGCGCGTAGTCGACGCCGTCGCGCTTGCGGTACCAGTCGAAGATGCGCCCGACGAACGGCGAGACCAGCGTCACGCCCGCATCGGCGCAGGCCACTGCCTGCGCGAACGAGAACAGCAGCGTGAGATTGCAGTGGATGCCTTCGCGCTCGAGCACCTCGGCCGCGCGGATGCCTTCCCAGGTGGACGCGACCTTCACCAGCACCCGGTCGCGACCGACGCCGGCCTCTTCGTAGAGCCCGACGAGCCGCCGTGCCTTGGCAAGCGTCGCCTCGACGTCGAAGGACAGCCGCGCGTCGACCTCGGTGGAGACGCGGCCCGGAACGATCGACAGGATCTCCCGGCCGAAGCGCACCAGCAGGCGGTCGCACAGGCCCGCCACCGGCTCGCCCGGATGCGAGGCCACCGTCTGCTCGAGCAACGCGCGGTACTCGGGCTTCTGCGCGGCCTTGAGGATCAGCGTGGGGTTGGTCGTCGCATCGCGCGGCGCGTACGCACGCATCGCGTTGAAGTCACCGGTGTCTGCGACCACGGTGGTGTACTGCCTGAGTCGTTCGAGTGCGTTCATGCGGGATTCTCCGACGCGGCACGCGTCTTCAACGCGGCGCGCACCGCGAGCAGCGCCAGCAGCACGAACAGCGCCGCGCTCCACAGCGCGAACGGCACGCCGAGCAGCGGCGCATTGGCGTCGCGGCACGAGGCGGTGGCCTCGAACAGCCACGGCAGGGTCTCGTCGAGCCGCAGCTTCATCAGCACGCGGTCGGCAAGAGTGAACGCGCACGACAGGGTCTGCGCGGCCACGAACTGCTGGTGCAGCGCCGCCCACAGGCCGCCGAGCGCCGCCACGGCGGCCAGCGCCGACGACGCGAGCAGCGCGATGCGCGAGCGGCGCGCAAGCCAGCCGAGCGCGGCGAAGGCGCCGAACAGCAGGTACAGCAGCCGTTGGAAGGTGCACCAGGCGCAGGGCTCGATGCCGAAACGGTGTTGCAGCACGAGCGCGACGCCGACCGCGCCGACGGCCAGCGCGGCACCGAGCAGGAGAATCGAATCGCTGCGGCGAAACATGCGCGAACTATACGACATCGCGAACGGCGGCCCCGGGCAGCCTCGCCGCACGACGCGGGGCGGCGCAGCCGCGCGGCGCGAAAAACAAACGGGGCCCTGCGGCCCCGTTTGCGTCGCGATGTTGCGACCGGCGATCAGCCGAACACGTCGTGCGTGATGTTGGCGAACCAGCTGTGCGCGTACTCGACCTCGCGGCGCCGGAATTCGGCCGACGCGTTGGCCGGGCTCACGCCGCCGGAGACCGCCTTGATCACCTGCGCGCCCTTGTCGTCCTGGCCGAGCTGGTAGACGTTGGCCACCGAGATCCCGTAGTCCTTGCCCACGACGCTGTAGCAGGTGTTGACGAAGGACGGGGTACCCGGCTGCTTGCCCTCGAGCAGCGCCACGATCGCTGCCGCGGTCACCTTGGCCTGCGAGTTCGCCGAGTAGCCCGACTTGGGCATCGTCGAGGCGACCGCCGCGTCGCCGATCACGTGGATGCCCTTGTGGATCTTCGACTCGAAGGTCGCCATGTCGACCGGGCACCAGTCGCCGGTGCCGGTGAGCCCGGCGTCGACGGCGATCTTGCCCGCCTTCTGCGCCGGGATCAGGTTGAGCACGTCGGCCTTGTGCGTGTCGCCGAAGCGCGTGGTGACCGTGAGCTTCGCCGCGTCGAGCTTACCGATGCCGCGATCGGTCTGCTCGCCGCTCACCCATTCGATCATCGCCTTCGGCGTGCCGTAGCCGTACAGCGCCTTCCAGCCCTCGATGAACAGCCCCTGCTTGGAGAAGGCCGAGCTGGCATCGACGATCAGCACCTTCGACTTCGGCTTGTGCCGCTTCAGGTAGCCGGCGATCAGGCTGGCCCGTTCATACGGCCCGGGCGGGCAGCGGAACGGCGCGGCAGGCGGGCAGATCACGACGGTGCCGCCGTCGCGCATCGCCTCGAGCTGCTTGCGCAGCAGCGCGGTCTGCGGGCCGGCCTTCCATGCGTGCGGGATCTTCTCGGCGACCGCCTGGTCGTAGCCCTCGATGCCGGTCCACTTGAAGTCGACGCCGGGCGCCAACACGAGCCGGTCGTACCCGTAGCTGCCGCCGCCGGCGGTCTTGACGGTACGGCCGGCCGGATCGATGCCGGTCACCGTGTCGTGCACCACGTTCACGCCGCGCTTGCGCAAGCCGTCGTAGCCGAACGCGATCGACTCGAGCTTGCGCTCGCCGCCGATCACCTCGTTGCTCATGAAACAGGTGTGGTAGGTCTTGTTGGGCTCGATCAGCGTCACCTCGATCGACGGATCGCCCATGCGGACGTAGCTGGCCACCGTGCATCCGCCGATGCCGCCGCCTACGACGACGACCTTCTTCTTGCCCTGCGCGATCGCGAAGCCCGGAGCCGCCAGCGCCAGGCCGGCCGCGCCGGTGCCGAGGACGAAGTCCCTGCGTGCAATGTTCGTCATGGTCTTGTCCCCCTCACTTCTGGCTGGCGTAGAAATTCACCAGCGCCTCGAAGTCCTTGTCGTTGAGCTCCTTCATCTTGGCGCGCATCTTCTTCGGCATGTCGCGATGGCCACCGTTGAAGTCGGTGATCGCATGCTTCAGGTAGGGCATCCACTGGCCGGCCAGCATCCCCGAGCCGTCGCCCTTGCGTCCGCCGTTCTCGTGGCATTTCTCGCAGGCGTCGTCGTGCACGCGCTTGCCTTTCGCGGCCAGCGCCGCGTCGAACGGCTGGATCGCCGACACGTGACGCTTGCCGACGAAGTAGTCGGCCAGCAGGCCGATCTCCTCGTCGCTGTACCCCTTGGCCATGCGATCCATCACCGTGGCCAGCCGCTCGTGACCCTCGACGTCGTCGGGATCGATCTTCAGCGATCTGGCCGCCGCTTCGATCTTCGCCTTGTCCTTGCCGTACTTGTAGGACAGCATCGCATTCACGAAGTAGACCCTCGACATGCCCGCGATGCTCGGCGTGGCGGGCCCGGCGCTCACGCCGTCGATGCCGTGACAGCCGACACAGTTGCCGGCCAGCACCGATATCGGCACGCCCTGCGCCGAAGCGCCGCCTGCCCACGCCGCGCCCGCCAGCAGCAGCGCGGCCCCCAAGATCTTCTTCCTCATGACGTCTCCTCCTCCCTGGTTGCCGTGATACCCGGGTGCCGCTACGGCCTCAGCCGGAGCCGGCGCCCTGGCTCGTCGCCCCCGACTCGCCGCCGCGCTGCTGCGCGTCTTCGGTGTCGGGAGCCCTGGGTCGCTTGTGCACCAGGCCCTTGTGGCATTCGATGCAGGTGCGACCCTCTTCCATCGCCGAACGATGCTTGCGCTTGCCGATGCGATCTTGCGCGTCGAGGTCCATCGATTCCCAGGCGTGGCAGGAGCGGCAGGTCGCGGAGTCGGTGCGCTCCATCATCGACCAGACCGCGTTGGCCATGCGCCAGCGATGCGCCTCGAATTTCTCGGGGGTGTCGATCGTGCCGAGGATCTCGTGCCAGACGTCCTTCGCGGCGCGCACCTTGGCCACCAGTTTCGGACCGAACTGCTTCGGAACGTGGCAATCGGGGCAGCCGGCGCGCACGCCGGAAGGGTTCGAGTAGTGCGCCGACTGCTTGTACTCCTGGTACACCGTCGCCTCCATCGAGTGGCAGGAGACGCAGAAGGCGGTGGAGTTGGTGACCTCGAGCAGCGGGTAGAAGACCAGCCCGTAGATCGCGATGGCCGCGATCGCCACGGCACCGGCGCCGATGCCGACGAGGCGCCCGACCGTGGTGCCGGGCTTCGGGGAACTGCGCAGCGCGCCGAGGACCTTGCGGACCGCCCTCACGCCCACGCCTCGGCGTCACGCACCCGACCCGACGGTCGCGAGCGCCGCCCCTTCATTGCCGATATCCCTGATTCCGAGCAAGCCATTGGCGGATGCTGTCAGCGCCGCCATGCACGCGCCTTGATCTGGCTCATGGTCCGTTCGCGAGAACGGTGAGGCGACGAGGGCCTGTTCACAGGCCCTCGCTCAGGCAGGCAGCACCTCGACGAACTCCTCGCCCTCTCCGCCGGCCGTGGGCGGCGCCCCCTCGGCGAACGACAGCGTGACCTGATCGGCGTCGTCGAGGTCGACCGTGACCCTGCCGCCGTTGACCAGCTTGCCGAACAGCAGTTCGTCGGCCAGCGCCTTGCGGATGGTGTCCTGGATCAGGCGCTGCATCGGCCGCGCGCCCATCAGCGGATCGAAGCCCTTCGTCGCGAGCATCTTGCGCAGCCGGTCGGTGAACACCGCCTCGACCTTCTTCTCGTGCAGCTGCTCTTCGAGCTGCATCAGGAACTTGTCGACGACGCGCATGATGATCTCTTCGTCGAGCGCCGCGAAACTGATGATCGCGTCGAGCCGGTTGCGGAACTCGGGCGTGAACAGCCGCTTGATCTCGACCATCTCGTCGCCCTGCTTGCGCGTCTCGGAGAAACCGATCGAGCGCTTCTGCAGGTCGGACGCGCCGGCGTTGGTCGTCATGATGACGATCACGTTGCGGAAGTCGGCCTTGCGACCGTTGTTGTCCGTCAGCGTGCCGTGGTCCATCACCTGCAGCAGGATGTTGAAGATGTCCGGATGCGCCTTCTCGATCTCGTCGAGCAGCAGCACCGCGTGCGGCTTCTTGCTGATCGCCTCGGTGAGCAGCCCCCCCTGGTCGAAGCCGACGTAGCCCGGCGGCGCGCCGATCAGCCGCGACACCGCGTGGCGCTCCATGTACTCGGACATGTCGAAGCGGATCAGCTCGATGCCCAGGATGAACGCGAGCTGCCTGGCGACCTCGGTCTTGCCCACGCCGGTGGGACCGGAGAACAGGAACGCGCCGATCGGCTTGTCGGGCTTGCCCAGCCCCGAGCGCGACATCTTGATCGCCGCGGCCAGCGCCTCGATCGCCGGATCCTGGCCGAACACGGTGGCCTTCAGGTCGCGGTCGAGCGTCTGCAGGCGGCCGCGGTCGTCGGAAGAGACCGACGCCGGCGGGATGCGCGCGATCTTCGCGACGATGTCCTCGATCTCGCCCTTGCTGATGATCTTCTTCTGGCGGCTCTTGGGCAGGATTCTCTGCGCCGCGCCCGCCTCGTCGATCACGTCGATCGCCTTGTCGGGCAGGTGGCGGTCGTTGATGTACTTGGCCGACAGCTCGGCCGCCGCCGACAGCGCCGAGGCCGAGTACTTGATGCCGTGGTGCTCCTCGAAGCGCGACTTCAGGCCGCGCAGGATCTGCACGGTCTGTTCCACCGTGGGCTCGACCACGTCGATCTTCTGGAAGCGGCGCGACAGCGCGTGGTCTTTCTCGAAGATGCCGCGGTACTCGTTGTAGGTGGTCGCGCCGATGCACTTGAGCGTGCCCGACGACAGCGCCGGTTTCAGCAGGTTCGATGCGTCGAGCGTGCCGCCCGAGGCCGAGCCCGCGCCGATCAGCGTGTGGATCTCGTCGATGAACAGGATCGCGTGCTGCGCCGCCTTCAACTGCTTGAGCACGGTCTTCAGGCGCTGCTCGAAGTCGCCGCGATACTTGGTGCCGGCCAGCAACGCGCCCATGTCGAGCGAATAGACGGTGGCGTCGGCGAGCACCTCGGACACGTCGCCCTGCGTGATCCGCCAGGCGAGCCCTTCGGCGATCGCCGTCTTGCCCACGCCGGCCTCGCCGACCAGCAACGGGTTGTTCTTGCGCCGCCGGCACAGGACCTGGATCACGCGCTCGACCTCGTGCTCGCGACCGATCAGCGGATCGATGCGGCCCTCGCGGGCGGCCGCGTTCAAGTTCTGCGTGTACTGGTCGAGCGCGCCCTGCTGGCCTGCCGCGCCTTCCTGTTCGGCCTCGGGCTGCTCTTCCTTCTGCGGTTCCTTCGGCTGCGGCGCCTTGGTGATGCCATGCGAGATGTAGTTGACCACGTCGAGCCGCGTGATGCCCTGCTGGTGCAGGTAGTACACCGCGTGCGAGTCCTTCTCGCCGAAGATTGCCACCAGCACGTTGGCGCCGGTGACCTCCTTCTTGCCGTTGGACGTGCTCTGCACGTGCATGATCGCGCGCTGGATCACGCGCTGGAACCCGAGCGTGGGCTGCGTGTCGATTTCCTCGCTGCCGGGGACGACCGGGGTGTTTTCCTTGATGAAGGTGGTCAGGCTCTTGCGCAGGTCTTCGATGTTGGCGGCGCATGCGCGCAGCACTTCGGCGGCCGACGGGTTGTCGAGCAACGCAAGCAGCAGGTGCTCCACGGTGATGAACTCATGGCGCTGCTGCCGGGCCTCGACGAAGGCCATGTGCAGACTGACTTCCAATTCCTGCGCGATCATGCTTCCTCCATCACGCACTGCAGCGGATGCTGGTGTTGGCGTGAGTAACTGCTAACCTGGTCGACTTTCGTGGACGCAACGTCGCGCGGATACACCCCGCAGACGCCCCGCCCCTCCCGATGCACCTTCAGCATCACCTGCGTCGCCTTCTCCCGCCCCATGCCGAAAAACTTCTGCAGCACGCTCACCACGAACTCCATCGGGGTGAAGTCGTCGTTCAGCAACATCACCTGATACATCGGCGGTGGCTCGAGCCGCTTCTCCTTGCGCTCGAGAACGGTGGAGGGTTCCTGCCGTGTCGCCATGAACCCCATTCTAGCGAGTCATGCACCCCATGCAACAACGGATCGGGAGGCACTGCCGACGACCGTGATCCGCTTCACGAAGGTGTCAGGGATTTGCCGAATCGCCCTTGACGGAAGAACATTTTTGCCAAAGAATCCGAGCGCTATCCGGGGTCTTTCGCGACCGGGTCGCTTCTCCGTTGCGCAACGCAGTTGGGGGACGGCCGGCCTGCTTTCAAGTCGCCGGCGGCACCGGAATGGTCGTGTCAGCGAGATCCGGGCGCATCGGGCGCCGTTCTCTTCAGCCTCGAGTCTGGCCGACCTCGTCCATTGACAACGAAGGATAGGCAGGCATGGCTACAGGTACCGTCAAGTGGTTCAACGACTCCAAGGGGTATGGCTTCATCACCCCCGACGACGGAGGGGAGGACCTTTTCGCGCACTTCTCGGCGATCCAGATGAACGGCTTCAAGAGCCTCAAGGAGGGGCAGAAGGTCCAGTTCGACGTGGTGGCCGGTCCCAAGGGCAAGCAGGCGTCGAACATCCAGTCGTCCTGACGCCGACGACACGGTTCGCCGGGCCCCGCCTCCGGGGCCCCGGGCGATGCGGGCGATCAATCCCGCGATCGCCGCCTCTCGTTGCCTCCTACTGGCCGCCCGTCGACGCGACGGTGTTGACCATGTGGTCGGCCATCTCGGTGAATGCGCGGTCGACCAGCGCGCGCAGCGCACCGTCGTGCACCTGCTCGGCCAGCGCCTGGCGCATGCACAGCAGCCACTCGTCGCGCTCGACTCGTCCGATCGCATACGGCAGGTGCCGCATCCTCAGCCTGGGGTGGCCACGTTCGGCGACGTAGAGCGGTGGCCCGCCGAACCAGCCGCTGAGAAACTTGAACAGGCTGTCGGCGCTGCCGGCCAGACTCTCCGGATGCATGCGCCGCACCCGGTACGCCTCGGGCAGCTCGTCCATCAGCCGGTAGAAACGCGCGACCAGCATCGCCACGCCCTCGGCGCCGCCGAGGCGCTCGTAGACGCTGCGCTGGCTCGCCGCCTGTGCCGCCGGTTCGGTGGCTGCCGGCACCCGCGGGCTCAGCGGTAGCGGCGCAGGTAGTTCCACTCGAAGGCCCGCTTGGCCCAGTGGAACACGCGCGAAGACGGCAGCAGCAGGTTGCGGCGCAGGTTGCGGAACACCAGCGTGCCGCGATCCATCGCATCGACGATGCACACCAGTTCGACCTTGAAGGTCTCGCTCGAAGGCCTGCCCTGCAGGTCGGCCAGCAGGTTTGCGGCCGCGGCCGCGGCCTGCAGGTCGGCCATGTGCGCCTGCTTGGGCATCCAGTCGGGGCCCGGAAAGCTGCCCGAATCGCCGGCCACGTAGATGCGCTCGCGGCCCGGCACGCGACACTGCGCATCGGCCTGCACGAGGCCGCCCGGCGAGCGCGGCAGGTCGGTGGCGTCGAACCACGCGTTGCCCGTCATGCCCGGCATGAACAGGATCAGGTCGGCCGGAAACTCGCCGCCTTCGGTGACCACGCGGCCGGCGTCGAAGCGCCTGAGCTTGTGGCCCAGGTGCGTACGCACGCCGCGCCGCGCCATCTCGGCCAGCAGGTGCTCGACCGCCTTCGGGCCGAGCCGGTTGCCCGGCTGCGGCGCGGGACTGAAGAACACCAGTTCGAAACGCTCGCGCCGGCCTTCGCGGCGCAACTGCGCGTCGATGCCGAACAGGAACTCGAACATCGGCCCGCCGCGCATCGCCGCAGGCTCGTTCGGGTTGCCGGCGAAGCCCAGCGCGATCGTGCCGCCCTGCATCTCGCGCAGCCGGTCGCGGATGCGCTCGGCCGCCGCGATGCCCTCGCAGGGCGTGATCGCGTGCTCGATCCCGGGCAGTTTCCTGATGAAGCGCCCGCCGGTGGCGATCACCAGCGCGTCGTTGGCGACGTCGCCGGCGCTCGTCTCGACCACGCGCCCGCCATCGCGCAAGCCGGTGACGTCGGCGGCGTGGAACTGCACGCGCATGCGCTCGAAGAACCGGTCGAGCGGAACCACCAGCTGCTCGCGCGTGCGCAGGCCGCTGGGAATCCAGATGATTCCGGGCAAATAGTGCAGTTCGGCGCGCGGCGCGACCAGCGTGATCGCGACGTCCGGATCGCGCCGGCGCAGTTCGTGCACGGTGGACAGGCCGGCGAAGCCAGCGCCAAGCACGGCAATGCGATGGGTCATGAGGAAGGCCGCAAGGAAGGCAGGCAGGCGCGCCCGGCGCCGCACCGCCCCGCTGCGATTCGGGTGTCGTCGGTCGCCGGATGTTAACCGACAGACGGACTTCCCGCACCGCCGCTGGTGCCATCGCCGCCCGCATGTGCCATGCCCGTTATGCTCGGCGTTCCGGACGTGCCCGGCGCCGCTTGCGGCCAGCCGCGCGGTGCGGCACGACCTCCACGACGCGACGGAGCTTCGATGCACGACGCGAGTCTCGCGGCGGATGCCGCCCTCCTGGCCCGGCACGGCGGTCGCGACGCACTGACACAGGCGCTGCAGGCGAGCCGGGCCGATACGCTGGCCACGTTCGCCGTTTGCGAGAAGGCCCTGGCCGACCTGCAGGTGCCGCTGCGCGCCGAGCTGAACCCGCCGCTGTGGGAACTCGGTCACGTCGGCTGGTTTCAGGCGTACTGGGTGCAGCGCAATCCGCAGCGCGAGCGCGGCGTGCGCGCCGACCCGGAAGCGCCACGCGGCCCGGCGGAGCCGGCCGATGCGGACGCGTACTATCACTCGGGTCGGGTGCCGCACGACAGCCGATGGCAGCTACCGCTGCCCGACGCACCGACCACCCGCGCGCATCTGCAGCGCCAGTTCGACACGACGCTGGCGCTGCTGGCCGACGCGCCCGAGCACGACGACGCGCTCTACTTCTTCCGCCTGGCGCTGCTGCACGAGGACATGCACCACGAGGCGGCGCTCTACATGGCGCAGGGGCTGGACATCGCGATCGAGGACCCACGCTGGCAGGCGCACGCGTTGCCGCCACCGCCCGCCGCCCTGACCCTTCCGGCCGGCCGTTGGCGACTGGGCAGCCCCGAGGCGCCCGGATTCGCGTTCGACAACGAATCGCCACCGGTCGAGCAGGCGGTGCGCGCCTGCGAGATCGATGCGCAGGCGGTGCGCTGGGCCGAGTACCTGCCCTTCGTGGAGGCCGGCGGCTATGCCCAGCCGCGCTGGTGGTCGGCGGCCGGCCGGCAGTGGTTGTCGGAATCGGGCGCGCGGGCCCCGCGATACCTGCGACGCGAGGGCGGCCACTGGCAGCAACGGCGCCATGGCCGCTGGCAGGCGCTCGAACCGGCCGAGGCCGCCTGTCACCTGACGCACCACGAGGCGCAGGCCTGGTGCCGCTGGGCGGACCGGCGGCTCCCCGGCGAAGCCGAGTGGGAGCGCGCCGCGGCGACGCTCGCGCCGCAGTTCCGCTGGGGCGACGTCTGGGAGTGGACGAGCAGCGCCTTCGCGCCCTTCCCCGGTTTCGTCGCCCACCCCTACCGCGAGTATTCGGCCCCGTGGTTCGACGGCCGCCCCGTGCTGCGCGGCGCCTCGTTCATGACGCAGCCGCGGATGCGCCACCCGCGCTACCGCAACTTCTTCCAGGCAGGCCGCAACGACGTGCCGGCGGGATTTCGCAGCTGCGCGGCGTAGCCTGCGCGGTCACATGTGATCGATCATCACCTGGCCGAAGCCCGAGCACGAAACCTGCGTGGCGCCCGGCATCAGGCGCGCGAAGTCGTAGGTGACCTTCTTCGACAGGATCGCCTTC
>MEED01000036.1 GCA_001724855.1 Lautropia sp. SCN 69-89
ATCGCCGACATCCTCGACCATCCGGACGACGCGGCGAAGCTCGCGACGGTGCGCGAGAAGGTCGGGCAGCTGACGGCGAAGTTCCCGGTCTACGGCTGAGTGGCGCGAGCGCGCCATGCGCTGCCCCTTCTGCGACCATCCCGATACCCAGGTCATCGAGACCCGCGAGTCCGACGACGGCGCGAGCACCCGGCGGCGCCGTCGCTGCCTGAACTGCGACAAGCGCTTCACCACCTACGAGCGCGTCGAACTGGCGCTGCCGGCGGTGGTCAAGAAGAACGGCATGCGCGCCGAGTTCGACCGTCGAAAGATGCGCGCCTCGATGGCGCTGGCGCTGCGCAAGCGGCCGGTGAGCGCGGAGGCGGTCGACGCGGCGATCCACCGGATCGAGGACAAGCTGCTCAGCCTGGGGCTGCGCGAGGTGCCGAGCGAGCGGATCGGCGAGCTGGTGATGCGCGAACTGAAGAAGCTGGACAAGGTGGCTTACGTGCGCTTCGCGTCGGTGTACCGCAGCTTCGAGGACGTCGACGAGTTCGCCGACGTGATCCTCGAAGTGCAGGCGCGCAAGCGGAAGGGGTGATCGGCCGCCCGTCGCGGATCGAGCCAGCGCCGTGACGATGAGCCTTGCGTCGTAGCGGGGCGGCCGTCGACCGTGTAGAAGCCTCGTTTGGAACCTCCCCCTCGAACGAAGCGATCTACCGACCTACCGCTTCGCCCCCGATGCGCGGATCGCGTCGAGCGTGGCGTTGGGGGTGATCGCCTGCGGGTCGACCTTCAGGTGCACGACGGCCGGCCGGCGATTCCTGCGGGCGTGGTCGAGTGCTGCGCGCATGGCAGGCTCGAACTCGGCGGTGCGCTCGACGCGCGTGCCGAAGCCGCCGAAGGCCTCGCCGTATTTCGCGAAGTCGGGATTCGTGAGCTCGGTACCCACGACCCGCGAGGGGTACTCGCGCTCCTGGTGCATGCGGATCGTGCCGTACATGCCGTTGTCGAAGACGATCACGACCGGCGCGGCACCGTACTGCGCCGCCGTGGCCAGCTCCTGGCCGTTCATCAGGAAGTCGCCGTCGCCGGCGAAGCAGACCACGGTGCGCTGCGGCTGCGCGATCGCCGCCGACACCGCCGCGGGCACGCCGTAGCCCATCGAGCCCGAGGTGGTCGACAGCAGCGTGCGCAGGCCCGCGTAGGGCCAGAAGCGGTTGGCCCAGGTGGCGAAGTTGCCCGCGCCGTTGGTCAGGATCGCATCGGCGGGGAGCACGCGCTTCAGCGCCTGCACCACCTGCCACAGGTCGAGCGCCGGCGAGGCGCCGCCCGCGTAGATCGCGGGCTGGCCCTGCCAGGCTTCGTACTCGGTGCGCGCCTGGGCCACCGAACCCGCCCAGGCCGAGGAGTCGACCTTCAGCGCGCGCAGCGCCGCGGCGATCTCGGGCATGCCCGAGGCGATCATCAGGTCGGCCTGATAGACGCGCCCCAGCTCCTCGATGCCGGCATGCACGTGCACCAGCGACTGCTTCGGGCGCGGCGCCGCGAGCAGCGTGTAGCCCGAGGTGGTCATCTCGCCCAGGCGCGGGCCGACGGCCAGCACCAGGTCGGCCTCCTTCAGGCGAGCTGCGAGCTTCGGGTTCACGCCGATGCCCACGTCGCCGACGTAGTTCGGATGGCGGTTGTCGAAGAGGTCCTGGAAGCGGAACGCGCAGGCCACCGGCAGCCGGTTGGCTTCGGCGAATGCGCGCAGGTCGTCGCAGGCCTGGGTCGTCCAGCCGGTGCCGCCGAGCATCACGAAGGGCCGGCGCGCGCGTGCCAGCATCGCCGCGAGGGCCTCGATCTGCGCGGGGCCCGGGCTGGCGCGCACCGGCCTGTGGCAAGCGGCGTCGGCCACCGTGGCCTGCTGCACCAGCATGTCCTCGGGCAGCGCGAGCACCACCGGCCCCATGCGCCCGCTCGCGGCGACCTGGAAGGCGCGTGCGACGTACTCCGGCAGGCGATCGGCGCGATCGACCTGCGCGACCCACTTGGCCATCTGGCCGAACATGCGCCGGTAGTCGACCTCCTGGAACGCCTCGCGGTCGATGAAATCGGTGCCCACCTGGCCGACGAAGACGACCATCGGCACCGAGTCCTGGAAGGCGGCGTGCACGCCCACCGACGCGTTGCTCGCCCCCGGCCCGCGCGTGACCATCACCACGCCGGGCTTGCCGGTGAGCTTGGCGTACGCGTCGGCCATGAACGCCGCGCCACCCTCCTGGCGGCAGGTCACGAAACGGATGCGTTCGCGGTGACGGTACAGCCCGTCGAGCACCGCCAGGTAGCTCTCGCCCGGCACGCCGAACACCGTGTCCACCCCCTGCAGCGCCAGCGTGTCGCCGAGGATCCGGCCGCCGGGGCGCGCGCCAGGCGCGGCCGTCGTCGAGTTGGTCAATGCGTTCTCCTTCGGTGGATCAGCGAATGCGAGCGGGCTCGTTCGCGCGGGGACGATCGTAGCGCGAACCGGCCCCGATTCGGCGCGATAATGGCGCCCCATGTTCACGCCGGCCGACCACGATTTCATGGAGCGAGCGCTGCAACTCGCCGCGCTCGGGCTCACCACTGCCACGCCGAACCCGCGCGTGGGCTGCGTCGTGGTGCGCGACAACGCGATCGTCGGCGAGGGGTGGCATCGGCGCGCCGGCGAGCCGCACGCCGAGGTGCTGGCGCTGGCGCAGGCCGGCGAGCGCGCGCACGGCGCCACCGCCTACATCACGCTCGAGCCGTGCAACCACCATGGCCGCACGCCGCCGTGCGTGGATGCGCTGATCGAGGCACGGGTCGCGCGGGTGGTCGCCGCGATGGAAGACCCGAACCCCTCGGTCAACGGCGAGGGGCTCGAGCGGCTGCGGGCCGCGGGCATCGACGTGCGCTGCGGCCTGCTGCAACAGGAAGCGCGCGAGCTGAACATCGGCTTCGTCTCGCGGATGGTGCGCAATCGACCCTGGGTGCGGCTCAAGGTCGCCGCGAGCCTGGACGGCCGCACGGCGCTGCCCGACGGCCGCAGCCAGTGGATCACCGGCGAGGCGGCGCGCGCCGACGGCCACGCGTGGCGCGCCCGTGCCTGCGCGATCCTCACCGGCATCGGCACGGTGCGCGACGACAACCCGCAACTCACCGTGCGCCACGTGCAGACGTCGCGGCAGCCGTTGCGGGTGCTGGTCGATTCGCGCTTCGAAGTCGATCCGGCCGCGCGCATCCTCGAGGGCGGCAGCACGCTGGTGGTGTGCGCGATCGACGAGGCGCAGCGCGTGTCCAGGACCGCACAGCTCGAGGAGCAGGGCTGCGAGGTGATCACGCTGCCGGACGCACGCGGCAAGGTCGACCTGCCTGCGCTCGTGCGCGAGCTCGCGCGCCGCGGCATCAACGAGCTGCACGTCGAGGCGGGCTACCGGCTGAACGGATCGCTGCTGCGCGAAGACTGCGTCGACGAACTGCTGGTCTACATCGCGCCCACGCTGCTCGGCAACGCAATGGGGCTGGCCGACCTCGCCCCTCCCGGGTCGCTCGACGAGCGCCTCGTCCTTCGATGGCAGTCGGTCGATCGCGTCGGCGACGACCTGCGGCTGCTGGCACGGCTTGCAGAAAGGATCTGAAGCATGTTCACCGGAATCGTCTCGGCCGTGGGCCGCATCGAGCGCATCGAGCCGCTGGGCGCCGATGCCGGCGTGCGCCTGACCATCGATGCGGGCGCACTCGACCTGTCCGACGTGGCGCCCGGCGACTCGATCGCGATCCAGGGCGCCTGCATGACCGCCATCGGCATCGACGGCAGGCGCTTCGTCGTCGAGGTCTCGAAGGAAAGCCTGTCGAAGACGAGCGGGCTGGACCGGGTTGGCGAAGTGAACCTCGAGAAGGCGATGCGGCTCGACGACCGCATCGGCGGGCACCTGGTGTCGGGGCACGTCGACGGGCTCGGGCAGGTGGTCGCGTTCGAGCCGGTGGGCGAGTCGTGGCGGCTGGTGCTGCGCGCACCTGCGGAGCTGGCCAGGTTCTTCGCCTACAAGGGCTCGGTCACGGTCAACGGCGTCAGCCTCACGGTCAATCGCGTCAGCGACGTGGCCGGCGGCGCCGAGTTCGAAATCAACCTGATTCCGCACACGATCGCGGTCACCACGCTGAAGGCGCTGAAGGCGGGCGACCGGGTCAACCTCGAAGTCGACCTGATCGCGCGCTACGTCGAGCGGATGCTCGGTGCACCGGGCGGCAACGCGGTGCCCGCGCGTTCGTAGCGCCGGACTCCCGGCGCGGGAATCTTCGCAGCGCGGACCGGCTCTAGAGGCCGGTCGTGCCGGCGCCGATCGCGACCGTGGCGCCGGCGACCAGTTCGTCGAGCAGTCCGCGTGCTTGCGCCACGGCCTCTTCGTCGAAGTCGACGAGGGTGAGCGCGTTGTCATGATGCGGGCGGCGCAGCACCACCCGGTCGTCCACCAGCACGAAACCGCGCGGATAGTTGCGCGCGGACTCCTCGCTGCTCAGCACGCGCAGCCGCGGCCAGTGCCGGCGCAGCAGCGCGACCACCCGCGGGCACGAGCGCTCGACGAAGCCGGCGTCGTGCAGGACGATTTCGACCGTGGTGTCGCGGCCGCGTCCGAGCAGCGCTTCGAGCGCGTCGGCGAAAGCCTTGCGATCGAAGCCGTAGAACTCGCCGCGATCGTCGGCGATGCGCAGCGAGCGCTGCGCGCGCGACACGATGCCGTCGAATGCGGCGCGCGCTTCGCTGCGCGTGTCGACGCGACGGTAGCTCTGCAAGTCCTGCGGATTCATCACTTGCGAAGTATCGCGCCATGGGTGTCCGTCGCAGCCGCCGCCCGGCGGCAACGGCCGCCCGCCCAGCGTAAAATGGCCGGATGACACTGTCCAGCACCCCAGAAATCATCGCCGAGCTCGCGGCCGGCCGGATGGTCATCCTGGTCGACGAGGAAGACCGCGAGAACGAAGGCGACCTGGTACTCGCCGCCGACTTCGTCACCCCGGAAGCGATCAACTTCATGGCCCGCTACGGCCGCGGTCTGATCTGCCTCACGCTCACCGAAGAGCGCTGCCGCCAGCTCGACCTGCCGCTGATGGTCGTGAGCAACGGCACGCGCCACGGCACGAACTTCACCGTGTCGATCGAGGCCGCCGAAGGGGTGTCCACCGGCATCTCGGCGGCCGATCGCGCCCGCACGGTGCAGGCGGCCGTGGCGCGCCACGCGAAGCCCGAAGACCTGGTCCAGCCCGGCCACATCTTCCCGCTGATGGCGCAGCGCGGCGGCGTGCTGATGCGCGCCGGCCATACCGAGGCCGGTTGCGACCTCGCGCGCCTGGCGGGTCTCACACCGGCGTCGGTCATCTGCGAGATCCTGAAAGACGACGGCACGATGGCGCGCCTGCCCGACCTGGTCGAGTTCGCCGCCCGGCACAACCTGAAGATCGGCGCGATCGCCGACCTCATCCAGTACCGCAGCGCCCATGAGAGCCTGATCGAGCGGCTCTCCGAGCGCCCGATCCGCACCCGCTGGGGCATGTTCCGGCTGGTGGCGTATCGCGACACGTCCGCCGGCTCGCCGCACCTGGCGCTCGTGCACGGGGAGGTCGATTCGCAGCGCGAGACGCTGGTTCGGGTGCACGAACCGCTGTCGGTGCTCGACCTGCTCGAGGCCGACGCATCCACCCACTCGTGGCCGCTCGAGCGCGCGCTGTCGACGATTGCCGCCGAGCCCTGCGGCGTCGTGGTGTTGCTCAACTGCGCGCAGCCTGCCGACGCGCTGTTCGCGCAACTGCAGCTCTCGGCCGACGGCGAGGCGCGCGCGAACGTGCGGCGGCGCGCCGGCAAGCTCGACCTGCGCACCTACGGCATCGGGGCGCAGATCCTCAAGGACCTGGGCGTCGGACGCATGCGGCTGCTCTCGCAACCGCGCAAGATGCCCAGCATGACCGGCTTCGACCTCGAAGTCGCCGGCTTCGAGCCGGGCAACCAGGAGTAACGCATGGAGATCGAAGTGTTCCAGTCCGACCTGGACGGCAGCGGCCTGCGCATCGGCGTGGTTCAGGCGCGGTTCAACCAGGTCATCTGCGAGGCCTTGCGCGACGCCTGCCTGGCCGAACTGGTCGACCTCGGCGTCGACGCCGAAGACGTGTTCGTCTGCACCGTGCCCGGTTCGCTCGAGATTCCGCTGGTGCTGCAGCAGCTCGCGGCGTCGGGCGAGTTCGACGCGCTGATCGCGCTCGGCGCCGTCGTGCGCGGTGAAACCTATCATTTCGAGGTCGTCTCCAACGAGAGCGCAGCCGGTATCTCGCGGGTGGCGCTCGACTTCAACGTGCCGGTGGCCAATGCGGTGCTCACCACCGAGACCGACGAGCAGGCGTCGGCGCGCGCGGCCGAGAAGGGCGCCGAAGCGGCGCGCGTGGCCGTCGAAATGGCCAATCTCGCGTCGTCACTGTCGGGCCTGGCCGGCGAGGACGAGGACGAAGACGATTACGACGATGACGAGGACGAGGACGAGGAAGAAGACGAGGACGAAGAAGACGAAGAAGACGAGGGCGAGTCCGAAGAGGAACGCCGTGCGCCGGGCCGCCACGGGCGCGGGGCGCGCCACTGATGCCCGGACCCGGCAAGGGGCGGGGCACGCCGGCCAAGAGCGCGCGGCGCCGCGCGCGCGAGCTCGCGCTCCAGGGCCTGTACCAGTGGCTGATGTCGCGTGAAGATTCCGGTGCGATCCAGGCCCACCTTGCCGACACGCCGGGCTTCGAGAAGGCCGATGCAGGCCACTTCGAGGCGCTGCTGCACGGTGCGATCCGCGCGGCCGACGAGCTCGACGAGCTGATCGCGCCGAACCTCGACCGCAAGGTTGCCGAACTGAGCCCGGTCGAGCACGGCGTGCTGATGCTCGCGGCGTTCGAGCTGTCGCACATGCCCGAGATCCCCTATCGCGTCGTGATCAACGAGGCAGTCGAGCTGGCCAAGACCTATGGCGGCACCGACGGCTACAAGTACGTGAACGGCGTGCTCGATCGCGTTGCCGCGCGCCTGCGTCCTCACGAAGCGACCTCGCGCGGCTGAGCGGCAGCGCCATCGGCCCAGCACCATGCCGCTCGGCGAATTCGAACTGATTGCACGGTACTTCGACCGCGGCCCCGCGCGCGAGGCGATCCTCGGCATCGGCGATGACTGCGCGCTGCTCGCGCCCCCGTCGCCGCACTGCGTGACCGCGGTGTCCACCGACATGCTGCTGGCAGGCCGGCATTTCCTCGCCGACGACGACCCGGCGACGGTGGGCCACAAGGCGCTGGCGGTGAACCTGTCGGATCTCGCCGCGATGGGGGCGCGCCCGAGCGCATTCACGCTGGCGCTGGCCGTGCCTCAGGTCGACGAGGCGTGGCTCGGCGGATTTTGCGCAGGGCTGTTCGCGATCGCCGATCGCCACGGATGCGAGCTGGTCGGCGGCGACACCACGCGCGGCCCGACCACGATCTGCATCACCGTGTTCGGCGACGTGCCGCCCGGGGCGGCACTGCGACGCGACGCGGCGCAGCCGGACGACGACCTCTGGGTATCGGGCACGCTGGGCGCGGCGGCGCTGGCGGTGCACGCGCTCGGCGAAGGCCGGCCGCGTTCGCCCGGCGACCCCGCCCGCATGCGGCTCGACCGCCCCGAGCCGCGCGTGGCGCTGGGCCTGTCGCTGCGCCACCTCGCACGCGCCGCGATCGACCTGTCCGACGGCCTGATCGGCGACCTCGGCCACATCCTCGATCGCTCGCGCGTCGGCGCCGAGGTCGACTGGAGTGCGGTGCCGGTCGACCCGAGCCTGGACGGCCTTCCCGAGCCGCTGCGCCGCCGTCTCGCGCTGGCCGGCGGCGACGATTACGAGCTGCTGTTCACCGCGGCACCGGAGAACCGCAGCGCGATCGAGGCGATCGGTGGCCGCCTCGGATTGCCGCTCGCGCGCATTGGCCGCATCGTGGCCGGCGAGGGGCTGCGCCTTCACGACGCCCGCGGCCGGCCGCTTGCCGTCGACGCACATGGCTTCGACCACTTCGCCTGATGCGCCGGCGCCGGTGCGCGCCGACTCGCGATTCATGCGCCAGCGGCTGTCGCGGCTGATCGCGTTCGGCTTCGGCAGCGGCCTGTCGCCGTGGGCGCCGGGCACCGTGGGGACGCTGTGGGCCTGGCTCGCCTTCGTCGTGCTCGATCGCTGGCTCGGACCGCCCGCCTGGGCGGCGCTCATCGCGGCGGGCGCCGCGGTCGGCGCCTGGGCCTGCGGCAAGACCGGGCGCGACCTCGGCGTGCCCGATCACGGCTCGATCGTCTGGGACGAGATCGTTGCGTTCTGGCTGGTGCTGCTGTTCGTGCCGGCGACTGCGGCCGCGCAGTTCGTCGCGTTCGTGCTGTTCCGCTTCTTCGACATCGTCAAGCCGCCGCCGATCCGCCATTTCGACGCGAAGCTGAAGAACGGTTTCGGCGTGATGTTCGACGACCTGCTGGCGGCGCTCTACACGCTGCTGCTGGTGGCGCTGTGGCAGCGCTGACTTTTCTCCAGGGAGGGGGCATGTCATGACGACCGATGACGCCGATCGCCTGCCCGAGGTCGTCGACGCAGCCGTCGCGCTCGGCCACGCGCTGCGCGGCCGCGGCTGGATGGTGGCCACCGCCGAGTCCTGCACCGGCGGCGCGATCGCCCGCGCGCTCACCGAGTCGGCCGGGGCCAGCCAGTGGTTCGAGCGCGGCTTCGTCACCTACAGCGACCAGTCGAAGGTCGACCTGCTCGGCGTGTCGGCCGACACGCTGGCCGCGGCGGGCGCGGTCAGCGAGGCAGTCGCGGCGCAGATGGCCGACGGCGCGCTCACGAGGAGCCGCGCGCAACTCGCGCTGGCTGTCACCGGCATCGCCGGGCCGAGCGGCGCGACGCCAGGCAAGCCGGTAGGCACGGTCTGCTTCGGCTGGGCGGCGATCGATGCCGCCCCGGTGACCGAAACGCGACAGTTCGCCGGTGACCGGGCCGCAGTGCGGCGCGCGGCGGCGCTGCATGCGTTGCGCGGCGCGCGCCGGCTGCTGCCGGAGCGGCCCGATGCCACTGGGGGCGGCGACGGGCCTAAGACCGACAGCTGATTGTTTATACAGTAGTGCTGTGCCATAATCCGGACCACTTTCCCCGCAACCGGACAAGGCCAGCCATGGACAAAGTGATCAAGATGGACGACGCAAAATCCAAGACCGAACGCGCCAAGGCCCTGTCCGCGGCACTGGCCCAGATCGAGAAGCAGTTCGGCAAGGGCTCGGTCATGAAGCTCTCCGACGCCGACGTTTCGCGCGACATCCAGGTGGTGTCCACCGGCTCGCTGGGGCTCGACATCGCGCTGGGCGTGGGCGGCCTGCCGCGTGGCCGCGTCGTCGAGATCTACGGTCCCGAGTCCTCGGGCAAGACCACGCTCACGCTGCAGGTCATCGCCGAAATGCAGAAGCTCGGCGGCACCTGCGCGTTCATCGACGCCGAGCACGCGCTCGACGTGCAGTACGCGGCCAAGCTCGGCGTCGACCTCGAAAGCCTGCTGGTTTCGCAGCCCGACACCGGCGAGCAGGCACTCGAGATCACCGACGCGCTGGTGCGCTCCGGTTCGGTCGATCTCGTCGTCATCGACTCGGTCGCCGCGCTCACGCCGAAAGCCGAGATCGAAGGCGAGATGGGCGATTCGCTGCCCGGCCTGCAGGCGCGACTGATGTCGCAGGCGCTGCGCAAGCTCACCGGCACGATCAACCGCACCAACACCACGGTGATCTTCATCAACCAGATCCGGATGAAGATCGGCGTCATGTTCGGCAACCCCGAGACCACCACCGGCGGCAACGCGCTGAAGTTCTACTCGTCCGTGCGGCTCGACATCCGCCGCACTGGCTCGATCAAGAAGGGCGACGAGGTGATCGGCAGCGAAACCCGGGTCAAGGTCGTCAAGAACAAGGTGGCGCCGCCGTTCAAGACGGCCGAGTTCGACATCCTGTACGGCGAAGGCACGTCGCGCGAAGGCGAGATCCTCGACCTCGGCTCGGCCTGCAACGTGGTCGAAAAGAGCGGCGCCTGGTACAGCTACGGCGGCGAGCGCATCGGCCAGGGCAAGGACAATGCACGCGAATTCCTGCGCGAGCGCCCCGAACTCGCGCTCGAAATCGAGAACAAGGTGCGCGCGCACTTCGGTGTGGCCGCCCGCGGCGCAGCACCCGAAGAGGCGGCTGCCTGAAACCCGGCGGCGCGTCGCTGAAGGCGCGCGCGTTGCGCCTGCTCGCGCGGCGCGAGCACAGCCGCGCCGAGCTGGCCCGCAAGCTCGCCGCGCACGCCGATAGCTCCGCGCAGCTCGAGGCGCTGCTCGACGAACTGGCCACGGCGCGCCTGCTGTCGAACGAGCGCTTCGCCGAGTCGCTCGTGCATCGGCGCGCCGAACGATTCGGCGTGGCTACGATCCGGCACGAAATGCGCACGCACGGGCTCGACGAAGCGCTGGTGCAGGCGCATGTGGCCGCCCTCGAACGCACCGAACTCGAGCGAGCGCGCGCGGTCTGGCAGCGCCGCTTCAAGGCGCCGCCCGAGTCGCCGGCCGATCGTGCGCGGCAGTCCCGCTTCCTGCTTGCCCGGGGGTTCTCGGCCGAGACGGTGCGCCGCGTGCTCGGCGCGACGCGCGACGACGAAGGCTGAGCCGCCGGAAAGCCGGGCCGCAACACGACCGAGCCGCAGCCGATTCCCCCGATTTCGATATGCCGCGTCGCAGCATCGCAACGGGGGTGCATGTTAAACTCCACGGCTTTCCGCCCGTGGGCGCCCATGGCCGCTGTCGTGGCCGCCAGACTCGCCGACCGCCTCCCGCAAGCATGCCGCTGCCCCCGCCCGATTGCCCGCGCACGCCGATGCACACGCGATCGGTGCGCATCGATGCATTCCGGCGCGCCGACGGTGCCTGGGACCTCGAAGCCGAACTGGTCGACGTGAAGCCACACGACACGCCGCTGCACAGCGGCGTGCGCCCGGCCGGCGAGCCGGTGCACCTGATGCGGCTGCGCGTCACGATCGACGATGCCTACAACGTGATCGACGTCGTCGCGGTGTCCGAGGCGGTACCGTATCGCGGCGTCTGCGAACTCGTCGCCCCCGACTATCGGCGCCTGGTCGGGCTGAACCTGTTGCGCGGCTTTCGCGCCGGTGTGCGCGAGCGGCTGGGCAGCATCGCCGGGTGCACGCACATGAGCGAACTCGCGCAGGTGCTGCCGACCGCGGCGGTGCAGGCGATGTCGGGCGAAGAGTGGCGTCGCCGGGAGCAACTCGAACGCGAAGGCGGCAAGCCGCACCGGCCGTTCACGATCGATCGCTGCCACGCATGGCGCAGCGACGGCCCGGTGGTCGAGCGTTATTTCCCGATCTGGTACCGGCCCGGCCACGAGCCCGCCCGCGACCAGGATTCCCGTGTTTCGACAGAGGAACGACCGTGAAGATCCATGAGTACCAGGGCAAGGAGATCCTGAAGAAGTACGGCGTCGCGGTGCCTCGCGGCATTCCGTGTTTTTCGGTCAGCGAGGCGGTCAAGGCCGCCGAGGCGCTCGGCGGTCCGGTCTGGGTGGTCAAGGCGCAGATCCACGCCGGCGGCCGCGGCAAGGGCGGTGGCGTGAAGCTCGCGCGTTCGATCGACGAGGTGCGCACGCTGTCCGGCCAGATCCTCGGCATGCAGCTGAAGACGCACCAGACCGGTCCCGAAGGGCAGAAGGTGCGCCGCCTGCTGATCGAGGAAGGCGCCGACATCCGCAAGGAACTGTACGTCGGCATGGTGGTCGACCGCGTCACTCAGCGGGTGTGCCTGATGGCCTCCAGCGAGGGCGGCATGGACATCGAGGAAGTTGCCGCGCACACGCCAGAGAAGATCCACAAGGTGTTCGTCGACCCGGTGAGCGGCCTCACCGACGCCGAGTGCGACGACGTCGCGCGGAAAATCGGCGTGCCCGAGGCGAGCCTGGCACAGGCGCGCAGCGTGCTGCAGGGCCTGTACCGCGCGTTCTGGGAAACCGACGCCTCGCTTGCCGAGATCAACCCGCTGATCCTCACCGGCGACGGCAAGGTGGTCGCGCTCGACGCGAAGCTGAACTTCGACGCCAACGCGCTGTTCCGCCATCCCGAGATCGTCGAACTGCGTGACCTCGACGAGGAAGACCCGGCCGAAATCGAGGCCTCGAAATTCGACCTCGCCTACATCCAGCTCGACGGCAACATCGGCTGCCTGGTGAACGGCGCCGGCCTCGCGATGGCCACGATGGACACGATCAAGCTGTTCGGCGGCGAACCGGCCAACTTTCTCGACGTGGGCGGAGGCGCCACCACCGAGAAAGTCACTGAAGCATTCAAGATCATGCTGCGCAATCCGAACCTGAAGGCAATCCTGGTGAACATTTTCGGCGGCATCATGCGCTGCGACGTGATCGCCGAGGGCGTGATCGCCGCAAGCAAGGCGGTCGGCCTGAAGGTGCCGCTGGTGGTACGGATGAAGGGCACCAACGAGGAGCTGGGCCGCAAGATGCTCGCGGAGTCCGGCCTGCCGATCATCTCGGCCGACACGATGGCCGAGGCGGCGCAGAAGGTCGTCGCCGCCGCCCGCTGAAACGGAGACAGAGCATGTCGATCCTGATCAACAAGGACACCAAGGTCATCACGCAGGGCATCACCGGCAAGACCGGCCAGTTCCACACGCGGATGTGCCGCGAATACGCCAACGGCAAGGCCGGTTTCGTGGCCGGCGTGAACCCGAAGAAGGCCGGCGAAGACTTCGAGGGCATCCCGATCTTCGCGAGCGTGAAGGAAGCCCGCGAGAAGACCGGCGCCAGCGTCTCGGTGGTCTACGTGCCGCCGGCGGGCGCGGCCGACGCGATCTGGGAAGCGGTGGAGGCCGACCTCGACCTGGTCATCTGCATCACCGAGGGCATTCCGGTGCGCGACATGATCGTCGTGCGCGACCGCATGCGCCGCCAGAATCGCAAGACGCTGCTGCTCGGGCCGAACTGCCCGGGCGTCATCACGCCCGACGAGCTGAAGATCGGCATCATGCCGGGCCACATCCACCGCAAGGGCCGCATCGGCGTGGTCTCGCGCTCGGGCACGCTTACCTACGAGGCGGTCGCGCAGCTCACCGCGCTCGGGCTCGGCCAGTCGAGCGCGGTCGGCATCGGCGGCGACCCGGTCAACGGCCTGAAGCACATCGACGTGCTGCGGCTGTTCAACGAAGACCCCGACACCGACGCGGTGGTCATGATCGGCGAGATCGGCGGCTCCGACGAAGAGGCCGCCGCCGAGTGGGTCAAGGCCAACATGAAGAAGCCGGTGGTCGGGTTCATCGCAGGCGTCACCGCGCCCCCGGGCAAGCGGATGGGCCACGCGGGTGCGATCATCTCGGGGGGCAAGGGCACCGCGCAGGAGAAGCTCGCGGTCATGGAAGCGTGCGGCATCCGCGTGACCCGCGACCCCTCCGAGATGGGCAAGCTGCTGAAGAGCGTGCTGTAAGGGCCGGTCGTGATGGAGACCGCGATCGGCTACCTGGCGACCTTGCACTGGGGGGCGATCCTCCAGATCATCGTCATCGACATCCTGCTGGGGGGCGACAACGCGGTGGTGATCGCGCTGGCCTGTCGCAACCTGCCGAAGCAGCAGCGGATGAAGGGCATCCTGTGGGGCACCGCCGGCGCGATCGTCCTGAGGGTGATCCTCATCGCGTTCGCAGTCGCGCTGCTTCAGGTGCCGTTCCTGAAGCTGGTCGGCGGCGCGCTGCTCGTCTGGATCGGCGTGAAGCTGCTGCTGCCGGGCGACGACGACGGGCACGGCAACCTGCAGGGCGGCGCCACGCTGTGGTCGGCGATCAAGACGATCATCGTCGCCGACCTGGTGATGAGCGTCGACAACGTGATCGCGATCGCCGGCGCGGCGCAGCAGGCCGACCCCGACCACCAGATGGGCCTGGTGATCTTCGGCCTGGTCGTCAGCATCCCTCTGATCGTCTGGGGCAGCACGCTGGTGCTCAAGCTGCTCGAGCGGTTCCCGATCGTCATCACGCTGGGCGGTGCGCTGCTCGGCTGGATCGCCGGCAGCATGATGATCACCGACGTCGCCACGGTCCGCGCAATCGGCGAACCGAGTGCGCCGGTGCACTATGCTGCCGCGCTGGCGGGTGCGGTGCTCGTGGTGGCGATCGGCAGGGTGCTCGGCGCGCGCCGCAAGCCGGCGGTTCACGCCGATTGAGCCAGTGGCTCAGGCCGATTGGCCCTCCGGTCTTGCGGATTGAGCCGGCGCGCGCTGTCGCGCCGGCGATGCGTCCGCGCGGCGCTGCTTCGCCGTCCGACCGAGCCGAACGGCCGTTCATGAAATAGTTCCTCGGGTGCCCTCCGGCCCGACGGTAGCCTGCTGCCCATGGCCGATGCCGAACACCCGGGAATGCGCGACCGCGAGGCCGCGTTGGCGATCCGCCTGCTGGTGAGCAGCGGACAGTCGCCGCTGCGCGTCGTGCGCGTGCTGAAGGAGTGCCTGACCATCGGCCGGCGTCCGTACAACGACATCGCGCTCGACGACCTCACGGTGAGCGGCGAGCACGCGCTGCTGCGCACCCGCGGCACCGAGAGCGTGGTCCACGATCTCGACAGCCGCAACGGCACGCTGGTCAACGGCATGCCGGTGGACAGGCGCGTGCTCTGCGACGGCGACGTGATCGACATTGGCATCTATCGGCTGCGCTACGTACTCGACGCCGCGGCACCGGGCGTCGCGGTGCTGCCCGAAGCAAGCGTGGTGGCGCTGCCCGAAACCGGCCAGACGGTCGCGTTCGTCGATTTCCTGGGCGGCCCGCTGGCGGGTACCGTGCAGTGCATCGACCGCCCCGTCACCCGCCTGGCCGGCCATCCCGAGCACGTCGCGGTGATCTCGCGCCGCAAGGGCCGGTTCTTCGTCACCCACCTGGAAGGGCCGGTCTTCCCGCGGGTGAACGGCGAGACGATCGGCCTGGCTGCGCGCCAGGTCGTCGACGGCGACCTGATCGAGCTGGCCGGCGTCACGTTGCGCTTCCGGCTCGGCGGCTGAGCGCCCCGGCGGGACAGGCCAGTGTGATGTCCCCGCTGCAGCGATCGCGGTTCTGGCGGGCGATGGCCGGCCTGGCGATCGTCGCCGCGTTCGCTGCGGTCGATCTCGGGACGGTGCGCGTCGACGGCCTGTCGGCGCTCGATCGCGAGCTCTACGACGGCCGTCAGCGGCTGGCCACCCCGGTGCGCGACGAGCGCATCGTGATCGTCGACATCGACGAGCGCAGCCTCGCCGAACGCGGCCGCTGGCCCTGGGATCGCGCGACGATCGCCTCGCTCGTGCAGGCGCTGGTCGATCGCGGCGGTGCAGCCGTGGTTGGCCTGGACATCCTTTTCGCCGAACGCCAGGCGGGCACCGACGACGATGCGTGGCTGGCGCGCACGCTGGCCGACCGGCCAGTGGTGCTCGGCTATTACTTCACCAGCGACCGCGAGGGCCGCACCAGCGGTGCGCTGCCTGCACCGCTCTACGACGGCGACGCGGCGCGCGAACTCGCGCCGCAGATGACCCACGCCAGTGGCTACGGCGCAAACCTGGCCGAGCTGCAGCGCACGGCGCGCGCCTCCGGCTTCTTCAATCCGTTCCTCGGCGGCGGACTCGACCCCGACGGCGTGATCCGCGCACTGCCGCTGCTGATCGGCTACGGCGACGCGGTCTACGACTCGCTGGCCGTGGCCGTGATGCGCGAATACCTGGGCAACGCGTCGCTCGCGGTGCAGGGCGACCGGTTGGTGCTCGAAGGCACTCGCGGGCGCGTCGAGTTTCCCGTCTCGGCGCAGCTCACCGCGATGGTGCCGCTGGCCGGGCGCGGCGGGCCGAACGGCGGGCGTTTCCAGTACCTGTCGGCCACCGACGTGCTCGACGGGCGCGTCGACTGGAGCCTGCTGCGCGACCACATCGTGCTGGTGGGCACCACCGCACCGGGGCTGACCGACCTGCGCGCCACGCCGGTCAGCGAGGTCTTCCCGGGAGTGGAGATCCACGCATCGCTGCTCTCGGGGGCGCTCGACGGCCGGATCAAGCAGCGCTTGGCCGAGGCGCCGACGATCGCGGCACTGCTCACGCTGACGGTGGCGGGCCTGCTCGCGCTCGCGCTGCCGGCGCTGGGCGCGCTCGGCGCAGTGGTAGCGAGCGTGGTGGGCGCGATGACGCTGGCCGGCGCGAACGCGATCGCATATTCGAACCTGGGCCAGGTGATGCCGTTGTCGGCTTCGCTTGCCGCGGTGCTCGCGCTCGGGCTGTTCAACCTGGCCGCGGGCTGGCTTTCCGAGGGCCGCGCGCGGCGCGCGATGATGCAGCTCTTCGGCGAATACCTTTCGCCCGAACTGGTCGAGCAGATGGCCCGCGACCCGTATGCCTACCGGATCGGGCAGAGCACGAACCGCGAGCTCACGATCCTGTTCGCCGACATCCGCGGCTTCACGCGGATCGCCGAGACGATGGAGCCGGAGGTGCTGCGCGAGTACCTGAATGCCTTCCTCACCGGCATGACGGAGGTGATCCACGCGCATCGCGGAACCGTCGACAAGTACATCGGGGACGCGGTGATGGCCTTCTGGGGAGCGCCGATCGACGACCCGGCGCACGCCGATCACGCGGTGTCGGCCGCGCTCGCGATGCAGGCCGAAGTGCGCCGGATGTCCGAGGCGCTACGCGCGCGCGGCCTGCCGCCGCTGGCGGTCGGTATCGGCGTGAACACCGGCGTCGCGCGCGTCGGCGACATGGGCTCGAAGCGCCGTCGCGCGTACACTGCCGTGGGCGACGCGGTGAACCTCGCCTCGCGGCTGGAGGGCTTGACCAAGCAGTACGAGGTTCCGGTCATCGTCGGCGAGGCCACGATGCGGCGCTGTCTTAAGCACGCGTTCGTCGAGCTCGCGCGCGCCACGGTCGCGGGGCGCGCCGAGTCGGTCAGGGTGTTCGTGCCCAGGGCCGTCTGCGAGGCGGACGCCGAAGCCGCGGCCACGCGGCCGATGCCGGCACCGAAACAGGTTGCGGGCGACGCCAGGGAAGCCTTGCATGAAGGTACGAGTCCTGGGGTGTAGCGGGGGCATCGGCGCCCGCGCCCGGACCACCTCGTTTCTCCTCGACCACGACGTCCTGCTCGACGCGGGCACCGGCGTAGAGGACCTGTCGGTCGAAGATCTCGCCGCAATCGACCACGTGTTCCTCACCCACTCGCACCTGGACCACGTGGCCGCACTGCCGCTGCTGGTCGACTCGGTGGGCGCGCTGCGCGACAAGCCGCTCGTGGTGCACGCGCTGCCCGAGACGATCGCTGCGCTGAAGACACACATCTTCAACTGGGTGATCTGGCCCGATTTCACGGAGATTCCGCATTACGAGCGCCCGTGGATGGTATTCGAGCCGCTGTCGATCGGCAGCGTGGTCGAGGTGGGCGGCCGCTGGGTGCGCAGCCTCGCTGCGAGCCACACGGTGCCCGCCCTCGCGTTCCACGTCTACAACGAGGAGGCCGCGCTGGTCTTCTCGGGCGACACCGGGCCGAACGACGAGTTCTGGCGCCAGGTGAACGGCGTGCCGAACCTGAAGTACCTCATCATCGAGACCGCGTTCTCCAACCGCGAGCAGGACCTCGCGGTGACTGCGAAGCACCTGTTTCCGATCCAGCTGGGGCAGGAACTCGCCAAGCTGCAGCGCGAGCCGCAGATCCTCATCACGCACCTCAAGCCGTCGGACCGCGAGACGATCGGGCGGGAGATCGAGGCGTGGGCGGGGCGGTTTTCGCCGCGGGTGCTGGAACGGGGGGATGTGCTGGAGTTGTAGGGCGGGTAGGCCGTGCGGTCGATTCCCCGGGATCCGTCATTCGCCGCATCATCCGGATCGCTTCCACATGAATCGATCGAAGCGACCGATATAAACAATTTGGTGATACCATGATCCGGTCGTTTGCCGATCCGGAGACGGAACGCTTTTTCGGGACGGGTCGAGCAGCACGCATGCCGCCGGAAATCCGGCGCCGCGCGGCGATGCGCTTGGGGCAGTTGAATGCTGCGACCCGAATCGACGACCTTCGAATGCCACCGTCGAACAGGCTCGAGGCACTGAAGGGGGATCGAGCGGGGCAGTGGAGCGTCCGCATCAATGACCAATGGCGCTTGTGTTTTCGCTTCGAGGACGGCGATGCATTCGACGTCGAGATCGTCGACTATCACTGAGCGGTGGATTCAATGACGTCGAAGAGCGGACTACCTCCCGTTCATCCCGGCGAGTATCTTCGCGAGATCATCGTCGAACTCGGGCTTTCCCAAGCCCGGTTGGCCCGTGCGATCGGTGTTTCACCGATGCGCATATCGCATGTTGTCAACGGATCGCGGCCGGTCACGGCGGAACTCGCGCTTCTCTTCGGCCGGGCGTTCGGTCAGGCGCCGCAATACTGGCTGAACCTGCAGGCGGACTTCGACCTGAAGCTCGCTGAACGGGAGCTCGACGAGCGGCTGAAGGCAGTCGTCGAACTGGTTCCGGGTTGAGTGCGACGCTCGAGCCGCCGAGTCGCGAGTCGACATGAAGGCGGTGAGCGTTCGCGAATTCGAGAACAACCCGTCCGACGCGCTCCGCTTGGCGAAGACGGGTGTCGTCGTCGTGATGAACCGCAATCCCCCCGAGGCGGTGCTCATGTATCTGGATGGCGAAACGCTTCTTGCCGAACCCGCCGTGCGGACGGCGATCGCCGTGGCGCTATCCAGGGACAACGCCTTGCCGCCGGGTCGCGCTGCGCGTCTGGCCGGCATGGCGCTGGGCGACTTCATCCGGCATCTGTCGCGGCTCGCTATCCCCGCCTTAAAGGGCGACGCACGGAGCCTGCGGGGGGATCTCGACGATATCGGCGCCTGGCTGGCGAGATCAGCCTGACGGATCGGCATGGGCGCGCGCAAGCGCCTGACGGGGATCGTTCTCGCCGATGCCAGCCCGCTCGTAAGCCGTCGGATTGGCAGCGCTTGTCGATCTCTTGTCGTACTAGATTTGCCGGATGAAACCGGCCCGAGCCTTGCCTTTCGAAACTCTTGATGGTGACGCTTCGCGTCAAGTCCTGCCGGGTTGCGGCAATCTCTTGCGCGCTTTTCTGCCACGTGCCGCACTGGCGAGCCGACATCCAACGTGACGAACATCACGCGCGTGTGGTGTGCCGACCATCCGTCGGCCGAAAGGCGCCGCATGCAGGCGGTGGCACGAAGCCTGCGACTGGATACGCGAGTCGACGTGGTCGACCGACTTCCCCAATCACTCATCGGGAGCTGAACAGATGAAGATCCGCAAGCAACTTCAACAGGGTTTCACCCTGATCGAACTGATGATCGTCGTGGCGATCATCGGGATTCTGGCGGCGGTGGCGCTGCCGGCGTACCAGGACTACACGATCCGTGCGAAGGTCTCCGAGGCAACCAGCATTTCGTCCACTGCACGAACGGCAATTTCACTTGCGTTCAACGAAGGCACTCTGACCGGTGCGACCAACGCCTCGCTCGGCCTGGCTGCCGCGACAGATATCAAGAGCAAGTACGTGACATCGGTCACTGCTGCGGGCACGTCTGCTACCACTGGAACGGTCACGGTTGTGATGCAGGGCACGGGCGAGAGCACCGTGGATACGGCAAATGTCGTCTACACGGCAACGTGCGTGTCCGGCGCCCAGTGCTCATGGACGGTTGGCGGTAGCGTTCCTGCGAAATATCTGCCGAAGGTCTGAGCGATCTCTCGTCAAGTGACATCGTCGGAAGAGGCCCGCGCAAGCGGGCCTTCTTCTTGGTGCGCCCGGCACGGACGCGCTCCTGCGGCTGCAAGTCCCGCCACGTGTTGATTGCAGCGAGTGAAGTACAGCGCGCGATTGCTCGAGGCCGATTGTGTCTCCGATGCAATGGTGCCGCGGCACCGGACACGCCAGTATCGGAGCGGAAGGCTTCACTCCCGCTTCGTACGCATCGACGCAATCCGGGATAGCTTGGCTGAGGCGTCTGGCCCACTCGTCGTCGTCCGCAGTCCGGTTACGAACGCCGCGACCACCCTGCGCGCATTCACCCCGATCTGCGCCGCATCCGCACGCCCCGCACCCCCGGCCTCCCCGAACACCGCCGTAATCACCGCCACCGCCTCCGCCCCCGCCTGAGCCACCTCGTACGCGTTCCCCGCGTCGATCCCGCCGATCGCCACGGCGTGCATCCCCGCCTCGCGTGCCCGTGCAAACAACCCGAGTGGAGCGCGTACCGCCCCCGGCTTGACCGCCGACACGAACACGCTGCCGAACGCGACGTAGTCGGCAATCCCGCGCACCGCCCGCGCGCGCTCGAACGAGTCGTAGCACGACACGCCGAGCACCGGCTGCGAGCCCAGTGCGGCGCGCACCGTCGCCGGGTCGCCGTCATCGCGTCCGATGTGCAGCCCGTCGGCAACAACCGCGCGCGCGAGCTCGACCGTGTCGTTGACGATGAACAGCGCGCCCGCTTCGCGGCAGATGCGGGCAAGCCGCTGCGCCTGACGCAGCCTTTGTGCTGCGTCGGCAACCTTGTTGCGGTATTGCACCGCCGACGCGCCTCCGCGAATCGCCGCCGCAACGGCCATCGCGAGCCAGTCGTCGTCGACGGTGTCCGGCGTCAATGCGTAGAGGCCGGTCGGCAGCCGCTTGCTCATCGGAAAATCCTGTGCGTTTGTCGCAACACCGGGGCCACTGGTCGGCGATGAAAGGTGAGCCCTTTTTCGCGAGGTTAACATCGCCGCACGGTCGCCCTGAGCGTGCCGACACCAATACGAAACCGGCGCGAGGCCCATGGGGGCAGCGCCGCGAGCCAGCAAAAGGGAACGAGCAATGAGCGATGCGCCGGGCGCGGGGTACCGCACGTGGATGTGCCTGATATGCGGGTGGATGTACGAAGAGGAAAAGGGCCTCCCGGAGGAGGGGATCGCCCCCGGCACGCGCTGGGAAGACATCCCGCCCAACTGGACCTGCCCCGAGTGCGGCGCTCGCAAGGAAGAGTTCGAGATGGTGGAGACATGAGATGAACGCTGCCGCCGGGCTCGCGGGCCTGAAGGTGATGGTGATCGACGACAGCAACACGATCCGTCGAAGTGCCGAGATCTTCCTGAAGCAGTCCGGCTGCCAGGTGATCCTCGCCGACGACGGGTTCGATGCGCTGGCGAAGATCGCCGACCACGACCCCGACCTGATCTTCTGCGACATCCTGATGCCGCGGCTCGACGGCTACCAGACCTGCGCGCTGATCAAGAAGAGCCCCCGCTTCAGCGACACCCCGGTGGTGATGCTGTCGAGCAAGGACGGGCTGTTCGATCGCGCCCGCGGCCGCATGGTGGGCTGCGACCGGTACCTGACCAAGCCCTTCACCAAGGACAGCCTGATCCGCACCGCCGGCGAATGCGCGCGGCGAGTGGCCGCGCTGTCCGGCGCCGAACAGGCGAGCGTCTGAGCACGCGCGGCACTGAACACCCGCGAACACGGAACCAAGGACCCCCTCATGGCATCGCAGAAGATCCTGGTCGTCGACGATTCGCCGACCGAACGCTTCTTCCTCGCCGAGCTGCTGGCGAGGAAGGGCTACACGGTCATCACCGCCGAGAACGGCCAGGAGGCGATCGCCAAGGCGAAAACCGAGCGCCCGAGCCTGGTGGTGATGGACGTGGTGATGCCCGGCCAGAACGGCTTTCAGGTGACGCGCACGCTGTCGCGCGACCCCGAGACGCAGGGCATCCCGATCATCATCTGCACCAGCAAGTCCAACGAGACCGATCGCATCTGGGGCCTGCGGCAGGGTGCGCGCGAGTACCTGGTCAAGCCGATCAGGCCCGACGAATTGCTGGCCCGTGTGGCCGACCTGGCGCACTGATTATGGCCGATCGCAAGCATTTGCGCGACTTCCAGGCGCGGCTGTCGGAGCGACTGCGCCAGGCCGCTGCGGAGCCCGCGCAGGCCGCGCGGCTGGGGGTGCAGGTCGGCGGCCGGCGCCTTCTCGTCGAACTGTCCGAGGCCGGCGAGATTGCGGCCTGCGGCGGCGCGATTGCGCCGGTGCCGCTCACGCAGGACTGGTTCATGGGCCTGGTGAACCTGCGCGGCTCGCTCTACGGCGTCTCCGACCTCGCGCGCTTTGCCGGCGGCGACTTCACGCCGAACACGAAGGAGGCGCGGCTGGTCGCCTTCGCGCCGCGGCTGAACCTGAACGGCGCGATCCTGGTCGACCGGATGCTCGGGCTGCAGAACCTGTCGGCCATGGCCGAAGCCGAAGACGAACCCTCGGAAGACACCGGTCGTTCGTGGCTGGGTCGCGGATGGATCGACGAGCAGGGCCATCACTGGACCGAACTCAGCCTGGAACGACTGGCGGGCGACGAGCGCTTTCTCGCCGTGAGTCGCTGAACCGCTGCGGAGAACCGAAGATGAAAGTGGCGATCAAGCTTCCCGCCTTCATGCAGCCGCGAACCAACCGGCACGAAGACCTCGCGCCCGACTCGGCGATCCTCGAAGACCTGCTCCCGGACACGGGCTTCGCGCCAACGGCGGCGACTGCGCCCATGGTGACCCCGGCCGCGGCGCCGGCCGCCTCACCGAGGAGCCGCGTCGCCGTCAGCGAGCCGGTCGAGGCACCGGTGCCGGCCGCACGCCCGCGCGAGCGCTTCCGCATCCCGGTGATCGGCGCGATGCCGTTTCGCAAGCAGCTCGAAGTCTGGGTGCCGATGCTGTTCGTCGCGGTGCTGATCGCGTTCGTGTTCCTGTGGCTCGATTCGCGCCAGGCCGCCGACGGGGCGCGCTGGCTGCAGGAAGTGGGCGACGCGCTGACGCACTCGCAGCGCGTCGCGAAGGCTGCGCCGCAGGCGATCGCCGGCGACCCCGACGCCTTCACGCAGTTGCGCGAGAGCCGCGAGATCGTGAACCGCTCGGTCGCCCGGCTCGCCGAGGGGGGCGACGGTGTGCACGCGGTGCCCAGCGAAATGCTATCCGACGTGAACCGGTTGCAGCAGGCCTGGTCGGCGTCGAGCGAGGCAGCGCAGATGATCGGCTACCAGAGCGCGCTGCTGCAGTCGCTGGGCGCGATGCGCCGCGAGGTGATCAGGGTGAATCCGCAGATGCTCGACGCTGCGCAGGCGGTGGCCGCGAGCAAGCTGCAGTCGGGCGCGTCGAACCGCGAGGTGGCCGCGGCCGGCGAGCTGGTGATGCTCACCCAGCGCATTGCCAAGGACTTGAACGAGCTCGTGTTCTCGGGCATGGCCGACAACACCGCCGAGGCGAGTCTTCGGCAGTCGGTGAGCAGCTTTCGCGAGCTCACCGAGAGCCTGCTCTCGGGCAACGACCGGATGCGTCTTCCGGCTGCCGGCGATCCGGATGCGCGACGTGCGCTGAACGAACTGAAGAAGACGATGGCCAGCATCGACCCGGCGCTTGCCGGCGTGCTGTCGAGCCTGCCGCGGCTGCAGCAGGCCAAGCTGTCGGAGCGGCGCATCTTCGGCGACAGCGAGCCGGTGCGCGCTCAGCTCGAAGTGGTGCGCGCGAAGCTGCAGGCGGGCGAGTCGGGGCGCGTCTGGAATCTGGCGATCGCCGCGATGTTCGGAATGCTTGCGCTGTTCGCGGTGTACGGCCTGTTTCGTGCCTTTCTGTCCGACAGCGAACAACGCGCCGAGGACGCCGAGCGCCAGCAGGCGGTCGCGCAGCGGCTCGAACAGGACGCCAAGCGCACCAATGACCAGAACCAGGCGGCGATTCTCAGGCTGATGAACGAACTGCAGGAGGTGGCCGACGGCGACCTCACCGTGCAGGCGACAGTCTCCGAGGACATCACCGGCGCAATCGCCGATTCGGTGAACTACACCGTGGAGGAGCTGCGCAACCTGGTGGCGCGGATCAACGCCACCGCCGAGCTGGTGAACGAGGCGTCCTCGCAGGCGCAGACGACCGCGTCGAGCCTGCAGGCGGCGAGCGAGCAGCAGTCGCGCGAGATCCGCGAGACCGGCGAGGCGGTGTTGCGCATGGCGCAGCAGATCAACGACGTGTCGGCGCGCGCCGCCGAGTCGGTGAAGGTGGCGCGCCAGTCGCTGAATGCCTCCGAGGACGGCTCGCGCGCGGTGGACAACGCGATCAGCGGCATGAACGGCATCCGCGACCAGATCCAGGACACCGCGAAACGGATCAAGCGGCTGGGCGAGTCGTCGCAGGAGATCGGCGAGATCGTCGAGCTGATCTCCGACATCACCGAGCAGACCAACGTGCTGGCGCTGAACGCGGCGATCCAGGCGGCGTCGGCCGGCGAGGCGGGCCGCGGGTTCACCATCGTCGCCGAGGAGGTGCAGCGGCTGGCCGAACGCTCGGCCGAGGCGACGCGGCAGATCTCGGCGCTGATCCGCGCGATCCAGACCGACACGGCCGACGCGGTGTCGGCGATGGAGCGCAGCACCCAGGGCGTGGTCGAAGGAACGCGGCTCTCCGACGAAGCGGGCCGCGCGCTGGGCGAGATCGGGCGCGTGTCGACGACGCTGGCCGAGCTGATCGAGGACTTTTCGACCACGACGTCGCGTCAGGCAGGATCGGCCGGGACGGTCGCCCAGTCCATCCAGCGTATCCTGCTGGTGACCGAGCAGACCAGCGAAGGCACGCTGCAGACCGCCGGGTCGATTCGCCAGCTCTCGAAACTGGCTCACGAGTTGAAGAACTCGGTGTCGCGGTTCAAGGTTGCCTGAGCGACCCCGCACGCGAATTCACGCGATGAACGACGCGATCCGACAACCGCCTGCCGAAGCGCCCGATCTCGCCACGCTGTCGTGGTGCGCGGGCGAGATCCGCGAGTCGCTCGCCGCCAGCGAGGCGAAGCTGCGCGAGCAGCTCGGCCGCGGCGACGATGCCCACGACGACGAGCTGTCGGCGCTGCGCGCGGCGCGCGTCACGCTGCACCAGGCGCACGGCGCGCTCGTGCTGGTCGATCTTCCGGGCGTGTCGCTGCTCAGCGCGGAAGCCGAGACGCTGCTCGAGCAGGTCGAGCGCGGACAGTTGCGGCTGTCGCGCGAACTGGTCGAGCGCATTGCGCGCGGATTCGGCGCGATCGTCGAGTATCTCGACGAGGTGCTGCTCGGCGAGCCTCAGCAGCCGCTGTACCTGTTCCCCTACTATCGTGACCTGCTCGAGGCGCGCGGCGCCGAACGGGTGCATCCGGCCGACCTCTTCGTCGTGCCGGTGGCCGCGCAACTGGTGGTGGCCGACGCTCCGGCGCGCGCGCTCGATGCGGCGACGCTGTCGGCGGCGCGCGCGCAATTCGAGCGCGGCCTGCTTCAGGTGCTGCGCAATCCGGCCGACGCGGCCGGAATCACGGCGTTGCACCAGGCGATCGACACGGTGGCCGGCTCGCAGGTGGGCGCGCGACACCCGACTTTCTGGAAAGTGGCGCTCGCCTGGTTCGAGGCACTGCGCGACGGCGCGATCGCGCTCGACGTCTACGGCAAACGGCTGCTCGCGCGGATGAACCTGCAGCTGCGCCGCGCGATCACCGACGGCACGCCGGTGGCCGAGCGGCTGATGAAGGATGCGCTGTTCGCGCTGGCGCGCGTCGACGTTTCGAGGGTACAGGCCTCGCCGTTGCTGGCCGAGGTGCTGCGCGCCTTCGACATCGAGGGTGCGGTCCCCGCCGATTTCGATGTGCCGCGCTTCGGTCGCGTCGACGCGCGTGCGCTCGGCGCGGCGCGCGAGGCGCTCGCCCGCGCCAAGCCCGCCTGGGAGAAGGTCGCCGCGGGAAGCCACGCCGACCTGGCCGCATTCGCGCAGTCGATCGCGACGCTGCGCGCGGCCGCGGGCGCGCTTCCGGGCGACGGTCTGCGGGCACTGGCCGAGGCCTTCGTCGAGGCCAGCCAGGTGATCGCCACGCGCCCGGGGCAAGTGTCCGAATCGCTCGCGCTCGAAGGTGCGTCGGCGCTGCTGTTCGCCGAGCAGCTGTTCGAGCGCGGCTTCAGGGCGCAGGACGCGCTGGATGAGCGCGCGGGCGAGATGGCTGCGCGACTGCTCAGGGTGCTCGCCGGCGCCGCGATCGACGGCGAGTTGCCGCAGTGGCTGCGAGAGCTCAGCCATGCGGCGCAGGAGCGCCTCACGATGGCCAGCTTCGTCGCCGAAACGCAGGGCAGCCTGCGCTCGGCCGAGCAGGCGCTCGATTCGTTCTTTCGTGATGCGTCGCAGCGTGCCGATCTGCCGCAGACCGCGCAGCACCTCGACGAGGTGGCCGGCGCGCTTCAGGTGCTCGGCCACCGCGACGCCGCGGCGGCGTCGCGCAGCATCGCCGAACGCGTGCGTGGCTTCGCGGCGCAGGAGGCCGACCCCTCTGCCGACGACTGCGAACTCGTCGCCTCCAGCCTCGGCGCACTGGGATTCTTCGTCGACGGACTGCAGCAGCGCGGTTGCAGCGGCGCCCGCTTCGAATTCGACGCCGTAACCGGGAGGTTCAGCGCCGAGCTGAACGAGCCGCGGCGCGCGCCGCCTGCGGTCGTGGTGGCGCTCGAGACGCATAGCCCGAACGCGCCGCAGCCTTCTTCGGCAGACACCGCCGAGTCGGCTTGCCGGCCGGTCGCAGCGTGCCGGCGAGCTGATCGGTTCGCTGCGCGAGGCGCCCGACGACGTCGCGCTGCGCAGCGAATTGCGCGAGACGCTGGCGCAATTGCGCGACGACGCGCAACTGGTCGACGACGGTGCGCTGAAGAGCCGTGCGAGCGAGGCCATCGCACTGCTCGACGCCGGTGGCCCCGCCGATGACTTGTCCCTTCAGGCCACGCTGGCCGGCATCGCGGGCCCACAGCCGGCGCAGGAGGCCGTGCGACCGGAAGAGCCGCAGCGCGACGAGGCCGAGATCGACAGCGAACTGCTCGAAATCTTCCTCGGCGAGGCGCAGGAGGTGCTGGCAGCGATCGCCGATTCGACGGCGCAGTCGCGCCGGGCACCGGCCGACCAGGCTTTCCTCACCGCTTCCATACGCTGAAGGGTTCGAGCCGCATGGTCGGCCTGGCCGGCTTCGGTGACGCGGGCTGGGCGATGGAGCAGGTGATGAACCTGTGGCTCGCCGAAGAGCGCGCGGCCACACCGGCCCTGCACGAACTGGTCGGGCTGGCCTGCGAACGTTTCCAGGGCTGGGTCGGGTTGCTCCAGGGCGGCACGTCGTTCCGGCTCGACCCACAACCGATGATCGATGCGGCGGCCGCGTTGCGCGAAAACCGGCCGCATGCGGACGCGTTTGCGGCGCTGGCCGCTCAGGTGGACGTTGGCGGCGCTGCGGCGGTCGACGAACCCATCGCGGTCGACGAACCCATCGCGGTCGACGAACCGATCGAGGTCCACGAGGCCATTGCAGTCGACGAGGTCAGTCCGCTCGATGAGATCGTCGAGCTCACCGAAGTCGCCGAACCCGGCTGCGCCGTCGACACTCCCGACGCGCGCCCCGAGGTCGACGAAGTACGCGTCGGCGCGCGCACGATCAGTCGCGCGCTTTACGACATCTTCCTGTCGGAGGCCGACGACCTGATCGCGGCGCTTGGGGCCGACACCGCGCACTGGGCCGACGAGCCGGCGCGCGCGGCAAGCGAGGCGGCGCAGCGCGCGATGCACTCGCTGAAGGGCAGTGCCGCGCTGGTCGAACTGCACGACGTGCAGGCGCTCGCCGAACAGCTGGAAACCTTCCTGTTGCGGCAGCGCGCGGCGGGCCGCATGTTGAGCGCCGAGGACTTGTCCGACTACGCGACAGCGATCGAGCGGCTGCAGGCGATGCTGCATCGCTTCGCGGCGGGCAGCGCGCCGACCGACGAGTCCGCCGCGCTCGCGCTCGCGCATGCGCTGGCCAGCCGCTGGGATCCGCGCAACGAGCCGCAGGCGCAGGCCGAGCCGCTCGCTGCGGAAGCGCCGCCGGAGAGCGAACTCGACGAAGAACTGCTGCCGATCTTCATCGAGGAGGCCACCGATTACCTGCCGAAGATCGGCGAGAACCTGCGCCGCTGGCAGGCGGCACCGGCCGACCGCTCGGTGCAGCAATTGCTGATGCGCCACCTGCACACCATCAAGGGCAGTGCACGGATGGCCGGGGCCATGGCGCTCGGCCAGTTGGTGCACGAGATGGAGACGCGCATCGAAGCGGCCAGCGTACTCACCGTGGTGCCGGGGTCGCTGATCGAGGAACTGATCACCGATTGCGACAACGTGGTGGCAATGTTCGAGGCCATCCGCGATCCGGCTGCGCGCCAGCCGGCGCGGGCTGCGGGTGCCGTCGTGGGTCCGGCGCCGGATGCCGGGGCCGGCAGCGCCTCGCAAGCCGGCATGCCGGCCGCAACGCCTCCCGTTGCAGCCGTGCCGATCGCCGCTGCCGCGTCCGCCGATGCCGACAGTGTCGCGCCTGCCGCCACAGGTCGGGTCTCGCCCATTGCCGTAGCCGCCTCGTCTGCGGCGGCTGCGCCGACTCCGGCCGCCGCCTCGCTGGTGCGCGTTCGCTCCGACCTGCTCGAGCGGGTGGTCAACGAATCGGGCGAGGTGTCGATCGCGCGCTCGCGGGTGGACAACGAACTGGGACAGCTGCGCCAGTCGCTGCAGGACCTGACCGAGAACGTCGGCCGGCTGCGCTCGCAACTGCGCGAGATCGAGATCCAGGCCGAGTCGCAGATCCAGGCACGCATCGCGCTGCAGCGCGAAACCAGCGCGGACTTCGATCCGCTGGAGTTCGACCGCTACACGCGCTTCCAGGAACTGACGCGGATGCTCGCCGAGTCGGTCAACGACGTGGCCACCGTGCAGCACAACGCGATGCGCAGCCTCGATTCGGCCGCGAAGGACATGGTGCGCCAGTCGCAGGTGCTGCGCGAGCTGCAGCAGAACCTGATGCGCATGCGGATGGTGCAGTTCGGCTCGATCGGCGATCGCCTGTATCGCGTGGCGCGCCAGGCGGCCAAGGAACTGGGCAAGCGTGTGGCGCTGGACATCCGTGGCGCTTCGGTCGAGATCGATCGTGGCGTGCTGGAGCGGATGGCCGGTCCGGTCGAGCACGTGTTGCGCAACGCGGTCGCCCACGGCATCGAGTTCCCGGCGCAGCGCGAAGCGGCGGGCAAGCCCGAGACCGGCGAGATCCGGCTCGAGGTGCGCCAGGAAGGCAACGAGGTCGTGCTGACGCTCGCCGACGACGGCGGCGGGCTCGACCATGCGAAGATCCTCGCCCGCGCGCGAAGTCTCGGACTGGTCGAGGCCGACGCGCAGCCCGGCGAGCGCGAGCTGGCCGAGATGATCTTCATGCCCGGCTTCTCGACCGCGAGCGAAGTCACCGAGCTGGCCGGCCGCGGCGTCGGCACCGACGTGGTGCGCGCCGAGGTGCTGTCGCTGGGCGGGCGCATCGAGGTCGAGTCGACGCGCGGCGTGGGCACGCGCTTCACCGTGCACCTGCCGCTCACGCTGGCGATCGCGCAGGTTGTGCTGGTGGGCGCGGGCGCCGCGCACTACGCGATCCCGTCGTCCAGTGTCGAACAGGTGCTGCAACTCAAGCCGCAGGCGCTGGCGGCGGCCTACCGCGACGGCTCGATCGAATGGCAGGGCACGCGCCTGCCGATGCACTACCTCGGCACGCTGGTGGACGTGGCAGACACGCGGCCGATCGCGCAGCACCTGTCGCCGGTGGTGATCGTCCGCTCGGCCAGCCTGCGCCTGGCGATCCACGTCGACACGGTCAGCCGCAACCAGGAGGTCGTGGTCAAGAACGTCGGGCCGCAGGTGGCGCGCGTGCCCGGCGTGGGCGGCGCGACCGTGCTCGGCAACGGCGAGATCGTGCTGATCCTCAACCCGGCGCGGCTGGCGCAGGCGGTGCTCGGCGACCTCTGGCTCGAGCGCGCCGCGCCGGGCCTGCAGCGCGCGCCGCTGGCCGAGGCGCCGCCAACAGTGATGGTGGTCGACGATTCGGTGACCGTGCGCAAGGCGACACAGCGCCTGCTGGCGCGCGAGGGCTACGACGTGATGCTCGCCAAGGACGGCGTGGACGCGCTGCGCCAGCTGGCCGAGCGCCAGCCCGACGTGATGCTGGTCGACATCGAGATGCCCAGGATGGATGGCTTCGACCTGACGCGGCACGTGCGCGCCGACGAGCGCCTGCGCGACTTGCCGATCGTGATGATCACGTCGCGCACCGCTGACAAGCACCGCAACCACGCGCTCTCGCTCGGCGTCGACGCCTACCTGGGCAAACCGTATCGCGACGACGAGCTGCTCGGCCAGGTGGCGAGGTTCAGCGCGTCGCGGCGCCGTCGCTCGGGCGCCTGACGACCGCGTAGCGCGCCAGCGTGGCCTGGCGCGCGGCCTCGTGCTCGACGATCGGCCGGGGGTAGTGCACGCCGGGCGTGATGCCCGCCTGCGCCAGCACCTCGGGCGCAGCGAGCCACGGTGCGTGGATCGCGCGATCGGGCAGCATGGCGAGCTGCGGCAGGTAGTGCCGGATGAAGCGGCCCTGCGGATCGAACCTGCGCGACTGGGTCACCGGATTGAAGACGCGGAACCAGGGCTGCGCGTCGCAGCCGCTGGAAGCAGCCCATTGCCAGTTGCCGTTGTTCGCGGCAAGGTCGTAGTCGACCAGCTTGCGCGCGAAATGGCGCTCGCCGCGGCGCCAGTCGATGCCGAGATCCTTGACCAGGAACGACGCGGCTACCATGCGTAGCCGGTTGTGCATGTAGCCGGTGCGCTCGAGCTGCCTCATCGCGGCGTCGACCAGCGGGTAGCCGGTGCGGCCATCGCACCAGGCCGCGAACAGCGCATCGTCTTCCACCCAGCGGATGCGGTCGTACTCGGGGCGAAACGCTTCGTCGACCACGCGCGGGTGGTGATGCAGGATCTGGAAGAAGAAGTCGCGCCAGATCAGTTCCGACAGCCAGGCGGCGGCGCCTTGGGCGGCTTCCGGGTCGGCCTGTTGCGCCTGCCACGCGAAGCGCGCCAGCGTGCGGATCGAGACCGTGCCGAAGCGCAGGTGCACCGACAGGTACGAGGGGCCGCGAAGCGCCGGGTAATCGCGAGTCTCCTGATATCGGCCGATCCGGGTCGCGAAGTCGTCGAACGCGGCGCGCGCGCCGCTCATCCCGGGCGCGATGCCCAGTTCGCGCAGGTCGGTCGGCTCGAATCCCAGCTCGGCCAGGCCGGGCACCGGCGGCGCATCGCGTCCGTCGGCGAGGCGCCCGCACGGCTCGACCTCGTGGGGGGCGAGGTCCTGCACGGTGAGCTTTTTCAGCCAGGCATTGCGGTACGGCGTGAACACCGTGAAGGGGCGGCCCTCGCGGGTGAGCAGTTCGTCGCGTTCGAAGATCGCCTGGTCCTTGAAGGTGAGCAGGTGTCGCCCGTCGCGCGCCAGCGCGCGGTGCACCGCCGCGTCGCGCTCGCGCGCCGCAGGTTCGTAGTCGTGGTTCGCGAACACCGCCTGCGCACCGAGGCGCTCGGCGAGCGCCGGAATCGCTTCGCGGGCTTTCGCGTGGTGAACGTGCAGGGCGGCGCCGAGCCGCCGCAGCGCGGCGTCGAGTTCGGTCACCGACGCATGGATGAAGTCGACGCGCCGGTCGCGACGATCCGGCAGCACGTCGAGGATCTCGCGGTCGAACACGAATACGCCATGCACGCGCCGGGCCGACCGCAGGGCCTGGTGCAAGGCGGCGTGGTCGTCGATGCGCAGGTCGCGCCGGAACCAGACCAGGACGGAATCGAAAGCGGGGCTGGAACTCATCGCCTGTGCGGCTCGGCGGCGGAAGGCGGCGGAGGGCCGGATTGTGCCCGCCGGATCGCCCCTTTACAATCGATGCATGGCCGAGCAGCCTGTGATCGACCTCACCAACCAGTTCCTGATCGCCATGCCCGACATGGCCGATCCGAACTTCGGCGGCACGGTCGTGTTCATCGCCGAGCACAGCCCGAAGGGCGCGTTGGGGCTGGTCATCAACCGGCCGATGGAAATCGACCTCGCCACGCTGTTCGAGCGCATCGACCTCAAGCTCGAGATCGCGCCGCTCGCCAGTTCGCCGGTGTTCTTCGGCGGGCCGGTGCAGATGGATCGCGGCTTCGTGCTGCACGAGCCGGCCGGCGACTGGAATTCCACCGTCACGGTCGGCAACGAAATCGGCCTCACGTCCTCGAAAGACGTGCTCGAGGCGGTGGCCAGCGGCAGCGGCCCGCGGCGCATGCTGGTCACGCTGGGTTACGCCGGCTGGGGGCCGGGCCAGCTCGAGGAAGAAATCTCGCGCAATGCCTGGCTCACGGTGCCGGCCAGCACCGAGCTCATCTTCGACACGCCGGTCGAGCAGCGCTTCGCAGCCGCGTTCCGGCTGCTGGGCATCGACCCGGCTTTCCTGGCCAGCTCGGCCGGGCACGCCTGAGTGGCGGAGACGCTGCTGGGTTTCGATTTCGGCACCCGCCGCATCGGAGTTTCAGTCGGCAATACGCTGACCGGCTCGGCGCGCCCCTTGTGCATCGTGGCCTCCGAACCGGTGGCCGACCGCTGGGCGGCGATCGCGGCCCTCGTCGCCGAATGGCAACCGCAGCGGCTGGTGGTCGGCCGGCCGCGCCATCCCGACGGCGCACCGTTGCCGGTCACCTCGCGTTGCGAGCGCTTCGCGCGCCAGCTGGAGGGGCGCTTCGAACTGCCGGTCGAACTGGTCGACGAGAACTTCTCCAGCGTCGAGGCGCGCGCCGAGCGGGCAGCGACGCCGCCGCAGGCCGGCGGCCCGGGCCGGGACAGGGTTCGCCATGCCGGCGAGCCGGTCGATGCCGAGGCCGCCGCGGTAATCCTGCGACAATACCTGTCCAGCCGTTGAAGCGAATCGCCCCGCCCCCCCGATGAACGCCGCCCCCGACGCCGAAGCGATCTACGCGAGCCTGCTCGCGGCGGTGCGCGAGGGCATCGCCGGGCGCGACGTGTCGCTGATCGGCATTCACAGCGGCGGAGCGTGGATCGCCGAGCGCCTGCACCGCGACCTGAAGATCGCCCGGCCGCTGGGCACGCTGTCCAGCGCGTTTCACCGCGACGACTACGGCAGGCGCGGCGGCCGGGTCGGGCTGCCCGCGGCGATGAAGGCCACCGAGCTGTCGTTCGACGTGAACGGTGCCGACATCGTGCTGGTCGACGACATCCTGTTCACCGGCCGCACCGTGCGCGCCGCGATGAACGAGCTGTTCGACTACGGCCGGCCGGCGCGCATCGAGCTGGCGGTGCTGCTCGACCGGGGCGGGCGCGAGCTGCCGATCGAGGCCCGCTACTGCGGCGCGACGCATCTGCTCGCCTCGCCGCGCAACTTCGCGCTGAAACGAACCGACGACGGCCGCTTCACGCTCCGCATCGAATGACGCCATGCCGCTGCGCCATCCCCAGCTGAACGAGAACGGCCAGCTGCGGCACCTGCTCACGATCGAGGGGCTGCCGCGCGAGCTGATCCATCACATCCTCGACACCGCCGCGACCTTCATCGGCGTGTCCGACCGCGACATCAAGAAGGTGCCGCTGCTGCGCGGCAAGTCGGTGTTCAACCTGTTCTTCGAGAGCTCGACGCGCACGCGCACCACTTTCGAGATCGCCGCCAAGCGGTTGTCGGCCGACGTGATCAACCTGAACATCGGCACCTCGTCCACCTCGAAGGGGGAGTCGCTGCTCGACACGATCGACAACCTGGTGGCGATGCATGCCGACATGTTCGTCGTGCGCCACGCCGAGAGCGGCGCGCCGTTCCTGATCGCGCAGCACATCGACCGCACGCGCGGCCGCGGCCACGTGCACGTGGTCAACGCGGGCGACGGCAGGCACGCGCACCCGACGCAGGGCCTGCTCGACATGTACACGATCCGCCACTTCAAGGGCGACTTCACGAAGCTCACGGTGGCGATCGTCGGCGACGTGCTGCATTCGCGCGTGGCGCGCTCCGACATCCACGCGCTCACCACGCTGGGCGTGCCCGAGGTGCGCGTCATCGGCCCGCGCACGCTGGTGCCCGGCGGGCTGTCGCAGATGGGCGTGCGCACCTTCACCGACATGCGCGAAGGGATGCGCGGCGTCGACGTCGTGATCATGCTCAGGCTGCAGAACGAGCGCATGCGCGGCGCGCTGCTGCCGTCGGCGCAGGAGTACTTCAAGCAATACGGCCTCACGCAGGGCAAGCTCGCGCTGGCCGCCCCCGACTGCATCGTGATGCACCCCGGACCGATGAACCGCGGCGTCGAGATCGATTCCGCAGTGGCCGATGGTCCGCAGTCGGTGATCCTCGATCAGGTCACCTTCGGCATCGCGGTTCGCATGGCCGTGATGAGCATCCTCGCGCAATCCTGAACGCATGAGACTGTCCATCCTCGACGGCCGCCTCGTCGATCCCGCCACGGCCACCGACCGGCGCGCCGACCTGCACGTCGCCGACGGGCGCATCGTCGCGATCGGCGCCCCGCCGCGAGGCTTTCGCGCCGACCGCACGCTCGATGCGGCCGGGCTGGTGGTGGCGCCGGGCCTCGTCGACCTGGCCGCGCGGCTGCGCGAGCCCGGCTTCGAATACAAGGCGACGCTCGAGTCCGAGATGCGCGCCGCGCTCGCCGGAGGCGTCACCTCGCTGTCGTGCCCGCCCGATACCGACCCGCCGCTCGACGAGCCAGGGCTGGTCGAGATGCTCAAGCACCGCGCGCGCGGACCGGACCAGGCGCGTCTGTATCCGCTGGGCGCGCTCACCGTCGGGCTCGCCGGCGAGGTGATCACCGAGATGGCCGAACTGGCCGAGGCCGGCTGCGTCGGCTTCTCGCAGGCCGGCGCGCCGATCCTCGACACGCAGGTGCTGCTGCGCGCGATGCTCTACGCCAACACCTACGGCTTCACCGTCTGGGCGCGTCCCCAGGACCACCACCTTTCGCGCGGCGGTGTCGCGCACAGCGGGCCGGTCGCCGCGCGAATGGGGCTGGCCGGCATCCCGGTGGCCGCCGAAACGATCGCGCTGCACACGCTGCTCGACCTGGTGCGCGAAACCGGTTGCCGCGTGCACCTGTGCCGGATGTCTTCGGCGGCGGGCCTCGAGCTGGTGCGCGCGGCCAAGGCCGAGGGATTGCCGGTGAGCGCCGACGTCGCGGTGCACCACCTGCACCTGATCGACGTCGATATCGGCTACTTCGACAGCCAGTACCGGGTCGACCCGCCGTTTCGCTCGCAGCGCGACCGCGACGCGATTCGCGCCGCGCTCGCCGACGGCACGATCGATGCGATCTGCTCGGATCACACGCCGGTGGACGACGATGCGAAGCAGTTGCCGTTCGCCGAGGCGGAACCCGGCGTCACCGGGCTCGAACTGCTGCTGCCGCTCACGCTGAAGTGGGCGAGCGAGACGCGCACCGGCCTGCTCGCGGCGCTGGCGAAGGTCACCGCCGGGGCGAGCGCGGTGCTCGGCCTGGGCGAGATGGCGGGCACGTTGCGCGAGGGCGCGCCTGCCGATCTGTGCCTGTTCGACCCGGAAGAAGCCTGGACCGTGACCCGCGAAGGGCTTGCGAGCCAGGGCCGGCACACGCCGTACCTCGGCATGGAAGTCGTCGGCCGGGTCCGGGTCACGGTCGTCGACGGGCGCGTCGTCTTCGAGCGTTAAGCTTCGGCATTTCCGGCCGCCGTCCGGGACGAGGCGGCGACCGATAGGCCATCCGGTCGATTGACCCGACGCGCGTGCAGCGACTAGACTTCGTTACATGAAACACATGAATCGACCAGGCACCGGCCCTCGGGATTGGCTGCCATGAGCAACGTTGCCGAGCGGGTCCGCCGCCATCGTGAGGAACTGCGCGCAGCCGGCTTGCGCCCGATCCAGATCTGGGTGCCCGATGCGCGGCGCCCGGGTTTCGCGGACGAGTGTCGCCGCCAGTCGGCGTTGCTGCGCGAAGATCCGCACGAAGCGGCCACGCTCGAATGGCTCGACGCGGCGGCCGATCGCACCGGCTGGAGATGAGGCGCGGCGACGTGGTCACGGTCGCGCTGTCGGGCGACTACGGCAAGCCGCGGCCCGCGCTGGTCATCCAGTCGGACCTCTTCGCCGAGCATCCGTCGGTGACGATCCTGCCGATCACCGGCGAGTTGCGCGATGCGCCGCTGTTCCGCATCGCGCTGCCGGCCGACGAATCGACTGGATTGCGGCATCCGTCGCAGGTCATGGTCGACAAGGCGCAGACAATTCCCCGTGCGAAGCTGGGGCAGCAGATCGGCAGGGTGGACGACACGCGGATGCTCGCGGTCACCCGCGCACTGGCGCTGTTCCTGGGCTTCGCATGATCCCCGGTCTCCGCGGCCCCGTCTGTTAACCTCCCCCATTTCCGAAGAAGTCCAGTGAGCGCTCCCGTCATCGTCACCGGCGCGGCCGGTTTCATCGGCATGCACCTGTGCCGTCGGCTGCTGGCCGACGGCCGCAGCGTGGTCGGCATCGACAACCTGAACGACTACTACGACCCGCGGCTCAAGCGCGCGCGGCTGGCCGCGCTCGCAGGCTTCGAAGACTTTTCGTTTCATGAGGCCGACGTCGCCGACCGCACCGCGATCGACGCACTGTTCGACACGCATCGCCCGCAGCAGGTGGTGCACCTGGCCGCGCAGGCCGGCGTGCGTTACGCGCTCACCAATCCGATGGCCTACTCCGACAGCAACCTCGCCGGCATGGCGGTGATGCTCGAGGCCTGCCGGCGGCTCGAGGTGCGCCACTTCGTGTTCGCGAGCAGCTCGAGCGTCTACGGCGCGAACCGCAAGCTGCCGTTCTCCGAGCGCGACCCGGTCGACCATCCGGTGAGCCTGTACGCGGCCACCAAGCGCGCCAACGAACTGATGGCGCACAGCTACGCGCACCTGTTCGCGCTGCCGGTCACCGGGCTGCGCTACTTCACCGTGTACGGGCCCTGGGGCCGACCCGACATGGCGATCTGGAAGTTCACCGACGCGCTGCTGCGCGGCAAGCCGATCGACGTCTATGGGGGCGGCCTGCTGTCGCGCGACTTCACCTATATCGACGACACCGTAGAGGCTACGGTGCGGCTGCTCGAGGTACCGCGCGAGCCGAGCAGCTCGGCGAATCCGGCCGACTGGAACGCCGACGGCCCCGACACGAGCTGGGCGCCGTTCGAGGTGGTGAACCTCGGGCGCAGCGACCCGGTGAGCGTCAACGAACTGATCGCACGGCTCGAAGCGCTCACCGGACGGCGCGCGCTGCGCAACGAGATGGGCATGCAGCCCGGCGACGTCGAGCGCACGTTCTCGTCGACCGACAAGCTCGTGCGGATGACCGGCTTCACGCCGAAAGTGCCGCTCGACGAAGGCCTGCGGGCGTTCGTCGCGTGGTTCCGCGAATACCATCGTATCGACCGCTGACGGAGACCCCGAACGATGCGCCTCGCAGTATTCGGAGCCGGCTACGTCGGGCTGGTCACCGCGGCCTGCTTCGCCGAAATGGGCAACCACGTCGTCTGCGTCGACGTCGACGCCGAGCGGGTCGCGCGCCTCTCGCGCGGCGAGGTGCCGATCCACGAGCCGGGCCTCGCGCCGCTGATCGAGCGCGGTCTCGCGCAACAGCGCATCCGCTTCACGCTCGACGCCGCCGACGCGATGGCCGGCGCCGAGGCGGTCTTCATCGCGGTAGGCACGCCTCCGGGAGAGGACGGTTCGGCCGACCTCTCGCACGTGCTGGCGGTGGCGCGCACCGTGGGTTCGCTGCTCTCGGGCCGCTGCGTGGTCATCGACAAGAGCACGGTGCCCGTGGGAACTGCCGACCGCGTGCGCGAGACGATCGCCGGCGAGCTCGCACGGCGCGGCGCCGCGCACGAGTTCGCGGTGGTTTCGAACCCCGAGTTCCTGAAGGAAGGCGCGGCGATCGGCGATTTCATGCGGCCCGACCGCATCGTGATCGGCAGTCGCGAGGCCTGGGCCACCGAGCTGATGCGCACGCTGTACGCGCCGTTCGCGCGCAACCACGAGAAGCTGATCGTGATGGACGTGCGCTCGGCCGAGCTCACCAAGTACGCCGCCAACACGATGCTGGCGGTGCGCATCTCGTTCATGAACGAGTTGGCGGCGCTCGCCGAGCGGCTGGGTGCCGACATCGAGGACGTGCGCCGCGGCATCGGCAGCGACCCGCGGATCGGCCCGAGCTTCCTGTACCCGGGAGCCGGCTTCGGCGGCTCGTGCTTCCCGAAAGACCTGCGCGCGCTGCTGCGCACCGGCGTGGACTACGGTTCGCCGCTCACGATCGTGCAGGCGGCGTTCGACGCCAACGAGCGGCAGAAGCAGGTGTTGTTCACCAAGGCGGTGAAGGCGTTCGACGGCCGGCTCGCCGGCGTGCGCGCCGCGCTGTGGGGCCTGGCGTTCAAGCCCGACACCGACGACATTCGCGAGGCGCCGAGCCTGGCGCTGATCGGCAGCCTGCTCGACGCGGGCGCCAGCGTCGTCGGCTACGACCCCGAAGCCGCCGCGAACGTGCGCGCCGCGCTCGCGGGCCGCGACGGATTCCGCACCGAAGACGACGCCTACCGCGCAGCCGAAGGTGCCGACGTGCTGTTCGTGGTCACCGAATGGCGCGAGTTTCGCAGCCCCGACTTTGGGCGGCTGCGCTCGATCATGCGCCAGCCGGTGCTGATCGACGGACGCAACCTCTACGATCCGCAGGCGGTGTGCGCCGCGGGTTTCCGCTACGACTCGATCGGCCGGCCCGGTTCGCAGCTCACCGAGCGCCGGACCCGATCGTAGAGCCGCACCGCGGTGAGTTCGCGCCCCCAGACGCATCCCGTGTCGATCGACAGCAGGTCGGGCCGGTCCATGTAGCCCAGCGCGGCCCAGTGACCGAAGACGAGCGGCGTGCCCGCCGATGCGCGTCCCGGCACCTCGAACCACGGCAGATGGCCGTCGGGCGCGCAGTCGAGTCCTTCCTTCGCGGCGAAGTCCATGCGGCCGTCGGGCGTGCAGAAGCGGATGCGCGTCAGCGCATTGACGATCACGCGCAGCCGGTCGTTGCCGCGCAGCGAATCCGTCCATCGCGCCGGCTCGTTGCCGTACATCTCGCGCAGGAAGCCCATCCAGTCGGGCCCCGCGAGCACGCGCTGCACTTCGCCGGCCAGTTCCAGCGTGCGCGCGACCGACCACTGCGGCAGCACGCCGGCATGCACCATCAGCCATCCGTGCTCGAAGTGCGCCAGCGGCCGCGTGCGCACCCAGTCGATCAGCGCATCGCGGTCGGGGGCGGCCAGGATGTCGTCGAGCGTGTCGGTGCGGTGCGCGCGGCGGATGCCGGCGGCCACCGCCAGCAGGTGCAGGTCGTGGTTGCCCAGCACCGTGACCAGTCGCTCGCCTTGCGCGATCGCCCAGCGCAGGCTGTCGGCCGAGCGCGGGCCGCGGTTGACGATGTCGCCGGGCATCCATAGCCGTGCGTCGGGCGGCAGTTGCGGCAGCAGTTGCAGCAGGCTGTCGAGGCAGCCCTGCAGGTCACCGATGGCCCAGGTTTCGGCACTCATCGGATCAACGTTTCGTAGAGCGAGCGCGGCGAGTGGATGCTCACGCCGCGGACGTCCCGGCCGTACAGTCGTCCGAAATGGACCCTGTCGCCCGTGACCAGCGCCCCGCAACCGAGCCGGATCGCTGCGGCGAGCACGGGCCTGTCCCTTTCGGGCAGCTGCGCCGCGAGTTGCGGATCGAGTTCGTCACGACGGAAGCGCGCGAGGTCGATGCCGGCGAGGAGGGTGTCGAGTGAACCCATGGCGTCCGTGCCCTTCACCTCGAGATTTCGACGCGCCTCGGCCAGGACGTAATCGTCGGCGCAGAGGGTGTGTCCCGCCCCTTCGAGCAGGTCGAGCAGGGCCCGAACGCCCCCGGCGGATTTCGCCGCGGTAAACAGGATGTTTGCATCGAGGAAGATCCTCATCCCCATCGACCGGCGTCGGCGACTCAGCGCCTGCGCTTGCGAGGGGCTGCGACCTTCGCGCTGCCAGGTCGCGCTTGCTCGCGATCGCGCATGGCCGCGGCCAGTTCGGCTTCGGCTTCGTCGAACTCGCGCACGCGCTCTTCCGCGTAGAGCTCGACCGGCAGCGTGACTGCAGGCCGGAGCAGCAGACCCTCGGTCGTCGTTTCGGCGATGAGGATGTCGTCGGGTTTCAGGCCCAGCGCGCGCCTCAGGCGGGCAGGCAGGGTGATGACGCCGCGGCTGGTCATGGTGACAGGGATCCGCATACGCGAATTCTTGCAGCGATTCCGCAAATCTGCAATGCTGGATCGCGGTGATTCTTGGAGCGAAGAATCGTAAATACTTACGGTGGCTTGCCACCGAAGCCTGATCCCGAGGCTGAGCATGATCACGAGCAAACTCACCAGCAAGGCACGGACCACAATTCCCCAACTGGTCCGCGCAGCACTGCGCCTCGATGAAGGTGACGAACTGCTCTATGAGATCGTCGACCAGCGCGTGATCCTGACGAAGGTTCCCCGAGAAAAGGCGCAGGACGATCCGTTCGGGACTTTCGACGAATGGCATTCGAAAGCCGACGAGAAGGCATATGGCAGCCTTTGACCAGGGCGACGTCGTCGAGGTTCCGTTTCCGCATGTATCGCGACCTGACCGTCGTGACTTACTGGGCGGCTGTTGCAGCCCCCCGCACGTAGAATCCTCCGGATGAAGAAAACCCTCTACCTCGTAGCCGGCGCGCGGCCGAACTTCATGAAGATCGCGCCGATCGTGCGCGCGCTGCAGGCGCGGCCCGACGTCTTCGACTGGCGCATCGTGCACACCGGCCAGCACTACGACCGCGAGATGAGCGACGTGTTCTTCGAGGAACTGGGCATCCCGAAGCCCGACTTCCACCTCGAGGCCGGCGGCGGCAGCCACGCCGCGCAGACTGCGAAGATCATGGTGGCGTTCGAGGAGATCTGCACGCACCAGCGCCCCGACTGCGTGCTGGTGGTCGGCGACGTGAACTCCACGCTCGCCTGCTCGATCGTCGCGAAGAAACTGCACGTTCCGGTCGCGCACGTCGAGGCCGGATTGCGCAGCGGCGACCTGCGCATGCCCGAGGAGATCAACCGCCTGGTCACCGATTCGATCAGCGACTGGTTCTTCGTGACCGAGCCTGCGGGCCGCGACAACCTGCTGCGCGAAGGCAAACTCGAAGACCGGGTGTTCTTCGTCGGCCACGTGATGGTCGACAACCTGTTCTACCAGCGCGACCGGCTCGCCGCCGCCGACAAGAGCGCGTTCGAGAGCGAGGCACTGAAGAAGCGGTTCGGACGCTACGGCGTGGTCACGATGCACCGGCCGTCGAACGTGGACGACCCGGCGACGCTGGCCGGCATCGCCGGCGCGCTGCGCGACATCTCGGCGAAGCTGCCACTGGTGTTCCCGGTGCATCCGCGCACGCGCGGCAACCTCGGGAAGTTCGGCCTCGACCTCGGGCCAAACGTCGTCCTCACGAAGCCGCTGTCGTACATGGACTTCCTGAACCTGTGGAAGGACGCGAGCCTGATCCTCACCGACAGCGGCGGATTGCAGGAGGAGACGACGGCGCTGGGCATCGCCTGCGTGACGCTGCGCGAGAACACCGAGCGTCCGGTGACGGTGGACGAAGGCACCAACACGGTGGTGGGCGTCGATCCGGCGAAGATCGTCGCGGCGGCCGATGCGGTGCTGGCGGGTCGGGCCAAGACCGGTCGCCGCCCGCAGTTCTGGGACGGGCGGGCCGCCGAACGCATTGTCGAGACGCTGGCGGAGCAGCTTGCCCGTCGGGATTGACGAGTCCTCACTCGCGGAAGGGATCGTGGATCGTCAAGGTTTCGATCCTCTGCCCGTGCTGAAGATCCTCACTGAGCAGACGCGTGCAGCCGGCCGTCAGGGCGGCCGCGACAATCAGCGAATCGTAGAAGCCGAAGCCCCAGCTCGCCTGGACCTCGAGTGCGCGCCGATAGAGCGCGACGCTCGCCGACACCCGCAGCAGCGGGGCAAGAACCGTTTCCAGGTACGCGCGCCCCTGCGCGATATCGAGCGTAACCTGGGCCTTCCGCAGCGCGGTATTCAGGAATTCCTGGATGACCTGGTAGCTGATGCACGCATTGCCGCCTGTCAGCGCCTGCCGAATGATGCGTTCGGCGATCGCCTGCTTGCGTGGGTCGCTTGCGTCCAGGTGATAAATGAAGACGTTCGTGTCGATGAAGTCTTCAGCGCTCATTCATCTCTTCCCGGGTCAGCCTGCGCCCGACCTTCAGCTTGCCGCGCAGTTGCGCCATCGTTTCGTCGTAGCGCTGCAGGCGCTCATGGATGCCGGCGTAGTCTGCGAGCCAGCGCCGGAATTGTTCGTTCAGCGTTGTATGTTCCGCACGCGCCCGATCCCGCGCCGCCTCGATCAGGCGTTCGTCCGCGCTGAGGGTGATGTTCTTCATGGGCCGTCTCCGATCTGCGAGATACACGGTACAAGTGTGCACGAGAACAGTGTGAGACCGTGTAAGCGCTGACGCCCCTCAGTGGTTTTGACGTACAATTCTGGAATCAGGAACAAACCATCTCTTTATTCGATAAATCGACAAGCATGGACGTCATCGCCCGCATCATCGAGCGCGCCCGGTCGGCGCCGCGCCGCATCGTGCTCTCCGAGGGCGAAGACCCGCGTGTGCTGCAGGCAGGGGTACGGGCCGCGCGCGAGGGCGTGGCGCGCGTGATCGTCGTGGGCCCGGACGCGGCGATTCGTGAGGTCGCCGCTCGCGAAGGGATCGACCTGGCCGCGATCGAGATCGTCGATCCGAAGGCCTCGCCGCTCACGCCGGCGTTCGCCGAGGCGCTGCTGGAGCTTCGCCGCGCCAAGGGCATGACGCCCGCGCAGGCGAGCGAGGCGGTATGCGACCCGCTGTGCTTTGCCGACCTGATGGTGCGGCTCGGCCATGCCGACGGCTCGGTGTCCGGCGCGGTTCGCACGACGGCCGACGTGGTCCGTACCGCGATCCAGGTGATCGGGCCGGCACCCGGCTGCAGGCTGGTGTCGAGCTTCTTCCTGATGATCTTCGCCGAGGCGTGGCACAAGGTGCGCCGCGGGCTGATCTTCTCCGACTGCGGGCTCGTGGTCGATCCCGACGCGCACGAACTGTCCGACATCGCGATCGCCGCCGCCGGCAACGCGCGCAGCCTGCTGATGGAGGACCCGCGGGTCGCGATGCTGTCGTTCTCCACCGCCGGCAGTGCGCGCCACCCGAGGGTCGACAAGGTGGCCGAAGCCACGCGGCTGGTGCGCGAGCGCCGCCCCGATCTGCCGGTGGACGGGGAGGTGCAGCTCGACGCGGCGCTGGTGCCGGAGATCGCGGCGCGCAAGCTGCCCGACTCGCGCGTGCACGGCGAGGCCAACGTGCTCGTCTTTCCCGACCTCGACGCGGGCAACATCGGCTACAAGCTGGCCGAGCGCCTGGGGGGCGCGATCGCAGTAGGGCCGATGCTTCAGGGCCTGAACCGCCCCGCCAACGACCTGTCGCGAGGCTGCTGCGCGGACGACGTGTTCAACGTGATCGCGGTCACCGTGGTGCAGGCGCAGGCGGCCGAAGCGGTGGTCGCACGAGCCTGACGAGCGCTCGTCGACGAAGAACGCGCAACGAGCACTCGCTGAGCGCGCTTCAGCGCCGGCGCCGCCCCGCGATCAGGCCGGCGATCGAAAGAAACAATTCGTTTCCGATCGGCTCGGCGGGGTCGGTGGCCAGGCAACGCCGGTAGAACGGACTCAGGTCGAGCCCGACGCCCAGCCCCAGCACCTCGACCATGCCCGCCTGCTCGTGGCGCGCCACCACTTCCTTCAGGTGGTTGTCCAGGTAGAAGCGGTCGTTGGCCAGCGCGGTTGCACTGTCCATCGGGCAGCCGTCGGAGATCACGATCAGGATGCGGCGCCGCGCGGCGCGCTGCATCAGCCGACCGCAGGCCCAGTCGAGCGCCTCGCCGTCGATGCCCTCGCGGTACAGGTCGGGTTTGAGCAGCGCGGCGAGATCGGTCCGCGCGCGCCGCCAGTTGCGGTCTGCGTTCTTGAACACCATGTGCAGCACTTCGTTCAGGCGGCCGGGATGCGGCGGGCGTCCGCGCGCAAGCCATTCGCGATACGGGCGTCCGCCGTTCCAGGCGCCCGTGGTGAAGCCCAGCACCTCGGTGGCTGCGCCGGCGGTTTCGAGCGCGCGCACCATCACGTCGACGATCATGGCTACCGGCTCGACGTGCTCCTTCATCGACCCCGAGCAGTCGACCAGGAAAGCGAGCGCGCAATCGGCCACCGGGCGATGGCGTTCGAGCCGGAACAGCCGGCGCTCGGCCGGGGCACTGACGAGCCGCGCCAGCCGCGCTCCGTCGACGTAGCCTTCCTCCTCGCCGAAACTCCAGCCGTCGCGCTGCGGCGTGGCGAGGATCGCCGCCAGCAGGCGCGACAGGCGGGCGAGGTGGATGCCGCTGGACGCGATTCGCTGGTCCAGGCGCTGGCGGTATTCGCGCAGCAGTTCGCGGCGCACCAGCGCCGCCGCGTCGATCTCGCGATCGTAGCGCGTGGTGTACGCGCGATAGCCTTCGCCGCCGGCGTCGAAAACCTGGCTCTGGCCGCTCGCCGCGCTCGCGATGCCGTCGCCATCGTTCTGCTCGAAGTCGAGCAGCAACGCGAACGCGGCCGGCGCGTCCTTGTCGTTGTCGTTGCGCGCGTCGCGTTCGCTCGCCTGCTGCGCTTCGGCCGCACGCACCATCGCGCCGACGATCGCGGCGATGCGCAGCGCATGCGCGGCGAAGGCGCGCTGGTCGGCGCGTTCGCGCCGGATGCCGCCCAGCGTGCCCGCGAGCGCGCGGCCCAGCTTCGCCCGGGTGGTCTCGATGATCTCCTCGGTCTCCGCGAGCGGCGGCTTGCCGTTCAGCATCGACCAGCAGCTCTGCGCCAGTGCGTACATCAGCATCCCGAGCCGGGTCTCGGTGAGCCGCGACGCGTGGAACGCGCGCGACCATTGCTCGAAGCGATGTCGAAGGTTCGCGGCCACGCCGGGCATCTCCGCGGGTGCCAGCGTCTCGACGCGCAACTGCTCGAGCATCTCGAAGACCAGCCGCTCGACCGGGTCGGCGGGAGCGAGCTCCCGGTGCAGCGTCGGATCGGAGTGGCGCAGCCGCAGCGCCATCGCATCGGCCAGCCCGCGCCGCGAGCCGAAGTCCTCGAAGCCCGAGGCGACCGAGTCGTCGCGCAGGTGCGGGGCGAGGAAACGCAATGGCGCGTGTCCGCGGTGCAGCGCACCGCCGCGAAAGTGCAGTTGCGTGTCGCCGGTGAGCGCACGGATCGACGCCGCGCACAACTCCTCGATGCGCTGCTGGCGACGCATCTGCTGCTGCGTGCTGGCCTGCGGCTGCCCGCTGGCCTGCGGCTGCGCGACGGTCACTGGGGCGCGGTCCCCGCGGCCTGCGATTCGTCGAGCTCTTCGCCGAAGCAGCGCTGGTAGTACTCGGCGACGATCGGCCGCTCGACTTCGTCGCACTTGTTCAGGAAGGCCAGCCGGAACGCGAGCGCCGGGTCGTGGAAGATCTCGCAGTTCTCGGCCCAGGTGATCACGGTGCGCGGCGACATCAGCGTGGAGAGGTCGCCGGCGGCGAAGCCCTTGCGCGTGAGTTCGGCCAGAGCGACCATCGACCCGATCAGCTTGCGGCCGCGTTCGTGCGCCTTCGAAGGCACGCGCGCGAGCACGATCGCGACTTCCTCGTCGCGCGGCAGGTAATTGAGGGTGGCCACGATGTTCCACCGGTCGATCTGCGCATGGTTCAGCGCCTGCGTGCCCTGGTACATGCCGCTCGGGTTGCCCAGCCCCACCGTGTTCGAGGTGGCGAACAGCCGGAAATACGGATGCGGGCGGATCACCCGGTTCTGGTCGAGCAGCGTAAACCGGCCGTCACGCTCCAGGATGCGCTGGATCACGAACATCACGTCGGGGCGCCCGGCGTCGTATTCGTCGAACACCAGCGCGACCGGGCGCTGCAGCGCCCACGGCACGATGCCTTCCTGGAACTCGGTCACCTGCAGGCCGTCGCGCACCACGATCGCATCCTTGCCCACCAGGTCGAGGCGGCTCACATGACCGTCGAGGTTCACCCGCACGCAGGGCCAGTTCAGCCGGGCCGCGACCTGCTCGATGTGCGTCGACTTGCCGGTGCCGTGCAGCCCCTGGACCATCACCCGGCGGTTGCGGGCGAAGCCGGCCAGGATGGCCAGCGTGACCTCGGGATTGAAGCGATACGCGTCGTCGACGTCGGGCACGTGGTCGTCGCGCTCGCGGAAGGCAGGCACTTCAAGGTCGGAATCGATGCCGAACACGGCTCGCACCGACACCATCAGTTCGGGTTCGGACAGGGCGGGGAGGGTCATGCCGGCTACCTCGACTCGGGAATGTCTCATGATACCGATATTCCGAAATTTGATCTATTGCATATCTGATTTCGAAATTACCGTTGACGAGTCCCGAAATCGTCCGATACAGTTCCGCCATCAGATCGGTAAATCGAACATTCTGTACCGGAATCCGATCAGGATCTTTCGGCCCCCCGTCCAACCGTTCCATCCCCAAGAGGAGACACGATGAGCAAGCAAGCACCCGGAAACGCCCGCTCGGTGGTGAAGGGCGTTCAGAAGATGACGCCGTCCGAAGCGTTCGTCGAGACGATGGTGGCCAACGGCGTCACCGACATGTTCGGCATCATGGGCTCGGCGTTCATGGACGCGATGGACATCTTCGCACCCGCCGGCATCCGCCTGATTCCGGTGGTGCACGAACAGGGCGCCGGCCACATGGCCGACGGCTACGCGCGCGTGAGCGGCCGTCACGGCGTGGTGATCGGCCAGAACGGCCCCGGCATCAGCAACTGCGTGACCGCCATCGCGGCGGCCTACTGGGCGCACACCCCGGTGGTGATCGTCACGCCGCAGACCGGGTCGACCACGATCGGGCTGGGCGGCTTCCAGGAGTGCAATCAGCTGCCGATGTTCCAGGAATTCACCAAGTACCAGGGCCACGTCACGCACCCGGCGCGCATGGCCGAGTTCACCGGCCGCTGCTTCGATCGGGCGATGTCGGAGATGGGCCCGACGCAGCTGAACATCCCGCGCGACTACTTCTACGGCGAGATCAACGCCGAGATCCCGATGCCCTCGCGGCTCGATCGCGGGCCCGGCGGCGAGAACAGCCTGAACGAGGCGGCCGACCTGCTGGCGCAGGCGAAGTTTCCGGTGATCATCTCCGGCGGCGGCGTGGTGATGGCCGATGGCGTCGAGGAGTGCAAGGCGCTGGCCGAGCGGCTGGGTGCCCCGGTGGTCAACAGCTACCTGCACAACGATTCGTTTCCGGCCAGCCACCCGCTGTGGTGCGGCCCGCTGGGCTACCAGGGCTCGAAGGCGGCGATGAAGCTGATGGCGCAGGCCGACGTGGTCGTGGCGCTGGGTTCGCGGCTGGGCCCGTTCGGCACGCTGCCGCAGCACGGCATGGACTACTGGCCGAAGAACGCGAAGATCATCCAGATCGACGCCGACAACAAGATGCTCGGCCTGGTGAAGAAGATCTCGGTGGGCATTTGCGGCGACGCCAAGGCTGCCGCGACCGCGCTCGTGCAGCGCCTGGCCAAACGCACGCTCGCCTGCGACGCGACGAAGGCCCAGCGCGCCGCCACCGTCGCCGCCGAGAAGGCGGCCTGGGAGAAAGAGCTCGACGAGTGGACCCACGAGAGGGATCCGTACAGCCTCGACATGATCGCCGAGCAGTCCGGCGAGAAGCCGTTCTCCGGCGGCCAGTACCTGCACCCGCGACAGGTGCTGCGCGAACTCGAACGCGCGATGCCGGCCGACGTGATGGTGTCCACCGACATCGGCAACATCAACTCGGTGGCCAACAGCTACCTGCGCTTCGAGAAGCCCCGCAGTTTCTTTGCCGCGATGAGCTTCGGCAACTGCGGCTACGCCTTCCCGACGATCATCGGCGCGAAGGTCGCCGCGCCGCACCGCCCGGCGATCTCCTACGCCGGCGACGGTGCCTGGGGCATGAGCCTGATGGAGACGATGACCTGCGTGCGCCACGACATCCCGGTGACCGCGGTCGTGTTCCACAACCGCCAGTGGGGCGCCGAGAAGAAGAACCAGGTCGACTTCTACAACCGGCGATTCGTCGCCGGCGAACTCGACAACCCGAGCTTCGCGGGCATCGCGAAGGCGATGGGCGCCGAGGGCATCGTGGTCGATCGGCTCGAGGACGTCGGCCCGGCGCTGAAGCGCGCGGTGGACATGCAGATGAACGACCGCAAGACCTGCATCGTCGAGATCATGTGCACGCGCGAGCTGGGCGACCCGTTCCGCCGCGACGCACTGTCCAGGCCGGTGCGCTTCCTCGACAAGTACAAGGACTACGTCTGAGCAACCGGCGCTCGCGGGGCGCGCCATCCGGCGCCGCCCCGCCGCGTCCAGGAGAACCGTTTCGATGTCCACTTCGGCCTCGCTCGCGCTCGACGCACGCGCACAACCCGGCTTTCGCGGCCTGCTGCCCGGCTTCATGCTGTGCGGGGTGATCGCGCTGGCGGCGTCGTTCGTGTCGGACCACTACGGCGGGCCGAAGTTTCTCTACGCGCTGCTGCTCGGCATCGCGTTCAATTTCATGGTCGACAACCCGAAGACCCTGCCGGGCATCGAGATGTCGGCGAAGAACCTGGTGCGCATCGGCGTCGGCCTGCTCGGCGCGCGTATCGCCTTCAGCGACGTCGCGGCGCTGGGTGCGGCCGGCATCGTCGCGCTGGCGGGCACCGTGGTGCTCACCATCGGCTTCGGCGTGCTGCTTGCGCGCCTGCTGCGGCTGCCTCCCACGCTGGGCCTGCTCTCGGGCGGCGGCACCGGCATCTGCGGCATCTCGGCGACTCTCGCGATCTCCTCGACGCTGCCGCAGACCCGCGAGACCGAGCGCTACACGCTGCTCACGGCGATCGGCGTGGCGAGCCTGTCCACGGCCGCGATGGTCCTGTATCCGCTGGCGGTGCCCAACCTGGGCCTGAGTGCGACCGAGGCGGGCCTGTTCCTGGGCGGCTCGATCCACGACGTCGCGCAGGTGGTGGGCGCCGGTTTCATGATCTCGCCGCAAGTCGGTGACGCGGCCACGCTGAGCAAGATGTTCCGCGTCGCGCTGCTGGTGCCGGTGGTGATCGCCTGCGCGCTCGTCTTTCGCAAGCGTCGCGGCAGCGCGCATCGCGGCGCGGTGCCCGGCCGCGACGGCCACGACCGCCGCCAGCCGCTGCTGCCCGCGTTCCTGGTGGCGTTCGCGGTGCTGGTCGCGGTGAACAGCCTGGGCTGGATCCCGCAGTCGGTGCAGGCGGCGGCCTCGGGCATCTCGGGCTGGTGCCTGGTGATCGCGATCGCGGCGCTGGGCGTGAAGACTTCGCCGGAGAAGCTGGTCGAGCTGGGCTGGCGCCCGGTGGTGCTGATGGCCGGCGAGGCAATCTTCGTCGCGCTGTACATGCTGTCGATCGTCTTCCTGCTGCGCCTGCTGGCGACCTGACCCCGCGCGAACCGCAAGCGAGCGAACCCCTTTCACCCGAACCCCAACGACATACGGAGCCCGAGCATGAGCACACCCAACGTCGAATTCCTGAAGGCCTTCGGCGACGCCTGGAATCGCCACGACATCGAGGCGCTGATGAGCATGATGGACGATGACTGCGTCTTCCATGCGGTGGGCGGCCCCGACCTGTTCGGCAAGAGCTACGTGGGCCGCGCCGAGGTGCGCGCCGGGTTCGAAGCCGCCTGGAAGACCTTCCCCGACGCGGCCTGGCTCGACGGCGAGCATTTCGTCTGCGGCGACCGGGGCGTCTCGGAGACCACCTTCAAGGGCACGCGCACCGACGGCACGCGCGTGGAGGCGCGGATGGTGGACGTCTTCACCTTCCGCAACGGAAAGATCGCCATCAAGAACGCCTTCCGCAAGGACCGTCCGCCGGTGGTCGCCGCCGGCCGCTGATCATCGTCGCGCACCCGCGCGCATCCGCCCCCCGAGGAAACCCAGCCATGTCCGCAACCGCCACGGCCGCCCCCCAAACCGCAGGCCACGCGACCGCGAGCCTGCGTGCCTACGACCCGGCCTACGATCCGCTCGTTTCGTCCACGCCGGGACACGGCACCGACTACGCGCCCACCTACTGGATCGGCACCGCGGGCCCGCCGCCCGAGGACGACGGCCCGGTGGTCAGCGACATGGACGTCGACGTCGCGATCATCGGCTCGGGCTTCACCGGCCTGACCGCGGCGATCTTCCTCGCGCAGGAGCACGGCATCAAGGCCACCGTGCTCGAGGCCAACCGCAGCAGTTGGGGATGCAGCACGCGCAACGGCGGCCAGGCGCAATGCGCGTCGGGACGGCTCAAGCGCTCGCAATGGATCACCCGCTACGGGCTGGACACTGCGCTGGCGCTGCATCGCGAATGCCTCGAAGGCATGGAGACCTTCAAGGCACTGATCAAGGACATCGACTGCGAGCCGCAGCCCGGCGGCCACCTCTACATCGCGCACCGGCCGAAGGTCATGCCGACGCTGGCGAAGGAAGTCGAGTGCCTGCGCGAGGTCTTCAAGTACGACGCGCGCCTGCTCGACGCCGAGACGGTCAAGCGCGAATGGGTCGACGACCGCGAGGCCGCCGGCGCGATGCACGAGCCCGAGGGCATCGGCATCCACGCCGGCAAGCTCGCCTTCGGCTACCTGAAGAAGGCGCGCGCGCTGGGCGTGAAGGTGCATCCCGCGAGCCCGGTGCAGGGCTGGGAGACGCGCAACGGGGTGCACCACCTGCGCACGCCCGGCGGCACCGTCAGGGCGCGCGCGGTGGGCGTCGCCACCGGCGGCTACACCTCGCAGACGCTGCACGGCGAACTGAAGAACCGGCTGCTGCCGATCCTGTCGAACTCGATCGTCACGCGCCCGCTCACGCAATCGGAGATCGACGCGTGCAACTTCAGGACGCGACAGGTCCTCACCGACACGCGCGTGTTGCGGCACTACTACCGCCTGCTTCCGGACAACCGGCTGCAGATCGGCAGCCGCAGCGCGATCACGGGCCGCGATGCGCCGCAGAAGAAGTACGAACAGTTTCTGGTGAACGACCTGCAGCGCAAGTTTCCCGCGCTCGCGGGCATCCCGATCGAGTATTCCTGGTGGGGCTGGGTCGACGTCGCACACGACATGATGCCGCGCATCTTCCAGCCCGATCCTTCGCAGTCGCTGTACTACGCGCTTGGATACGGCGGCAACGGCGTGATGTACTCGGCGCAGGCCGGCCGCAGGCTGGCGCAGTGGATCGCCGGGCAGGGGGCTTCGCTGCAGTTGCCGATCTTCCGCTCGAAGCTGCCGTTCCCGAACATCCGCGAAATGGTGGTTTCCGAACACTTCGCGCCGTTTCGCCGTTTCGGCCAGTGGTTCCTGTACCGCTGGTACTACCTGAACGACGAGATCCTGTAGACCGGCCTCCGCCGCCCATCCCTCCACCGAGGAGACACCGATGAGACTTCGCAAGACCCTGCTCGTATCGCTGTTCGCCGCCGCCGGCCTGCTGGCCGGCGCCCCGGCTGCCGTCGCCAAGACCTTCAAGGTCGCCATCGGCGACGCCGCCGGCGGCACGCAGCACCATTTCGGCCTCACCTTCGCCAAGCTGTTCGCCGAGAAGACCGGCGGCGCGCACAAGGCCGACCTGTTCCCCAACAGCCAGCTCGGCAGCGAGGAGGACACGGTCAACAACGCCGCGATGGGGCTGCTCGACTTCTCGATCCTCGCGATCAACAACATCACGCCGTTCTCGCCCACGGTGGGCGTGCTCACGCTGCCCTACGTGATCCAGAGCGCCGAGGAGGCGAAGAAGCTGACCACGGGTCCCGTCGGCAAGGAGCTCGCCGAGAACACGGTGCGCGACGCGGGCGTGCGCATCATCGGCTGGACGTATTCGGGATTTCGCCGGCTCACCAACTCGAAACGTCCGGTGAAGACGCTCGAGGACCTGCAGGGGCTGGTCATCCGGGTGCCCAAGAACGAGATCATGATCGCCACCTACCAGGCCTGGGGCATCAACCCGACGCCGATGGCCTGGTCGGAAACCTTCACCGGCCTGCAGCAGCGCGTGATCGACGGCCAGGACAACCCGTACATCACCATCTCGGCGATGAAGTTCTACGAGGTGCAGAAGTACATCACCAACATCCGCTACATCTTCTCGCTCGAGCCGATGATCGTCAGCGACCAGGTGTTCAAGTCGCAGAAACCCGACGTGCAGAAGGCGATCCTCGACGCGGGCCAGGAAGCCACCGAGGAGAGCTACCGCTACCTGCTCGCGAGCGAGGAGAAGATCCGCAAGGACCTGGCCGCGCGCGGCATGGAGATCGTCGACCCGGCCAACGGCGAGAAAGCCTGGATCGAGAAGGCGAAGACCGTGTGGCCGAAGTTCTACAAGAGCATCGGCGGCAAGGACAAGCTCGACCGCGTGCTCAAGGAACTCGGCCGCTGAGCCACCGCGCACCCACGTCGCCGCCCGCAGCCGCGCCGGGCGGCGGCGCGCGACGATCGGCGGCGCCATCCACCCGACGGAGATACCCATGTCGACCAAGGGCATCCTTTCCGATCTCGCGACCAATTTCGAGGAGTACGTCTGCGACGCACTGCTCGCGTTCTTCATGCTGCTGCTGTTCGTGCAGATCCTGCTGCGGCAGTTCTTCCTCTACTCCATTCCGTGGGGCGAGGAACTGGCGACCTACCTGTTCGTCTGGTTCGCCTATCTCGGCGCCTCGGTGGCGGCGCGCATGTCGGCGCACAACCGCGTCACCTTCCAGTTCATGTTCTTTCCGCCGATCGTAAAGAAGGTGGCCGAGGCGATCGCCGACCTGCTCTGGGTCGCGTTCAACCTGTACTTCGTCTACCTGAGCTACGAATTCGTCACCCGGATGAATCCGTTCTGGAAGTCGCAGACGATCGGCCTGCCGATGAAGTACTTCTACATGATCCTGCCGGTCGCCTTCACGCTGATGTCGATCCGCATCCTCTGGAACAACTACCAGACGCTGGTCAAGGGCGTGGAGATCCGCGACCCCGAGGCCGAGGAAATCGAGGCGCTCAAGAAGGCGAGCGCGGCCGGTTCGGGCCAGCAAGCCTGACGCCAGCGGAGAAATTCGATGGAAAACCTCGTCGTCGAAATCCTCTTCGGCGGCTTCCTGCTGCTGATGCTGATCGGTGCGCCGATCACCGTCGCGCTGGCCGGCGCCGCCATGTTCGCGTTTCTCGCGCTCGAGAAGAACCCGATCGCGTTCGTGCAGATCGCGTTCACCTCCGTGGGAAGTTTTCCGCTGATGGCGCTGCCGGCGTTCGTGCTGGCCGGCGCGCTGATGGAGGCTGCCGGCATCTCGAAGCGCCTGGTCGACATCGCCGAGACGCTCGCCGGGCCGATCACCGGCGGCCTGGGCGCCGCCACCGTGCTCGCCTGCCTGTTCTTCGGCGCGATCTCGGGTTCGGGGCCGGCCACCACCGCGGCGGTCGGCATGCTGATGATTCCGGCGATGACACGGCGCCACTACGAGCGCAGTTATGCCTCGGCCGTCACCGCCGCCTCCGGGGGGCTGGGCATCATCATCCCGCCGTCGATCCCGATGGTGATCTTCGGCATCTCGGCGATGAGCCTGGCGCCGACCGCTGCCGACATCAAGGCGCACGGCGAGTTCGCGTCGCTGTCGATCCCGAAACTGTTCATCGCAGGCGTGCTGCCCGGCATCCTGATGGCGCTCGCGCTGCTGGTCACGAACTACATGATCTCGAAGCGCCGCGGCTACCGCGGGATGGTCGAGACCTGGTCGTTCGGCGAGATCGGCGCTGCGCTGCGCAAGGGAATCTGGTCGGTGCTGGCGCCGTTCGTGATCCTCGGCGGCATCTACACGGGCCTGTTCACGCCGACCGAATCGGCGGTGGTCGCGATCTTCTACACGCTGTTCGTCGGCATCTTCCTGCACCGCGAACTGAAGTTCAGGGCGGTGCTGCACGCGTTGCGCACCACCACCTGGATCACCGGCCGCGTGCTGATGATCCTGTTCGCGGCGACGGTGTTCGGCCGCCTGCTGGTGGAGCAGCGCATTCCCGCGGTGATCGCGGAATCGCTGCTCGCGCTCACCTCGGACATGTACCTGATCTGGACGCTCACGATCGCGTTCCTGCTCTTCGTCGGCATGTTCATGGAGACGCTGGCGGCGATCATGATCCTGGTGCCGGTGCTGATGCCGGTGATGTTCTCGCTGGGCGCCGACCCGACGCACGTGGGCATCGTCGTGATCTGCGCGCTGTCGGTGGGCTTCATGACGCCGCCGCTGGGCGAGAACCTGTTCGTCGCCTCGGGCATCGGCGGATCCAGCGTCGAGGCGATCACGGTGCGCGCGCTGCCGTTCATGCTCGCCGCGACCGTGGCGGTCTTCCTGATCGCGTTCTTCCCGGAGATCTCGCTGTGGATACCGCGCCTCTTCGGCTACTCCTGATGCAGCGCGAAAACCGCAACCGCAACCGCAATCGCAATCGCAACCGGAGCCGGACCATGACGTCATCCGTCTCGACCTCCCGCCGCACGGCGCTCGGCCTGCTCTCCGGCCTCGTGCTGGGGGCGGGATTCGGCACCGGCTCCATACCCGCGCAGGCCCAGGGCGCGTCGCCCGCCAGGGCCCAGGGCAGCGCGCCGGCCGGTGCGGGCGACCCGCGCTCGCCACGCTATCGCAGCAGCCAGGAGGCGCGTGCGCAGGCGCTGCTCGATCGGGCCGTCGCACACCTGCGACAGCGCGGCGAGGCAGGGGCGGCCGACTTCGCCCGGCAGTCCGACTTCGTCGATCGCGACCTCTACGTCTACGCGCTGCGCACCGACGGCCGGTTCCTCGCCAGCGGCGGCGCGTCGGCCGCGCTGGCAGGCGAGAACGTGCTCGACGTGACCGACGCCAGCGGCAGGAAGTTCTTCAGCGACATGATTGCGCAGGGCAGGGCGAGGGGCGGCGGGCGCATCGAGTACCTGTGGTTCGATGCGGTCGACGGTCGCGACCGGCCCAAGCAGACGCTGTTCCGCAAGGTGGGGGAGGTGATCGTGGCGGTGGGCTTCTATCCGCCGCGTGCCACGCCGGTAGAAGCCAAGGCGATGCTGCGACGGGCGCTCGCGGCGATGCGCCGCGACGAGAAGGCCGCGCTCGGCGCCTTCCAGGCGTACCCGGGCCCGTTCATCCGCGACGATCTCTACGTGTTCGTGATCGACCTGGCCAGCGGGCGCTTCCTGGCCAACGGCGCGAACCCCAGGCTCGTGGGCACCGACGCGCGCACGCTGCGCGACGCCAATGGCAAGCCGATCGTCACCGAGGCCATGGAAACGCTCGCCCGCGGTCGCCGCGGCGGTCGGGGCGAAGCGGCCTACTCATGGCGCAACCCGGCTACCGGCCGGATCGAGAGCAAACACACCTTCTTCCGTACGGTGGACGGTAAGGTGGTGGGCGTGGGCTACTTCACGCGCTGAGCCGCTCGTCGGCAGGGTCGTCGCCCTGTCGGCGCATGCGCGCGCCTTTCGCCGGCTGTTCGTCCGGGTCGACGAGGTCGAGCGCGGCGCGCCGCAGCACCGGCAGCAACTCGGCCGCCTGCGCGGCGGTGAGCCGCATGATCGGCGCCTGTACAGCGAGCCCCATGTTCGAGCGCCCGCCGTCGGCCGCAGGCACGAGTACCGCCACGCAGACCAGCCCCGGAAGGAACTCCTCGTCGTCGAGCGCGTAACCGTCGCGACGCACCTTCTCCAGTTCGCGCTCGAGCGCCTCGGGGTCAATGATCGTGTTCGGCGTATAGCGCTGCATCGGACCGGGGCCGAGCACGCGCGCGCGCTGCGCCGGCGTCATCTGCGCGAGGAACAGCTTGCCGCTGGCCGAACAGTGCGCCGGCACGCGCGAACCGGGATGCAGGTAGAAGCGCAGCGGGGCGGCGGTCTCCACGCGATCGAGGTAGAGCACGTCGCCGCCCGACAGGGTGGTGATGTTGCAGCTCTCGCCGATCTCGTCCTTCAGCCGGCGCAGCACCGCGCGCCGCGCGCTGTGCGCCGTGTCGTTGAGCAGCAGGTTCTCGGCCAGCCGGCGCAGGCGCGCGCCGGTGCCGTAGCTGCGGCCGTCGCGCTCGCGCTGCAGCAGGCGCGCCGATTCGAGCTGGTGCAGCATGCGGTGCAGCGTCGGCTTGGGCAGGCCGGTTTCGTCGACCAGGCCCTGCAGGGTCACGAATTCGTCTTTCGAGGCGATGACCTCCAGCAGCGCGACCAGGCGCATCGTGGGGGTGTCGCCGTCGATCCGGGGGCCCTGCGCAGCGTCGTCGCGCGGCATGTCTTCCATCCGTGCCTCGATACTCAGTTCATGAATTCGACGCGTATTGTACCGGTTTCCGAGATGCGATGGGGGCTTTTCGGGCGAATGAACCATTCGCTGCACTGGAATTCGCCGCGTCGAATGCCTTTTCGAAACGGGCCTCGCCCCGCCTCTCCGCCCCATGAGCGCATGCGACGAAGAACAGGTGCTGAGCGTGCACCACTGGACCGACGCCTGTTCAGCTTCACCGCCACGCGCGACCGCTCGCTGCGCTTCAGCAACGGCCACTTCACGATGATCGGACTGGAAGACGGCGGCAGGAAACTGATGCGCGCCTACAGCATCGTGAGTCCGAACTACGAGGACCACCTCGAGTTCCTGAGCATCAAGGTGCCGGGCGGCCCGCTCACCTCGAAGCTGCAGCACATCAAGCCGGGCGACCGGATCATCGTCGGGCGCAAGCCCACCGG
>MEED01000037.1 GCA_001724855.1 Lautropia sp. SCN 69-89
TCGGCGACCCTTCTGGCCATCGCCGCCGTGCTGCTCGTCATCGTCTTCCTGCCCAGCATCGCGAAGAAACGTGACGAGGCCTTCGCCGAGGAAGAGACCTGAGCGCACCGAAAGTGTGGCTGCCATCGGCAGCCCGCCGCGCGCAGCGCAAAAAAAAACGCGACTCTGCGAGTCGCGCTTCCTCCCCGGGATTCGAATCTTGTCGCGGGGCCCCTTGCGGGGCTCCGGTGCTGCTCAGCTGCGCTTGCGCCGCGCCAGACCGATGCCGATCAGGCCGATGCCGAGCAGCGCCGCGGTCGCGGGCAGCGGCACGCTGCCGTACGCGTGGTTGTCGGTTTCGAACGCGTACTGGGTGGAGGTCATCCGCACCGTATCGAACAGCGGCAGGTCGAAGAAATTGAAATAGGTCGCGAGGCTCTGCGTGCCGGTGGGCGAAGTGGGCACCAGTGCCGCTGCTTGCGTGCCGGTGAAACTGAAGACCTCGCTGCCGCCGTTCAGGAAGCTGACCGAGTTGTACGAGTCGATCGAGCCCCAGTAGAACCCGTAGTAGTTATAGTCAGCGCCCAGCGCGATGGCGACCGAGCCGGACGACTGCCCCGAGGGCACCGTGAGGTACTTGGAGGTGTTGGCATCCGACCCGGAATTCGGCGGCGCGGCGTAGAGTCCGCTGCTCGAACCCGAAACGATCGAATACTGACCGGTGAGCGAAACCCCGGCCGGCAGCGCACTGTCGAAGTCGATGGTGGTCGTGCCGGCCACCGACGACACCTGGCCGTTCGGATTGTCGGGAGTTCCTCCAGTCGTGACGGTCACCGCCTGCAGCGTGCCGGCCGCCAACATGGCCGCGGCAGCGACCAGACTCTGGTTCATCAACGCTCGGTTCATCGGAAGTCCTCCGTCCGTACAGTGCTGGATATCTTTCTGCCAATCGTGAAGCAACATTCGGGCCAGTTTCAATAAACTCCTTCAAAATCCGATAGATGCAGATCGATGAGGATCCGGAGTCGCGATTTCCGGAGCCCGGCTGTAAGATTCCCCGACAGTAAATTTTTCCGCCATCGCACAACCTGGCATGAGTCCTGCCGTGGTCCGCCTCGCCGATTGCCTCGACCCCATGCCGGCGGTACTCGCCTTCGACGTGTTCGGCACGGTGGTCGACTGGCATGGCTCGATCGAGCGCGAGGTGGCGGCACTCGGGCTCGGCATCGATGCCGGCGCCTTCGCGCTGGCCTGGCGCGCCGGCTATCGTCCCGCGATGGCGAAGGTGCGCAGCGGCGCGCTCGGCTGGACGAAGATCGACGCGCTGCACCGGATGATCCTCGACGAGATTCTCGAACGCTTCGGCGTCGCCCACCGGCTCGACGATGCGGCGCGCCGCTCGCTGAACCTCGCCTGGCACCGGCTCGACCCATGGCCCGACGTCGTGGAGGGGCTGAACCGGCTGCGCAAGCGGTTCATGCTGTGCACGCTGTCCAACGGCAACCTGGGCCTGCTCGCCGACCTGTCGCGCCGCGCCGGCCTGCACTGGGACCTGATCCTGTCGGCCGAGGTGTTCCACCACTACAAGCCCGACCCGCAAACCTACCTCGGGGTCTGCGACGTCTTCGACGTCGAGCCGGCGCGAATGATGCTGGTGGCCGCGCACCACGATGACCTGGAGTCGGCGCGCGCCTGTGGCTGCCGCACCGCGTATGTCGAGCGGCCCCTCGAATTCGGGCCCTCGGTCGCCAACGATGTCGCGCCGCGCCCGGGCAACGACCTGCACGCTCGCGACCTTGGCGACCTCGCGCGCCAGCTCGGCTGCTGACCTGTTACCGGCCGCGCGCGAGCGCAGGGGCCATGCGGCAGCGCGGCGCGATTTCCATTATCGTGACGCCTGCCGCGAACCCCCGCACCGCGCGCAACCCGCAATGATCGAGCGAGGAATCCGGAAATGACGAGCAAGCAGTACGAATCGGTCGCGCCGCACAAGGTCGCCTTCCTCGGCCTGGGCGTGATGGGCTACCCGATGGCCGGCCACCTGAAGCGCGCCGGCCACTCGGTGACGGTCTACAACCGCACCGCAGCGAAAGCCGAGCAGTGGGCCGGCGAGTATGCGGGCGGAGCCGGTGGTGTGACCGCACCGACACCGCGGCAGGCTGCCCACGAGGCCGACATCGTGTTCGCCTGCGTCGGCAACGACGACGACCTGCGTTCGGTGGTGCTCGGCGAGCACGGCGCGCTCGCGGGCATGAAGCCGGGCGCGGTGTTCGTCGACAACACGACGGCATCGGCAGCGGTGGCGCGCGAACTGCACGAAATCGCGAAGAGCCGCGGCCTTCACTTCGTCGATGCGCCGGTGTCCGGAGGACAGGCCGGCGCAGTCAACGGCCTGCTCACCGTGATGTGCGGCGGCGAGCCGGCGGCGTTCGAGCGCATCCGCCCGGTGGCGATGGCATTCGCGCGCGCCTGCACGCGGGTGGGCGGGCCGGGCGCCGGCCAGCTCGCAAAGATGGTCAACCAGATCTGCATCGCGGGGCTGGTGCAGGGGCTGTCCGAGGGCGTGAACTTCGGCCTGGCTGCCGGCCTCGACATGAAACTGGTGCTCGAAGTGATCGGCAAGGGCGCAGCACAGTCCTGGCAGATGGACAACCGCGGCACGACGATGGTCGACGACCACTTCGATTTCGGTTTCGCGGTCGACTGGATGCGCAAGGACCTCGGCCTGTGCCTGGACGAAGCGAAGCGCAACCGCGCGCCTTTGCCGGTCACCGCGCTGGTCGACCAGTTCTACGCAGACGTGCAGCGCATGGGCGGCGGACGCTGGGATACCTCCAGCCTGATCCGGCGACTGCGCGACAACTGAACACCCCAACGAGGACTCTCCATGCCCTACCAGACCACGGCCTCCGGGCTGCAATACGACGACGTGACGCCGGGAAGCGGCGAGGAGGCCCGCACCGGGCGGCACGTGCGCGTGCACTACACCGGCTGGCTCTACGAGAACGGCCAGGCCGGGCGCAAGTTCGATTCGAGCAAGGATCGCGGCGAACCGTTCACCTTCCCGCTGGGCGCGGGCCAGGTGATTCGCGGCTGGGACGAGGGTGTAGCCGGCATGCGGGTGGGCGGCACGCGGCGGCTCGTGATTCCGCCGCAACTGGGCTACGGTGCGCGCGGCGCGGGTGGCGTGATTCCGCCCAACGCGACGCTGCTCTTCGAAGTGGAACTGCTCGGGGTCTGACACCCCCCGGCTACAATCGTCGGTTTGCCTGACTTGCCACCGGATCCGACGACTGCCCCATGAGTTCCGCCCCCGATTCGCCGCGCGCGGCGGCCCCGAGCAACTTCATCCGCGCGATCGTCGACGAGGACCTGCGCGTCGGCAAGTACGCCGAGCGGCGCTGGGCCGGCGAACCGGGGCCCGCCGACCTGCATCGCGACGCGCTTCCCGACCCGGCGGCGATCCGCACGCGCTTTCCGCCCGAGCCCAACGGCTACCTGCACATCGGCCACGCCAAGTCGATCTGCCTGAACTTCGGCCTTGCGCGCGACTACGGTGGGCGCTGCCACCTGCGCTTCGACGACACCAACCCCGAGAAGGAAGAGCAGGAATACGTCGACTCGATCGTCGACGCGGTGCGCTGGCTCGGCTTCGAATGGCGCGACGAGCAGGAAGACAACCTGTACTACGCCAGCGACTACTTCGACGGGCTGTACCGGATGGCCGAATGGCTGGTCGAGGCCGGCCACGCCTACGTCGACTCGCAGACCGCCGAACAGGTGCGCGAGACGCGCGGCACCCTCACCGAGCCCGGGCGCGACTCGCCGTACCGCAACCGCAGTCCGCAGGAGAACCTGCGGCTGCTGCGCGAGATGCGCGACGGCCGGCACGCCGAGGGGACGCACGTGCTGCGCGCGAAGATCGACATGCGCTCGCCGAACCTGAACCTGCGCGATCCGGCGCTCTACCGGATCCGCTTCGCATCGCACCACCGCACCGGCGACAAGTGGTGCATCTACCCGATGTACGACTACGCGCACCCGATCGAGGATGCGCTCGAGAACATCACGCACTCGATCTGCACGCTCGAGTTCGAGGACCATCGTCCGCTGTATGACTGGCTGCTCGAGCGGCTGGCTGACGGCGGCTTCTTCACGCGCCCGCTGCCGCAGCAGATCGAGTTCGCGCGCCTGAACCTCACCTACACCGTCACCAGCAAGCGCAAGCTGCAGCAGCTCGTCGAATTCGGGCTGGTCGACGGATGGGACGATCCGCGCATGCCGACGCTGGTCGGCCTGCGCCGCCGCGGCTACACGCCCGAGGCGATCCAGCTGTTCGCCGAACGCACCGGCGTGTCGAAGGCGAATTCCTGGATCGACATGGGTGCGCTCGAGCAGGCGCTGCGCGACGACCTCGAAGGCAAGGCCTCGCGCGCGATCGCGGTGCTCGACCCGCTCAAACTCGTGCTCACCAACTGGCCCGCCGAGCGGATCGAGCCCTGCGAGGCGCCGGTGCACCCGCAGCGCCCCGAGCTGGGCCGGCGGCGCTTCCCGTTCGCGCGCGAACTGTGGATCGAGCGCGAGGATTTCGCCGAGCAGCCGCCGAAGGGCTTCTTCCGGATGTTCCCGGGCAATCGCGTGCGGCTGCGCTACGGCTACGTGGTGGAGTGCACCGGCTTCGAGAAGGACGCCGACGGACGCATCACCGAGGTGCGTGCCGAAGTGCTCGAAGACTCGAAGTCGGGCACGCCGGGCTCGGATGCCTACAAGGTCAAGGGCAACCTGCACTGGGTGGCCGCGCACGCCGCAGTCGACGCCGAGGTGCGCCTGTACGATCGGCTCTTCGACCAGCCGCATCCGGACGCAGGCGGACGCGACTATCGCGAAGCGCTGAACGGCGACTCGAAGCGCGTGGTGCGCGCGATGCTCGAACCCTCGCTGGCCGGCACGCCCCCCGAAGCGCGCTACCAGTTCGAGCGGCATGGCTACTTCGTCGCCGATCGCGTCGACTCGAAGCCCGGCTCGCCGGTGTTCAACCGGGTGGTGACGCTGAAGGACTCCTGGGGCGGCGGGCGCTGAGCGTTCAGCGTCCGAGCGCGGCGTCGCCCACGAACGGGTTGCTCGCGCGCTCCTCGCCGAAGGTGGACATCGGCCCGTGCCCCGGCACGAAGGCGACGTCGTCGCCCAGCGGCCACAGCTTGTCGGTGATCGAGGCGACGAGCGTCGCGTGATCGCCGCGCGGAAAATCGGTGCGGCCGATCGAACCCTGGAACAGCACGTCGCCGACGATCGCCAGCCGGCTCGGCGCGTGAAAGAAGATCACGTGGCCCGGCGTGTGGCCCGGGCAATGACGCACTTCGAGCGTCTGCTCGCCGAAGACGACCGTGTCGCCATCCTCGAGCCAGCGATCGGGTTCGAACGCGGCCAGGTGCGGAAAGCCGAACATCTTGCCCTGGCTCGGCAGCTGCTCGATCCAGAAACGGTCCTCGCGTTGCGGGCCTTCGATCGGCACCCGGTGACGTTGCGCGAACTGGCCCGCCTGGCCGCAGTGATCGATGTGGCCGTGCGTGAGGAACACTTTCTCGAGCGTGGCGCTCTCGCTGCGCAGCGCCGACTCGATGCGCTCGAGGTCGCCGCCGGGGTCGATCGCGACGGCCTTGCCGGTGCGCTCGCACACCAGCAACGAACAGTTCTGCATGAAGGGCGTGACGGGAACGATCAGGAGCTTCATCCGCGCATTATCGCCCGGCCGGCCCGGTTTTCTTCGCGGTCCAGGCGCAACTGCGCAGCGCCTCGAGCGGCACCACGCGCAGCGCCGCGTCGTGGGTCGCCTCGAGCACCACCGGCGGCGCGACGCCCGCCTCCCAGGCCTCGAGCCAGCGCGCCGCGCACAGGCACCAGCGGTCGCCCGGCTTCAGGCCCGCGAAGCGCCACTGCGGCTGCGGCGTGACCAGGTCGTTGCCGCGCGCCAGCGAGAAAGCGAGGAACTCCTCGGTGACGCGCGCGCAGACCGTGTGCTGCCCCGGATCGTCCGGGCCGGTTTCGCAGCATCCGGTGCGCGAATAGCCCGTGAGCGGATCGAACGAGCAGGCCTGCAACGGGCCGCCCAGCACGTTTTTCGGTGGCTCGTGATCGTTCATGGCAGGGAAAGTGCGCGGTGCTGCTGTGAATGCTGCTTCTCTTATACCATCGCGGGCAATCCCCTCCTGCCTGCGAAGCCGCGCATGCCCACGCGGGCCAGGCGTGCACCTCCCGCGCCACAGGCCAGCTCCGATGCCGACGACACCGTTCCCGCCCCATCCGCCGATCGCCGAACTGCTCGACGCGTTCCGGCGCGGCACCTCCTCGCCACCCGAACTCGCCGAAGCCTGCCTGGCGCGCATCGATGCGCACGACGCAGCGGTCAATGCGCTGCCGACGCGCGTGGCGCGCCACGAAGTGATCGAGCGCGCCGAACGCCTGCAGCGAAGCATCGCCCGCGGCGAGCCGGTCGGCGCGCTCGCCGGAATGCCGTATTGCGCGAAGGACATGCATCGCACCGCCGGAGTGCGCACCACCTTCGGCTCGCCGATCTTCGCCGGCCACGTGCCCGCGGAAAACGACCCGGTCGTGCAGCGCCTGCTCGACGCCGACGCGATCCTGGTGGCGAAATCGAACACCCCCGAGTTCGCCGCCGGCGCGCAGACCTTCAATCCGGTGCTCGGCAAGACGCGCAATCCATTCGACCTGTCGCGCACCGTCGGCGGCTCCTCGGGCGGCGGCGCGGCTGCGCTCGCCTGCGGCATGACGATCGTCGCCGATGGCTCCGACCTCGGCGCGAGCCTGCGCAACCCCGCGAGCTTCTGCGGCGTGGTCGGCCTGCGCCCGTCCTCGCGTTGCGACCCGACGCTGCGCAGCGGCGCCGACGCATTCGGCACGCTGAACCAGATCGGTGCGATGGCCAGCCGCGTGGCCGACCTGCGCCTGATCGAGCGCGCAATCCGCGCACCGGCCATGCGCCGGCCGCTGGCCGACTGGGTCGGACAGCTCGACGCCGATGCGACGGCGCGCCGCGCGCGTGCCGCGCGCCCGTTGCGGCTCGCATGGTCGATCGACTGCGGCGGCGCGATGGCCGTCGGCGCCCCCGTCCGCGACGCGATCTCGCGCGCGATCGGCTGCCTGCGCGACCAGGGCGTCGAACTGGTCGAAGCCTGGCCCGACTTCGAAGGCGCCGACGAATGCTTCCAGGTGTTGCGCGCGGCCTACTTCGTCGAGAACTTCGCCGCCCTGTACCGCGGGCATCGGGCGCTGATGAAGGACACGGTGGCCTGGAACGTCGAGCAGGGCCTGGCCCTGCACGCCGAACGCATCGCCGAGGCGGCCCGCGCGCGTTCGAGCATCTTCGCGAACGTCGCTGCCTTCCTGCGTGGCTTCGACGCGTGGCTGCTGCCTACCGCGCAGGTGCTGCCGTTCGCCCACGACATCGCCTTCCCGACGCGGATCGACGACCGGCCGCTCGCCACCTACATCGACTGGGTCGCGAGCTGCTACTGGATCACCGTCAGCGGCCATCCGGGCCTCACGGTGCCTGCCGGCTTCGCGCGCGAAGCGCCCGGCGAGCCGCTGTTGCCGGTGGGCCTTCAACTGGTGGGGCACTTCGACCGCGACGAGGCGCTGCTCGACGTGGGCGAGCGCATCGAGGCGCTGCTCGCGCCGCTCGCCACTGCGCAGCGCGGTCCGCTCGGCGCGTGATCCTCCGTCGCGCCCGACCGATCGGCGCGGCGCGGTAGCGTTACAGGATCGCCGGCCGATCCGGCAACTCGTTCGCCCCGCCCTCGGCCGACGGGAAGGCCTCGGTCAGAAGTCGGTGTATGCGCTCGATCGCGGCGATCGTTCCTTGCTCGAAGTCGCCGCCGCGATAGGCGGCGGCCAGCCGTTCGCACACCTCGCGCCAGCGCGCCTGCGGAATCGCCTCCGCCGCCGCTCGATCGGCGACGATCTCCACCGCGCGATCGGCCCACAGCACGTACAGCAGCACGCCGTTGTTGGTAGCGGTGTCCCAGACGCGCATTGCGCCGAAGACCTCCAGCGCGCGATCGCGCGGCGTGCGGCCGCGCCAGACCTCGCGCAGCGGCAGCGACGCCTCGATCGCGATCCGCAGTTCGGCCGAATGCGCGCGCTCGCCTTGCCCGATCGCCTGCTCGACGCGCGCGAGCAGGTCGTCGTGAAACATGCGCCGCACCGAACGCGCTTCGTTCACCAGATGCGACCAGGTACGTGCAAGCCTGCCTGCGGCCATCACCAGCCCCCCGAGGCGCCGCCGCCGCCGAAGCCGCCGCCGCCTCCGCGGAATCCGCCTCCACCACCGAAGCCCCCGCCGCCGCCGAAGCCGCCTGGAAAGCCCCCCGGACCGGATCGCCAGGTATGACGCCCGACCTGCCCCATCCCGCCCCCGGAGATCGACAGCAGAACCAGAAACAGCAGAAAGCCACCGATCGCGGCCAGCAGCAGCGGGGCGCCGAGCATCCATGCCGCAGCGCCGCCCAGCGTGCCACCGAGCGTCGAACCGAACAGCCGGCCGAACAGCTGGCGCACGAACATCGCGATGACGAACACGCCGAGCAGGATCGCCAGCCAGTTGGCCGGCTCGGCGTCGCGCTTGTCCGCGGCGCCGGACCAGGCCGGCGGCAGCGGCTCGCCTTCGATCAGCCGGCCGATGTCGGCCACTGCCGATTGCAGGCCGCCTGCGAAATCGCCCTGCCGGAAGCGCGGTGCGATCGCCTCGGCGATGATTCGCCGCGCATAGGCGTCGGGAATCGCGCCCTCGAGGCCGTAGCCGACCTCGATGCGCACCTTGCGGTCGTCCTTCGCGACCAGCAGCAGCACGCCATCGTCGACGCGCTTTCCGTCGACCTCGCCGCGGCCGAGCTTCCAGGCCTCGGCGACGCGGATGCCGAACTGTTCGATGGCCTCGGGCTGCGTCGTGGCGACGATCAGGATCGCGACCTGCGAACCCTTGCGCTGCTCGATCGCCTGGAGCTCGCCCTCGAGCGCCTGCTTCTGCGCGGCGGTGAGCGTGGCGGTCAGGTCGACCACCCGGCCGGTGAGCGGCGGCACCGGCTGCAGCGTCTGCGCAAGGCCGGACAGCGCCAGCCCGAGCCACAGCAGCAGCGCCGCGACCGCGCGAAACCCGGTGTTCACGTGCCCCGCCCCGCCTTGCCGCGCGCGTGGTCGCCGCGCCGCGACCCGGCGTTCATTTCGGCGCGCTTGCCGGCCGATCGAAGTTCACCGTGGGCGGCTTCGCGATCGCCGCCTCGTTCTCCACCGTGAACTGCGGCTTGGCCGCATAGCCGAATGCCATCGCGGTGAGATTGACCGGGAACTGCCGCACCAGCACGTTGTAGTGCTGCACCGAATCGATGTAGCGCTTGCGCGCAACCGCGATCCGGTTCTCGGTGCCCTCGAGCTGCGCCTGCAGATCGCGGAAATTGGCGTCGGACTTCAGCTGCGGATAGTTCTCGCTGACCACCAGCAAGCGCGACAGCGCGCTACCCAGCCCGGCCTGCGCCTGTTCGAACTGCGACAACGACGCCGGATCGGACGGATCGACCTTGACCTGCCCGACGCGCGAGCGCGCCTCGGTGACCGCGATGAGCACGTCGCGCTCCTGCTCGGCGAAGCCTTTCACGGTGTTGACCAGGTTCGGGATCAGGTCCGCGCGCCGCTGGTACTGGTTGATCACCTCGGACCAGGCCGACCGGGTCGCTTCGTCGGCCGATTGAATCTGGTTGTAGCCGCATCCCGACAGGCCGATCGCCAGCACGATCGCGCCCAGGACCTGGATGATTCGACGCATGGTCTGTGCCCCCGAACGATGACCCGCCGAGTGTAGCGCGCGGCGCGCCTCAGGCTCGCAGCCGGGCGAACCGTTGCCGGAACTTCGCCACCTTGGGCGCCACGACCGCCCTGCAGTATCCCTGGTGCGGGTTGCGCTCGAAGTAGCGCTGGTGGTACGCCTCGGCCGGATACCAGCGTGCGAGCGGCGCAAGCTGCGTGACGATCGGCGCATCGAAGATGCGCTCGCGCTCGAGTTCCCCGATCACCTCGCGCGCGTCGCGCTGCTGCGCCTCGTCGACGAAGAAGATCGCCGACCGGTACTGCGAGCCCACGTCGTGGCCCTGGCGATCGGGCGTCGTCGGGTCGTGGATGCCGAAGAAGATGCCGAGCAGGTCACGGTAGCCGATCTTCGCGGGATCGAACTCGATGCGCACCGCCTCGGCGTGCCCGGTGCGGCCGCTGCAAACTTCCTCGTAGCCGGGATCGGGCAGCGTGCCGCCGCAATAACCCGACTCGACCGACAGCACGCCCTTCACCTCGAGGAACACCGCCTCCAGGCACCAGAAGCATCCGCCGGCGAGCACCGCCACCTGCCTGTCCATCGTAGAGCCCTCCGGGAGTCGTCGCCCGCGTTCAGTGAGCGCGCGCCGCGAGCAGCTGCGCCTTGCGCTCGGCCTCCTCCTTCGCGCGCCGCACCGTCGTGTGCAACTGGGTCGCGCCGGTGTGGTACTGCACCGGCCAGCCGATTCCGCGGAAGTCGTACTCGGCCGCCGCGTGCAGCGTGAAGTACGGATCGGCCAGGTGCGGCCGCGCAAGCGCAACCAGGTCGGCGCGCCCGGAGATCAGCAGCGTGTTCACCTGGTCGGCGGTGGTGATCGCGCCCACCGCCATCGTCGCGACGCCGGCCTCGAGGCGTACCTGCTCCGAGAACACCGCCTGGTACATGCGTCCGTACACGGGCTTCGAGGCCGGATCGGTCTGGCCGGTGGAGACGTCGATCAGGTCGCAGCCGACCGCCCTCATCGCGCGCGCGATCTCCACGGTGTCGGCGCCGGTCGTTCCGCCCGGGATCCAGTCGGTGGCCGAAACCCGCACGCTCATCGGCTTGTTGCGCGGCCAGACCGCGCGCACCGCCTCGAACACTTCGAGCGGGTAGCGCATCCGGTTGGCGAGCGAGCCGCCGTACGCATCGCGGCGACGGTTCGTGATCGGCGAGAGGAAACTCGCCAGCAGGTAGCCGTGCGCCATGTGCAGTTCGAGCATGTCGAAGCCCGCGCGGTCGGCGCGGATCGCGGCGCTGCAGAACTGCGCGATCGTTTCATCCATGTCGTCGCGGTTCATCTCGCGCGGCACCTGGTTGACGCCGTCGCGATACGGCAGCGGCGACGGCGACAGCAGCGGCCAGTTGCGCTGCCCGCCCGACTCGTCGATCGGCCAGTCGGCCTGCTCCCAGCCGACCTGCGTCGAACCCTTGCGGCCGGCGTGGCCGATCTGCATGCAGATCTTCGCTTCGGTGTTCGCGTGCACGAAATCGACGATCCGGGCGAAGGCCTGCGCCTGCTCGTCGTTCCACAGCCCGGTGCATCCGGGCGTGATCCGGCCCTCGGGCGACACGCAGGTCATCTCGACGAACACCAGCCCCGCGCCGCCGAGCGCCCGCGAGCCGTAGTGCACCAGGTGCCAGTCGTTGGGCATGCCGTCGATCGCCGAGTATTGCGCCATCGGCGACACCGCGACGCGGTTCGGCACCCACATCTCGCGCAGCCGGAACGGCGCGAACATCGGCGGCGCATCCACCCACGCGGGTCGGCCCGAAGCGGAAAAGCCGAGCCGCTTCGCCTGGTCGCGGTTCCACCACTCGGTGGCTTCCTTGACCACTTCGGGGTCGCGAAGCCGCAGGTTCTCGTAGGTGATCTGCTTGCTGCGGGTGAGCAGCGACACGTGGAACTGCGTCGGCGACATGTGCCAGAAGCGGCGCACGTTCTCGAACCAGACCAGCGACACGTTGGCCGAATGCTGGATCCGCCCCACCTCGTCGCGGCGCGATTCCTCGTAGGCGGCCAGCGCGGCGTCGATCTGCTCGGCGCGCCCCGCCGTGCCGCCGCGCACGTGCGCGACCATCGCCTGGTTCAGCGCGATCGCATCCTCGAGCGCGAGCTTGGTGCCCGAGCCGATCGTGAAGTGCGCGGTGTGCGCGGCGTCGCCCAGCAGCACGAACGGCGTGTCGCCGTCGCGGTGCCGCCAGGTGCGGCAGGTGATCGTCGGAAACTGGCGCCAGAACGAGCGGTTGGCGAGCACGCGCGCGCCGTTCAGGTCGTCGGCAAAGATCTTTTCGACCAGCGCGACGGTCGCCGCCTCGTCCTGGATTCCGAGCCCCGACGCGAGAAACGCATCGTTGGTGGTCTCGATCACGATCGTGCTCTCGCCGGGCGTGTACTGGTAGGCGTGCATGTTCCAGATGCCGCCGGGACCCTCGCGGAAGCTGTAGTAGAAACCGGGCAGGTCCATCTTTGCGCCGAGCCAGACGAAACGGTTGGTGCGCAGGTCGACGCTCGGGTCGAAGTGCTCCTTCCAGCCTTCGCGCACCGCGCTGTTGATGCCGTCGGCCGCCACGACCAGGTCGGCGCCGTGATGCGCGTGCACGCCCGGGTCTTCGGTCTGGTAGCGCACCTCGATGCCCAGTTCGTCGGCGCGCCGCTGCAGGATCTGCAGCAGGGTGAGGCGGCGCACGCCCGAGAAGCCGTGCCCCGAGGACTTCAGCACCTGCCCCTTGTACTGCACGTAGATGTCGTCCCAGTACGCGAAGTTGCCGGCAATCTCGCGGTGCGTGGGCTCGTCGGCCTCGCGCAGGTTGCCCAGCGTCTCGTCCGAGAGCACGATCCCGAACCCGAAGGTGTCGTCGGGGCGATTGCGCTCGACGACCCCGATCTTCGCCGCCGGAAACGACTTCTTCAGCAGGATGGCCGAATAGAGTCCCGCGGCCCCGCCGCCGATCACGTCGATGCGCATCTCGTCGCCCCCTCGCCAGGTTGGATCCGCAGCCGCTTGCCACGGAATTGCTTTAAGTCTAAAGTATTTCCGGGCCTGCCGTACAGGTGGCGGCCCGTCCCAACGGAGTCACGAGATGCACAGGACGATCCTGCAGCCGAAAGACTGGGCAGCGCCGCGCGGCTATGTGAACGGCATCGCCGCGCGCGGTACCGTGGTGTCGATCGCCGGACAGGTCGGCTGGAACGCGCAGTGCCGGTTCGAGACCGACGACTTCGTCGGCCAGGTGCGCCAGGCGCTCGCCAACGTCCGGGCGGTGCTGGCCGAGGCCGGCGGCGGCCCGGAACACATCGTCAGAATGACCTGGTACCTGACCGACCGGCGCGACTACCTCGAGGCCGGCAAGCCGCTCGGCGCCGCCTGGCGCGAATTCATGACCGACACCGAAGGCACGGTGCACTACCCGGCGATGACCGCGGTGCAGGTGGTCGCTCTGATGGAGGAGCGCGCGAAGATCGAGATCGAGGCCACTGCGGTGGTGCCGGTGCCGATGTAGCCGCCCGAGGCCTGCTACTGCACGAGCGGCGTGTCGGCGGCGTCGAGATCGACGCCTTCGAGCGTGGCCTGCGCCGCGAGCACCCTCAGGTACTGTCGCAGCGCGGTGGTCCAGGCGTGCTGGCGCAACGCGAGCGCCACCGCGCCACGCACCGTCTCGTAGGGCTGCGCGAGCCCGGGCTCGCGCGCCAGCACCTCGACCACGTGCAGGCCGAAGCGGCTTCGCACCAGCCGCGGCAGCACGCCGACCACCGGCTGCCCGAACAGCTCGCGCGCGAACTCGGGTGCGCAATCGGCGGCGCGCAGCCATCCGAGCGCTCCGCCCGCGGCGCCGCTGGGGCAGTTCGACCACTCGCGCGCCGCGGCGGCGAACGCGTCGTCGCTGTCGCCGCGGCCCCCGTCGGACCTGCCCGCTTCGTCGCCGGCGCCGCGTCCGTCGTGGCAGCGCAGCTTCAGCAGCAACTGCTCGGCGCGCGGCAGCAGCGCATTGAGGTCGACGCCGGGCGTGACCGCGAACAGGACGTGGCGTGCGAGCACCCGCTCGCCGCTCGCGTAGCGCGCCGGGTTCGCGGCGTGGTGCCTGCGGCAATCTTCGTCGGAAGGCTCGGGCACGCGCAGTTCGCGCTCGAGCAGCGCCTCGATCGCGGCCGCGGCTGCTTCGCTCGCCACGCCATCGTCGCTGGCCGCGTCGTCGGCTGCGAGCAGGCCGGCACGCTGCGACTGCTGCCGAAGCAACTCGGTGCAGGCTCGCCGGCGCAGTTCCGCGGCGTCGAGTTGTTCGCCCAGGGCATGCAGCGCAATGCCGTTGACCCGCGCCACGCCCTCGACTCGTGCCACACCCTCGACTCGTGCCACGCCATTCGCGGCCGAAGATGCCGCCGCCTGCCTGTGAAGCTCCACGATCGCCATCTGCCGACCTCCCGTTGTCGAATCGCCGTTGTACGCCGCGTGCCCGCGACGCTCAGGCACCGCCCATCCGGCGCGCCGCCGGCCGGTCGTGGCCCGCCGGCAGGTTCAGCCTGCGCGCGCGCACCAGCTGGTACGGGCGGAACAGGTAGGCGAGCGAGGCGAACCCGCTCCAGACGTGGACGAGCCGCGTGAACGGAAACACGAGGAACACCGTCATGCCGAGCACCATGTGCAGCTTGAACACCGCATTCACGCCGACCATCAGCTCGGCGGCGCCGGGACGGAACGTGACGATGCGCTGCGCCCACTCGGCGAGCACCAGCATCATGCTGCCGTCCAGGTGCTGGCCCGACAACGGAATCGTCGCCAGCCCGAGCGCGAGTTGCGCCCAGAACAGCCACAGCAACATCAGGTCGCTCGGCCTCGTGATCGCGCGGATGCGCGGGTCGCTCATGCGCCGGTACAGCAGCAGCGTCAGCCCCGCCAGGCCCAGCACGCCGGCGATGCCGCCCGACACCATGGCCAGCACCTGCTTGGCGCCGGCGCCGATGAACGGCTCGTAGACGAAGTGCGGGGTGAGCATTCCGACGAAATGCCCGAAGAACAGGAACAGCACGCCGATGTGGAACAGGTTGCTGCCCCAGCGCAGCTGCGCGGCGCGCAGCAGCTGCGAGGAGTCGCTCTTCCAGGTGTACTGGTCGCGGTCGAAGCGGATCAGGCTGCCGACGAAGAACACCGTCAGGCAGACGTACGGATAGATCGCGAAGAAGAAGGTGTTCATGAAATTCATCGCGCGACTCCCTGGCGAAGCGGCGCGGCGAACGGGCGTGCGCCGCGGTCGGTTCCCGCGCCCGGGGTCCGCGGCACGAGATGGATCGGCTGCGCGCCGTCGGGGCGCGCCTGGCCGCGGGTCGAGCAGCCGTCGAAAGCCGGCGGCTCGGCCCACGCCTCGTCGAGCGGCTCCTCGGGCGGCAGCGGCACGTGACGCACGCGCTCGCCGGCAAGCTCGAGCACCGCGGAGAGCACCGCCGCATAGCGGCTGCGCCGCGCCGCGATCGCCTCGTGCAGTCCGTTGAGCACCTGCGACATCTCGGCCAGGAACTCGCGCGCCACCTTCGGAGGCTGCGTCGACGCGAACTCGAGCGCCACCGGAAGGTAATCGGGCAGCTGGCCCGGGGCGAGCTGCAGGCCGGCGCTCTCGTAGGTGGCGCGCAGGTCGATCATCGCCTGCCCGCGCTCGCGCGAGTCGCCGTGCACGTGCTCGAACAGCAGCAGCGAAGTCGACCGCCCGCGGTCGAAGCACTCGACGTAGTTCGCCTCGACTTCGTAGGGCTCGCCGTTTCGCAACTCGGCCACGAGCGCCGCGAGCCCTTCGCGGACCGCGGGGCCGAGCGAGCGGTCGGCGGCGAAGAATTCGCCGAGCTGCGGCAGCAGTTCGCGCAGGCGGGTGTCCGGGTAGCCGAGCAGCAGCGCCAGCGCGCGGCAGGTGTCGTTCATGGCGCGCTCCTTCACAACGTGGCCTTGATCGGGATCGTGCGCTTCTTGCCGGCGCCGAACAGGCTGGTCCGGGTCGAGCCGTCCGAGCAGCCGTTGCCGAACGAGAAACCGCAGCCGCCGCGCACGTCGAACGCGTTCTCCGCGTATTCGCGGTGCGCCGTCGGGATCACGAAACGGTCTTCGTAGTTCGCGATCGCCATCACCTGGTACATCTTCGCGACCTGCGCGGGCGTGAGCCCGACCTGCTCGAGCACCGCAAGGTTCTCGCGGCCCTCGACGTGCCGGTCGCGCTGGTACGCGCGCATCGCCAGCATCCGCTCGAGCGCGCGCACCACCGGCTCCGTGTCGCCCGCGGTGAGCAGGTTCGCCAGGTAGCGGATCGGGATGCGCAGCTGCTCGACGTCGGGGATCTGGCCGTTCACGCCGATCTCGCCGGCGTTGGCCGCGGCCGAGATCGGCGACAGTGGCGGCACGTACCAGACCATCGGCAGCGTGCGGTACTCGGGGTGCAGCGGCAGCGCCACCTTCCAGTCGACCGCCATCCGGTAGACCGGACTGTTGCGCGCCGCGTCGAGCCACGCGTCGGGCACCCCGTCGGCGCGCGCCTGGGCGATCACGGCCGGGTCGTTCGGGTCGAGGAACAGGTCGAGCTGCGCCTGGTAGAGGTCGCGGTCGTGCTCGACGCTGGCGGCCGCCTCGATGCGGTCGGCGTCGTACAGCAGCACGCCGAGGTAGCGGATGCGGCCCACGCAGGTCTCCGAGCAGACGGTGGGCTGCCCGGCCTCGATGCGCGGATAGCAGAAGATGCACTTCTCGGCCTTGCCGGTCTGCCAGTTGTAGTAGATCTTCTTGTACGGGCAGCCCGACACGCACATGCGCCAGCCGCGGCACTTGTCCTGGTCGATCAGCACGATGCCGTCTTCCTCGCGCTTGTAGATCGACCCCGACGGGCACGAGGCGACGCAGGCCGGGTTCAGGCAGTGCTCGCACAGCCTGGGCAGGTACATCATGAAGGTGTTCTCGAACTGCCCGTAGATCTCCTTCTGCACGTCGTCGAAATTGCGGTCCTTCGAGCGCTTCGCGAACTCGCCGCCGAGGATCTCCTCCCAGTTCGGGCCCCATTCGATCTTCTGCATCCGCTCGCCGGTGATCAGGCTGCGGGGACGCGCCGTCGGCGGCGCCGTCATCTCGGGCGCCGAGTGCAGGTGGTCGTAGTCGAACGTGAACGGCTCGTAGTAGTCGTCGATCTGCGGCAGGTCGGGGTTCGCGAAGATGCGCATCAGCAGCTGCCACTTGCCGCCCTGGCGCGGGCGGATCGAGCCGTCGGCGCGGCGCACCCAGCCGCCGTTCCAGCGGTCCTGGTTCTCCCACTCCTTCGGATAGCCGATCCCGGGCTTGGTCTCGACGTTGTTGAACCACGCGTATTCCATGCCCGCGCGGTTGGTCCAGACGTTCTTGCAGGTGACCGAGCAGGTGTGGCAGCCGATGCACTTGTCCAGGTTCAGCACCATGCCGATCTGCGCGCGGATTTTCATTGGTGTTCTCCCGGAGCCGTGCCCGCCGGCTGGTCGAGCCAGTCGATCTTCGCCATCTTGCGCACCACCACGAACTCGTCGCGGTTGGTGCCGATGGTGCCGTAGTAGTTGAAGCCGTAGCTGTACTGCGCGTAGCCGCCGATCATGTGCGTGGGCTTGAGCACCACGCGCGTGACCGAGTTGTGGATGCCGCCGCGCGTCCCGGTGATCTCCGACCCGGGCGTGTTGATCGTCTTCTCCTGCGCGTGGTACATCATCACCATGCCGGGCTTGACCCGCTGGCTCACCACCGCGCGCGCCGCGATCGCGCCGTTGGCGTTGAACAGCTCGACCCAGTCGTTGTCGACGATGCCGGCGCTGCGCGCGTCGTCCTCCGACAGCCAGATCACCGGACCGCCCCGGTTCAGCGTGAGCATGATCAGGTTGTCGGTGTAGGTGGAGTGGATCCCCCACTTCTGGTGCGGCGTGATGAAGTTCAGCGCGATCTCCGGGTTGCCGTTGGGCTTGCGGCCCATCACCGCGCCCACCGCCTTCAGGTCGACCGGCGGCCGGTAGCTGGCGAAGCCCTCGCCGAATTCGCGCATCCAGGCATGGTCCTGGTAGAACTGCTGGCGCCCGCTGAGCGTGCGCCACGGAATCAGTTCGTGGACGTTGGTGTAGCCGGCGTTGTACGAGACCTTCTCGCTCTCGAGCCCCGACCAGGTCGGCGACGAGATGATCTTGCGAGGCTGCGCCTGGATGTCGCGGAAGCGGATCTTCTCGTCCTCGCGGTGCAGCGCCAGGTGCGCGTGCTCGCGGCCGGTGATCTTCGACAGCGCCTCCCAGGCCTTCACCGCGACCTGCCCGTTGGTTTCCGGGGCCAGCATCATCACGGTCTCGGCCGCGTCGATGTCGGTGACGATGCGCGGCAGGCCCTGCGTGGCGCCCGGCTCGGTGACCGCGCCGTTCAGTTCGGCCAGCGCGCGCACCTCGTCCTCGGTGTTCCACGCGATGCCCTTGCCGCCGTTGCCGATCCGGCTCATCAGCGGGCCGAGCGAGGTGAACCTGGCGAAGGTGTTCGGATAGTCGCGCTCGACGACCGCGATCTGCGGCGCGGTGCGTCCGGGTTCGAGCTCGCATTCGCCGCGCTTCCAGTCGCGCACTTCGAGCGGCTGCGCGAGCTCGCCGGGCGTGTCGTGCATCATCGGCACGAGCACCACCTCCTTCTCGACGCCGAGGTGTCCGACGCAGACCTCGCTGAACTTCTTCGCGAACCCCTTGTAGATCTCCCAGTCGCTACGCGCCTGCCACGCCGGGTCCACCGCGGTGGACAGCGGGTGGATGAACGGATGCATGTCGCTGGTGTTCAGGTCGTTCTTCTCGTACCAGGTGGCCGTCGGCAACACCACGTCCGAGTACAGGCAGGTGGTGCTCATGCGGAAGTCGAGCGTCACCAGCAGGTCGAGCTTGCCCTCGGGCGCCTTGTCGTGCCAGCGCACTTCGCGCGGCTTCGCGTCGTCGGGGCCGAGGTCGCGGCCCTGTACCCCGTGGCTGGTGCCGAGCAGGTGGCGCAGGAAGTACTCGTGGCCCTTGCCCGACGAGCCGAGCAGGTTCGAGCGCCAGACGAACAGGTTGCGCGGCCAGTTGGCCGGGTCGTCGGGGTCCTCGCAGCTGAGCTGCAGCGAACCGTCCTTGAGCCCCCGCGTCACGTAGTCCTTCGCGTCGACTCCGGCCGCCTGCGCGTCGCGAACCACCTGCAACGGATTGGTCTTCAACTGCGGTGCCGACGGCAGCCACCCCATGCGCTCGGCACGCACGTTGTAGTCGATCATCGATCCGCGCGCGGCGTCGGGCGCGGCCAGCGGCGAGACGATCTCCTGAACGCCGAGCCGCTCGTAGCGCCACTGGTCGGTGTGCGCGTAGAAGAAGCTGGTCGAGTTCTGCTGCCGCGGCGGCCTGATCCAGTCGAGCGCGAATGCCAGCACGGTCCATCCGGTCTGCGGCCTGAGCTTCTCCTGCCCGACGTAGTGCGCCCAGCCGCCCCCGGTCTGGCCCACGCAGCCGCACAGCATCAGCATATTGATGATGCCGCGGTAGTTCATGTCGCTGTGGTACCAGTGGTTCATGCCCGCGCCGATGATCACCATCGAGCGGCCCCGCGTCTTGTCCGCGTTGTCGGCGAACTGCCGCGCCACCGCGATCGCCTGTGCGCGCGGCACGCCGGTGATGCGCTCCTGCCAGGCCGGCGTATATGGCCGGTCGCTGTCGTAGTCGTCGGCCGCGTTCTCGTCGGGCAGGCCGCGCGCCACGCCGTAGTTGGCGGCGAGCAGGTCGAACACGGTGGCCGCCAGCACTTCGCGGCGCTCGCCGCCCTGCACCAGCGTGAGCCGCGCCGCCGGCACCCGGCGCTGGAGCACCGACGCGCCCTGGTCGTTGGCCTGGAAGTGCGGCGTCTCGATGCCGCCGAAATACGGGAAGCCGACGGTGACCACCTCGTGCGCCTGTGCGGCGTCGTCGACCAGCGACAGCGCCAGCTTCACTTCCGCTCCGCCACGCGCCTCGCGGCTTTCCAGGTTCCACTTGCCGGCGTCGCTGCGGCCTTCCTTGCCCCAGCGAAAGCCGATCGACCCGTTGGGCACCACGACCGCGCCGTCCCGGTCGAACGCCACCGTCTTCCACTCGGGGTTGTTCTCCTGTCCGAATGCGCCGTCGAAGTCGCTCGCGCGCAGGTAGCGATCGGGGGCGAGCACCTTCGTGCCGTCGGCCAGCGTGACCTCGCGCAACTGCACCAGCAGCGGCAGGTCGGTGTAGCGGCGCGCGTAGTCGTCGAAGTACGCCGAGCGCCGCTCGAAGTAGAACTCCTTCAGGATCACGTGGCCCATGGCCATCGCCAGCGCCGCGTCGGTGCCCTGCTTTGGGTGCAGCCACAGGTCGGCGAGCTTCGAGACCTCGGCGTAATCGGGCGTGACCGCCACCACCTTCGCGCCCTTGTAGCGCACCTCGGTGAAGAAGTGCGCATCGGGCGTGCGCGTCTGTGGCACGTTCGAGCCCCAGGCGATCAGGAAGGTGGAGTTGTACCAGTCGGCCGACTCGGGCACGTCGGTCTGCTCGCCCCAGGTCTGCGGGCTCGACGGCGGCAGGTCGCAGTACCAGTCGTAGAAGCTCATGCAGGTGCCGCCGATCAGCGACAGGTAGCGCGAACCCGCGGCATACGAAATCATCGACATCGCCGGAATCGGCGAGAAGCCGACCACACGATCGGGACCGTGGCGCTTGATGGTGTAGACGTTGGCCGCGGCGATCATCTCGTTGACTTCGTCCCAGTCGCCGCGAACGAAACCGCCCATGCCGCGCTGGCGCTGGTAGTCGCGCCGCACCGTGTCGTTCTCCACGATCGCGGCCCATGCGTCGACCGGCGACTTCGCCACCGCGCGCGCGGCACGCCAGGCCTTCATCAGGCGGCCGCGCACCATCGGATACTTCACGCGGTTGGCGCTGTACAGGTACCAGCTGTAGCTCGCCCCGCGCGCGCAGCCGCGCGGTTCGTGGTTGGGCAGGTCGGGGCGCGTGCGCGGATAGTCGGTCTGCTGCGTCTCCCAGGTGACGATGCCGCCCTTCACGTAGATCTTCCACGAACACGAACCGGTGCAGTTCGTGCCGTGTGTCGAGCGCACGATCTTGTCGTGCTGCCAGCGGTTGCGATAGGCGTCCTCCCAGGTGCGGTCTTCGCCGGTGGCGACCCCGTGGCCTCCGGAGAAGGCCTCCTTCGGCTGGTCGAAGAACGTCAGGCGGTCGAGGAAATGGCTCATCGGGGACTCCCGGGTTGGGTCGACGTGCGCGCGCTCAGCACGGCATCTCGGCGTTCCTGCGCGCGTAGTACCACCAGGTCAGGACGATGCACAACGCATAGAAGACAGTGAAGATCCACAGCGCCGCCTCGGGTCCGCCGGTGGCGGCGATCGAACTGCCGTAGCTCTTCGGGATGAAGAAGCCGCCGTAGGCGCCCAGCGCACCGGCGAACCCCAGCGCCGCGGCACCCTCGGTGTTGCCCTCGCGCACTGCCCTGGCGCGCTCGGCGTCGTCGTCGCTGCGCAGTTCGGCCAGCTTCTGGCTCAGGAAGATCACCGGGATCATCCGGAAGGTCGATCCGTTGCCGATGCCGGTAGTCAGGAACAGCAGCAGGAACATCAGGAAGAAGCCGGCGAAGCTGCCCTGCTCCGGGCCGAACGGAAACGCGAACCCGCTGCCGCCCTTGGGCAGGAAGAACAGCACGCCGAACACCGCCAGTGCCATCACGACGAAGTTCCACAGGGTGACGCGCGCGCCGCCGAGCTGGTCCGACAGCCAGCCCCCCACTGGCCTGATCAGCGCGCCCACCAGCGGGCCGAGCCAGGCGTAGGCGAGCGGGTTCACGTTCGGGAACTGGTTGCGGATCAGCAGCGGAAACCCCGCGGCGAAGCCGATGAACGAGCCGAAGGTGCCGAGGTAGAGCACGCACATCAGCCAGTTGTGCTTGCGCCGGAAGATCGCCGCCTGCGCGGCGAACGACGCCTTCGCGTCGGCGATGTCGTTCATGAAGAACCAGGCCGCCACCGCCGCCACCGCGATCCACGGCACCCAGATGAGCGCCGCGTTCTGCGTCCAGACGTGGACGTGGTCGCCGAAACGGTTGACGACGACCTGCGGGCTGCCGCCGAAGACACCGAGCACGCCCACCGCGACCACCAGCGGCGTGAGGAACTGCACCACCGATACGCCGAGGTTGCCCAGCCCCGCGTTCACGCCCAGCGCCGAGCCCTTGCGCTCCTTCGGGAAGAAGAAGCTGATGTTGGCCATGCTCGAGCTGAAGTTGCCGCCGCCCAGCCCGCACAGCAGCGCGAGCACGAGCATCGTCGGATAACCGGTGGATGGGTCCTGCACCGCGATGCCTATGCCGATCGTCGGAATCAGCAGCGACGCGGTCGAGATCGCCGTCCAGCGCCGGCCGCCGAACAGCGGGATCATGAACGAATAGAAGATGCGCAGCGTCGCGCCCGACAGGGCGGGCGCGGCGGCGAGCCAGAACAGCTGGTTGGTCGAGTACTTGAAGCCGAGCGCCGGCAGGCTCACCGCGACCACGCTCCAGAGCTGCCAGACGGCGAACGCCAGGAACAGCGCCGGCACCGAGATCCACAGGTTGAGCCTGGCGATCGCCTCGCCTTCGCGCGCCCAGAACGCCTTGTCTTCGGGCGTCCAGACATGCAGCACGCCGCCGGGGCGCGTGCGCGTGACATCGGCCGCGGTCGCATTCATCGGGAAAACCTCCGCGCGCTCATCCGCGCGTTGCCTCGGCCGCGTGGTGCGGCCCCATGACCTCGGCGCGGCGCACCTCGGTGAAATACATCCAGATCAGCGAGACCCAGACCACGCCGTACATCAGCATGAAGGCGCTCGAGCGGATGCCCGTCAGGTCGAGCAGCGCGCCGAACATGATCGGCAGCACGAAGCCGCCCAGCCCGCCGGCCAGCCCGACGATGCCCGAGATCGTGCCGATGTTCTGCGGGTACTCGTCGCTGATGTACTTGAACACGCTCGCCTTGCCGAAGGCCCAGGCGATGCCCAGCACGAACATCAGCAGCGTGAACGCGTAGACGTTCAGGCCGATCGTGAAGCTGCGCGTGCCCTCGACCGTGGCCACGGTGAACTGCGTCTGCGGGTAGCTGAGCAGGAACAGGCAGATCCAGCTCACCCACAGCACCCACCAGGTCACGCTGTGCGCGCCGTAGCGGTCGGACAGCCAGCCGCCCACCGCGCGCAGCACGCCGCCCGGCAGCGAGAAACAGGCGGCGAGCAGCGCCGCGACGCGGATGTCGAGCCCGTATTCGCCCACGTAGTACTGCACCATCCACAGGCTGAGCGCGACGTAGCCGCCGAACACGATGCTGTAGTACTGGCAGTACTTGAGCACGCGCGGATCCTTCAGCGCGGCGAGCTGGTCGACGAAGCGCACGTGGCTGGGCACGCGGTGCGCCGGATCGCTGTGGCTGAGGAGCCAGAACAGCACCACCGTGCCGAGCATGATCGCCGCATAGACCTTCGGCACCATCGTCCAGCCGAAGGCCACGACCAGCGCCGGCGCGATGAACTTGTTGACCGCCGCGCCGGAGTTGCCCGCTCCGTAGACGCCCATCGCGAAGCCCTGGCGATGGCGCGGAAACCAGCGCGCGACGTAGGGCGTGCCCACCGAGAACGAGCCGCCGGCCAGCCCGACGAAAAGCCCGATCACGATGAAGTGCCAGAACTCGGTCGCGTAGGCCATCAGCCAGATCGCCGGAACCGTCGCCGCCATCAGCAGCGCCATCACGATGCGTCCGCCATAGCGATCGGTCCAGATACCCAGCGGCACCCGTACCAGCGAGCCGGTGAGCACCGGCGTGGCGGTGAGCAGGCCGAACTCGGTCGCGTTGAGGTTCAGCGCCTTTCGGATCGGGATTCCGATGACGCCGAACATCATCCAGACCATGAAGCAGACGGTGAACGCGAGCGTGCTGCCGATCAGCACCGACAGCGCCTGCCGCGCGCGCTGCCCTTCGAGTGCGGTGGACGTCATGACCGGATCTCCATGACGGCACTGTAGGCAGCGCGCCGCGCGGCGAACATCCTTCGGGATGGCAGAGACGGGCGCTGCAAGAGAACGATGCGCGGCCGCCGGCCATCGTCCGGAAGGAGTACTACCCGATCAGGTCGGGGCGCGTCCGGTGAAGTAGACGGCCGCCTGCACGCGCGAGCTCAGCCCGAGCTTGCGCAGGATGTGCTGGACGTGGATCTTGACCGTCGTCTCGGCGATGTCGAGTTCGCGCGCAATCGCCTTGTTGCTCGCGCCGCGCGCGATGTGTTCGAGGATCTCGCGCTCGCGCGGCGACAACCTCGCCAGCGGATCGTCCTGCGGCGCAGACCCGACGGGCGCCTCGCCGGCCACTGTCGCCCGCAGCGCCTGCACCAGCTTGCCGGTCATTTCCGGACTGACCACCGATTCGCCGCGCATCGTGCCGCGAATCGCCTGCGCGAGCATGTCGCCGTCGATCGTCTTCAGCACGTAGCCCTGCGCGCCGGCGCGCAGCGCGGCCGCCAGGTCGGCCTCGTCCTCGCTGACGGTGAGCATCAGCACCTTCGCCGCAGGCGCAGCCTCCTTCAGCCCCGCCAGCGCCGCGATCCCGGTGACGCCGGGCAGGTGGTTGTCGAGCAGGATCACGTCGGGTTGCAGTTCGCGTGCGCGACGCGTCGCTTCGCCGGCGTCGGCCGCCTCGCCGGCCACGACGAGGTCGCTTTCGGTGGCCAGCAGCGCCACCAGGCCGCGGCGAAACAGCGTGTGGTCGTCGACCACGAGCAAACGGATCGGGTTCCCCATCACGCGGCCGCTTCTTCGGCCGTCGCGGCCCGCAGCGGCGGCGGCAGGTCGAGAATCACGCGCGTTCCTCCGCCGGGCGTCGACTCGACCGACACCTGCGCGCCGATGCGCTGGGCGCGTTCGCGCATGATGCGCAGCCCCACCCGCGTCTCGTCGACGTCCGCGGCCCCGGCGTCGAAGCCGGTGCCGTCGTCGCGCACCTCGAAACGCCAGGCCGGCGACTGCCGCACCTCCAGCCACACCTGGGTGGCGCCCGCATGCTTGCGCACGTTCGACAGCGCTTCCTGCACCACGTGCAGCACCTGCACCTGCACCGCCGGATCGAGTGGCAGGCCATGCCCTTCGACGCGCAGGTGCGTGCGCAAGCCGCTCTGGTGCTCGAATTTCGACAGCGTGGTGCGCAGCGCGGGCTCGATGTCCTCGTCGCGCGTGCGAGTGCGGAAATGCACCAGCAGCTCGCGCACGTCGCTGTAGCTCTCGCGAACGCCGGCGTCGAGCTCGCCGATGATGCGCCCGACTGCCGGCGCGTCGCCGCGTGCCACCGAGTCGCGCAGCAGCCGCACCTGGATCTTCAGGAACGCGAGCGACTGCGCGATCGAGTCGTGCAGCTCCTGCGCGAGCAATCCGCGCTCCTGGGCGATCGCCGCCTCGACATCGAGTGCGGCCGCGCGCAGCCCTTCCATCGCGCTCGCCAGGTGGCTGGCAAGGGTTTCGAGCAGCGAGCGCTCCTCCTCGCCGATCGCCGCCTCTCCGTAGTAGAAGAGGTCGACCTCGCCGAGCACCCGCTGGTGCAGCGAGATCGGCACCGAGACCAGTGTGCGATAGCCCGCGGCCGCACAGTGGTCGAAGCTCATCTCCGGATGCGGGCGGATCGCGATCACACGCACCCCCGAGTGCGGCTGCAGCCGCCCGCAGTGGCAGGTCCCCGCGTCCACGCATTGCTCCTTGCGCGCCATCGCCTCGGGGAGGCTGTCGCCGGCCAGCATCAGGTAGCGCCGGTTGCCTTCGTCGGACCAGCGGATCATCGCCGCATCGGCGCGCGCGATCTCGCGCACCTTCCGCACGAAGCCCTGCGCCAGTTCGTCGAGCGATCCGGCCGCACCGATCAGCGCGCTCGCGTCGTACAGCGCTGCCAGGCGCTGGCTCTTCTGCTCCAGGCCCGCGGTCTTCTCGCGGACCTTGTCCTCCAGGCCGCGATAGAGCGCCTGCAGCTTCGCGGTCATCCGGTTGAAGCCGTCACCCAGTTGCCCGAACTCGTCGTTCGAGGTCACCGTGACACGCGCGTCGAGCTCGCCCTGCTCCACCCTGGCCAGGCCGCGCTGCAGCCGCGCGACCGGTTCGACCACGAAGATGTAGCCCGCATAGAGCAGCGCCACCGCACCGCCGATGGCCAGCGCCAGCATCGCGAACTGCACCGCGTTCAGGATCGCGGTCGAGCGCGACATCTGCCGCTCAATCGAGGCCACGAAGGCGTCGATCGACACCACGAAGTCGTCGACGCGCGACAGCGGCACCTGCGCTGGGGCGACCAGCAAGCCCGAGCGCAGTTCCTGCCAGCCGGCACGTACCTCGGCGAAATGCTGGCGCGTCGCCTCGTTCAGGGGGATGAAGAGCGGCCGCGCCGGATCGCCGCTGCTCAGGATCTCGACGCTCTCGTCGAACGCCGCAATGCGCCGAACGACTTCGTCATGCGTACCGCTGTGCGCCTCGAGCGCCAGCCGGTACGCCTGCATCCGCATGCGTCCGGCCTCGTTGACCGCGGCGGCGCCCCCTTCCAGGTGCCAGGTCATCCAGAGGGTGAGTCCGATCGCGGCAAGCGCCACCAGCAGCAGCGAGAAGCCGATGACCAGCAGCTTGACCGCCAGCGGCCACGCGGACGCGCGCAGGGTGCCCAGTCCGGTCATCGCTGCCCGTCGGTAAGCTCTTGAGCCAGATCATGGCCGGGCGCCCGCAGTTCGGCCATAAACGGCATCAGGTCGGGCTCGTGGCGACCCGCAAACGGGTTGCGTATCACGGCGACCGCCGAACCCATCCGCAGCGGCGGATCGGCGGGCGGTCCGCCCTCGTGGAATACGGTCTCGACGTTCAGCGCGCGCTTGCGGATTTCGATCATCGACATCGATGCCTCGTGCTGATCGCTGGCGACGACGACGGGCCGATCCCGCGTCGCCGACAACGAATCGGCATGGTACCGCGCGCCTGCGCGACGGTTTGTGCAGCGCAAGATGCCACGCTACGATGTGGGCCGACCGCCGAAGTGCCCAGTGCAGGATTGACAGGAGAGATCGATGAAGGCTGCGTTCAAATGGGACGACCCGCTGCTGCTCGATGCGCAGCTCAGCGAAGACGAGCGCATGGTGCGCGAAGCCGCGCTGGCCTATTGCCAGGACAAGCTGGCGCCGCGCGTGCTCGAGGCGTTCCGCAACGAGAAGACCGACCCGGCGATCTTCCGCGAGATGGGCGAACTCGGCCTGCTCGGCCCGACCATCCCCACCGAGTACGGCGGCCCGGGCCTGAACTACGTCGCCTACGGGCTGATCGCGCGCGAGGTCGAGCGCGTCGACTCGGGCTACCGCTCGATGATGAGCGTGCAGAGCTCGCTGGTGATGGTGCCGATATACGAATTCGGTACCGAGGCGCAGAAGCGCAAGTACCTGCCGAAGCTCGCCACCGGCGAGTGGATCGGCTGCTTCGGGCTCACCGAACCGAACCACGGTTCCGATCCGGGGTCGATGGAGACGCGCGCGAAGCGCGTCGACGGCGGCTACCAGCTCACCGGCAGCAAGATGTGGATCTCGAACTCGCCGATCGCCGACGTGTTCATCGTCTGGGCCAAGTGCGTGGGCGGCGATCATGACGGCCGCATCAAGGGCTTCATCCTCGAGAAAGGCATGAAGGGGCTGTCCGCCCCCGCGATTCACGGCAAGGTCGGCCTGCGTGCGTCGATCACCGGCGAGATCGTGATGGACCAGGTGTTCGTGCCCGACGAGCAGCTGATGCCCGGTGTCGAAGGCCTGAAGGGCCCGTTCACCTGCCTGAACAGCGCGCGCTACGGCATCGCCTGGGGCGCGCTGGGCGCCGCCGAAGACTGCTGGCACCGTGCGCGCCAGTACGTGCTCGATCGCAAGCAGTTCGGCCGCCCGCTGGCCGCGAACCAGCTGATCCAGAAGAAGCTCGCCGACATGCAGACCGAGATCACGCTCGGGCTGCAGGGCTGCCTGCGGCTGGGGCGCATGAAGGACGAGGGCACCGCGGCGGTCGAGATCACTTCGATCATGAAGCGCAACTCGTGCGGCAAGTCGCTCGAGATCGCGCGGATGGCGCGCGACATGATGGGCGGCAACGGCATCTCCGACGAGTTCGGCGTGGCGCGCCACCTGGTCAACCTCGAGGTGGTCAACACCTACGAGGGCACGCACGACATCCACGCGCTGATCCTCGGCCGCGCGCAGACCGGCATCCAGGCCTTCTCCTGATCGGCTGCGTCTCGCGGCGCGCCGTTGCTGCGTGCGCCGCGTTGACGGGTGGGGGCCCCAGGCGCTTGGGCTGCGGCGCCAGGCTCTCGGGTAGCGCCGTGCGCCGGACCGGCGAGGGCTGCGCCATGGCCCCGGTGGCCGGC
>MEED01000038.1 GCA_001724855.1 Lautropia sp. SCN 69-89
CCCCCGACTCCAGCAGCGTGACCTCGTGTCCGCCGCGCAGCGCCGGCTTCAGGCTCTCGTACCAGGGCAGCGAAACGTACTTGCGCTCGGTCACGTCGCTCGCGATCGGTGCAGGGCACGGCGCTCGCGGCGCCGGGCCCGGGGAGGTTTCAGGCGCCCGGGTCGACCAGCTCCAGGTCTGCCACCAGCGGACTGTGGTCCGACAGGCGCGCCCACTCGATGCCGCGCAAGACCCGCGCAGCGTTCACGCGGAAACCGCGCTGGTAGATCCGGTCCATGCGGAACCATGGCACCAGTGCCGGGAAAGTGCGCGCGGTGCGCACCATCCGCGGCGCGCTGGCAAGTGCCAGGGCCTCGGGCAGTTCGATGGCGGGCTGACGATCGCGCGCGAAGTAGGCGGCGCGCTGCACGAATTCGAGCTGCGGCCTCATCGCGTCGAAGACCTCGACCACGCGGATCTCGCGGCACAGGCGATCCGAGAGCCGGTTGCGCCAGTCGTTGAAGTCACCGGCGATGATCAGCGGCGCCTCGGCGGAGACCGTGTTCGAGACCCAGTCGATGAGCGCGTCGAGCTGCCGCTCGCGGCTGCGCGCGAGCAGGCCGAAGTGCACGACGAAGCAATGCACGTCGAGGCGGCCGACCTTGACGACGCAATGCAGCAGGCCGCGCTTCTCGAGCGCGTGGTCGGAGATGTCGCGGTTCTCCAGACCGATGATCGGGTAGCGCGACAGCAGTGCGTTGCCGTGGTGACCATGCAGGTAGCTCGCGTTGCGGCCATAGGCCGTCTCGAAGGTCTGCCGCAGCCTGGGCGAGCGCGAAAGGAAGACGTCCTGCGGTTCGTCGGGCCAGTGTTCCAGGCGCCGCGCATGGCGCTCGTGCCGGCCCTGCACCTCCTGCAGGAAGACCAGGTCGCTGTCGAGCTCGTGCAGGCGCGCGCGCAGTTCGTGGATGCGCGTCACCCGGCGCAGGCCCATGAACTCGCGCAGCACGCCCTTGTGGATGTTGTAGGTGGATACGCGCAAGGTCGCAACCGTGTCGCCGTCGGTCTTCGCCTTCGGCGGGAGCGCGGCGCGGCGGGGCTTGACGGCCCTGCGGCGATTGCCGCGAAGCGCCTCGGGGTGCTCCGCGGGCGGGCGGCGCTGCGTGGCGGCGCTCATCGGCCTTCCTGCGAGGCCGCCCGGCGCGGCAACTGCCGGATCGCCTCGGCGTTGCTCCACGAGAAGCAGCGCTCGGCGGCCTGCTCCCAGGGCAGCCACTCGTAGCGCAGGTGCTCGCGCGGAGCGATGCGCACCGGGACAGCGTCGGGGACCCGCAGGCCGAAGACGTGCTCGGTGTTGTGCGTCACGCCTTCGGCATAGCGATGCCGCCAGTGCGCATAGATCTCGTAGCGGTTCACCAGATGCCAGTCGGCAAGTTCGTGCCGGGCGGTGTCGAGCCCGGTCTCCTCGAGCACTTCGCGGCGGCAGGTGTCGGCCAGCGGCTCGTCGACGCTCGCCCTGCTTCCGGTGACCGACTGCCAGAAGCCCGGGTGGTCGGCGCGCTCGAGCAGCAGCACCCGCAGGTCGGGCGTGTGGATCACGACCAGCACCGACTCCGGAACCTTGGCGCCCGCCATCTGCCCGTCCCAGCGACCCGGATCACGCCTTCGCCGGCTCCGCGAGCCGCAGGCGGATGTGCAGCTCGCGCAGCTGCTTCTCGTCGACCGGCGACGGCGCCTGCGTCAGCAGGCACTGCGCGCGCTGGGTCTTCGGGAACGCGATGACGTCGCGGATCGACTCGGCGCCGGCCATCATCGTCACGATGCGGTCGAGGCCGAACGCGATGCCGCCGTGCGGCGGCGCGCCGTATTGCAGCGCGTCGAGCAGGAAGCCGAATTTCGCGCGTGCCTCCTCGGGGCCGATCTTCAGCGCCTGGAACACCTTGCTCTGCACCTGCTCGCGGTGGATGCGCACCGACCCGCCGCCGATCTCCCAGCCGTTGAGCACCATGTCGTAGGCCTTGGCCAGGCAGCGACCCGGATCGGTTTCCATCAGGTCTTCGTGGCCGTCCTTCGGCGAAGTGAACGGGTGGTGCACCGCGACCCAGCGCGCGGCTTCCTCGTCGTACTCGAACATCGGGAAGTCGGTGACCCACAGCGGTTTCCACCCCGGCTCGAACAGGCCGTTGCGCCGGCCGAACTCGGAATGACCGATCTTCGTGCGCAGCGCGCCGATCGCGTCGTTGACCACCTTCGCGCGGTCGGCGCCGAAGAAGACCAGGTCGCCGCTGCGCGCCCCGGTGCGCTCGAGGATCGCCGCGATCGCGGCGTCGTGGAGGTTCTTGACGATCGGCGACTGCAGGCCCTCGCGGCCCTTCGCAGCGTCGTTCACCTTGATCCATGCCAGGCCCTTCGCGCCGTAGATCGCGACGAACTGGCCGTAGCCGTCGATCTCGCTGCGCGTCATCTCGCCGCCGCCGGGCACGCGCAACGCGACCACGCGGCCGCCCTCGCTGTTGGCGGCAGCGCTGAAGACCTTGAAATCGACGTCCTTCATCACGTCGGTGAGCTCCGTGAAGGCGAGCTTCACGCGCAGGTCGGGCTTGTCGGAACCGTACAGGTTCATCGCCTCGGCATAGGGCATCGTCGGGAACGGCGCGGCGAGCTCCACCCCGATCGCGTTGCGGAACACGACGCGGATCATGTCCTCGAAGATCGCGCGGATCTCGGTCTCGGACAGGAACGAGGTCTCGCAGTCGATCTGCGTGAACTCGGGCTGGCGATCGGCGCGAAGGTCCTCGTCGCGGAAGCACTTGGTGATCTGGTAATAGCGGTCGAAGCCGGCCACCATCAGCAGCTGCTTGAACAGCTGCGGCGACTGCGGCAGCGCGAAGAACTGGCCGGCATGCACCCGCGACGGCACCAGGTAGTCGCGCGCGCCTTCGGGCGTCGACCGGGTGAGCATCGGTGTCTCGATGTCGACGAAGCCGAGCGCGTCGAGATACTTGCGCACTTCCATCGCGACCCGGTAGCGCAGCATCAGGTTCTGCTGCATCGGAGCACGGCGCAGGTCGAGCACGCGATGCGTGAGCCGCGTCGTCTCCGAGAGGTTTTCGTCGTCGAGCTGGAACGGCGGCGTCACCGACGGGTTGAGGATCTCGATCTGCTGGCAGAGCACCTCGACCTGGCCGCTGCGGATGTTCGCGTTCGCCGTGCCCTCGGGTCGGCGGCGCACCGTGCCCACCACCTTCACGCAGTACTCGTTGCGGATCCGCTCGGCCACCTCGAACACCTGAGGCCGGTCGGGATCGCAGACGACCTGCGCGAGCCCTTCGCGGTCGCGCAGGTCGATGAAGATCACCCCGCCGTGGTCGCGGCGGCGATGGACCCAGCCGAACAGCGTCACCACCTGGTCGAGATGCTCGGTGGATAGCTGGCCGGTGTAGCAACTGCGCATCGATGTTCTCCGGTTCATTCGCGGTGCATCGCGACGACGACCGCGCCGTCGCGATCGGCCGGGGCGACGACCCCCATGGACACCACGTACTTCAGCGCCTCGTCGACGCTCATGTTCAGTTCGATCGTCTCGGCACGCGGCATCATCAGGAAAAAGCCCGAGGTCGGGTTCGGCGTCGTCGGCACGTAGACCGAGATCATTTCGACCCCGACCCGGCGACGCACTTCGTCGGCCGGCGTGCCGGTCTGGAACGCGATCGTCCAGACGTCGGTGCGCGGATACTGCACCAGCAGCGCACGGCGGAACGCCTGGCCACTGGGCGACAGGATCGTGTCACTGACCTGCTTCACGCTCGAGTAGATCGAGCGCACGATCGGGATGCGCGCGAGCAGCGCCTCCCAGTAGACCAGCAGCCGCTCGCCGATGAAGTTGCGCGCGAGCAGGCCGGTGAGCGCCACCACCAGCACGGTGAGCACCACGCCCAGGCCCGGGATGTCGTGCCCGAACAGGGTGTGCGGCTGCCACTGCGAGGGCAGCAGCAGCAGCGTGCGGTCCATCGTCGTCACGATCAGGTCGAGCACCCACAGCGTGATGGCGAGGGGCACCCAGATCAGGAGCCCGGTGACGAGGTACTTGCGCATGGAGTGCGAGGCGCGCGGCGCTCCTCAGCCCTGCTTCGCGCCGGCGGCCGGCGCGGCTGCGGCGGGCGCCGGCGTCGTCCCCGCCGCGCTGGAGCCGGAAGCCGCCGGCTCGGCCTTCTTCGAGTCCGCCGTCTTCGATTCGGCCCCGGCGTCGGCCTTGCCGTCGCCCGGCTTCGAGTCGGATGCGCCCTTCTTGCCCCCGTCACGGAAGTCGGTGACGTACCAGCCGCTGCCCTTGAGCTGGAACGCCGGCGCGCTCAGTCGCTTGTGAAAGGCTTCCGCACCGCACTCGGGGCAGACGGTGAGCGGCGCGTCGGAGAGTTTCTGCAGCACGTCCTTCTCGACGCCGCAGTGGTCGCAACGGTAGGCGTAAATCGGCATGGCGCAGGTATCCCGCGAGAAGAGCGCCGCCGGCTGGGGCGGCGGGAACGCAAGAAAACCTTGAATTATAAGAGAAAAGCCTCGCCAACGGGGCCGCAAGACCCCCGCGGCATCAGGCGTGAAGCGCCTGCGCGGCCGAATCGATCGCCGCGCGCAGCTCCGGGTAGCTGCGGGTGACCGGGAACTGCGGAAACCGCTGTACGATCGACTCGGGCGGATGGATGAAGAACCCGGCGTCGGCGGCCATCAGCATCCCGGTGTCGTTGTAGGAATCGCCGGCCGCGATCACGCGGAAATTCAGGCCCTTGAGCGCCTCGACGGCGGCGCGCTTCTGGTCGGGCATCCGCAGGCGGTAGTCGCGGACTACGCCCTGGGCGTCCACCTCGAGGCGGTGGCACAGCAGCGTCGGCCGACCGAGCTGGCGCATCAGCGGCTCGGCGAACTCGTAGAAGGTGTCGGACAGGATGAAGACCTGGTAGCGCGCGCGCAGGTCGTCCAGGAACTCTCGCGCGCCCGGCATCGGGCCCATTCCCTCGATTACCCGCTGGATGTCGCTCAGCTTGAGCCGGTGCCGGGCAAGCAGGTCGAGGCGAAAGCGCATCAGCCGGTCGTAGTCGGGCTCGTCGCGCGTGGTCCGCGAGAACTCGGCGATGCCGGTGCGGCGGGAAAACTCGATCCAGATCTCGGGCACCAGCACGCCTTCGAGGTCCAGGCAAACCACTTGCATCTGCGATCGCTCCAGGTGGGCGGCGCCGGTCGGCGCCGTCGGCGCGCGCAATGGTATCGCAGGCCCAGTGCCGGGATCGTTCCGCCCCGGGGGTGCCGGATGACGCAGGTCAAGCCGGGCCGGGCGTCGTCTCGCTATGTTGCCGCCATGACGGGCACAGGCGAACACGGGCCGGGCGGCGCGCTCGATCCCTGGGACTGGTGGCGCGGCACCAGCGAGCTCTGGCGCTGGGGCGAGCGGGTGCGCGAGATCTGGCTCGACGACCTCGCCGACGACGCGACACGGAGCGCGACGCGTCAGCGGCGCATCGCCGGCCTTCTCGGGCACGCCCGCGAGAACTCCGCGTTCTACCGGACCCACTATCGGCACCTACCCTCCGGCTGCGCCGACCTGCGCGCCTGCCCGCCGGTCACGCGTTCGCAGCTGATGGCGAACTTCGACGGCTGGGTCACCGATCCGCAACTGCGCCGGCGCGAACTCGAGGCCTTCGTCCGCGATCCGTCGCGCGTCGCCGAACCCTGGCTCGGCAAGTACGCGGTCTGGACCAGCTCGGGCACCACCGGCGTGCCTGGCATCTACGTACAGGACCCCGATGCGCTGGCAGTCTATGCGGCGCTTCTCACCACGCGATTCGAGTTCGGGCCGATGGTCGCCGATCCATGGCAGATGCCCGGGGCATCGGCCCGCATGGCGCTGGTGGCGGCCACCGGCGGGCATTTCGCCGGCGTGGTCTGGTGGGAACGCCAGTGCCGCCTGCATCCGCTGCTGGCGGCGCATACCCGCGTGTTCTCGATCCTGCAGCCGCTCGACACACTGGTGGCGCAACTGAACGACTGGCAGCCGGCGTTCGTGGGCAGCTACCCGACCATGCTCGCGCTGCTGGCACACGAGCAGTGCGAAGGCCGGCTGAAGATCCGCCCGCGCGCGGTCTGGAGCGGCGGCGAGGCACTCACCGCAGCCGACCGGGTCGCGATCGCCGACGGCTTCGCCTGCCCCGTGGTCGAGGACTACGGCGCGTCCGAATGCATGCAGATCGCGTTCGGCTGCCGGCACGGGCGGCTGCACCTGAACGACGACTGGGTGGTGCTCGAGCCCGTGGACGAGGACGGTGACCCGGTGCCGCCGGGCCAGCCGTCCCGCACGGTGCTGCTCACGAACCTGGCCAATCGTGTGCAGCCGGTGATCCGCTACGACCTCGGCGACAGCGTGACCGTCGACACCACGCCCTGCCCCTGCGGCCAGCGGCGTCCGTCGGTGCGCGTGCAGGGCCGCCGCGACGACGTACTGGTACTCGACGGAGCCGGCGGCGCCGACGTGCGCCTGCTGCCTCTGGCGATCGAGACGGTGATCGAGGAGGAAGCCGGGGTACACCGGTTCCAGCTGATCCAGACCTCCCGCAACGCGCTGTGCCTGCGCGTGGACGCGCCCGGCGCGCGCCAGCGCGCCGTGGCCTGCCGGCGCGCCGCGCGTGCGCTGGCCCGCTTCCTGAAGGCCCAGGGCGTCGGGGCGGTGGAACTGAAGCTCGACGATTGCCCACCGCAGGTGAACCCGGTGAGCGGCAAGCTGCGCCGCGTGCGCGCGTCGGCCGCGAGCGGCTGAGAACGGACCGCGCCGCCCGCGCCCGGGGCTCCGGCGCGCCGCGCGATCCGGCGCGTCCGTCGGAGCGTGGACTCCGACGGACGCTAGAACGGGATGTCGTCGTCCATGTCGTCGAAGTTCGGCGCCTTGCCGCCCGGGGCACCGCCCGGGGCACCGCCCGCGCCGCCGCTGCGCGCCGGGGCGCGTGCCGGCGCGCCCTGCACGGCCGGCTCGCGCGAGTAGCCACCCGCGTCGTCGCCGCCGCCGTCGCGCGAGCCGAGCAGCTGCATCGACTCGGCGATGATCTCGGTGGTGTAGCGGTCCTGGCCGTCCTTGTCCTGCCACTTGCGGGTCTTCAGCCGCCCTTCGACGTAGACCGGCCGGCCCTTCTTCAGGTATTCGCCGGCGATTTCGGCGAGGCGGTCGTAGAACACCACGCTGTGCCACTCGGTTTCCTCGCGCTTCTCGCCCGAGGCCTTGTCCTTCCAGTTGCGCGTGGTGGCGATGCGCACGTTGCAGATCGCGCTGCCGCTGGGCGCGTAGCGCGTCTCGGGATCGCGGCCGAGATTTCCGATCAGGATCACCTTGTTCACCGAAGCCATGCCGACCTCCAGGGAGAGTTTGCTAGAACCGATTCTCTCGAGCGACCGCGCGGCTGCGGGCCGAAGCCGGCCAGCGCCGCTGGCCCGCCGCGACCAGCAACCAGACCGCCATCAGCACCGCGCAGGCATCGAACACCGCCGGCTTGCCCCACTGCTGCTGCACCCACCCTCCGAGCAGGCCGCCGAAGAACAGGCCGAGCGACTGCGTCGTGTTGTAGATGCCCAGCGCGGTGCCCTTTGCATCGGGCGGCGCCAGCTGCGACACCAGGGACGGCAGGCTCGCTTCGAGGATATTGAAACCGACAAAGAATGCGAGCAGCAAGAGTGCCAGCGGGACTAGGCCGCCCGGCTGCAGCGACAGCAGTACCTGCACTGCGAGCAGCAGGGCCACCGCCGCGAGGAACAGGGGGCGCAAGCGGCCGGCGCGTTCGCTCCAGAAGAGCGGCGGCGCCATCAGCGCGAACGAAAGCAGCACCACGGGCAGGTACAGTTTCCAGTGGTCGCCGAGCGCGATGCCGCCGCGATCGGCGAGCCAGGTCGGCAGCACGACGAACATCGCCATCTGCGCCGAGTGCAGCGTGAAGATGCCGAAGTTCAGCCGCAGCAGGTCGGTATCGAGCGCGATGCGGGCGAACGGCGTGCGCCCCGCCTGCGTCGCTGCCGCGGCTGCGGCCTGCGGCACCGCGGGCGTCACCAGCGTGATCACCGCGATCGCGGCCAGCGCGAGCAGGCCGGTGACGGCGAAGATGCCGCCCATGCCGACCGCCTCGTAGAGCAGCGGCGCGCCCACCAGCGACAGCGAGAAGGTCAGTCCGATCGACGCGCCGACCATCGCCATCGCCTTCGTGCGCTGGCTGTCTCGGGTGCTGTCGGCGATCAGCGCGGTGATCGCCGCCGAAATCGCGCCGGCGCCCTGGATCGCGCGCCCCACGATCGTCACGACCAGGTCGTCGGTGGCCGCCGCGACGAAGCTGCCCGCCGCGAACACCAGCAGGCCGAACACGATCACCGGCTTGCGCCCGAAGCGGTCGGAGGCCATGCCGAACGGAATCTGCAGCGCCCCCTGCGTGAGGCCGTAGATGCCCAGCGCCAGGCCGATCAGGGTGGCGTCGTGGCCCCCGGGCAGGCTGCGCGCGTGCACCGCGAACACGGGCAGGATCAGGAACAGCCCGAGCATGCGCAGCGCGAACAGCGAAGCGAGCGACACGCTCGACCGCAGCTCGAGCGGCGTCATCGGGTCGCCGCGCGTGCGCCGCTGCGCGCGGGCGGACGGCGATGCGCGCGCTTCGCCGGTCGAGCCGGCGCCGGCCGGGGAGTCTGGGGGCGGAGGGGGCATCACGTGGGCGTTGGCAACCGGGTATATTAGCCGATTGGCCTTCGATCGCATGGAATCGATCCGCGTCCGGGGTGCCCGCACCCACAACCTGAAAAACGTCAGCCTCGACGTGCCGCGCAACCGGCTGGTGGTCATCACCGGCCTGTCGGGTTCGGGGAAGTCCTCGCTTGCGTTCGACACGCTGTATGCCGAGGGCCAGCGGCGCTACGTCGAGTCGCTGTCCACCTATGCGCGGCAGTTCCTGCAGCTGATGGAAAAGCCCGACGTGGACCTGATCGAGGGCCTGTCACCCGCCATCGCGATCGAGCAGAAGGCCGCGAGCCACAATCCGCGCTCGACCGTCGGCACGGTCACCGAGATCCACGACTACCTGCGCCTGCTGTTCGCGCGCGTCGGCACGCCCTACTGCCCCGAGCATCCCGAGCATCCGCTCGAGGCGCAGACCGTCTCGCAGATGGTCGACGCGGTGCTGGCGATGCCCGAAGGCACGCGGCTGATGATCCTCGCGCCGGTGCTCGCCAACCGCAAGGGCGAGCACCAGGAGCTGTTCGCCGACCTGCAGGCGCAGGGCTTCGTGCGAGTGCGGGTGCGCGGCGAAGGCGCCGAGCCGCACATCGTGGAGCTCGGTGCCGGCGAGGCGCCGCGGCTCGCCCGCAACCAGAAGCACTCGATCGACGTGGTCGTCGACCGGCTGAAGGTGGGCGGCCCGATCCGCCAGCGCGTCGCCGAATCGTTCGAGACCGCGCTGCGCGTCGCCGACGGCCGCGCGATCGCGGTCGACATCGACACCGGTGTCGAGCAGCTGTTCTCGAGCCGCTTCGCCTGCCCGGTGTGCAATCACTCGCTGCCCGAACTCGAGCCGCGGCTGTTCTCGTTCAACAACCCGGTGGGCGCCTGTCCCGAGTGCGACGGCCTGGGCGCGGTGCAGTTCTTCGACCCCAGGCGCGTCGTCCCGTTTCCCGGCCTAAGCCTCGCGTCGGGTGCGGTCAAGGGATGGGATCGACGCAACCAGTTCTACTTCCAGCTGCTGCAGAGCCTGGCCGCGTTCTACGGCTTCGACATCGACACGCCGTTCGAGGAACTGCCCGAGCGCGTGCGCCACGTCGTGCTGCACGGCTCGGGCAGCGAGAAGATTCCCTTCACCTACGTTGCCGACGGCGGGCGTGCGACGGTCCGCGAGCACGCGTTCGAGGGCGTGATCCCGAACCTGCAGCGCCGGCACGCGGAAACCGACTCCGCGCACGTGCGCGAGGAGCTGGCGAAGTACCTGAATACGCGCATCTGCCCGGCCTGCGAGGGCACGCGGCTGCGCCTGGACGCGCGCTTCGTGCGCGTGGGCGCGCGCGGCGCCGACCGCCCGATCTACGAGCTCTCCGGCCTGACGCTGCGCGACGCGTACGAATGGTTCGGCTCGCTCGCGCTGCCCGGCGCGAAGCAGGTGATCGGCGAGCGCATCGTGCGCGAGATCGTCGACCGGTTGCGCTTCCTGAACGACGTCGGCCTCGACTACCTGTCGCTCGATCGCGCCGCCGAGACACTGTCGGGCGGCGAGTCGCAGCGCATCCGGCTCGCGTCGCAGATCGGCTCGGGGCTCACCGGCGTCATGTACGTGCTCGACGAGCCGTCGATCGGCCTGCACCAGCGCGACAACGGGCGACTGATCGCGACGCTCGAGCACCTGCGCGACCTCGGCAACTCGGTGCTGGTGGTCGAGCACGACGAGGACGCGATCCGCGCGGCCGACCACGTGATCGACATGGGACCCGGGGCAGGCGAGCACGGCGGCCAGGTCGTCGCCCAGGGGTCGCCCGCGGCGATCGAGGCCTGCGAGGCTTCGCTCACCGGCCGATACCTGGCGGGCGCGCTGCGCATCGAGGTGCCCGCGACGCGCAAGCCCGCGGGCGAGCAGCGCCTGCGGGTGCGCGGCGCCAGTGGCAACAACCTGCGCAACCTGTCGGTGGAGATCCCGCTCGGCCTGCTGGTCTGCGTGACCGGCGTGTCGGGGTCTGGCAAGTCGACGCTGGTCAACGACACGCTGTACGCGGCGGCCGCGCGCGCGATCAACCGCTCGTCGATCGAAGCCGCGCCGCACGAAGCGATCGACGGCCTCGAACAGCTCGACAAGGTGATCAACGTCGACCAGAGCCCGATCGGGCGCACGCCGCGATCGAACCCTGCCACCTACACCGGGCTGTTCACGCCGATCCGCGAACTGTTCGCGCAGACCCCCACCGCCCGCGAACGCGGCTACGGCCCCGGGCGCTTCTCGTTCAACGTCAAGGGCGGCCGCTGCGAGGCCTGCGAGGGCGACGGCGTGATCCGCGTCGCGATGCACTTCCTGCCCGACGTCTACGTGCCCTGCGACACCTGTCGCGGGCAGCGCTACAACCGCGAGACGCTGGAGGTGCGCTACAAGGGCTACAACATCGCGCAGGTGCTCGACATGACGATCGAGCAGGCCTGCGGCCTGCTGTCGGCGGTGCCGGCAATCGAGCGCAAGCTGCGCACGCTCCTCGACGTCGGCCTGGGCTACGTGCGGCTGGGCCAGAGCGCGACCACGCTGTCGGGTGGCGAGGCCCAGAGGGTGAAGCTCGCCGAGGAACTCTCCAAACGCGACACCGGGCGCACGCTGTACATCCTCGACGAGCCGACCACCGGACTGCACTTCCACGACATCGCGCTGCTGCTGAAGGTGATCCACGCGCTGCGCGACCACGGCAACACGGTCATCGTGATCGAGCACAACCTCGACGTGATCAAGACCGCCGACTGGGTGATCGACCTGGGGCCCGAGGGCGGCGACGGCGGAGGCACGGTGGTGGCCGCCGGCACGCCCGAGGCGGTGGCGGGCTGCGAGGCGAGCCACACCGGCCGCTACCTGGCTCGCGTGCTGCGCGCGCGCGCCGAAAGCGAGAGGTCCTCGACCGTGGCTCCGCGAAAGCGCGCGCGGCCGGTGCGCGCCGCCTAGGGCTCTGTCGGCCCGCTGTCCAGGCCCGGCTCCTCCCGATCGGGCCGGTAGCGCGAAAAGCGCGCGTGCACGCTGGCCATGGCCGCGGCGTCGAGCAGCGCCGGTTCGCCCAGTTGCAGCGCCTGCCAGTAGATCCGCGCCAGCGACTCCACCTCGACCGCAAGCTCGAGCGCCGCTTCGAGCGTGCCCGAGAGCGCGACCAGCCCGTGCTGCGCCAGCAGGCAGGCGCGCCGCCCCTCGAGCGCTACGCGCGCCGCGGCCGACAGGGCCGCGGTGCCGAAGGTCGCATACGGCGCGCAGCGGATGTCGTTGCCGCCCGCGACGGCGACCATGTAATGGAAGGCCGGGATGCCCTCGGCGTGGATTCGCGGCAGGCAGGCCAGCGTGGTGGCGAACGGCGGATGCGCATGGACGATCGCGCCGGCGTCGCTGCGCGCGGCGTACAGGTCGCGATGCAGCCGCCACTCCGACGAGGGTTGCCGCGATCCGTCCCGGCGCAACGGCTGCTCGGCAGCGGCGTCCTCGCCCGGCGGCGTATCCACCGGAAGCCAGACCAGGTCGTCGATCGTCATCGCCTCGTAGGCGAGCGCGCTCGGCGTGACCAGCAGGCCGTCGGCGCCGCCGCGATGCCAGCGCATCGAGACGTTGCCCGAACGCCCGGTGTTGATGCCCAGCGCGTTCATGCGGCGCGCGGCGTCGACGATCGCCGCGCGCGCCGCGTCCTCGCTGCGCCAGGCCGAGCTCATGACGCACCCGCGGCCAGCGCCGCACGCACGCCGGCGGCCGAGGCCTCGAACACGCCGCGCTCGGTGAGCAGCGCGGTCACCAGCCGCGCCGGCGTGATGTCGAAGGCGGGATTGGCCACCGGGCTGCCCCCGGGCACGATGCGCACGCTCGCGCGCGAGCCGTCGCCGAGCACTCCGGTCAGGTGCGTCACCTCGCGCGCATCGCGCTCCTCGATCGGAATCGACGCGCCGTCGGGCGTCTCGGGATCGATCGTCGACACCGGGCAGGCGACGTAGAACGGCACGTCGTTGTCGCGCGCAGCGAGCGCCTTGAGGTAGGTGCCGACCTTGTTGGCGACGTCGCCGTTGGCGGCCACACGGTCGCAGCCCACGATCACCGCATCCACGCGCCCCCGCATCATCAGCAGTCCACCCGCGTTGTCGGCGATCACGGTGTGCGGCACCCCGCGCTCGGCGAGCTCCCAGGCAGTGAGTGCCGCGCCCTGGTTGCGCGGGCGGGTCTCGTCGACCCAGACGTGAACCGGCACGCCCTCGGCGTGCATCCGGTAGACCGGCGCGAGCGCCGTGCCGTGGTCGACGGTGGCGATGCGCCCGGCATTGCAGTGCGTGAGCAGGTTCAGCGGAGCCGGGCCAGCGTGGTCGGCCCCGGCGCGCGGCGCGCGGCGACCGGCGAGCCCACGAAGCAGCTCGGCGCCGCGCTCGCCGATGCGGGCGTTGCAGGCCACGTCCTCGTCGCAGATGCGGCCCGCCTCGTCGCGGGCGAGCGCCGCCCTGCGCGCAGGCGCAGCCGCCGCGACCCGCGCGCGCACGCGCTCGAGCGCCCAGCGCAGGTTCACCGCGGTGGGACGCGACGCGGCCAGCCGCTCGAAAGCGCGTTGCAGCGATGCGTCCGAGGCGTCGACTCCCAGCGCGAGCGCCAGGCCCCAGGCGCCGACCGCGCCGATCAGCGGTGCGCCGCGCACCTGCATTTCGCGGATCGCGCGATCGCAGTCGTCGAGCGTGCGCAGCGCGAGTTCGCGCCGCTCGAAAGGCAGCACGGTCTGGTCGATCGTGCGCACGACGCCTTCTGCGTCGATCCAGAGGGTTCTTGACATCGCTCGGGACGGTCTGCGGCCGTCAAGGTAGCATTGGGACAGGTGCGGCGCGCCGATGCGCTGCGCAAACGCGCGTCGGCGGCTCGCGAGCCCCAAGTCTAGCGCCTGTCCAAGCCTGTTCGTCCCCCGAGCGTTGCTCCCTGCGCCATGACCGGCCTGTCCCTGATTTCGGTGTTCCTGCTCGGCCTGTTCGGCGGCGTGCACTGCGCGGGCATGTGTGGAGGAATCGTCGCGCTGCTCGGCTCGCGCCACCGGGTGATCCCGATCCGCGCGCAGGCCGGTGCCGGCGCGCTCGCCGCGGCCCGGTCAGGCATGTCGCTGCAACTGGCCTACAACGCGGGCCGTATCGTGAGCTACACCGTGGCGGGAGCGCTCGCGGGTGGCGTCGGATCGGCAGCGTGGCTCGCGGCCCGGTTGCTGCCGGTGCAGCAGGCGGCGTTCGTGGCGGCCAACCTGGTGCTGATTGCACTGGGCCTGGCGCTCGCAGCCCCGGCCGGCGGCGGATTGCGCCGCCTCGGCACGCTCGAGCGGGCCGGCGCCGCGGTGTGGCGACGCATCGGCCCGCACGCGACGCGTCTGCTCGGCGCAACCAGCGTGCCCGGCGCACTCGCCGCCGGCATCGCCTGGGGCTGGGTGCCCTGCGGCATGGTCTACGGCGTGCTCGCCGCGGCACTGGTCTCGGGCAGCGCGGCCGACGGCGCGCTGCTGCTGCTGGCGTTCGGCCTGGGCACGCTGCCCAACCTGCTCGCGCTGGGCCTGGCCGCGCAACGCGGAGCGAAACTGCTCGCAAGCCGCGGCGCGCGCATCGCGGCGGGCCTCGCGATCGTCGCCTTCGGCGTGGCGGGCCTCGCGCGCATCGACCCCCTGGCGCACCTGCACACGGTGGTCGACGTCTGCGTGAGCTGGTTCCGATGAACGGCGCACCCGCCTGCTATCACTGCGGCGAGCCGGTCGATCGGCCGGGACGCTGGGTCGCGACGGTCGGGGGCAGCACGCGCGACATGTGCTGTGCCGGCTGCAAGGCGGTGGCCGAGGCAATCGTCGCAGCCGGGCTCGACGACTACTATCGCACCCGCAGCGCGCCGGCGGCCGGCGCCGCGATCGTGCCGCCCGCGCTCGCGGCGCTCGAGGTCTACGACGACGCCGCGGTGCAGTCACGCTTCGTGCGCAGCAACGAAACCGGGTGCGAGGCCACGCTGATGATCGACGGCCTGCGCTGCGGCGCCTGCGCGTGGCTGCTCGAGCAGGGGCTGCGGCGCAACCCGGGTGTCGAGGCGGCCTCGGTGAACCTGGCCACCGGGCGCGCGACGCTGCGCTGGAACCCGGCGACGACGCGGCTGTCGTCGCTGCTCGACGCGATCGGACAACTCGGCTACCGCGCGCTGCCGTTCGATCCGCGCGAGCGCGAGGCGCAGATCCAGCGCACCACGAAGTCGATGTTCAGGCGCCTGTTCATCGCCGGCCTCGGCATGATGCAGGTGATGATGTACGCGGTGCCGGCCTACGTCGCAGCGCCCGGCGACATCGAATGGCAGCACGAGAACCTGCTGCGCTGGGCGAGCCTGCTGCTCACGCTGCCGGTGATGCTCTACTCGGCGAGCCCGTTCTTCGCCGGTGCCTGGCGCGACTTGCGCGCGCGCAGCGTCGGCATGGACGTGCCGGTGGTCATCGGGCTGCTCGCCGCCTTCGTCGCCAGCGTGCGCGCCACCGTCGTCGGGCACGGCGAGGTCTATTTCGACTCGGTGACGATGTTCGTCTTCCTGCTGCTGGCGGCGCGCTATCTCGAATGGATCGCGCGCCGGCGCGCCGGCCGCGCGATCGACGCGCTCGCCGCCGCGGTTCCCGACACGGTCGAGCGCGTGGACCGCGACAGCGGCGCGATCGAGCGCGTTGCGGCGACGCGACTGGCGCCAGGCGAGCTGTTCCGCGTGTCGGTCGGCGAACGGATCGCCGTCGATGCGACGATCGTCGAAGGCCGAACCGCGATCGACCAGTCGTTGCTCACCGGAGAGTCGTTGCCGGTGGCGCGCGCGCCCGGCGACGAGGTGCCGGGCGGCGCGATCAACGCCGGCACACCGGTGCTGATGCGTGTGCTGCGCACCAGTGCCGACAGCGCGATCTCCACGATCGAGCGGCTGGTCGATCGTGCCGCCGCCGACAAGCCGCGCCTGGCGAGTCTCGCCGAGCGGATCGCGCGCTGGTTCGTCGCGGCGCTGCTGCTGCTCGCCGCCGCCGTCTGGCTCGCCTGGCTGCACGTCGATCCGGCGCGCGCCGCGCAGGTGGCGATCGCGGTGCTGGTGGTGTCCTGCCCGTGCGCGTTGTCGATGGCCACGCCGGCCGCGCTGGCCGCGGCCACCGGCGCGGCGATGCGACGCGGCATGCTGGTCGCCCGCGGCGACGCGCTCGAACAGGTGGCTGCCTGCACCGACGTGGTTTTCGACAAGACCGGCACGCTCACGCACGGCCGGCCCGAACTGGTACAGGTCGCCGTCTTTGGCAACGGAGCGGCGGACGCGATGCGCGCGCAGGCGTTGTCGATCGCCGCGTCGCTCGAAGCCGGGCAGGCACATCCGCTGGCCGACGCGATCCGTCGCGCGGCCGGCGGAACGGCCCAGGCGCCCGTGGCACCGGGCGAATGCGAAACCGTCCCCGGCCTGGGCGTCGAGGGCGTGGTCGACGGCCTGCGCTACCGGCTCGGCGCGGCCGCCTTCGTCGCGGCCTGGCATCCGGGGGTCGCACAGACTGGCGCCGACCCGACCGACGCGGGCGACACGCTGGTCTGGCTTGCGAGCCGCGATGCCCCGGTCGCGCGGCTGCATTTCCGCGATCGCCTGCGCGACGAAGCACGGCAGGTCTGCGACACGCTCGCCGCGGCAGGCCTGCGCCTGCACCTGCTATCGGGCGACCGCGATGCGGCGGTCGCGCAAGTCGCCGGGGCGCTCGGCATCGAATCCGCGGTGGCCGACGCCAGCCCCGCGCGCAAGCTCGAATACGTCCGCGGCCTGCAGGCGCAGGGGCGCCGCGTGCTGATGATCGGCGACGGCATCAACGACGCGCCGGTACTGGCGGCCGCCGACGTCTCGGTGGCCGTCGGTCAGGCGACCTCGCTGGCGCGCACCGCCGCGGCCGTCGTGCTGCTCGGCCGCTCGCTCGACGAACTCACCGCGCTGCGCACGCTGGCGCTGCGCACGCGATCGGTCGTGCGCACCAACCTGGGCTGGGCACTCGCCTACAACCTGCTGGCGATCCCGGCCGCTGCTGCCGGCTGGGTGCCGCCCTGGCTGGCCGCGATCGGGATGTCGACCAGTTCGCTGCTGGTGGTGCTGAACGCGCTGCGCCTGATCCCGGCCGCGGGCAGGGGCGCAACGCCGCCGGCGGTCGTGACTCCGGGTGCCGAGCCGGAGGCCACCGCAGCGCCGCCGGGCGTCGCACCGCCGACCGTCGCGGCACATCCGGGCCCCGCCGCGCACGGGAGCCCCTGATGGAAGCGCTGTACCTGCTGATCCCGCTCAGTCTGGCGATCGTCGCGCTGGCGGCGTGGATCTTCCTGCGGATGTCGGAGAGCGGACAATTCGACGACATGGATGCGCCCGCGCACAGCATCCTTCTCGACGACGACCGACCTGCTCCGACGAATATCACTCCGAAGGGTGACGCGCCCGAGCCACACGATCCGCCGTCCCGCGACGACTGACCGCGATACGCCCGGTGCGTCAGACTGTAATTGATCCAGAGCAAGTGCTACCGTAGCCTGGCTCACGATAATCTCGGGCGACGAATCAGGGGGATCGAATGACCTACAACTACAAGGTCGTGCGCCAGTTCGCCGTGATGACGGTGGTCTGGGGCGTGGTGGGAATGCTGGTCGGCGTGTGGATCGCGGCGCAGCTGGCGTGGCCGCAGCTGAACTTCGACATTCCGTGGATCACCTACAGTCGCCTGCGCCCGCTGCACACCAACGCGGTGATCTTCGCCTTCGGCGGCAGCGCGCTGTTCGCCACCTCGTATTTCGTCGTGCAGCGCACCTGCCAGGTGCCGCTGTTCGCGCCGAAGCTCGCCGCATTCAGTTTCTGGGGCTGGCAGCTGGTCATCGTCGCAGCCGCCGTCACGCTGCCGCTGGGCCTGTCGACCACCAAGGAGTACGCAGAACTCGAGTGGCCGATCGACGTGCTGATCGCGCTGGTGTGGGTCGCCTACGCGATCGTCTTCTTCGGCACGATCGCCAAACGCAAGACGCCGCACATCTACGTGGCCAACTGGTTCTTCGGCGCCTACGTGATCACCATCGCCGTGCTGCACATCGTCAACAGCGCCGCGCTGCCGGTCACCTGGACCAAGTCGTACTCGGCCTACTCCGGCGTGCAGGACGCGATGGTGCAATGGTGGTACGGCCACAACGCGGTCGGCTTCTTCCTCACCGCCGGCTTCCTCGGGATGATGTACTACTTCATTCCCAAGCAGGCCGAGCGCCCGGTGTATTCGTACCGGCTGTCGATCGTGCACTTCTGGGCGCTGATCTTCACCTACATGTGGGCGGGCCCGCACCACCTGCACTACACCGCGCTGCCCGACTGGGCGCAGAGCATCGGCATGGTCTTCTCGCTGATCCTGCTCGCGCCGTCGTGGGGCGGGATGATCAACGGCATCATGACGCTGTCGGGTGCCTGGCACAAACTGCGCGAAGACCCGATCCTGAAGTTCCTGGTGGTGTCGCTGTCGTTCTACGGCATGTCGACCTTCGAGGGGCCGATGATGTCGATCAAGACGGTCAACGCACTGTCGCACTACACCGACTGGACCGTCGGCCACGTGCACTCGGGCGCGCTCGGCTGGGTGGGCTTCATCACGATGGGCTCGATCTACTACCTCGTGCCGAGGCTGTTCGGTCGCACGCAGATGCACAGCGTGCGGCTCATCGAGGTGCACTTCTGGGTCGCGACGATCGGCGTCGTGCTGTACATCGCCGCGATGTGGATCGCCGGCGTGACGCAGGGACTGATGTGGCGCGCGACCAACCCCGACGGCACGCTCACCTATGCGTTCGTCGAATCGCTCAAGGCCACCTACCCGTACTACTACATTCGGGTGCTCGGCGGTCTGCTGTACCTGACGGGCATGGCGATCATGCTCTACAACACGCTGATGACGATCCGGGAGGGCAAGGCGGTCGACGCCGAGATTCCGAAGGTCGCGGTCGCCCACGCCTGAGCCTGATCCGGAGACGACGATGAAATTCGCTCACTCGCTGATCGAGAGTGGCGATCAGCTTCGGGGGCCTGGTCGAGATCGTGCCGCTGTACTTCCAGAAGTCGACGACCGAGCCGGTCGCCGGATGGAAGCCCTACGGACCGCTGGAGCTCACCGGTCGCGACGTCTACATCCGCGAAGGCTGCGTGAACTGCCATTCGCAGATGATCCGGCCGTTCCGCGCCGAGACCGAACGCTATGGCCACTACTCGGTGGCCGGCGAGTTCGTCTACGACCGGCCGTTCATGTGGGGCAGCAAGCGCACCGGACCCGATCTCGCGCGCGTCGGTGGCCGCTACAGCGACGAATGGCACCGCGTGCACCTCACGAATCCTCGCGACCTCGTGCCCGAGTCGAACATGCCCGGGTACCCGTGGCTGGCGCGCACCGCTGCCGACGACGGCACGGTGCAGCGCAAGATGCAGGTGCTGCGCAAGCTCGGCCATCCGTATTCCGACGCCGAGATCGCCGAGGCGCCGAAGGCTCTCGAGGGAAAGACCGAAATGGACGCGCTGATCGCCTACCTGCAGGTGCTCGGCACGTCGATCCGCAGCACTGCGCGCTGACGCAGGCGGCTTTGCCATGGACATCAACGTATTGCGCGGGGTGATCGCCGTGGTGAGCCTCGTGCTCTTCCTCGGCATCGTCTGGTGGGCGTACAGCCGCCACCAGAAGGCGCGCTTCGACGAGGCAGCCAACCTGCCCTTCGTCGAGAAAGACTAGAAACGGAGCAACCGGACATGGCCGACTTCACGAGTTCAGGCTGGAGCCTCTACATCTCGATCGTCACGCTGGTGTCGATCGCCTTCTGCATCTGGCTCGCGCTGGTGCTCGCCAGGGGCCGCGCACCCGGCGCGCAGGTCGACACCACCGGCCACAGCTGGGACGAGACGCTCGAGGAATACAACAATCCGTTGCCGCGCTGGTGGCTGTGGCTGTTCATGATCACCTGCGCGTTCGCGCTCGTGTACCTGGTGCTGTACCCCGGGCTGGGCACCTGGCAGGGTGTGCTCGGATGGAGCCAGAAGGGCCAGTACGAGCGCGAGGTCGCACGCGTCGACGAGGTGGTCGAGCCACTGTTCGCCAAATACCTTGCGCAGGACATCCCGACCGTGGCCGCCGATGCGCAGGCGCGCGAGATCGGCGAGCGCATGTACCTCACCTATTGCGTGCAGTGCCACGGATCGAACGCTCGCGGCAGCCGCGGCTTTCCGAACCTCACCGATCGCGACTGGCTCTGGGGCGGCGACCCCGAGACGATCGTCGCCACGATCACCGGCGGGCGCCAGGGTGTGATGCCTGCGCTGGGCGCCGCGGTCGGCTCGGCCGACGACGTGCAGAACCTGGCCAACTATGTGCTCTCGCTGTCCGACAGCGGCCACGACGCGGCGCGCGCGGCGCTGGGCAAGCCGAAGTTCACGGCTGCCGGCTGTGTCGCCTGCCACGGCGCCGACGGCAAGGGCAACCCGGCCCTGGGCGCACCGAACCTCACCGACAAGACCTGGCTGTACGGCGGCGGCATCGCCACGATCATGGAAACGATCGACAAGGGCCGCTCCAACCAGATGCCGGCGTTCGGCGAGATGCTGGGCAAGGGCAAGGTGCACCTGCTCGCTGCGTACGTCTGGGGCCTGTCGAACCGACCCGGGGCGGCGGGCGCACCGCGTTGAGTCCGTCCGCGCCATCCCCCAGGGGGGCCGGCCCCGACGTCGAGGTCGCCCTCTACGAGGTCCGCCGCAAGATCTATCCGCGCGCGGTCAGCGGCTGGTTCGCGGGCTGGCGCTGGGCGATGGTCTGGCTCACGCAGCTCGTCTTCTACGGGCTGCCCTGGCTGCAATGGGGCAGCCGGCCCGCGGTGCTGTTCGACCTCGAGGCGCGCCGCTTCTACCTGTTCGGCATCGTCCTGTATCCGCAGGATTTCATCTACCTGACCGGGCTGCTGGTGATCTCCGCGCTCGGGCTGTTCCTGTTCACCGCGGTGGCGGGGCGCCTGTGGTGCGGCTACGCCTGCCCGCAGACCGTCTACACCGAGATCTTCATGTGGATCGAGCGGCGCATCGAAGGCGACCGCGCGCAGCGCATGAAGCTCGATCGCGCGCCGATGAGCGCCTCGAAGTTCGGCCGCAAGGCCGCCAAGCACCTGCTGTGGGTGGCGGTCGCGCTGTGGACGGGCATCTCCTTCGTCGGCTACTTCACGCCGATCCGCGAACTGCTCGGCAGCCTTCTCGCGCTGTCCACAGGTCCCTGGGAAACCTTCTGGGTGCTGTTCTACGGCTTCGCGACCTGGGGCAACGCCGGCTTCATGCGCGAGCAGGTCTGCAAGTACATGTGTCCGTACGCGCGCTTCCAGAGCGCGATGTTCGACAAGGACACGATGATCATCACCTACGACCCCGAGCGCGGCGAGCCGCGCGGCCCGCGCTCGCGCAAGGCCGATCCGAAGGCGCTCGGCATGGGCGACTGCGTCGACTGCGAGATCTGCGTCCACGTCTGCCCGACCGGCATCGACATCCGCAAGGGCCTGCAGTACGAATGCATCGGATGTGCCGCATGCATCGACGGCTGCAACCAGGTGATGGACCGCATGGGCTACCCGCGCGGCCTGATCCGCTACACCACCGAGAACGCACTGGCGATGAAGCTCGATCGGCCCGCCATCGTTCGCCGGGTGCTGCGGCCGCGGGTGCTCGTCTACACGGCGATCCTGCTGGCAGTGACGCTGGCGCTCTTCGGGCACCTGGCGCTGCGCGCGCCGCTCAAGGCCGACGTGATCCGCGACAGCGCGCTCGGCCGCGATCCGAGCGGCCGCGCGCCTTCCGCGTCACGGTGAGCGGTATCGACACCATCTTCGTCGCCGGCGAGTCGCGGTTCGAGGTGGGGCCTGCCGGCGTGCGAATGGTGCCCGTCGCCGTGCGCGTCCAGCCGGGCCACGGAGCACCGGGCAGCAACAAGGTATCGTTCCACGTCGAGGCGGTCGACGACGCCACGGTCGCCGTCGACGCGCATTCCACCTTCTTCGTACCGCGCTGAGCCGATGAGCATCACGACGATGAACGCGCAAGCTCCCTGGTACCGGCATCGCTGGCCGTGGCTTCGCCCCGGCGGTGGCGCTGGTCGGCGGCATCTTCACTTTCTGGCTGGCCGCCACCACTGCCGACTCGATGGTCGTCGACGACTACTATCGCGAGGGCAAGGCCATCAACCAGCAGCTGGCACGCGACCGCCAGGCGAGCGCGCTCGGACTGCAGGCGACCTTGTCGGCTCCCGACGGCGCGACGATCGCGCTCGCCATCACGGCTGCGCACGCCACCGACTGGCCGGCGCAACTCACGCTGCGCGTCATCCACGCCACCCGCGCCGAACTCGACGCTGCCTACCTGCTGCGGTACGTCGGCGGCGGCACCTACCGCGCCGACGGCTCACTGCCGGCCGGCGGACACTGGCTCGTGCAGCTCGAAGACCCTGCTCGCAGCTGGCGGCTGGTCGAGCCGACGGTCACGCGCTTCGACGTGCCGATCCTGCTGCGGGCAGCCAGGCCATGAGCGCGTCACCATCCCCCGTCGAGGAAGCAGCGATGACCGACGATCGCCCTCGGGCCGGCAGTCGGCTCGGCCGGATCCTGATGCAGGTGCTCTGGCCGGCTTTCCTGATGGCGATCGTCGCCGAAGGCGTGCTGTTCTCGATGGTCGACCCGCATGAACTGGTGATCGTCGGCCTGCACCTGGCAGACAGCCGCGAGGCGGCATACACGGTCGGTTTCTTCGTCTTCTGGGTGCTGTTCGCCTGCTCGAGCGGCATGACCTACCTGCTCAGCCACGGCATGCGGGAGTCATAACGCGCGCACCCGGCCGAGCCGGCGCCGGTCGCGCTTGGTCGGCCGCCCGCCCTCGATCGTCGCGGCCGGCTCCAGGCAGAGGCGCCGCGCCTCGCGCTGTTGCGCCCGGCGCGCGATCGACTCGCCGGATTCGCGGTACAGCGCCTGTGCCGCCTCGGCCGGCCCGCGAATGTCGCTCAGCGCCAGCACCCGGACCGTGCGTTCGACCTCACCGCTGCGCAGGTGGATCTCGTCGCCGATGCGCACCGGGCGCGCCAGCTTGACGCGCTCGCCGGCAACCAGCACGCGGCCTCGCTCGATCGCCTCCTGGGCCAGGCTGCGAGTCTTGAAGAAGCGCGCCGCCCACAGCCACTTGTCGATGCGCACGCTGCCGGGCGCGCCATCCGGGGCATCGTCGGGAGTGCGTTTCGGCATCGGCGATCGGTCGGTGAAGGAGTCTCGATTATCCTATGGCCCGCAAACCGGAGCGCCATTCATGACCGTGCCCTACAAGGAGCGTTACTTCGAGGACTTCAGGCCCGGAGAGGTGACCGAGTTCGGCGACTATCTGGTCACCGAACAGGAGATCGTCGAATTCGCGACGCGCTACGACCCTCAGCCCTTTCACATCGACCGGGCTGCGGCAGCCGACTCGATCTTCGGCGACCTGATCGCCAGCGGCTGGATGACAGGCAGCATCATGATGCGGTTGCTGGTCGATCACTTCATTTCGCCGGCGTCGAGCATGGGCTCGCCCGGCGTCGACGAGGTGCGCTGGCATCGGCCGGTGCGCCCCGGCGACCGGCTGCGCGTGCGCCTGACGGTGATCGAGACGAAGCGCTCGCAGAGCAAACCCGACCGCGGCATCGTCCGGGTGCAGCAGGAAATGCTCAACCAGCACGGCGATACCGTGATGAGCCTGCGCGGCATGAGCCTGGCGAAGTGCCGCGCGCCCGCGCCGGGCTGAAGCCGGGCGCGTAACGCAGCGGCGCTCAGCGGCGCCAGGGCTGCGGCCAGCGCCGCTGCGGCGGCCGCAGTTGCTCGAGCACGCGCGCCAGCCGCATCACGCCGAGGTCGTCGAAGCGCCGGCCGACGAGTTGCACGCCCACCGGCAGGCCGTCGGCGGTGAAATCCCAGTTGATCGAAGCCGCCGGCTGCTCGCTCATGTTCCAGGCGACGGTGAACGCGACATGCGGCAGTGCGTCGTGCGGATTGTTGCCCGGGCAGGCGGACTCCGCCTCGTAGGGCAGGATCGGCGAGGTGGGCGACAGCAGGTAGTCGAAACGCGCGGTGGCACGCACCGCCGCCTCGCGCATCGCCATCAGCCGCGTGTACGCGGTCATCACCTCGGCGCCGCTGAACGATCCTGCGCGCCAGCTGCACCACTCGACGATGAACGGCAGCACCTTCGAGCGCACAGCCTGCGGCATCGCGGCAATGTCGTTGAACGAACGCGCCTCGAAGAACACGTTGAAGCCCTCGAGCATCTCCGGCGTGAGGAACGAGCGCATCGGCTCGACGATCGCGCCCGACGCCTCGAGCGCCCGGGCCGCCGCCTCGCACGCCGCGACGACCGACGGATGCGGCGGCAGGCCTGCCCCCATGTCGATCAGCACGCCGATGTGCAGCCGCCTTGCATCCAGGCCGTCGAGCCGCGCCGCGTAGTCGGTGGGCTGGTACGGCAGGCTCATGAAGTCGCGTTCGTCGGGGCGGGCGAGCACGTCCATCAGCAGCGCCGCATCACGAACGGTACGGGTCATCGGACCGGCGATGCGGCCCATGTAGGGCGGATCGATCGGGACCCGGCCCAGGCTGGGCTTGAGCGCGAACAGGCCGCAGTGCGTGGCCGGCAAGCGCACCGAGCCGCCGATGTCGGTGCCGACGTGCAGTGGCCCATAGCCGGCAGCGGCCGCCGCAGCCGCGCCGGACGACGAGCCGGAGGTGTTGCGGTCGAGTCGCCACGGGTTGCGCGTCACGCCGTGGATCGACGACAGGCCCGAGGACAGCATGCCGAAGTCCGGCATCGTCGTCTTGCCCACGATGACGCAGCCGGCCTCGCGGACGCGCGCGCTGGGGGGCGCATCGGCGGGCCTGGGGGCGAGGTCGGAAGCCGCGGTGCCCAGCGGCGCCGGATCGCCCTTCGTGTAGAGGTTCTCCTTCAGCGTGACCGGCACGCCGTCGATCGCCGACAGCGGCCGGCCGGCGCGCCATCGCGCCTCGGCGTCGCGCGCCGCTGCGAGCGCAGCATCGCGATGCACCAGGTACATCGCGTTGATCAGCGGCTCGCAGGCGTCGATGCGTTCGAGCACCGCGCGCAACGCATCGACCGGCGACAGCTCGCCGGTGCGGAACGCCTCGGCAAGCTGCGCCGCAGCCCAGTCGGCAACCGATTCCATCGCGCCCTCCGTCGATCGTGAGTGCCCGCGTGGGGCGTGCACCGCGCGCCCCGGCTCAGCGAGGCAGCTCGGATGCCCCCATCAGGAACTCGTCGATCGCGCGCGCGCATTGCCGCCCCTCGCGAATCGCCCAGACGACCAGCGACTGGCCGCGGCGCATGTCGCCTGCGGCGAACACCCTGGGCACGCTGGTCGCATAGCAGCCCTCGCCGTCGGTGCCGGCCTGCGCGTTGCCGCGCGCGTCCTTGCGCACGCCGAACGCATCGAGCAGCTTGCCGACCGGAGACACGAAGCCCATCGCCAGCAGCACCAGGTCGGCGCGCAACTCGAACTCCGAGCCCGGCACCTCCGACATCCGCAACTGGCCACTGGCCTCGTCCTTCTTCCATTCGACCCGGGCTGCCACCAGCGCCCTGACCCTGCCCTGCCCGTCGTCGACGAAGCGCTTGGTCGTGACCGCCCAGTCGCGCCCGCAGCCCTCTTCGTGCGACGACGAGGTGCGCAGCTTGTACGGCCAGTTCGGCCAGGTCAGCGCCTTGTTCTCGCGTTCGGGCGGCTGCGGCATCAGCTCGAATTGCGTGACCGAGCCTGCGCCCTGGCGGTTGCTGGTGCCGACGCAATCGGAACCGGTGTCGCCGCCGCCGATCACGATCACGTGCTTGCCGGTCGCGAGGATCTGGCCGGCGACCGCGTCGCCGGCCACGACCCGGTTCTGCTGCGGGAGGAACTCCATCGCGAAATGCACGCCGTGCAGCTCGCGCCCCGGCACCGGCAGGTCGCGCGCGAGCTCGGCGCCGCCGGTGAGCGCGACCGCGTCGAACTCCTCGAGCAGCCGGGCGGCAGGCATCCGCTCGCGCGACCAGTCGGTGACGCCGGGCGCGCCGGCCTCGCCCACCAGCACCCCGGGCCGGAAGCGCACGCCCTCGGCCTGCATCTGCGCGATGCGCCGGTCGATGTGGCGCTTCTCGAGCTTGAAGTCGGGAATGCCGTAGCGAAGCAGCCCGCCGATCCGGTCGTTCTTCTCGAACACCGTCACCTCGTGGCCGGCGCGCGCGAGCTGCTGCGCGCAGGCCAGCCCGGCGGGCCCCGACCCGACGACCGCAACCTTGCGGCCGGTGGCGCGCACCGGCGGCTGCGGCAGAACCCAGCCCATCTCCCAGCCCTTGTCGATGATCGCGTGCTCGATCGACTTGATGCCCACCGGATCGCTGTTGATGTTCAGCGTGCACGCTGCCTCGCACGGCGCCGGGCAGATGCGGCCGGTGAACTCCGGGAAGTTGTTGGTCGAGTGCAGCGTGTCGAGCGCGAGCTTCCAGTTGCCGCGGTAGACCAGGTCGTTCCAGTCGGGAATGATGTTGTTGACCGGGCAGCCGCTCTGGCAGAACGGCGTGCCGCAGTCCATGCAGCGCGCGCCCTGTCTCGACGCTTCTTCGTCGGACAGGTGCATCACGAACTCGCGGTAGTGCCGCACGCGCGTCGTGGCGTCTTCGGCCGCCTCGCTCAGGCGCTGGAATTCGAGGAATCCGGTGACTTTGCCCATTTCGCTGATTCGCCAGGTGGATGCCGCTGCCCGCTGCGCATTTGCCGCGCTCAGGCGGTCGTCTGCTCGCGCCCCGCGCGCTCGTGCCGCTTTGCGTTGATCTCGCCGAGCGCCCGCTTGTACTCGCCCGGAAACACCTTGACGAACGCCGCGCGGCTGCGCTCCCAGTCGTCGAGGATCGCGCGCGCCTTCTCGCTGCCGGTGTAGCGGAAATGCTGCTCGATCAGTCCCTTCAGGATGATCTCGTCGCATTCGCCGCGATGCCAGGTCGCGGGATCGGCCTGTGCCAGCTGCTCGGACGTCGACAGCACCGGCTCGAGCCCGACCATCGCCAGGTTGCAGCGCGAGCCGAAGCCGCCTTCGGGATCGAAGACGTAGGCGACGCCGCCCGACATGCCGGCGGCGAAGTTGCGCCCGGTCTCGCCGAGCACGACCACCGTGCCGCCGGTCATGTACTCGCAGCCGTGGTCGCCGGTGCCCTCGACCACCGCGCTGGCGCCGGAGTTGCGCACGCAGAAGCGCTCGCCCGCGACCCCGCAGAAGAACGCTTCGCCGGCGATCGCGCCGTACATCACCGTGTTGCCGACGATGATGTTCTGGTCGGACTGGCCGCGGAAGTCGTTGGTCGGTCGCACGATGATGCGCCCGCCCGACAGCCCCTTGCCGACGTAGTCGTTGGCCTGGCCGACCAGGTCGAGCGTGATGCCGTTGGCCAGGAACGCGCCCATGCTCTGCCCCGCGGTGCCCTTGAGCTGCACGTGGATCGTGTCGTCGGGCAAGCCCTGGTGGCCGTAGCGGCGCGCGACCTCGCCCGAGAGCATCGTGCCGACGGTGCGGTTGACGTTGCGGATCGGCAGGATGAACGACGCCTTCTCGCCGCGCTCCAGCGCCGGCCTGGCCAGCTCGATCAGCTTGTGGTCGAGCGCGCTCGCGAGCCCGTGATCCTGGTCTTCGACACGCCGGCGCGGCACGGTCGCCGGCACCGCCGGCTGGTGGAAGATGCGCGAGAAATCGAGCCCTCTGGCCTTCCAGTGCTCGATGCCCTTGCGCGTGTCGAGCAGGTCGGCGCGGCCGATCAGCTCCTCGAAGCGGCGGATGCCCAGCCGCGCCATCAGCTCGCGCGCCTCCTCGGCCACGAAGAAGAAGAAGTTGACCACGTGCTCGGGCTTGCCGTCGAACTTGCGCCGCAGCACCGGATCCTGCGTGGCCACGCCGACCGGGCAGGTGTTCAGGTGGCACTTGCGCATCATGATGCAGCCTTCGACCACCAGCGGCGCCGTCGCGAAGCCGAACTCGTCGGCGCCGAGCAGCGCGCCGATCACCACGTCGCGGCCGGTCTTCATCTGGCCGTCGGCCTGCACCACGATGCGCCCGCGCAGGCCGTTGAGCACGAGCGTCTGCTGCGTCTCGGCCAGGCCGAGTTCCCAGGGCGTGCCGGCGTGCTTGATCGACGACAGCGGCGACGCGCCGGTGCCGCCATCGTGCCCGGCGATGACCACGTGATCGGCCTTGGCCTTGCTGACGCCCGCAGCGACCGTGCCGACGCCGACCTCCGAGACCAGCTTGACCGACACCGAGGCGCGCGGGTTGGCGCTCTTGAGGTCGTGGATCAGCTGGGCGAGGTCCTCGATCGAGTAGATGTCGTGGTGCGGCGGCGGCGAGATCAGTCCGACGCCCGGCACCGAATAGCGCAGCATGCCGATGTAGTCGGACACCTTGTGGCCCGGCAACTGGCCGCCCTCGCCCGGCTTGGCACCCTGCGCCATCTTGATCTGGAGCTGGTCGGCGCTGGCGAGGTACTCGGCGGTGACGCCGAAGCGGCCCGATGCCACCTGCTTGATCCGCGAGCGCAGCGAGTCACCCTCCTTGAGCGCGATGTCCGCCTCGATGCGATCGGCGCCGATCACGCTGCCGATCGTGTCGCCGTCGCGGATCACCGGCTTGCCGGCACGCATCTCGGCGCGGTAGCGCATCGCGTCTTCGCCGCCCTCTCCGGTGTTCGACTTGCCGCCGATGCGATTCATCGCGACCGCGAGCGTCGTGTGCGCCTCGGTGGAAATCGAGCCGAGCGACATCGCGCCGGTGGCGAAGCGCTTGACGATCTCGGCGGCCGGCTCGACCTCCTCGATCGGCACCGGCGTGCAGGCGTCGAAGCGGAACTCGAACAGGCCGCGCAGCGTGAGGTGGCGCCGCGTCTGGTCGTTGATCAGCTTCGCGTACTCCTTGTAGGTCGCGTAGCTGCCGGCGCGCGTCGAGTGTTGCAGCTTCGAGATCGATTCGGGCGTCCACATGTGGTCTTCGCCGCGGGTGCGGTACGCATACTCGCCTCCCGGGTCGAGCATCGCCGCCAGCGTCGGGTCGTCGCCGAAGGCGGCGCGATGCAGCCGGATCGCTTCCTCGGCGACCTCGAAGATGCCGATTCCGTCGACGTTGCTGGGCGTGCCGCTGAAGTACTTGTCGACGAGCGCGCGCGACAGGCCGATCGCCTCGAAGATCTGCGCGCCGCAGTAGCTCATGTAGGTGGAGATGCCCATCTTGGACATCACCTTCATCAGCCCCTTGCCGATCGCCTTGATGTAGTTCTTGATCGCCTTGTCGGGGCCGACGTCGCCGGGCATCGCACGGTGCAGGTCGGCCAGCGTCTCCATCGCCAGGTACGGATGGATCGCCTCGGCGCCGTATCCGGCCAGCAGCGCGAAATGGTGCACCTCGCGTGCCGAGCCGGTCTCGACCACGAGCCCGGTGGCCGTGCGCAGGCCGCGGTTGACCAGGTGCAGGTGGATCGCACTGGTAGCCAGCAGCGCCGGGATCGCCACTCGCTCCCGCGACATGCGCCGGTCGGACACGATCAGGATGTTGTAGCCGGAACGCACCGCGTCCTCGGCCTCGGCCGCCAGCGATGCCAGCCGCGCCTCGATGCCCTCCTTGCCCCAGGCGACCGGGTAGCAGATGTCGAGCTCGTACGACTTGAACTTGTTGTCGGTAAGCAGCTCGATGCCGCGGATCTGCGCGATGTCGTCGAAGTCGAGCAGCGGCTGCGTGACCTCCAGCCTCATCGGCGGGTTGATGTTGTTCAGGTCGAGCAGGTTCGGCCTGGGACCGATGAACGACACCAGCGACATGACCAGCTGCTCGCGGATCGGGTCGATCGGCGGGTTCGTCACCTGCGCGAACAGCTGCTTGAAATAGTTGTAGAGCGGCTTGTTCCTGTTGGAGAGCACCGCCAGCGGCGAGTCGTTGCCCATCGACCCGATCGCCTCCTCGCCGGCGGCGGCCATCGGCGCCATCAGGAACTTGATGTCCTCCTGCGTGTAGCCGAACGCCTGCTGCCGATCGAGCAGCGCCGACACCGATGGCGGCGGCGTCTGCTGCGAGACTTCGTCGGTAATGCGCCCGGCCAGCCGCACCTCCTGCTCGGTGGGGCCCTGCGCCTCACGCGCCGCCGCCTCGGCGTCGTGCGGCACGCCGATCTCGTCGAGCTTGATGCGGATGGCCTCGATCCACTCGCGGTACGGCTTGCTGTTGGCGAGCTGGTTCTTGATCTCGGCGTCGTCGATGATGCGGCCCTGGTCGAGGTCGATCAGGAACATCTTTCCGGGCTGCAGCCGCCACTTCTTGACGATGCTGCTCTCGGGAAACGGCAGAACGCCGGCTTCGGAGGCCATCACCACCATGTCGTCGTCGGTGATGCAGTAGCGCGCCGGGCGCAGCCCGTTGCGATCGAGGGTCGCGCCGATCTGCCGGCCGTCGGTGAAGACGATGGCCGCGGGCCCGTCCCAGGGCTCCATCATCGAGGCGTGGAATTCGTAGAACGCGCGACGCTTCGGATCCATCAGCGCGTGCTGCTCCCACGCCTCGGGAATCATCATCATCATCGCGTGCACCAGCGGATAGCCGGCCATCACGAGCAGCTCGAGGCAGTTGTCGAAGGTCGCGGTGTCGGACTGCCCGGCGTAGACGATCGGATAGAGCTTCTTCAGGTCCTCGCCCAGCACCGGCGAACGCATCACGCCCTCGCGCGCGCGCAGCCAGTTGTAGTTGCCCTTCACCGTGTTGATCTCGCCGTTGTGCGCGATCAGCCGGTACGGGTGGGCCAGCGGCCACTCGGGGAAGGTGTTGGTGGAAAAGCGCTGGTGCACCAGCGCGAGCGCCGAGACCACGCGCGGATCCTGCAGGTCGCGATAGTACTGGCCGACCTGGCCGCACAGCAGCAGTCCCTTGTAGACGATCGTGCGCGCCGACATCGACGGGACGAAGTATTCCTTGCTGTGCTTCAGGCCGAGCTGCTGGATCGCGTGGCTGGCGGTCTTGCGGATCACGTACAGCTTGCGCTCGAGCGCGTCGGTGACCATCACGTCGGGGCCGCGGCCGATGAAGACCTGTCGGATCACCGGCTCCTTGGCCCGCACGGCGGGCGACATCGGCATCTCGCGGTCCACCGGCACGTCGCGCCAGCCGAGCAGCACCTGACGCTCGGCGCGCACCGCGCGCTCGAGCTCCTGTTCGCAGGCCAGTCGCGACGCATGCTCCTTGGGCAGGAACACCATGCCCACGCCGTATTCGCCGGCCGGAGGCAGCCTGACACCCTGGCGTGCCATTTCCTCGCGGAAGAACTGGTCGGGCAGCTGGATCAGGATGCCGGCTCCGTCGCCCATCAGCGGATCGGCGCCGACTGCGCCGCGATGGTCGAGGTTGCACAGGATCTGCAGGCCCTGCTCGATCATCCGGTGGCTTTTCCTGCCCTTGATGTGGGCAATGAAGCCGACGCCGCACGCATCGTGCTCGCGCGCCGGGTCGTACAGGCCTTCTGCGGTCGGCGAGGCCGCACACTGCGGTGGATGACGGTGCGAGTGTTCCATCGTGCCAGCTCCGGATCCGGTGTCGGCGCCGCGCTGCGCGCGCAGTCGCCCCGACCCGCCGCGTACTGCCTGCGAACCCGGGCAAATCCACCGGTACAAAACTAAGTTAGTGCTTGCTTGCGTCTAGAAGCGCTTGGGGCGGCGCTATGCCGCAATGCAGCGCGAATGGCGCGAACGAACTGCCCAGTATACGCCGCACCCAGCTGGAAGTGCATAGCGAGCGGGCCGGCGGCGTTGCGGCCATGCCGCAAGTCGGTACCGGGCACGCGGCCCGACCGGGGGCTGCGCGCCTACTCGGTCGCGTCGGAACAGGCCAGTTCCGGCGGCGGCTCTCCGGTCAGCCGCGCATGCTCGCGCAACGCGAAGCGATCGGTCATGCCGGCGATGTAGTCGGCGACCGCGCGCAGGCCGATCGCCTGAAAGCGCTCGCGGTGCTCGTCCGGCAAGCGCGACGGGTCGGCCGCATACGCGTCGAACAGCCGGTGCACGACCCCGCGGGCGCGCCCCATCGCCTCGTCGACCCGTGGGTGTCGGTAGAGCGCTTCGTGCAGGAAGCGTTTGAGTTGCACCGAGCGCTCGCGCATCGCGGGCGAAAAGGCCACCAGCGGCGGCGCGGCACGCACCTCGTCGAGCGAGCGCGGCGCGGCGGCTCCGATCCGCCTGCGCGACTCGGCCAGCAGGTCGACCACCAGGTCGTCGATCATCCGCCGGATGGTCTCGTGTACCAGGCGCCGGCCCGCGACACCCGGATGCAGCCGTTCCACGCTGCGCCGATGGTCGGCGAACAGGTCGATCCTGTCGAGTTGCCCGAGCCGCAGCAGGCCCGAGCGCAGGCCGTCGTCGACGTCGTGGTTGTTGTAGGCGATCTCGTCGGCGAGGTTGGCGACCTGCGCCTCGAGCGAGGGCTGGCGCCGCTGCAGGAAGCGCTCGCCCAGCTCGCCGAGCGCGCGCGCGTCCTCGGGCCGGCAGTGCTTCAGGATGCCCTCGCGCGTCTCGAAGCACAGGTTCAGGCCGTCGAAGGCCGCATAGCGCTGCTCGAGCTCGTCGACCACCCGCAGCGACTGCAGGTTGTGCTCGAATCCGCCGTGCGCGCGCATGCATTCGTGCAAGGCATCCTGGCCGGCATGGCCGAACGGCGTGTGTCCGAGGTCGTGCGCCAGCGCGATCGCCTCGATCAGGTCTTCGTTCAGGCCGAGGTTGCGGCCGATCGACCGGCCGATCTGTGCCACTTCGATCGAATGCGTGAGCCGGGTGCGGAACAGGTCGCCCTCGTGGTTCACGAAGACCTGTGTCTTGTATTCGAGCCGGCGGAAGGCGGTGCAGTGGACGATGCGGTCGCGGTCACGCTGGAACTCGGTGCGCGTGCCGGCTCGCGGCTCGACGTGGCGCCGCCCGCGGCTCGTCGCCGGGTCGGCCGCCCAGGGGGCGAGCGCGGCGGGCGCGCGCTCGAAGACCCCGCTGCCCATGCCCGCTGCGGCGCTCAGCGGGTGCAGGCCGCCAGCGTCGCGCGCAACTGCGCGTCGGCCACCGGCTGCACGCGCGCCGCACCGAGCCGCTCGAGCAGCACGAACTCCGGTGTCCCCTGTCGGGCCTTCTTGTCGATGCTCATCAGATCGACGTAGCGCTCGAACGGCCAGGCCGGGCCGCGCACCGGCAGGCCGGCGGCGGCGATCGTGCGGCGCAGCCGCTCGACCGTCGGGGCATCGAGCAACCCGGCTCGGCATGACAAGTCGGCAGCCATCACCATCCCGGCGCCTACCGCCTCGCCATGCAGCCAGTTGCCGTAGCCCAGGCCCGCCTCGATCGCGTGGCCGAAGGTGTGGCCGAAATTGAGCGTGGCGCGCAGCCCCGTCTCGCGCTCGTCGGCGGCAACCACCGCGGCCTTGATTTCGCAAGAGCGCAGGATCGCGTCGCCGAGCGCCGCCGCATCGCAGGCGCGCAACGCCTCGAGGTCGCGCTCGAGCCGCCCCAGATAGGCCGGATCGGCGATCGCACCGTGCTTGATCATTTCGGCCAGGCCCGCCGACAGCTCGCGCGGCGGCAGCGTGCGCAGGGTGTCGACGTCGGCGAGCACCAGCTTAGGCTGGTGGAATGCGCCGATCATGTTCTTGCCCAGCGGGTGATTGATCGCCGTCTTTCCGCCGACCGAGGAATCGACCTGCGCCAGCAGCGTGGTCGGCACCTGCACGAAATCGACGCCGCGCTGGTAGACCGCGGCCGCGAAGCCGGTCACGTCGCCGATCACCCCGCCGCCGAGCGCCACCAGCAGGCAGCGCCGGTCGAAGCGCTCGCGCAGCAACTGCTCGAAGATGCGATCGAGCGACTGCCAGTTCTTGTAGGCCTCCCCGTCGGGCAGGCGGATCGACACGAGCGCCGCGGCACCGGCGAGCGACGTCGCGAGCCGTGCCTCGTAGAGCGCACCGACCGTGTCGTTGGTGACCACCGCGACCTGCCGCCCCTGGGCCAGGCGTGCCAGCGCGTCGTTGCCCGACAGCAGCCCCGGGCCGATCAGGATCGGGTAGCTACGCTCGCCGAGCGGAATACGCAGTTCGCGGACAATCATGCGGCGGGACGGCGGTGCGTCGGGCCGGGAACGACAGCCGGGCCGCCAGCCGCCCCTCAACCGACCCGGGCCTCGGCCTGGATTTCCTCGGGAAGACGCCCGATTATATCGGTGACCAGCTGGTCCACCGGCTGGCGCGCGCTCACGACGGTCAGGTGTGCGATTTCGCGATACAGCGGCTCGCGCAGTGCCAGCAGTTGCGCGATGCGCTCGCGGGGGTCTTCCGTCTGCAGCAGCGGCCTCGTGCGGTCGCGGCGCAGCCGCTGCCAGAGGTCGGCCTGCGACGCCTGCAGGAAGACCACCAGCCCGCGCTCGGCGAGCAGGCGCCGGTTTTCCGGGCGCATCACCGCTCCGCCTCCGGTGGCGAGCACGATCGAAGGCAACCGGGTCAGCTCGTCGAGCAGTGCCGCTTCGCGACGGCGAAAACCCTCTTCGCCCTCCAGTTCGAACACTGTCGAAATCGGCACGCCGCAGCGTTCCTCGAGCACCTTGTCGGCGTCGATGAAGCGCCGGTGCAGGCGCACCGCGAGTCGCCGGCCGACGGTGGACTTGCCCGAGCCCATCATCCCTACCAGCACGACCGGCCGCGCCGCGGCGCGACCGGGTGCCTCGTCCTGGGATGCCATCAGCGGCGGCGCGGGCTGGCGCGCCCCGGCATCGCCATCAGCGCGCCATCGCGGTGTCGGTGACCACGCGCGGCGTGAGGAACACCAGCAGCTCGGTGCGGTTGTTCGTGCGGCTGGAGTTCCTGAACGCGGCGCCGACGATGGGCAGGTCGCCCAGCAGCGGCACCTTGTTCACGTTGTCGCGCTCGAACTGCTCGTAGATCCCGCCGATCACCACGGTGCCGCCGTTTTCCACCAGCACCTGGGTCTGCACACGACGCGTGTCGATCGCGAAACCGGCCGGCGTGAGTTGCCCGACCGCGTCGCGGTTGACTTCGACCGCGAGGATGACGTTGCCCTCGGGCGTGATCTGCGGCGTCACCTCGAGCTTCAGGTTGGCCTTGCGGAACTGGATCGCGGTCGCCCCGCTCGAAGTCGCCTGCTGGTACGGCAGCTCGGTGCCCTGCTCGATGATCGCCTTGCCCTGGTCGGCCGTCAGCACCCGCGGGCTGGAGACGACCTTGCCGCGCTGGTCGGCTTCGAGCGCCGACAGCTCCAGGTTCAGGAAGCGCGTCAGGCTCGAGTTGAACAGGCTGATCGCGAAGGTCGACGGGTTGACGCCCGAGATGTTCGCTGCCGGCAGGTTCACGAAGTTCGTGTTGGCCAGCGCCGTCGTGCCGGTGCCCACCGCACCCGGCAGCGGCGTGAGGTCGTGCACGCCCTGCAGGTTGCCCGAGATGGTGCCCTGCCCGGCGAAGCTTCCCGCGGGGGCGTTGATGCGGTTGAAGCCCAGCCGCACGCCCAGGTTGCGCGAGAAGCGGTCGTCGGCCTCGACGATGCGCGCCTCGATCAGCACCTGCCGGACCGGCACGTCGACCTGCGCGATGATCTTGCGCACTTCCTCCAGGCGCGACACCGTGTCCTGCACGAAGACCTTGTTCGTGCGCTCGTCGACCACCACGCTGCCGCGCTTGGACAGCACGCGCTGCTTGTCGTTGGCCAGCAGCTTGTGCAGCGCATCGGCCTTCTGGTAGTTCAGCTGGAAGGTCTCGGTGCGCAGCGGCTCGATCTCCGAGATCTGCGCGCGCGACTCGAGGTCGAGCTTCTCCTTGGCCGCGATCTCGTCGCGCGGTGCGACCATGATCACGTTGCCGTTCTTGCGCATGTCCAGGCCCTTGGACTGCAGGATGATGTCCAGCGCCTGGTCCCAGGGCACGTCCTTCAGGCGCAGGGTCAGGTTGCCAGAGACCGAGTCGCTGGTGACGATGTTCAGGTTGGTGAAGTCGGCGATGACCTGCAGCAGCGCGCGGATGTCGATGCTCTGGAAGTTCAGCGAAAGCTTCTCGCCGCGGTACCCGGGCTGCATGCCGCGCGCGAGGCGGGACGGGTCGGGTCGCAGCGGCTTGACCTCGACGACGAACTGCGTGTCGCTCTGGTAGGCGTTGTGCTCCCATTCGCCGTGCGGCTCGATCACCAGCCGCGCGTTGTCGCCCTGCTGGAACGCGCGCACGGCGGTGATCGGCGTACCGAAGTCGCCGACGTCGAGGCGGCGACGCAGGTTCTCGGGCAAGCTCGCGTTCAGGAAGTCGACGACGATCGTCTGGCCCTGCTGCCGGATGTCGACGCCGACGCCCGGGTCCGAGAGGTCGACGACCACCCTGCCCTCGCCGTCCTTGCCGCGGCGGAAGTCGATGTCGCGCAGCGAGTGCGTGCCCTTGCCGTCGGGCTTGGCGAAGCTGTAGGCCGGCGACGCCGCCGCCCCGGCGGCCGCCACTGGCTCGAGCGCGACCGTCAGCGCGTTGCCGTCGATCGACGTGTTGTAGCTGAGCGGCCGCTTCAGGTTGAGCACCAGCCGGGCGCGATCGCCCGACTGCACGATCGCCACGCTGCGCACGTCGCCCTGTGGCAGCTCGAGCGAGTTCTTGCCGACGCGGTTGTCGGTGTTGACGAAGTCGAACGCGATCCGCGGCGGATTCGACACCGAGAAGCCCGCAGGGGCCGTCGTCGGGGGATTCTTCATCCCGATGCGCAGGTAAGTGGTGCTTCCCTGCTGCACGCTGGTCACCGATTCGATCGAGTTCGCCTGCGCGAGCGCGGCAGGAGCGGACAGCACCGCGACGCACGCAAACAGCGCTGCGACGGCGGCGCGGGCGGTCGCGCGGGCGGCCGATCCCGCGTTGCGCAATGTCGTTGTCATTGACTGCTCCCCTCTTGAAGCCGCAGCGTCGACTCTCGCCGGACCCAGTCGCCGGCGGCATCCTGCACCAGTTCCTGGAGCTGGACCTCGTTCTCGCTGATTCTGGTGATCACGCCGAAATTCTGGCCCGCGTAGTTGCCCACCTGCGCCTGGTAGACCGTCTTGTCGACCTGGAGCAGCGCATGGTTGCGCCGGCCGTTCTCCAGGCGCCCGACCATCCGGATCGTGTCGAGCGGGAATGCTTCGAGCGCCTCGCGCCGGCGGTTCAGGTCGGGCCGCAGCCCGCTCGATCCGGGCCGCTGCGAGCTCTCGAGCACGACCGCCAGCTTCTGCGGCGAGAACGGGTCGGCCTGCGCCTCGTCCTCGTAGCGGAACGGCGCGAAGCGCTTGGGCTCCTCGATGCGCTCCTCGACCGGCCTGGTGTTGGCGCGCACTTCCTGCATCCAGGCGCGCAGTTCGCTCTGGTCGTTTGCGCAGCCGGCCAGCGTGCACGCCGCGACCACCATCAGCAGGCGCTTCATTTCGCCGCCCCCTTCTTCGCCTTGTTCTTCGCTGCTGCCGCCAGTCGACGCTGCTCGGCGATCTCGTCGGGATCGAGGTAGCGGAAGGTCTTCGCGATCGCTTCCATCGTGAGCGGACCCGGTCCGGTCCCGGCGGCCTGCCGCTCGGGCAGCGTGATCTGCATGTTGTTCAGCGTGACGATCCTCGGCAGGTTCGCGACGTCGCTGGTGAAGGCGCCGAAATCGTGGTAGTTGCCCGACAGCTTGATCGCGATCGGAAGCTCCGCGTAGTAGTCCTTCACCACCACCTGTCCGGGCCTGAAGAGCTCGAACTGCAGTCCCCGGCCGACGCCGGCCTGGTTGATGTCCGACAGCAGGGCGTCCATCTCGGCCTTGCTCGGCAGCTGCTTCTCGAGCTGGTTCACGTACAGGGACACCTGCTCCTTCTGCTTGCGCAGCACGTCGAGGTTCACCGCCTGCTTCATCTTGGTGGTGAACTCCTGCCGGAGTTGTTCCTCGTCGCGGACCTGCCGGTCGAGTTCGTCGAGCTGTCCGCGCCAGTACGACGCCCAGGCGATGGCGAGCACCGCAGCGACCAGTCCGGCGAGCAATGCCGCCTTCGGCAGCGTCGGCCACAGTCCGGGGTGGCGCCCCTGCAGCCCGGCGAACTGCGCCGTGAGGCCGCCGAAGTCGATCTTCGGGTTGAACTTGCTCATCGCGTCACCTGTTCGCGCCCGTGCCGGCCGCCGCCAGCGTGGCCGGCGCAGCGGTGGTCTTGGCCGCCTTCGGCTGCGGATCGACCGTCTTGATCAGCGCGTTCAGCGAGAACTCGAAGACGCGCCGGGCATCCTTGTCCTTCGCCGCCGCGGCCCCGCCGAGGCGCGCGGCCTTGATCTCGATGAGCTCGGGGCGCTCGAGCCACGGCGTATTGTTGGCGAGGTTGCGCAGCAGCTCCGAGACCCGCTCGTTGGACTGCGCATAGCCGGCCAGCGTGATCTTGCGCTCGTCCTGGCGCATCGTCTTCAGGTAGATGCCGTCGGGGGTGTGCTTGACCAGTTCGTCCATCAGGTGCACCGGAATCGTCCGGTTGGTCTGCAGGGATTCCACCGCGTACTGCCTTGCGCGCAGCGCTTCGATCTCGGCCCGCAGCGTGGCGATTTCCCGGATCTGGGCGTCGAGCTTCGCGTTCTCGGCGCGGATGAAATCGTTGCGCGCGCGCTGCGCGTCGATTCTCTGGTCGATGCCGAGCGCGACGACCACCGCAGCCGCGAGCGCGCCGATTCCGACGAGCGCGAGCAGGCCGACGAAGTCCTTCTTGCGCCGCTCGCGGCGCATCTCCCGGTGCGGGAGCAGGTTGATGCGCATGCTCATGCGTCGAACCTCCGCATCGCCAGGCCGGTCGCCACCAGCAGCGAAGGCGCGTCGGCGCGCAGCTGGCGCTCGCGCACCGTGCCGGCGAGTTCCATCCCCTGGAACGGGCTGAGGATCTCGGCGGGCACCTGCGTGCGCTGGGCGACCGCTTCGGCGAGGCCCTGCACCACCGACGAGCCGCCGGCGAGGTAGATCTGGTCGACGCGCGTGTACGGGGTCGAGGTGAAGAAGAACTGCAGCGCGCGCCCGATATCGGTGGCGGCCTGCTCGACGAACGGCTGCAGCAGGTCGCGCTGGTAGTTATCGGGCAGGTCTCCGGTGCGCTTCTTGAGCTCGGCCTCTTCGGGGGTGAGTCCGTACAGGCGCACGAGGTCCTGGGTGAGCTGCTGACCGCCGAAGACCTGTTCGCGCTCGAAGATCGTCTGGCGGTTCAGCACGACCGTCAGGTAGGTGATCGTCTGCCCGATCGAGAACACCGCAATGATCTGCCCCTGACCCTTGTTCGGCAGGAACTCGACCACGTGGTCGACCGCGGCGCGCAGCGCGTAGGGCTCGACGTCCATGACCACCGGTCGCAGGCCCGCCATCTCGGCCACGGCCACGCGGTCGTCGACCTTCTCCTTGCGCGACGCCGCCAGCAGCACGTCGACCTCTTCCTCGGCGGCGGAGGCGGGGCCGAGCACCTGGAAGTCGAGGTTCACTTCCTCGATCGGGAACGGGATGTACTGGCTCGCCTCGGTCTCGACCTGGATCTCGTAGTCTTCCTCGCGCAACCCGGCCGGGAGCATGATCTTCTTGGTGATCACCGCCCCCGACGGAAGCGCGAGAGCCGCCTCGCGTGCTCGGCTGCCGCATTTGCGCAATGCGCGCTGCAGCGCGTCGGCGACCGCTTCGGCCTTCTCGATGTTGCCGTCGACGATCGCGCCGCGCTCCAGAGGTTCGATTGCGTAGCGCTCCAGGCGCATCGACGCGCGCTGCCCTTTCTGCAGTTCGACCACCTTCACGCTCGACGCGCTCAAGTCGATGCCGACCAGCGGTGGTGCGGCCCTGCGAAACAGATTCGATGGAATCACCGCCACGGGGTGCCTCGGCTCAAAAAATCCTTAATATCTAAGGATTTACGGATTATTTCTACAAACTGCTTGAGATGCAAGCAGCAAGCTCGATTTAATGTAAAGCCTTTTCCGCACAGCTTGGCGACCGCCCGGCTCCATCCGTCGCACCGCATCGACCATCCGGCAGGCTCGGCCCGGCAGGGGGGCATCGGCGGTTGTTCCGGGCAGTCGTACGGCGCAAGCGCGCGGCAGCGCCTACGGGCCTGCACGCGCACCGCCACCGCCCGCCCGGCATCCTGCTCCGCGGATGGCTTGCCTGCGGTTCGAGCCACGGGGGCATGGGCGCACGATCCGTATAAAATCCGGCCACAGCAACGCGGGCGCCGAGCCTGCGGATGCGCGCATGACCGACACGACGAAACGCCGCTCGCGCAACAAGCCCGCCACGCAGACGAACTGGATTCGCCTCGGCCTGGCTGCGCTCGCCATTCCCGTGGTGGCCGCGGCGGCCGGCGGCCTGCTCGTCGCGCTCGCGCTGGTGCTGCTCAACGACCGGCTCCCCCCGCTCGACGCGATGCTCGACTACCGGCCGCGCATCCCGTTGCGGGTGTACACGGCCGACGGCCAGCTGATCGGCGAATTCGGCGAGGAACGCCGCACGTTCGTGCACATCGAGGACGTGCCGAAGGTCGTGAAGAACGCGGTGCTGGCGGCCGAGGACTCGCGCTTCTTCGAGCACATGGGCGTCGACCCGATCGGCGTGGCGCGCGCCGCGCTGGTCAACCTGGTCGCCGGCGGCACCGAGCAGGGCGCCAGCACGATCACGATGCAGCTGGCTCGCGAATTCTTCCTTTCGTCCGAGCGCACCTACACGCGCAAGATCGTCGAGATCCTGCTGGCGCTGCGCATCGAGGACAACCTGACGAAGGAACAGATCTTCGAGCTGTACCTGAACCAGATCTACCTCGGCAAGCGTTCCTACGGGTTCGCCGCAGCCTCGCAGACCTACTTCGGAAAGCCGCTGTCGAAGCTCGGCGCGGCCGAGGCGGCCGTGCTCGCCGGGCTGCCGAAGGCCCCGTCGCGCTTCAATCCGATGGTCAACCCGAAGCGGGCGATCGAGCGGCAGCGCTACATCCTCGGGCGCATGCGCGACAACGGTTTTCTCTCCGAGACCGAATATGCCGCGGCGCTCGCGCAGCCGCTGTCGTTCATGCCCGCGCACGCCGACTATCCGGTCCACGCACCCTACGTGGCCGAACTGGCCCGGCAACTGGCCTTCGACCTGTATCGCGAGGAGATCTACTCGGCCGGACTGAAGATCTACACGACCATCGTCGCCGCCGACCAGCGTTCGGCCAACGAAGCGCTCGACGAGGGCGTCCTCGACTACGACCGGCGGCACGGCTTCCGCGGTCCCGAGCGCATGCTCGACCTGCCGGCCGACGAGGCCGCGGCCGAGGATGTCGTCGAAGCGTCGATCGGCGACAACGACGACATCGGCCGCTTCCTCGCGGCGGTCGTGCTTTCGGCCGACCCGAAGCGGGTGGTGGTCTCGCGCGGCCGCGGCAGCTCGATCGAGATCGCCGGCGAGGGCCTGAAGTTCGTCGCGCCGGCGCTCGGCGAGCGCGCGCCGGCATCGCGGCGCCTGCGGCGCGGTGCGGTGGTTCGCATCGTCGAAACCGGCAAGGGCGGCTACGCGATCGCACAGCTGCCCGAAGTGCAGGCCGCGCTGGTCGGGCTGAACACCCACGACGGTTCGGTGCGGGCGCTGGTCGGCGGCTTCGACTTCGAGCGCAACAAGTTCAATCGCGTCACGCAGGCCTGGCGCCAGCCCGGCTCGAGCTTCAAGCCGTTCATCTACTCGGCGTCGCTCGAGAAGGGTTTCATGACCAGCACGGTGATCAACGACGCTCCGGTGCTGATCGACCCGGCGCGCACCGGCGGGCAGCTCTGGGACCCGAAGAACTACGACGGCAAGTTCGAGGGACCGATGCGCATGCGCACCGCGCTGGCGAAGTCCAAGAACATGGTTTCGATCCGCCTGCTCGAGGCGATCGGCCCGCAATACGCGCAGGACTACGTGTCGCGCTTCGGTTTCGACCCCGAGCGCATTCCGCCGTTCCTCACGATGGCGCTCGGCGCGGGCTCGGTCACGCCGTGGCAGATGGCACGCGCGATCACCGTCTTCGCCAACGGCGGCTACCGGATCGAGCCTTACCTGGTTGCGCGCATCACCGACATCAACGGCCGGCTGCTCGCAAGCGCGAACCCGAGGCAGGCCGGCGACGAGTCGCTGCGCGCGATCGACGCTCGCAACGCGTTCCTGATGGACAGCATGCTGCGCGACGTCGTGCGCATGGGGACGGCGACGCGCGCGCGGGTGCTCAAGCGAAGCGACCTCGCCGGCAAGACCGGAACCACCAACGACTCGATCGACGCCTGGTTCGCCGGATACAACCCGCGGATCGCCGCGGTCGCATGGGTCGGGTTCGACCAGCCGCGCAAGCTCGGCGACCGCGAGACCGGCGGCGGACTCGCGCTGCCGATCTGGATCAACTACATGGCGACCGCGCTCAAGGGCGTGCCCGAGGAGGGGACCCAGCCGCCGCCGGGCATCGTGCGCATCGACGGCGAGTACTACTACGCCGAGACAGGCCCCGGACAGGGCATCGCCTCGCTCGGCGTCTCCGAAGACGGCGTGGCCGCGGGGGCCGACGCCGACCTGATCCGCAACCAGGTCTTCTGAGTGCGCACGGCCAACCAGCGCACCGAGCGCGCAGCCCCGCGCCTGCGCGCGCCGGCACGGCTCATCGCAGTGACTGCCGCGGCCGCGGTGGTCGCGCTGCTCGCCGCCTGCGGCCAGCGCGGGCCCTTGTATCTGCCCGACTCCCAGCCGAAGAAGAAGCTCGCCGCGAACCCGGAGGCGCCCCCGGCGGCTCCGGTACCGCGCCATTGACCCTGCACCCCCTGATTCCGATGGACGCCTTCCAGTATCGCGGCAATTCACTGCTGGTCGAAGACCTCCCGCTGTCGACCGTCGCCGAGCGCTTCGGCACCCCGACCTACGTCTATTCCAGGCGCGCGATCGTCGACGCGTTCGCCGAGTTCCGGCACGCCGCCGGCACGCGCGACGTGCTGGTCTGCTATGCGCTGAAGGCGAACTCGAACCTCGCGGTGATCGACCTGCTCGCCCGCGAGGGAGCAGGCTTCGACATCGTCTCGGGCGGAGAGCTGAAGCGGGTGCTTGCGGCGGGCGGCGACCCGTCGCGGGTCGTGTTCTCCGGCGTCGGCAAGCAGGAGTCCGAGATGCGCATGGCGCTCGAGGCGGGCGTGCGCTGCTTCAACGTCGAGTCGGAGAGCGAACTGCTGCGGCTCGACCGGGTGGCGGGCGCACTCGGCCGGCGCGCGCCCGTTTCGCTGCGCGTGAACCCCGACGTCGACGCGGGCACGCATCCGTACATCTCCACCGGCTTGCGCGAGAACAAGTTCGGCATCGCACACGATGCCGCGCTCGCCGCCTACCGGACGGCGGCACGCCTGCCGAACATCGAGGTGATCGGCATCGATTGCCACATCGGCTCGCAGATCACGAGCATCGATCCGTTCATGGCGGCGCTGGACAAGCTGCTCGAACTGGTCGACACGCTGCACGCCGAAGGCATTGCCCTGAGGCACGTCGACCTCGGCGGTGGCCTGGGCATCCGCTACGCGGACGAGGAGCCGCCGTCGCGCGAGGCGCTGTTCCGGGCGATCTTCGAGCGCATCGACCGGCATCCGCGCGGCGCCTCGTTCGGGCTGGTCTTCGAGTTCGGGCGCTCGATCGTCGGCAATGCCGGCGTCCTGCTCACGCGCGTCGAGTACCTGAAGAGCAACGCGGAGCGCCGCTTCGCGATCGTCGACGCGGCCATGAACGACCTGATGCGTCCCGCGCTCTACGACGCCTGGCACGGCGTGCTGCCGGTCGAGGCGCGCAACGCCGGCCCGGAGCAGGTCTACGACGTCGTCGGCCCGGTCTGCGAATCGGGCGACTGGCTCGCGCGCGGACGCAAGCTCGCGATCGCCGAGGGCGACCTGCTGGCGATCGCTTCCGCGGGCGCCTACGGCATGGCGATGTCCTCGAACTACAACACGCGTCCGCGCGCCGCGGAGGTGATCGTCGACGGCAGCGAGGCGCACCTGGTGCGCGAACGCGAACCGGTCGAGTCGCTATTCGCGCTCGAGAGGCGCCTGCCGCGCTGACGCGTCGGCCGGCGTGCGGCGCACGAGCTGCCGCAGCGCCCGGAACCCGAGCAAGGCCGCAACCACGGCCGCGTAGATCATCGGCTCGGCCAGGTCGTTCTTGCCGGCCTTGTGCCACCAGAAGTGCAGCACCGCGAGCACGGCCACCGCGTAGACGAGCCGGTGCAACTCCTGCCAGTGGCGACCGAGCCGACGCATCATCGCGCGCGTGGAGGTCGCCGCCAGCGGCAGCATCAGCACGAACGCGGTGAAGCCCACGGTGACGAACGGTCGATCGACGACGTCGGCGATCATCGAGGCAGGATCGAACCACTGGTCGAACCACACCCAGGCCGTGAAGTGCAGCGCCGCGTAGAAGAACGCGTACAGGCCGAACATGCGCCGCAACCGCAGCAGCCAGGGCCAGCCGAGCAACTGCCGCAGCGGCGTCACCGACAGCGTGACGCACAGCATCACCAGGGTCCAGGTTCCGGTGGAGCGGGTCACGAACTCGACCGGGTTGGCGCCCAGCGCGTCGGCACGACCCAGCGCCACCAGGCGCAGAAGCGGCAGCAGGGCGGCGACGAATGCCACCGCGCGGATTCCCGTCAGCGTGCGCGACGACGGTTGTGCGAACGATGGCATCCCGGTGGCGCGAGCGCGCATGGCGCGACGCGGCACCGGCTCAGAACGCCTTGCGAAGATCCATGCCGGCATACAACGACGCCACCTGGTCGGCATAGCCGTTGAACATCAGCGTCGGACGCTTGCGCTGCAGGAACCCGTCCTCGCCGATGCGGCGCTCGGTCGCCTGCGACCATCGCGGATGGTTCACCTGCGGATTGACGTTCGAATAGAAGCCGTACTCCTGCGGCGCGGCGAGGTTCCAGCTGGTCTGCGGCTGCTTCTCGACGAAGCGAATCCTCACCAGCGACTTGCCGCTCTTGAAGCCGTACTTCCAGGGCACGATGATGCGCACCGGTGCGCCGTTCTGCTTCGGCAGCACCTCGCCGTACAGCCCGAGCGTGAGCAGCGTCAGCGGGTGTGCGGCCTCGTCGATGCGCAGGCCCTCGACGTACGGCCAGGCCAGCACCGAAGAGCGCAGCCCGGGCATCTGCCCGGCGTCGGCGAGCGTGACGAACTCGACGTACCTTGCCTTGGCGGTGGGCTCGACGCGTTTCATCAGCTCGGCGAAGGAATAGCCGATCCAGGGGATGACCATCGACCATCCTTCGACGCAGCGCAGCCGGTAGATGCGCTCCTCGAGCGGCGCGAGCCGGAGCAGTTCGTCGATGTCGAAGACACGCGGCCGCGCGACCTCGCCTTCGACCGTCACGGTCCAGGGTCGCACGCGCAGCGAGCCCGCGTAGGCGGCGGGATCGTCCTTGTCGGTGCCGAACTCGTAGAAGTTGTTGTAGCCGACGACATCCTTGTACGGCGTCGGCCGCTCCATCGTGGACAGCGCACTGGTGCGCGCCTGCAGCCGCGTGGCCCCCGGCGACCCCGACGACTCGCCGGTCGCGGCCGCCGCGTCGACGATCGTCGACGCAGACCAGGCAGCGAGGCCGGCAGCCGCCGCCTTCAGTACCGAGCGTCGATGCTCGTGCAGGAGGCGTGGCGTGATTTCCGAGGGCTGAGGGTCGTCGGCACGGCGGGTGCGAACCAGCATGGCATGCTCCTTTCGGGCGATGGGTCGCAGGGCCGTCCGCGCGCCTTACCGGCGCGGCCGCACCGGCGGCGCCGGTGCGGGAAAGCGTGAACCGGGGCTAGCGCAGGCCGGCGATGTAGTCGGAGACCGCCTTGATCTCGCGGTCGGACAGACGCTCGGCGATCGTGCTCATCATCGCGCTGTTGCCACGCTCGCCCTGCCGGAACGCGACCAGTTGCGACTCGGTGTACTCGGCGTACTGGCCCTGCAGCCGCGGGTACTGCACCGGAATGCCCGCGCCCGCCGGGCCGTGGCAGCCGGCGCAGGCCGGAACGCCCTTGGCGGCAATGCCGCCTCGATAGATCTTCTGACCGAGTTCGACGAAGTTCTTGTTCTTCGCCACCGCGGGTTTCAGCGTCTGCGACGCGAAGTACGCCGAGACGCTGCGGATGTCGGCGTCGGAGAGCATCGCCGCGAACCCGGCCATGATCGCGCTGGCGCGTTCGGCCTTCTCGGCGCCCGGCTTCACCTTGAAGTTGTGCAGCTGCTTGGCGAGGTAGTCGGCATGCTGCGCGGCCAGCTTCGGGTTGGCCGGTGTCGGGCTGTTGCCGTCGGCGGCGTGACAGGCGGCGCAGACTTCCTGGGCGACCTGCGCGCCGCGCTCGAGGTCGGGACGCGCGGGCTCGCTGCCGGCTGCCGGCGCCTGTGCAAGGGCGCTTCCGGCGAGCACGAAGGTTGTAGCGAAGACTGCGACGAACGGTCTGGCTCGGTGCATGGGGCAAACCCGGGAAACGTCGGGCCGCGGGACGCGCCCGACACAAACCCTGAATTGTACAATACGTGCCCAAGACGGTCATACCGATCGTCGCATCGGACTCCCGGGCGCATCCCCCGCCCTCTTCGCCGCCGTGGCCTCTGCCCTCCTGACTGCCCGGTTCGCCACCACTGTCGCGAAGCTCGCGCAACTTCCCCGCGAAGGCGAGATTCCCGAGGTCGCGTTCGTCGGCCGCTCCAACGCCGGCAAGTCGTCGGCCATCAACGCGCTGTGCCAGAAACGCCGGCTGGCGTTCGCCAGCAAGACGCCCGGGCGCACGCAGGCGCTGAACTACTTCGCACTCGGTCCTGCCGATTCGCCGCCGCAGGCGTTCCTCGTCGACACGCCCGGCTACGGCTTCGCGACTGCCCCGATCGAAGTCAAGCGTGCCTGGGACCAGCTCGCCGGCCGCTACCTGTCGCAACGGCGCGCGCTGGCCGGCGTGGTGCTGGTGCTCGACATCCGCCGCGGCCTCACCGATCTCGACCGCGGCCTGCTCGCGTGGATGCGGCCCGAGGTGCCGCTGCTGGTGCTGCTCACCAAATCGGACAAGCTCGGCCAGGCGCAGCAGGCGGCCGCGATGCGCGACGCCGAGGCGGCGCTGCGCGCACTGCGAATGTCCAATCCGATGGCTCTGCTATCGTTCTCGGCAACGCGCCGGATCGGGCTCGACGAAGCGCGCGAACTCATCGGCGAATGGCTCTCCGGGTATCGGGGCGCCGGCGGCAGCGCACCCGGCGATGCAGGCGACGGGCGCTGACGGCGCGACGTGACAACCCCGCATCACAGGAACCGACCGACATGACCGCAGGCGAGCGTTTCTTCCAGGACTTCCCGTCGGTGCGCATGCGCAGGATGCGCCGCGACGACTTCTCGCGCCGCCTGATGCGCGAGAACGTGCTGCACGCCGACGACCTGATCTATCCGGTGTTCGTCCTCGACGGCCAGGCGCAGGTGCAGGCGGTGCCGTCGATGCCGGGCGTGCAGCGGATGAGCGTCGACCGGCTGCTGCCGGTGGCCGAGGAGTGCCTCACGCTCGGCATTCCGGTGATCGCGCTGTTCCCGGTCATCGAACCGTCGCTGAAGACGCCGGACGGGCGGGCCGCGACCGATCCGCAAGGACTGGTGCCGCGCGCCGTGGCGGCGCTCAAGCAGCGCTTTCCCGAACTCGGCGTGCTCACCGACGTGGCGCTCGATCCGTACACCAGCCACGGCCAGGACGGGCTGATCGACGACGACGGCTACGTGCTGAACGACCCGACCATGGAGATTCTCGTGCGCCAGGCGCTGGTGCAGGCCGAGGCCGGCGTCGACATCGTCGCACCGTCGGACATGATGGACGGGCGCATCGGCGCGATCCGCCGCGCGCTGGAGTCTGCGGGCCACATCCACACCCGGATCATGGCCTATTCGGCCAAGTACGCGTCGGGCTTCTACGGGCCGTTTCGCGATGCGGTGGGCTCGGCCGCCAGCCTCGGCAAGGGCAACAAGAAGACCTACCAGATGGACCCGGCCAATTCCGACGAGGCGCTGCGCGAAGTCGCGCTCGACCTGCGCGAAGGCGCCGACATGGTGATGGTGAAGCCCGGCATGCCGTACCTGGACATCGTGCGCAGGGTGAAGGACGCCTTCCGCTGCCCGACCTTCGTCTACCAGGTGAGCGGCGAGTACGCGATGCTCAAGGCGGCCGCGGCCAACGGCTGGCTCGACGAGCGCGCCGTGGTCACCGAGTCGCTGCTGGCGATGCGGCGCGCCGGTGCCGACGGCATCCTCACCTATTTCGCGCGCGACGTGGCGCGCTGGCTGCGCGAGTCGCGCTGAGCGCGCCAGGCCGCAGCCTCGTCGCGAACGCCGGCAGGAGCCGCCCGCGATGCAGTTCGTGATCGTCCGGCCCGACGGGGCCGCGGTCTCCGATGCGGTCCCGGCGATGCCCGCCGGGGGCTTCGTCTGGTGCGATTGCGTGTACCAGGACGGTCGCGCCTGGACCGCGCCGGTGCAGCAGCTCACCGGCGCCAGCGTCTTCGAGGACCATCTGCTCGACGCGGAGAACCCGGGCCATCCGTCGTACTTCGATTCGACGAACGACTACGAGATGATCGTGTTCCGCGGGCTGGCCATCCGCACCGACGCGATCGAGCCGTCCGGCGTGATCCGCGTGAAAACCCGTCCCGCGGTGTTCTTCCTGTTCCCGCAGGTGCTGGTCACCGTGCGCGCCCCCGACAGCCGGCTCGTGCCCGCGATCCGCGATCGGCTGCTGGCCGGAGGACGTGCGCGGCTGCCTGCCCAGCCCGAGGAGCTGATGCTGCGCATCCTCAACGGCATGGTCGACCGATACCTCGACCTGCGCCAACCGCTCACCGAGCAGTTCGATCAGCGCCAGCGCGAACTGCTCGACCCGCGCCGGCCGTTTCGCGACTGGTACGAACTGCTCGAGGCGCGGCGCGAGGCGCGGCGACTGCAGGACCTCTGCGAGGAGCAGCTCGACGCGCTGCAGGAATGGCGCGACGAGCGCCTCGAGCGCACCGTCGGGGGAGCGGGTACGCCCCGCGGCCTGCATGCGCTCGACGACGCGCTGCTGGTGCGCACCGCCGACATCGTCGGCCACATCCACCGCGTGCTCAACCACGCGCGCCGACTCGAATCGTCGGTCGAGAGCGCGGTGCAACTGCACTTCTCGGCCACCGCGTATCGCACCAACGAAGTGATGCGCACGCTCACCGCGATCACCGCGGTGTTCCTGCCACTGACGCTGATCACCGGCGTGTTCGGGATGAACTTCGAGTTCATCCCGGGGCTGCATTCGAAGACCGGGTTCTGGTGGGCCATCGGCTCGATGGTGATGATTGGCGCGCTTCTGTTCTCGTTCCTCAGGGCGCGCGCGATGCTGTCCGCCTCCGACCCGTTCGGCCGGCGGCGGCGCCGGCGCGCGCGCCGCGTGCGGTCGTCCCCGGGCCCGGGCAACGGCGGCGACGCCTGACGGGTGGCCGCGTTCAGCCTTCCGCGCCCTCGCCGGACCCTTCGCGCGCTCCGGCCTCGGCGTCGCGCATGCCGGCCTGTGCGTCACGCACGCGGGTCGACGCGTCGCGGATTCCGGCCGATGCGTCGCGCGTCTCGCCGGCCGCCCACTGCGCGTAGGCCGGCCAGACCGCCTCGGGCGCGATCGTCACGATCTCGGGTACCTCGTACGGATGCAGCGCGTCCAGGCGCTGCCGGCAGGCGGCATGGCGCAGGCGCGTCGTCTTCACCAGCACGGTGACCTCCTCGGCCTCCTCGACTTCGCCCTGCCAGCGATACACCGAAGTGCAGGTGCCGAGAATGTTCACGCAGGCGGCCAGCCGTTCGCCCACCAGCGTGTGCGCGACCTCCTCCGCCGTTTCGCGGTCGGGGAGA